>NZ_JBMOSL010000006.1:0-148402 GCF_049315965.1 Brevundimonas sp. NPDC058933
GTCTCCAAGCGAGCGGCGGATATACGGACCCAACCCCGAGTCCACAAGCCTACAATGACGGATTCATAAAAAACCGAACGAACGCCAATCGCTCAAACCGCCGAGCCGGGTGCAATAGCATGCAGCCGCTACGGCTCTCGCTGGCCGGGTCTGGAACTGAAGTACTTCTCGAACTTGCCGGTTTCACGCTCGTAATCGCCGCGGTCGGCGGGCGGCACGCCCTTTACAGTGATGTTGGGCCATACCTGAGCATAGTGAGCGTTTATCCGGAGCCACTTCCCATCCGGATCGTCGACCGCGTCCGCGACGATAGCGTCCACCGGACACTCCGGCTCGCACACCCCGCAGTCGATGCAGTCGTCGGGCGAAATGACGAGGAAGTTTTCGCCTTCGTAAAAGCAGTCCACTGGGCAGACTTCGACGCAGTCCATGAACTTGCATTTCACGCAGGCGTCGGTGACGAGATAGGTCAAGGCTGAAAACGCTCCGGCAGCGGCGGACTAGAGCCAGCCGCGCTCTTCGAGAAGACGACGAACCCTATCGGCCGCCAGAGACGGCGACACCTGTTCCGTGGCGACGATCAGGTCGGGCGTGGTCGGCGGTTCATAAGGCGCCGCAACTCCGGTGAAGTCGGCGATCACACCGGCCGAGGCTCTGGCGTAAAGCCCCTTGGAATCGCGAGCGCGGCAGCTTTCCAGCGACGCCTCCACGAAGACTTCGACGAAACGGCCGTCGTCAAATCGCGCCCGCACCGCGTCCCGGTCGGCCTGGCGTGGCGAGATCAGGGCGCAGATGGCGATCACCCCCGCGTCGGCGAACAGCCGCGCCGCCTCCCCTGTCCGACGCACGTTCTCGGTCCGGTCCGCGTCAGAGAAACCCAGATCACGATTGAGGCCGTGACGCAGGTTGTCGCCGTCCAGCAGCACCGTGCGGCAGCCCCGCCCGTGCAGGCTCTGTTGCAGCGCCTGAGCAACAGTCGACTTGCCCGCACCCGACAGCCCGGTCAGCCAGACCACCCCGCCGCGATGGCCGTTCAGCAGTTCATGGGCGTCGCGCGAAACGGCGGCGGGGCTGGGATGGATATGAGCCGCCTGATCCGACACGCCTGTAATCACGCCCGCGGCGACCGTGACGCCGCTACGCCGGTCGATCAAAATGAAAGCACCGTGGGCCGGGTCGTCGCGGAAGGCGTCGACCGCGACCGGCGTCGGTACGGTCAGCCGGCCGTCGGCCACCTCATTGGGGGCCAGCGCAGGCGTCTCGCCCGACAGCGTCAGCAGCGCCGGCAAGGTTCGCGTGCCCAGCTTGACCTGATAGCGAACAGCGGGATCGAACGACCGCTCCCCCATCCATACCAGTCGCACATCCAGTCGATCCGAGGCCGCTGGCCTGTCGGTCGCGTGAGCCAGAACATCGCCGCGCGCCACGTCGACCTCCTCGGCCAGCACCAGCGTCACGGCGTCGCCGGCGCGGCAGGCTGCGACCTCGACATCACCCGCAAGGATACGCGCCAATGTCACCGCCTGACCGCTGGGGCACACCACCAGGGCGTCCCCGACCGCGACCTCGCCCGAGGTGATGGTCCCCGCATAGCCGCGGAAGTCGGCGTGCGGCCGGCTGACGTACTGGACCGACATTCTGAACGGCCTGTCGGCGCCGGTGTCAGCGACAGGGAGGTCCTCCAGCGCCTGGATCAGGCTGGGGCCATCGTACCAGGGGGTGGCGGGCGACCGCGTCGTCAGGTTGTCGCCCCGGCGTGCGCTGACCGGAATAGTCGTCACCGAGCTGAAGCCCAGACCGGCGACCAGCTCGGCATAGGCGTCGCGTATCCGCTCGAACGCCGAGGGATCGTCCGCCACCAGGTCGATCTTGTTCACCGCCAGGATGAGGTGACGAATGCCGAACAGGGCGACGATCCGGCTGTGGCGCGCCGTCTGCGCCGTCACGCCCTTGACCGCATCGACCAGCACGACCGCCGCGTCGCAAGTCGAGGCGCCGGTGGCCATGTTGCGAGTGTACTGCTCATGCCCCGGCGTGTCGGCGACGATGAAGCTGCGGCGCGCCGTCGACATGTAGCGATAGGCCACATCGATGGTGATGCCCTGCTCGCGCTCGGCCTCCAGCCCGTCGAGAAGCAGGGCGTAGTCGAGGTTCGCGCCGTCCGTGCCGAAGCGTCGCGAGTCGCGTTCCAGCGTCGCCAGTTGGTCCTCCGGCACCTGCCCCGTCTCGAACAGCAGGCGGCCGATCAGAGTAGACTTGCCGTCATCCACCGAGCCACAGGTCAGGAAACGCAGCAGATCGCGCTGGGCCCTGCGCGTCTGGGGCGGGAAAGCCGTTACAGCGCCGTCCATCAGAAATAGCCCTCGCGCTTCTTGCGCTCCATCGAGGCGGTCTCATCAGCGTCGATCAGCCGCCCCTGACGCTCGGACTGCCGACTGGTGCGCAGTTCGCGGATGACGGCGTCGAGGCTGTCGGCGTCGGATTCCACCGCCGCACTCAGCGGATAGCAGCCCAGGGAGCGGAAGCGAACGCGGCGCAGTTCGGGCGTTTCGCCTTCCCTCAACGGCAAACGCTCGTCGTCACGCACGATCAGGGCGCCGTCACGCACCACCACAGGGCGCAGGGCCGAGAAATACAGCGGCACGACCGGAATGCCCTCCGCCTGCGTGTATTCCCACACGTCCAGTTCGGTCCAGTTCGACAGGGGGAAGACGCGCAGGCTTTCACCCGGTCCCAGATTCGAGTTCCACAGCCGCCACAACTCTGGCCGCTGACGACGCGGGTCCCAGCTGTGATCCGCGCCCCGGAATGAGAAGATGCGCTCCTTGGCCCGCGACTTCTCTTCGTCGCGACGCGCGCCGCCGATGGCGACGTCGAAACCGTGCAGGTCAAGCGCCTGCTTCAAGGCGTCGGTCTTCATCGCCTGGGTGTGGACCGATGAGCCCGAGGAGATGGGGCTGACGCCGCGCGCCAAAGCTTCGTGGTTGGTGTGGACCAGCAGCCGCGCGCCATAGAGGCCGGTCACGTGGTCGCGATGGGTGATCATCTCGCGGAACTTCCATGTCGTATCGACATGCAGCAGCGGGAACGGCGGGGAGCCCGGATAGAAGGCCTTGGCCGCCAGGTGCAGCAGGGCGCCCGAATCCTTGCCTATCGAATACATCATGACCGGGTTGCGCGCGGTCGCCGCGACCTCGCGCAGGATCTCGATCGCCTCGGCCTCAAGCTGGCGCAGATGCGGGGGCAAGAGGCGACGCGCCGTGGCGTCTCTCTGCTTTTCGACGGTCGCCTGCATAGGCTGCGGTCCTCACTGATCGTCGGGAAACGAAGGATGGTTGAAGCGTGGAGGGCCGGTCCGCGTCGAACGATATGATCTCGCGCCGGCCGATAGAAAAACTGCGCGGTCAGCCGACGAAGGCGCGTTCCAGCACATAGTCGCCGGGATCGGCGTTTGAGCCTTCACTCAGCCCATGGCTTTCCAGCAGGGCCGCCGCCTCGCGGATCATGGCCGTCGAGCCGCACAGCATGACGCGGTCCAACGCCGGATCGAACCGACCTTCGAGACCCAGATCCTCGAAGAAGGCGCCATTGGTGATGCGGTCGGTGATCCGGCCCGGGCGCTCAAACGCCTCGCGCGTCACCGTCGGATAATAGGTCAGCCGCCCCTGCGCGATCTCGCCGACCAGAGGGTCCTCGAACAGCTCCGTCTGCAGGAAGTCGCGATAGGCCAGGTCCGCGACCTGACGCACCGTATGCGTCACCACGACCTGCTCGAACCGCTCATAGGTCTCGGCATCGCGCGCCACGCTGAGCCAGGGCGCCAACCCGGTGCCGGTGCCGATCAGGAACAGCCGACGCCCTGGCTTCAACGCGTCCAGCACCAGGGTTCCGGTCGGTTTCCTGCCCAGCAGCACCTCGTCGCCCGGCCGGATGTCGACCAGACGCGAGGTCAGCGGCCCGTCCTCAACCCGGATGGAGAAGAACTCCAGCTCGTCCGACCACGACGGACTGGCGATGGAATAGGCCCGCAGCGTCGGCTTTCCCGCTCCGTCCAGAGACGGCAGGCCGATCATGACGAACTCGCCCGAGCGGAAACGAAAATCCTCAGGCCTGTCGATGGCGAAGCTGAACAGATGATCGGTCCAGCGCCGAACCCAGCGCACCCGCTGCGGGCTCCAGGGCGCGGGCGCCGCGACACGGGCACGTTCCAGAACTGCGACTTCGCTCACGACCGACCTCCTGCTTGAAGGCCTTTGTCATAGGGCGGGCGGCGTCCGCCGATGAAACGATCAATCCTGTTCTGAGCGTGCAGAAAATCTGCGAGCGGTTTTAAAGCTGGTCCAGATTGTTGTCGTAGTCGATCGCCTGCTTCTTCAGCCAGGCTACAAAGGCCCTGGTTCCGGGCGACACGGGACGGTCCCTCGGCAGGACGACGAAATAGGCGAAGCCCAGCACCTGACTGCCGTCCGGGAAGGGCGCGACCAGACGCCCAGTGGCGAGGTCCGCCTGGGCCAGTGTCCGCTTGGCCAGGGCGACGCCCCGCCCCGCCGCCGCCGCCTCGATCAGCAGGCTGGACTGGTCAAAACGCGAGCCGCGCCTGGCGTCGGCGTGGCTCGCGTGCCGCGCCTTCAGCCACATGGCCCAATCGGGCCGTGAAGCGTCGCCGTCCTCCGACATATCATGCAGCAGGGTGTGCCGGGTCAGGTCCTCAGCCGTGCGGATCGGATGCGGGGCTTCCATCAGGGCGGGCGAGCAGACCGGAATGACCGTCTCGGTCAGCAGGCGCTCGACGATGTGGCCGGGATATTCGCCCGGGCCATAGCGGATGGCCAGATCGACCTTGCCCTTGCCCACCGTCACCGGCTCCATGTCCGCCGAAATCCACACCTCGATGTCCGGGTGGGCCGCATGGAAATCGTCCATGCGCGGCATCAGCCATTTGGAGGCGAAGGACGGCGCCACGCTGATCGCCACCGTCCGGTTCAACGGCGGTTCGCGCAGGATGGCCGAGGCGTCCATCAGTCGCTCGAACCCTTCGCGCAGCAGCGGCGTCGCCGCCCGCCCCAGCTCCGTCAGTTGCAGCCCCCGCGCTTCTCGCGTGAACAGCGGCCCGCCGATGATCTCCTCCAGCAGGCGAATTTGCTGACTGACAGCCCCCGGCGTCACCGACAGCTCGTCCGCCGTCCGCGAGAAGTTGAGGTGCCGCGACGCGCTTTCAAAAGCACGCAGGGCGTTGAGGGGCAAAAGCGGTCGAACCATGCGCTTGTAGAAAACCTATCAGAACGGGGAAGACAATCTGGTTTGTGGAAGGATCGTGCACGACGGATGCTGAATGTCGAGCCGCCACGCAAACATGAGGGCGGAAGACAGCAGATCATGGAACAAGGCCGATGCGCGTCTTTCTGGCATCCATCCCCCTGGAAGGGGCGAAAGTCGTCGTCGTCGGGGCGGGCGAACCGGCGCTGGCGAAGCTGCGCCTGTTCCTGAGCAGCCCGGCCGAACTGGTCTGGTTCACCCCGGACGGCCTGCCCGCCGCGCTGGAAACGCCGCCCGCCGCGCCGACGCCGAACGCCCGCATTCCCGAGCCCGGCGACCTGAACGGCGCTCGACTGGTCTTCATCGCCTTAAGCGATATCGCCCTGGCTCGCAGCATCGCTGAGGTCGCCCGCAAGGCCGGCGCACAGGTCAACCTCGTCGATCAGCCCGGCTTCAGCGACTTCCACACCCCCGCCCTGATCGACCGCGACGACGTCGTCGTGGGCGTGGCCACCGGCGGGAACGCCCCCATCCTCGCCCGCGATCTGCGCTCGCGTATCGAAGCCGTCCTGCCGCAGGGCGTTGCCTCGGTCGCCAAACTCGCCGGCGAACTGCGCGGGGCGGTGAAGGAGTCGATCCCCGACTTCCTCGCCCGCCGCCGTTTCTGGGAGAAGGCTTTCCGCAGTCCCGCCGCAGACCTGGCCGCCGACGGCCGCATGGCCGAGGCCCGCCGCGAGATGGTCCGGCTGCTGAACGTCGCCGCCGCGCCCCGTGATGAGGTCGCTCAAGGCATGGTCCACATCGTCGGCGCCGGTCCCGGCGATCCCGAACTTCTGACCCTCAAGGCCCTGCGCGCGCTGCAGGACGCCGACGTCATCATCCACGACAAGCTGGTCTCAACCGAGGTGCTGGATCGCGCCCGCCGCGACGCTCGGCGCATCTACGTCGGCAAGGCGCGCGGCGACCATTCGGTGCCGCAGGACCAGATCGAACAGCTGATGATCGAGGAAGCTCGCGCCGGCCACCGCGTCGTGCGCCTGAAAGGCGGCGACCCCTTCGTCTTCGGTCGCGGCGGCGAGGAGCTGGAGGCCGTGCGCGCCGCCGGGATCGAGGCCATCGTCGTACCCGGCATCACCGCCGCCCTCGCCTGCGCCGCCTCCGTGGGTCTGCCCCTGACCCACCGCGATCACGCCCAGGCCGTGACCTTCGTCACCGGCCAGCCCAAGCCGGGAGGGCAAGCCGCCGACTGGGTTCGGCTGGCGGCGCCGAACCACACCTTGGCCGTCTACATGGGCGCCGGCCAAGCCGCCGAGATCGCGTCGAACCTGATCGCCGCCGGTCGCGACGGCGCCACCCCCGTCGCCGTGGTCGAGAACGGCAGCCGCCCGGATCAGCACACGCTCAAAGGACGGCTCGACGATCTGGCCGCCCTGGTCGCGCGCATGGACCTGACCGGCCCCGCCCTGCTGTTCATCGGCGAAACCGCCGCCCTGGCCGTCGCCAGCGATGAGCGCGCCCTGATCGAGGCCGCCGCATGAAGCTGCTGACCGCCAACCGCCTGAACGACGGCCGCGTCATCTATCTGGGCGAGGCCGACGCCGTGGTCGAGGCCATCGACGCCGCCCGTCCGCTAGACGACGCCGCCGCCGACGCCGCCCTGGCTCAGGCCCAGTCGCGCCCGGCCGTCTTCGTCAATCCTTATCTGATCGAGGTCGAGGGAGGCGCGCCCTCGGGCCGTGACCGGCTGAAAGAGCGGATACGCTCGGTCGGCCCCACCGTCGGCCACAGCCTCGACTTCGCCGCTCGAAACGAGACCGCCTGATGTACCGCTACGACGAGTTCGACGCCGCCCTGGTCCGCGAGCGGATTGCGGAGTTCAGCGATCAGGTCGACCGCCGCAGCAGCGGCGCGCTGACCGAGGACGAGTTCAAGCCGCTGCGGCTGATGAACGGCGTCTATCTGCAACTGCACGCCTATATGCTGCGCGTCGCCGTCCCCTATGGCGTGATGAACAGCCGCCAGATGCGCAAACTGGCCCACGTCGCCCGCACCTACGACAAGGGCTACGGCCACTTCACCACCCGCACCAATATCCAGTTCAACTGGCCCGCGCTGCAGGACCTGCCCGCCATCCTGACCGATCTGGCCGAAGTCGAGATGCACGCCATCCAGACCTCCGGCAACTGCATCCGCAACGTCACGACCGACGTCTTCGCCGGCGTCGCCGCCGACGAGATCGAGGACCCGCGCCCCTGGTGCGAGATCCTGCGTCAGTGGTCGACCATCCACCCCGAGTTCTCCTTCCTGCCGCGCAAGTTCAAGATCGCGGTCATAGGCGCGGCCAAGGACCGGGCGGCGATCCGCACCCACGATGTCGGCTTGCAGATCGTGCGCGGCGAGGACGGCCAGACGGCGTTCCGCGTCTTCGTCGGCGGCGGTCAGGGGCGTCTGCCCCATATTGCGCAAGAGATCGCCTCGGCCGTGCCAGGCCGTTCGCTGCTGGCCTATCTGACCGCCATCCTGCGCGCCTACAACCTGCTGGGACGGCGGGACAACATCCACAAGGCGCGGATCAAGATTCTGGTCGCGGCCATCGGCATCGACGCCTTTCGCGACGAGGTCGAGCGCCAGTTCGCCATCCTGCGTCAGGAAGACCTGCGCATCCCCGACGAAGAACTGGCCCGCATCCAGGCCTATTTCACGCCGCCGCCGTTCGAGCCGCTTCCCGCGACCAGCCCGTCCTATGACGCCGCCCGCCGCCTGAACCCCGAGTTCGCCCGCTTCACCCGCTCGAACCTGCGCCCTCACAAGCAGACCGGATATGGCGCCGTCATCATCTCGCTGAAGCCGATCGATGGCGTTCCCGGCGACATCACGGCGGATCAGATGGAGGTCGTCGCAGACCTGGCCGCACGCTTCTCGTTCGACGAGGTTAGGGCCTCCTACGAACAGAATCTGGTCCTGCCCCACGTCCGGCTAGAGGACGCCCACGCGGTCTGGAGCCGACTGCGCGACGCCGGCCTGGCCACGGCCAACGCCGACCTGGCCACCGACATCATCGCCTGCCCCGGCCTCGACTATTGCAGCCTGGCCAACGCCCGCTCCATCCCGGTGGCCCAGGCCCTGTCGCGCCAACTGGCCGACGCCGCCCTGCTGGAAAAACTCGGCCCGGTGCGCATCAACATCAGCGGCTGCATCAACGCCTGCGGCCACCACCATGTCGGCCACATCGGCGTCCTCGGCGTCGATCGGAAGGGCGAGGAGTATTATCAGATCACCGTCGGCGGCTCGCCCGACGAACAGGCGGCGCTAGGCGAGATCGTGGGCCGTAGTCTGCCTGCCGACGAGGTCGCCCCAGCCATCGCCAGAGCGCTCGACCGCTATCTGGAGATCCGCAACGACGGCGAGCTGTTCATCGACACGGTCCGCCGCCTCGGGGCCGATCCCTTCCGCACCGCCATCTATGAGCTGACCGATGCAGCTGCTTGAGCAAGTCCAGGACGGCGTCCGCCTGAGCGTTTCGACGCCAGAGGAAGACATCCGCGCGGCGGCCGCCGCCAATGACAGCCTGATCCTGGAGTTCGAGGCTTTCCGCGACGGGCGCGGCTTCTCCCTGGCCGCCGTCCTGCGCGGCCAAGGCTATCGCGGCCGCCTGATCGCGGCGGGCAAGGTCCTGCCCGATCAGGCCCGGCACCTGCGCCGATGCGGCTTCGATGGGGTGGAACTGGCGCCCGGCGCCGACGCCGCGCCCTGGCGGCGCATGGATCAGGTCTTCAGCGCGGCCTATCAGCCCGCGTCCGGCGACGACCGACTGGTCTGGCGGCAACGCCATGCCGCCCCCCAAGACGCCACCGCCTTGGCCGCCCGCCTCAACGCCCAATGGGGCCAGGCCGACGCCGAAGTCCTGCTGCGCGCGGTTCTGGACCCGGCCTTGGGCCGCAAGGCCGCCGCCATCTCCTCCTTCGGGGCCGAGTCCGCCGTCCTGCTGCACCTGATCTCGCGCGTTCAGCCCGACCTGCCGGTGGTCTTTCTCGAGACCGGCCAGCACTTTTTCCAGACCCTGGCCTATCGCCGCGAGCTGACGGACCGCCTGGGTCTGACCGACGTGCGCGACATCAAGCCCGACGCCGCCGCCTTGTCCAAGGCGGACCCGCGCGGCGACCTGTGGCGCAGCGCGCCCGACGCCTGCTGCGCCGTCCGCAAGGTCCAGCCGCTCTCTCAAGCGCTGGCCGGTTTCGACACCCGCATCACCGGCCGCAAACGCTATCAGAACAGCCACCGCGCCGCGCTCGAACCGTTCGAGGCCGCCGACGACGTCCTGACCGTCAACCCGCTCGCCGCCTGGTCAGCCGATCAGATCGAGGACTGGCTGCGCGACCACCAACTGCCGCGCCATCCGCTGGTCGAGCAAGGCTACCCCTCCATCGGCTGCTGGCCCTGCACCCGCGCTGTCGCCGCCGACGAAGACGCTCGCGACGGGCGCTGGGCCGGTCAGGAGAAGACCGAGTGCGGCATCCACGGACGAACCCTGGCTCCGGCCTGTTGACGCAGGCCGCCCGCCGCCTCGCTCGATCCCATCACGCGACCTGATCCAGAGACATCCCTTGTCCATCGCCAGCATCATCAACCTCATCGGCGACACGCCGCTCATTCGCCTGAACCGCCTGTCGGACGCGACCGGCTGCGAAATCCTGGGCAAGGCGGAGTTTCTCAACCCCGGCCAGTCCATCAAGGACCGCGCCGCCCTGTCCATCGTGCAGAAGGCCAAGGCCTCGGACGCGCTGCGGCCTGGCGGCGTCATCGTCGAGGGGACGGCGGGCAACACCGGCATCGGCCTGGCCCTGGTCGGCGCCGCGCTCGGCCACCGCGTGGTCATCGTCATGCCGCGCACCCAGTCCGAAGAGAAGAAGCTGGCCATCCGGGCGCTGGGCGCGCGCCTGATCGAGGTCGACGCAGCCCCCTTCTCCAGCCCCAACCACTTCGTCCACTACTCTGAGGAGGTGGCGCGCAAGCTGAACGCGACCGAGCCCCACGGCGCCTTCTGGGCCAATCAGTTCGACAACATCGCCAACCGCGCCGCCCACTATGAGGGCACCGCCGCCGAAATCTGGGAGCAGACCGGCGGGCGGATCGACGCCTTCGTCAGCGCCGTCGGCAGCGGCGGCACCCTGGCCGGCGTCGGCGCCTTCCTGCGTGAACGCAACCCGGCGGTGAAGATCGCCCTGGCCGACCCGGCGGGCGCCTCGCTCTACAACTGGTTCACCCAGGGCCAGATGACCGGCGAAGGCAGTTCGATCACCGAGGGCATCGGCGTGGCCCGGATCACCGGCAACCTCGAAGGGTTTGCGCCAGACTGCTCCTACCGCATCGAAGACGCTGAATTCCTGCCCATTCTGTTCGATCTGGTGACGCACGCGGGTCTGTCGCTGGGCGGGTCCTCCGGCGTCAACCTGGCCGGCGCCGCGCGGCTGGCGCGCGATATCGGCCCGGGCAAGACCATCGTCACCGTCCTGTGCGACCCCGGCACGCGCTACGCCTCGCGTCTGTTCAACCCGGCCTTCCTGCGCAGCAAGGGCCTGCCGACCCCGCAATGGGTCACCGAGGACGTCAGGGAGTTGGCGTGATGCTTCTTGGATTTGCAACCGATCGGCGCAGACTGCTGCTCGGCGCCGGCGCGCTGGCCCTCAGCGGATGCGCCCAGACCAAGGGGACGCAGGCCGCCCTGCTCAACGTTTCCTACGATCCGACGCGCGAGTTCTATCGCGTCTATAACGAGGCCTTCCTGACCCGCTGGCGCGACGACGGCGGCGCTCCTTTCGAAGTCGAGCAATCGCACGGCGGATCGGGAAAACAGGCTCGCGCCGTCATCGACGGCCTGCCCGGCGACGTCGTCACCCTGGCCCTGGCGTCGGACATCGACGAGATCGCCGCGCGCGGCCTGATCGCCGCCGACTGGCAGACGCGCCTGCCCAACAACGCCTCGCCCTACACCTCGACCATCGTCTTTCTGGTGCGCAAGGGGAACCCCAAGGCCATTCACGACTGGCCCGATCTGCTCAAACCCGGCGTCGAAGTCATCACCCCCAATCCCAAGACCTCCGGCGGCGCGCGCTGGAACTATCTGGCCGCCTGGGCCGACGTCCTGCGTCGTCCGGGCGGGACGGAGCAATCGGCGCAAACCTTCGTCACCGAACTGTTCCGCCGCGTGCCGGTGCTCGACACGGGTGCGCGTGGATCGACCACCACCTTCGTTCAGCGCGGCATCGGTGACGTCCTGCTGACGTGGGAGAACGAAGCCTTCCTCGCCGCCAAAGAATTAGGCCCGGACAAGGTCGATATCATCACCCCGCCCTTCTCCATCCTGGCCGAGCCGCCGGTGGCCGTTGTCGACCGCGTCGTGGACCGCAAGGGCACGCGCGACCGCGCCCAAGCCTACCTCACCCAGCTCTACGACGCGCCGGCTCAGGTTCTGGCCGCCGAGCACTTCTATCGTCCACGCGACCCCGGCGTCGCCGCCCGTTTTTCTGACCGCTTCCCTCAGATCAGCATGGCCGACATTTCCGACTTCGGCGGCTGGAGCGCCGCCCAGAAGCGCCACTTCGCCGACGGCGGCGTCTTCGACCAGTTCTATCAGCCCGGCCGACGACCATGACCCGACAGGCTGACCGACCTGTCTGGAAGGCCCCCAGCCCCCTGCCTGGCTTCTCCCTCTCACTGGGATTCACAATCGCCTATCTGTCGCTCTTCGTCCTCATCCCCCTGACCGCCCTGGCCATTCGGCCTTGGGAGAACGGCCTCGACAGCGTCATCGCCGCCGTCGCCTCGCCCCGCGCCCAGGCGGCCCTGAGGCTCAGCTTCGTCGCCGCCACCGTCGCCGCCGTCGTCAATGCGGTGATGGGCGGGCTGCTGGCCTGGGTGCTGACCCGCTACGACTTTCCCGGCAAGCGACTGGCCGACGCGGTGATCGACCTGCCCTTCGCCCTGCCGACCGCCGTGGCCGGCATCGCCCTGACCGCCCTCTACGCTCAGAACGGTCCCATCGGCGGCCTGCTGGCGCCGCTGGGCGTCAAGATCGCCTACACCCCCTTCGGCGTGGTCGTGGCCATGATCTTCGTCGGCCTGCCCTTCGTCGTCCGTTCCGTCCAGCCCGTGCTTCAGGACCTGGATCGGGAGGTCGAGGCGGCGGCCGAGACCCTTGGCGCCACCCCGCTCCAGCGCGCGACGCGGATCATCCTGCCCGCCGTCCTGCCGGCTCTGCTGTCGGGCGTCGGCCTCGCCTTCGCACGCGGGGTCGGGGAATACGGCTCGGTCATCTTCATCGCCGGCAACATGCCGCTGCGGTCCGAGATCGCGCCCCTGCTCATCGTCACCCAGCTGGAGCAGTTCGACTATGCCGGGGCCGCGACCATCGGCATGGCCATGCTGATCCTCTCCTTTCTGATCCTGCTCGGCTTCAACCGCCTGCAAGGCCTGATCGCGAGGCGAGGCGCATGACGGCCAAAACCCTGCGGCTCCCCGGGGCACGCCCCCGCAACCTCAGCCTCGGTCGCGGCCTGCTCATCGGTCTGGCCCTGCTGTGGCTGACCCTCATCGTCCTGGCTCCGCTCGGCGTCATTCTGGTCGAAGCCCTGCGAAAGGGCCTGGGCGCCGCCGTCGCCAGCCTGTCCCAGCCCGACGTCTGGGCCGCCGCGCGCCTGACCCTGGTGACCACGGCCGTCGCCACGCCGCTCAACGCCGTCTTCGGCCTGGCCGCGGCCTGGTGCGTCACCCGGTTCGACTTCATCGGCAAGACCCTGCTGATGGCGTTGATCGACCTGCCGCTGTCGGTGTCGCCAGTCATTTCGGGCCTGGTCTGGGTTCTGCTGTTCGGCGCATCGGGCTGGTTCGCGCCCTGGCTGAACGCCGCCGGCCTCCAGATCATGTTCACCCCGGTCGCCATCGTCCTGGCCACGGTTCTCGTCACCCTGCCCTATGTGGCGCGTGAACTGATCCCCCTGATGCAGCAACAGGGTTCGGACGAGGAACTGGCCGCCTTGACGCTCGGCGCCCGCCCCTCAGCCATCTTCCTCTTCATCACCCTGCCGAACGTGCGCTGGGCCCTGCTTTACGGCGTGCTGCTGGCCAATGCGCGGGCCATGGGCGAGTTCGGGGCCGTGTCGGTGGTCTCGGGCCACATTCGCGGCCTGACCAACACCCTGCCGCTGCACGTCGAGATTTTGTACAACGAGTACGACTTCGTCGGCGCCTTCGCGACCGCCGCACTGCTGGCGGTTCTGGCGCTCGTGACCCTGATCCTGAAGTCCTTCCTCGAGCATCGCCACGCCGACGACCTCGCCGCAGGGGGGCGGCGCTGACATGACCCTCGACATCCAGTCCATCACCCGCGCCTATGACGGCCTGCCCGCGCTCGACGACGTCAGCCTGACCGTCCGCAACGGCGAGTTCCTGGCCCTGCTCGGCCCCTCCGGTTCGGGCAAGACCACCCTTTTACGCATCATGGCCGGTCTGGATCGTCCGTCCGCCGGACAGGTGCGGTTCAACGGCGAGGACTTCCTGTCCCTCAGCCCGCGCGAGCGCCGGGTCGGCATGGTGTTCCAGAGCTACGCCCTGTTCCGCCACATGACGGTGGCCGACAACATCGCCTTCGGGCTGAAGGTGCGCCCGCGCGGATCACGCCCCGGTCGCGCCGAGATCGCGGAGCGGGTTCAGGACCTGCTCGGTCTGATCCAGCTAGAGGGCTACGGCGCCCGCTACCCCAGCCAGTTGTCCGGCGGCCAGCGTCAGCGCGTCGCCTTGGCCCGCGCCCTGGCCATCGAACCGCGCCTTCTATTGCTGGACGAGCCCTTCGGCGCCCTGGACGCCCGCGTCCGCCGCGACCTGCGCCGCTGGCTGCGTCAGGTCCATGAGCAGACCGGCGTGACGACCGTCCTCGTCACCCACGATCAGGAAGAGGCCCTGGAACTGGCCGACCGCGTCGCCATCCTGCGCCAGGGCAAGATCGAGCAGGTGGACACGCCGCAGGCCCTCTACGACCGCCCCGCCTCGGCCTTCGTCCACGACTTCCTCGGCGAAGGCCTGCAGCTTCAGGCCACGGTGGCGCGCGGCGAGGTCGTGTCGAACGACTGGCGCGCGCCCTCCGACGCCCCCGCTGGCGACGCCTTGCTTTGCATCCGCCCCGAAGACCTGGAGGCCAGCGACATCGGTCTGATCGGCGTCGTCATGTCCAACTTGCGGCGCGGCGACCGCGCTCGCGTCGCGGTGTCCCTGCATGGAAGACGCCTGGAACTGGACCGCGCTATCGGCGACCCGCTGACGATGCTGGCGGCGGGCGAGCCGGTTCGGCTGCATCCCCGCCGCTTTCATGTCCTGGCGAAAGGCGCATGAGCGGGCGGAGCGTCGCCGTGATCGGCGCCGGCTTCAGCGGCCTGCTGACCACGCTCAATATCCTGCGCATGTCGCCCGATGTGTCGGTGCAGTTGATCGAGCGACGCGGCGTCTTCGGCCTCGGTCCGGCCTACGCCACCGGGAACCCCAAGCACCTGCTCAACGTCCGCCTGTCAAACATGAGCGCCTTCCCGGACCGGCCGAACCATCTGGCCGACTGGATGGCGGTCCAGCCCGCATGGTTCGCCCGCGACGACTTCATCACGCGCGGCGACTACGGCCGCTATCTGGCCCATCTGCTCGACGAGGCACTTCGCCCCGATCAGGACGGCGAGCGCCTGACCCTGATACGGGGCGCCGCCAGCGCCATCCGCCCGCAAGGCGCAGGGTGGAAAATCATGCTGGACGACCGCAACTCGACTCTCGCCGACGCCGTGGTCCTGGCCCAGGGCAACCTGACTCCGGCAGCCCCGACCGGCCTCTCTCCCGCCCTGACTGGATCAGGCCGCTATCTCAGCGATCCGTGGAGCGCGCTGGACACCCTGCCGGTCGACGCCGACGATATCCTGTTGATCGGCGCGGGCCTGACCATGGTAGACGCCGCAATCGCCCTTCGTCGTCCCGGTCGCCGTTTCACCGCCATTTCCCGGCACGGGCTTCTGCCGCGCAGCCACGGCTCTACGACCATGCCGCCGCGCCGACGCAACTATGTCGGCAGCCCCGCCGAGGTGTTCAGCCAAGCAAGGTTCGCCGCTCGCGAAAACGATTGGCGCGCCGTCGTCGACGACGTACGCCACTCCGCCCGCGATCTTTGGTCGTCATGGTCCCTGCCGCAACGCAGCCGATTTCTGCGCCATCTGCGGGCGCTGTGGGACAATCACCGCCACCGCCTCGCGCCCGGCGTCGCACGCGAAGTGACGGCCATGCTGGCTTCCGAGGAACTGGAGGTCGTCGCTGCCCGCATCGATTCAGCGTCTCTTCTGGGAGACGAGGTGGATACCGTCTTGAAAGGACGAGGCGATAGGCAACCCTACAGCCGTCGCTTCGATGCGGTCATCAACTGTTCCGGGCCGAGCGGCGACGTCGTCCTCAGCCCCGAGCCTCTCCTGCAAGACCTGCTGAAACAAGGGCTCGCCGCGCCGGCCGCCCTTGCGCTTGGCTTGGCCGTCGATCCAAGTGGTCGACTGATCGACGGTCGGCTGCAGCCCCACGATCGTCTTTTCGCCATTGGTCCGCTGACCCGCAGTCTGTTTTGGGAAGTCACCGCCGTCCCCGACCTGCGCGAACACGCGGTGACGGTGGCCGGCAACGTCGTGAACGCCCTGCAGCCGGCCAGACAAGAGCCTTCGTTCGCCGACCGGTCCATGGCTCTCGAAATCATATGAAGACGTGCGGAAACGCCCGGAAACCGGGGCCGCGACCTTGTTCGGCGGCGTCAGTCCGGCACGCCTAGCTTGGTCGCCTCATGAGCAGTCGACCCCTCCATAATATTTGCGGTTGATTCTGATAATCGTTCGCAGTAATTGCGCAGCCCTCTCCAACCGGGGCCGTAACCATGCGTTCGATTCTGATGTTCTCCGCCGGCCTGACCGCCCTTTCAGCCGCCGCCTTCCCCGCCTTCGCCGACGAAGTCGTCGATCTCCAGAAGGCCGTGCCGGTCGCGCCTGTGACAGTGGTCGGAACGCGCACCCAGCGCCGCGTGGACGATGTCCCGGCCAGCGTCAGCGTCATCACTGCCGAGACGATCGAGAACATCCTGGCCACTGACATCAAGGACCTGATCCGTTTCGAACCGGGCGTCAGCGTCCCCACCAGCCCCGCCCGCTTCTCCGCCGCCCTGTCAGGCGCCGGCCGAGACGGCAACTCGGGCTTCACCATCCGCGGCATGGGCGGCAACCGGGTGCTGATCATTCAGGACGGCGTGCGCGTGCCCGATGGCTTCGCTTTCGGCGCCCAGGCTGTCGGTCGCGGCGGCTACAATGACCTGGACCTGGTCAAGTCGGTCGAGATCCTGCGCGGACCGGCCTCGGCCCTCTATGGCTCGGACGGCATCGCCGGCGCGGTCAGCTTCACATCCAAGGATCCGTCCGACTTTCTCTCCAGCAGCGAAAGCTTTGGAGCGCGTGGCCGCGTCGGCTACAATTCGTCGGACGACAGTTGGGCCGAAGGTCTGGCTCTGGCGGGCCGCACCGGCTCGCTGTCCGGTCTGCTGGCCTATACCCGCCGCGACGCTCATGAGACCGAGAACATGGCCGAGGTCGGCGGCACGGGCGCGGCCCGCACCCAGCCGAACCCGCAAGAGTTCGCCTCCAACGCCGTCCTGGCCAAACTCGTCTGGGACGCCAATAGCCATCATACCGTCCGCCTGACCTATGACCATTTCGATCAGGAGATGGAGGGCGAGGCGCTCAGCAGCTACTCCGCCACCGTCATCGGCCTGACCGCGCAGGACGAGACCCGGCGTGATCGTGTCAGCCTCGACTGGCGTTTTGACGACGTTTTTGGTCTGGATGACGGGTCGGTATCCACCTACTGGCAGGACGCCACGACACGACAGTTCACCTACGAAGACCGCACCCCGGCGGTGGATCGCACCCGCGACGTCACCTTCGACAACACGGTCTGGGGCATGGCGGCGCAAGGCTCCAGGACCTTCCGCGGGGAAGGCGTGCAGCACCGCATCACCGTTGGCGGAGATTGGTCGCGCACGACGCAGGAAGGCATCCGCGACGGCACAGTTCCGCCGGTCGGCGAGCCCTTCCCCGCCCGTCCCTTCCCCAGGACCGAATATGACCTGGCCGGTCTGTTCATCCAGGACGAGATCGAACTGCTGGGCGGTCGCCTCAGCATCATCCCGGCCCTGCGCTACGACTGGTACGAGTTGACGCCCAAGGCGGACGCCCTGTTCCCCACGCCTTCAGAGGGCCAGAGCGACAGCCACCTGTCGCCCAAGATCGGCGCCATCTACTGGGTCGACGACCACTTCAGCGTCTTCGCCAACTACGCCCAGGGCTTCAAGGCGCCCTCGCCCATGCAGGTGAACAACTTCTTCGCCAACCCGGTCTTTGGCTATGAGTCCATTCCCAACCCGGACCTGACGCCCGAAACCAGCGAGAGCGTCGAAGCCGGCTTGCGTTTCCGCAACCTGGATGCGTTCGGCGGAAACCTGTCGCTCTCCACCACGGCCTTCCATACCAACTACGACGACTTCATCAGCCAGATCGTGGTGCGTGGAACGGGCGTGCCCGGCGTCGACCCGCTGATCTATCAGTACGTCAACCTGACCGAGGTGAAGATCTGGGGCCTGGAAGCGCGCGGCGACATCCATTGGGACAACGGCGTCTCGCTCATCGTCGCGGCCTCGTTCGCCGACGGCGATCAGGAAACAAACGGCGTCGAGGGCAAGCTGACCAGTGTCGACCCGGTCAAGGTCGTCGGCGGCCTGAACTACGCCGCCCCCTCGGGCGCCTGGGGCAGTTCGGCGACCGTCACCTGGTCTGACAACAAGACCCGTGCGGGCTGCGGCGGGGGCGCCTGCTGGCCGGGCGAAGAGTTCGCCATCCTGGACCTGACCGCTTTCTGGAACGTGACGGAGAAGGCCACCTTGCGCGCGGGCGTTTTCAACGTCCTGGACGAAAAATACGCCTGGTGGAGCGATGTGCGTGGCCTGTCGCGCACCAGCACCACTCTGGACGCCTTCACCCAGCCGGGCCGCAACTTCGGCGTTTCCGTCAACTTGCGCTACTGAGGCCCGCGGCTAAGATGCAAACGACTCTCATTATGGATAAGCCCATGCGCGCTCTATTGATCGCCGCCGCCCTGCTGGCCGGAGCCACGCCCGCAACAACCGCACTGGCCCAGACCGCCGCGCTGACCGCAAGCCCGCCGGCGTCGCCCGTCAGTCGTTTTGAACAGGATCGCCAGTCGATTCTGGCCCAGGCCGGCCAGTACCGCGTCCACTTCGACATGCGCGAGAACGTCAGCTTCCATGCCGACTACGATCCGATGGAGGGCAAGCTGTCAGGCGGCAGCGAGATCGTTCGCGTCGTCTACGACAAGGGCGACCGCATCAGCCTGCAGCACATCCTGGTCATGGAGCACGAGGGCAAGGCCATCGTCGTCAAGCACTGGCGGCAGGACTGGGTCTATCAGCCGGAGACGGTGTTGACCTACGCCGGACCGAACCAGTGGACGCTGACGCCGGTTTCCGCCGACGCGCGCCAGGGCGCCTGGTCCCAAACCGTCTGGCAGACGGACGACTCGCCTCGCTACGGCGGCGTGGGCCGCTGGACCTATGTCAACGGGCTGAGCGTGTGGACATCCGACCCCACCTGGCGCCCGCTGGCGCGTCGCGACGCGGTGCTGAACCCCGTCTACGACCGCTATCTGGGCGCCAACCGTCACGCCCTGACGCCCGCCGGCTGGGTGCACATCCAGGATAATGTGAAGATGAACGGCCGGGCCGGCGGCGAACCCATCGCCATCGTTCAGGAAGACGTGGTCAACACCTACAACCGGTCCACCAGCTACTCGCCCAAGGCCGGCGACGACTACTGGGCGGCGACGAAGGACTACTGGGCCGCTGTTCGCGACGCCTGGGACGCAGTCATTGCCAGAGACGGCGGCGTCCACGTCCAGGAAGAAGCCCAGACCGGCGTCGTCACCGGCACGCCGCTGATGGACCTGGCTGAGAAAGTTCAGGGGGGCGAACTGACCCAAGACGCCGCCATTGCTCAGGCGCGCACGATCATCGAAACGGCGACCCGGCGTTAACGCCGTGCAGTTTTGCGAAAGCCCTTCGGCCCTCCAGGTCGAAGGGCTTTTTCATGGGCTGTGGTTGGCGCCTCCCTTTGGCGACAGGGGAGCGACCGGGACATGGTTTTCGTCGAAGAGGCAGGCCTCGCCGTAACGGGCTCGCGCGTTTTCACACAGCCCTGCTATCGATTTGACGTCTGGCTTCACGCCCTCGTTCAGCCACCGCATCAGGGCCTCGAATACAGCCACGTATTCCGGAGCGTTGAGCGCGCTGTGTTCGGATTCGTCGGTAAAGGTCTGGACCAGCAGATCCGAACGTCCGGCGGCGGCGACCCGATCGCGATAGGCGGTCTGGTTCGTCACAAAAGCGGTTGGGTCGTACTTGCCATGAATGGTCACGGTCGGCGCCACGATCAGACCCGACAGGTCAGCGTCATAAGCCAGACGCGCCACGCCCATGGGATCCGCCGCAAAGCGCTGCACCCCGGCGTTCAACGCAGCGTCGTCATGTGAGCCGACATGAACCGTGTCGACGTTGGAAAACGGGTTCAGCCCATCCAGTCGCCGCTGCACCAGGTCCTGGAACAGGAAGGTGCCCCAGGCCAGGTGGCTGATCAACTGATCCTCCTCAATACCGACCACCGTCAGAATATCGGCCAGTCGCTGCTTCTGCCCGCCCGAACGTTCGGCCGCCGGCAGGCCGACGCCTGTGCAGGTCTTCACACGATCCGCCAACTGGGCGCGGGTCAGGCGCGCACCTTCGGGCAGGCCCTGCCAGACCGGGTACTGAACCTCGCCCGGCGCGGGGTGGTTCTGGCAATAATACTGATAGACGGCGCGCAGATCGGCGCGGAATTTATAGGCTTGGGTCCCACCCGCCAGAACGCCGCTAGTCAGGACAACCCCGTCCCAGACCACCTTGCCCTCGGCGTCGCGAGCATAAAGCTCCGCCGCCTTGGCCGCGACGTTACCGCCCCAGGACTGACCGTGCAGGATGGTGCGTTTGGGCCGACCGAACGCGTCCCAGAAAATCTGGCGCAGGTCGTCCGTGTCCTCGGCCGCCATGCGCACGCCGTAGCCCCCGCGACGATAGGTCGAGCCCGCCCAGGCGAAGCCCTCCTTCACCGTCATGGAGAAGCGTTCCAGATCCTCGAGCGGATCATCGGCCTTGGGCTCGCCGGTTCGAGGACCACCGTGGGCGTGGACGATCAACGAGCCGTTCCAGTTCTCCGGTACAGCGATCCAGTAGTAGCCGCCCTTGGCCGCCCGCCCCGACCAGCAGTGCGCCTGCTGAGGAAGAAAATCGGGACAGGCGGCCTCGGTCGGAGGCGGCGACGCCGCTACGGTCGAAGCCTGAGCCGACGCGGTTGCAGGGGCGAATGCGCACGCCGCCGCCCACAGCGCCAGTCCAGTCAGTCCATGCCGAAACATCATCGCCGTCTCCATCCCTTGGTCAGAACGACTTGGAGACGTTCACATACCAGTAGCGGCCATAGGGCTGATGCACCGTGCCGCGATAGCCGCCGTCGGCCAGCGAAGGACCTTCGTCCGTCAGGTCGCGCACGCCGAGCCGCAACGTCGTGTTGACCTCCTCGAAGTCGTATTGCCCATAGGCGTTGGCCACCATCTGCGAGCCGACGATCCAGGGTTCACCCGTGCTGCTCAAAAGGCTGATCTGCTCGATCTCGCTGACGTACTGGGTCGATAGACCAACACGCCACGGCCCCTTGTTCCAGGTGAAGTTGGCCGAAACCTTCCATTCAGGACGTCCGTTCTGGGCGATCAACTGGCTGGAGTCCGGCAGGGGCGTCAAAGGGTCGATAATCCCCTGCTCGCGCGCGTCATACAGGCTGTCGATGATCTCGCCCGGCGCACGGGAGAATTCCAGCAGCTTGGAAGCGTTCACACGGAAGTTGAACGAGCCAAGCGCCGTGCGGCGCTTGCGCCAGTTGAAGCTCAGGTCCAGTCCCTCGACGGTCTGAGGCAGCAGGTTGATGAACTGGTCGCTGATCGAGGTCACCTGACCGACCGGCGCCAGACCCGTGCCTTCGAACAGAAGTTCGTCGTCAGCATTCGGCGCGGCGCGCACCACCAGCGGATTTGTCCCGCCCTGGACGCGGTTGAGATATTCCAGCGCCAGCGCCGATTGCGCGCCCAGCAGGCCGACGATGTCGGTCTGCTCGATCTTCCAGCGGTCGACCGTGAAGGTGAAGTCGCCCCACGCCGCCGGCGTGAAGCGCGGCTGGAACACCAGGCCGTAGGAGGAGTTGGTGCTCTCTTCCGGCTTCAGCTCCGGGTTGCCGGCGATCAGCAGAGAGACGCTGGCCGTTCGTGCGCATTCGCTCATGTTGGCGATCGTGCCGTTGCGGATGTCGGCCTCGCAGCGCGTGAAATCCGGGCCGCTGGCCAGACGCGCGTATTGGGTGGCGTTGACCTGTTCGAGGTTCGGCGCGCGGAAACCCTCGGAGTAGGAGCCGCGAACCCGCAGACCGTCGACGATGTCCCAGGCGATGGCGATCTTGGGCTTGGCCACGCCACCGAAGTCCGAATAGTGCTCGACGCGGCCGGCCAGTTGCATATCCAGGCTGTAGACCAGCGGGATGTTCATCTCGGGCGAGACCAACGGCACCGCGAACTCGATGAAGGCGCCGGCGACGTCACGCGAGCCCTTGGTGCTGGGGTTGGGGCTGACCGCCGAGACGTTCGACAGATTGGTTTCGCCCGACACCATGTCGGTAAAGGTGATGGTCCCGTTCAGGTTGTCGTCGCGTTCGTCGCGCTGGGTCTCGCGGCGGATTTCCCCGCCCACGGCGACGCCCACGGGGCCGCCTGGCAAGCTGAACAGGTCCCCGCGCGACAGCTTGATGTCCGCCATGCTCAGGGTCGTGCGCGACACCCGCTTCAGGTCGAAGACGATGGCGTCGATCGCGGCCTGCGAGGACGGGGTGCAGTCGCCCCAGCTGGGCGTGTCCACGCAGCCGCCGCTGAACGGATTGTAGGCGTCCGGCGTAGACAGCGCCATCTGCTGCTGCAGATTGGTCATGTTGATGTTGGGCGAGATATCCTCGGCCTCGGCCTCCGAATAGACCAGCGCCGTCTCCCAGTCGAAGCCCCGCCATTCGCCGCGCAGACCGCCCAGGACACGGGCCTGATAGTTGTTGACCTTCACCTCCTGGAAGCCGGCGTCGGCGAAGCGATAGTTGCCCAGAAGCACGGGCAGGCCAGCCGCCGGAACATTGGTCAGGTTGGGCAGCCGATTGGGGTTCAGCGAGCCGTCCGCGAAGCGCACCGGGCCAAACGGATTGTAGTAGTTGCTGGCCGGGATCCAGATCTTGTTCAGATTGACGACCGGCGGCTGGATGGCCTTGCTCTGAGCGCCATAGTAGCCCAGCTCGCCAAAGGCCTCGATCCCCGAAGTCAGTTCATAGCGACCTGTCAGGAAGACGTTGCCTCGATTGACCGACGGCCGGACCGTGGTGCCGTAACGGGTGTCATAGCGCATGTCGCGGTTGACGCCGCTGTAGGCCACCGTGCCGCTGGTCAGACAAAGACCCGAGGGCACGGTCACGCCTGCCGCGCAGCCGAAGCTCTGGGGCTGGACGTGGAAGGCGCCGGCGGCGGTCGTCACAATCGTTCCGTTGGATCGCGGGCGCAGGGCCGTGGTCGTGCCGGGAATGCTCAGTTGCGCCCAGGGCGAGTGCGACGAGCGACCGTCCGGCACCGCCGAAGTCTCATAGCCAGGGAAGCCCGAGAAGAAGTCACGCATGTCGTCGGAGCGCGTGAAATCCTGCTCATCCGCCATGAGCATGGTGCGGTCGGTATAGTTGGCGAACAGGGACAGGTTGCCCCGTTCGAAATTCTTGCCCGCGAAGATATTGGCTTCGAACTCTCTCAGACCCGTGCCCTCGGCGCCGCCATACCTGGCCTCGACCGTCACGCCCTCGAAGTCATTTTTCAAAACCGTGTTGACCACGCCGGCCACGGCGTCAGCGCCATAGATGGCGGCGGCGCCGTCCAGCAGGACTTCCAGCCGCTGCAAGCCGGATACGGGAATGGCGTTGGAGTTGTAGCTCAGCACCGGCACCGTTCCGGTGTCCGAGGTGCCCTGGCTGGTCGGGTGCTGGACGACCCGCCGACCGTTCAGCAGCACCAGCGTATTGCCGACGCCCAGCGAGCGCAGGTTGACGGAGTTCACATCGCCACGCGCCGAGTTGGACGTCTGGCCATTGTTGGAGCTGTCAAACAGGACGTCGCCCATCTGCGGGATCGTGCGCAACAGTTCATCGCCCGAACTGGCGCCCGTAGCCGCGATCTCTTCGGCGTCAATGACGACGACCGGGAGAGCGGCCGTCGTCGAGGCGCCGCGAATCTGCGAGCCGACGACCACGATGTCCTCGACCTGGGAGGCTTGATCACCTGCGGACGGCGTCGTTTCCTGAGCCATGGCGGATCCGGCGAGAAGGACCGCCGAGGCCGTCGTCGCCATCAGGGCGAATTTCGATTGTATCTTCAATGTCTCGTCTCCCATGCGCTGCCTGTTTTTCGGCAGTCGTTTCGTTGAAGTCGTGTGGGTCAGTCGTCGGCGAGGACCAGGTCGTCGCCGGGTCCGGCCGCAGGATCGGGCGCAGCGGCCAGGGGTTTGGGCCCGCCGTCCAGCGCCGCCTTCAGCGCGTCGCGGTCCAGTTCGCCTTCCCAGCGCGCGACGACGATGGTCGCCACCGCATTGCCGATGAAGTTGGTCAGGGCCCGGCACTCGCTCATGAAGCGGTCGATGCCGAGGATCAGCGCCATGCCGGCCACCGGAACCGTGGGCACGACCGACAGCGTGGCGGCCAGGGTGATGAAACCGGCGCCGGTGATTCCCGCAGCGCCCTTCGACGACAGCATGGCCACCAGCAGCAGCAAGACCTGATCCTGCAAGCTCAGGTCGATATTCAGCGCCTGGGCGATGAACAGGGCGGCCATCGTCATGTAGATGTTGGTGCCGTCCAGATTGAAGGAATAGCCGGTCGGCACCACCAGGCCGACGACCGACTTGGACGCCCCGGCCCGCTCCATCTTGGAGATCAGGCTGGGCAGGGCGGCCTCGGAACTGGACGTACCCAGCACCAGCAGCAGTTCTTCCTTCAGGTAACGGATCAGCTTCAGAATGTTGAAACCGTTGGCTAGAGCGACCAGACCCAGAATGCCGACCACGAAGATGATGGCCGTCAGATAGAAGGTGGCGATCAGGGCGAACAGATTGGCCACCGAGGCGATGCCATAGGCGCCGATGGTGAAGGCGAACGCCCCGAAAGCGCCGATGGGGGCCGCCTTCATCAGGATGGCGACCAGTTTGAAGAAGGCCGCGCTGACCGATTCCAGGAAGGTCATGACCGGCTTGCCCAGATCGCCAATCATGGCGAGAGCGATGCCGAACAGGATCGAGACGAACAGCACCTGCAAGATGTTGCCGGTCGAGAAGGCGCTGACCACCGTGTCGGGAATGATGCCGGTCAGGAAGCCGACAATAGTGCTCTCATGCGCGGCCTGGGCGTATTGCGACACCGCCCCGGCGTCGAGGCTGGCCGGATCGATATTCAACCCCCGGCCTGGCTGCACCACATTGGCGACGATCAGCCCGACGATCAGGGCCAGGGTGGAGAAGACCAGGAAGTAGCCGAAGGCCTTGGCCGCCACCCGGCCGACGCGGCCGATGTCGCGCATCCCGGCGATCCCCGTGACGATGGTCAGGAAGATCACAGGCGCGATGACCATCTTCACCAGCTTGATGAAGGCGTCGCCCAGCGGCTTCAGACTCTCGCCAAACGTTGGCCAGAAGTGTCCGATGGCGCCGCCAAGCGCGATGGCGACCAGCACCTGAAAGTACAGATGGCGATAAAAGGGGCGGCGCACGACGGCTGCCGTCTCTGACGCAACAGGGATCAAGAAGGTCGCTCCTGACAGCGAGCCAGACGCTCGCGAATTTCCTCGGCGTGCTCTTCGTCACGCTTGCGAGCCAGTTTGATAGGCAGGAGAGGCGCCGCCAACCACAAAGAGAAAACGACAGAACCAATTGATTATATAGGATTTATTTCAACTCCTGTTTATTTCGGCCGAAGTACTCGTGCAGAATTCCGCGCCATAATGTGGCGGATTTGTGCGGAATATCGCACAGTGCCGACATGCTCGATCCTGCCCTTACCAAGGCTCGTCTTCGCCGCAGCCGCGCCTGGATCGGGCTGGCCCTTGCATGGATGACAGCAGGAACTGCGGGTGCATACGGTCTGGGCGAAACAGCGCGCCGCGACGCCGTCGCCGAGTTGGCGCGACAGTCCGAAAACGCCGCCGCCCTGCACGCCGCCGTGCTGCGCAGCGAACTTGAAAAATACCGCGCCTTGCCGCCCGCCCTGGCGACCGACGCCGACGTGGCCCGCCTTCTGACCCAGCCAGCAGACGCCGAGGTCGAGGCGCTCAACCTAAGGCTGGAGACCTTGGCGGGCCAGACGCGAGCCTCGGCCATCTATGTCATCGCCGCGAACGGCGTCACGCGCGCCGCCAGCAACTGGCGCGAGCCCATCAGCTTCATGGGCGCTGACTACAGTTTCCGCCCCTATTTCATCAAGGCGATGCACGACGGCGTCGCCGAGTTCTTCGCATTGGGCACCGTCAGCGGACGCCCCGGTCTGTTTCTAGCGCGGCGTGTCTCGGACGCTCAGGGGCGTGCGCTCGGGGTCGTGGTGGTCAAGGTCGAGTTTGACGCGCTTGAGGCGGAATGGCGCGCCTCGGGCGAGCCGGCCTATGTGGTCGATCCCGGCGGCGTGGTGCTGATCACCAGCGTGCCGGCCTGGCGCTTTCGCACCCTGCGTCCCATGGATGCGAGAAGTCGGCAACTGACCCTCGCCGACCAGACCCTGGGCCATGGCGCCCTGACCCCCCTTCCCTTTCCCACGCCCACGACCACCCATCCCCATCTCGTCGAGGCGCCGGTGGATGGGACTGCAGGCGACTGGATGCACACCTCCGCCGAAACCGCGACGCCTGGCTGGACCCTGCATCTGCTGACGCCGACGCGAGGAGCGGTCGAGGCGGCGGTCGCCAATGCGCGGATAATGGCGGCTCTCGTCATCACCCTTCTCTTCGGCGTGCTGGCGGTGCTTTTGCGTCGCCGACAACAGGCGTCCGCGCGCCAACGCGCCGCCGAGCTTGCCCGACAAGAGCTGGAGCAACGCATTGCGGAACGAACCCGAGATCTCAGTCAGGCCAACGACGCCCTCAATCGCCAGATTGAGGAGCGCATGCGCGCCGAGGCCGGGCGCGAGGCCTTGAGAGACGAACTGGTTCAGGCCGGAAAGCTCGCCGCCCTCGGCCAGATCGCTGCAGGCGTGGCGCACGAGATCAACCAGCCCGTGGCCGCCATACGCACCCACGCGGAAACCGCCGCCGCCTATCTTGAGCGCGATCAGGGCGCCAAGGCCGTCCGAACCCTTGGCCGGATCGCTGATCTGACCGCGCGCATCGGCGCCATCACCCAGGAACTCAGAACCTTCTCCCGCAAGTCGGAGCCCCGCCTGGAGCCTGTTTCGCTCAACGCGGCAATCGACGGCGCCCTGCTGTTGTTGGCCGGACGGCTACGCCAAACCGGCGTCCGTCTGGCCCGCGACAAGACAGTCGATGCTATCGTCACGGCCGATCGCTTCAGGTTGGAACAGGTCATCATCAACCTGATGCAAAACGCCATCGAAGCGCTGGAGGGCGTCTCGACGCCGATCATCACCCTTTCGATCGAGCAACAGAGAGACCACGTCGCCCTGACGGTCGCCGACAACGGCCCTGGCGTCCCGGAGTCCATACAGGCTCAGCTCTTCACGCCGTTTGTGACCAGCAAGATCAACGGCCTCGGTCTGGGACTGGTGATCTGCCGCGACATCGCCGCCTCGTTCGATGGCGAGTTGAACCTGTGCGAGACAGACAGCGGCGCCGCCTTCGTCATTATCCTGAGGAGCGCGTGATGGACTTTCCGCGCCTGAATGCGGTCGCCCTGATCGAGGACGACGCAGACTTTCGATCCGCGCTGGTCGAGCGTATGGAGGTCGAAGGGCTGGTCGTGCGACCTTACCGTTCGGCTGAAGCCGCCCTGACAGAGATTGACGCCGACTTCCCGGGCGTCATCGTCACGGATCTGCGCATGCCGGGCATGGACGGACGTCAGGCGCTGAATCGGCTGCAGGCGCTGGATCCGACCCTGCCTGTCATACTGATCACAGGTCATGGCGACATCGCGGATGCGGTCGCCGCCATGCGCGACGGCGCCTATGATTTCGTGGCCAAGCCATTTCCATTCGACCGCCTTCACGACAGTCTGAAGCGCGCGCTCGAAAAGCGAGCGCTCGTGCTCGACAATCGACGACTGACGGCGCTGTCGTCCGAAGCCGGTCTCGAACTGCCTCTTCTGGGCGAAAGCCGGGCGATCCAATCGCTACGCGCCACCATCGCCCAGATCGCTGACGCCCGTATGGATGTCCTGATCGAGGGCGAGACGGGCGTCGGCAAGGAAGCCGTGGCCCGCGCTCTTCACAATGGTGGACGACGCCGCCTTCATCCCTTCGTTGCGGTGAATTGCGGAGCCCTTCCTCAAGGGCTGGTCGAAAGCGAGATGTTCGGACACGAATTGGGCGCTTTCGCCGGCGCCCTGCGTCGCCATGTCGGCCACGTCGAGAGGGCGCACAATGGCTCGCTCTATCTGGACGCCGTCGAGGACATGCCGCCGGCTGTCCAGATCAAGATGTTGCGTGTCCTGGAAGAGCGTGAAGTCCAGCCGATCGGGGCCCGTGAACCACGCACCGTGGATTTACGAGTCCTGGCGTCTTCCACCGAGGATCTGGGCACGGCCGTGGCTGAAAGGCGCCTGCGTGAGGATCTCTACTACCGCCTCAACGTCGTACGCCTGCGAATTCCGCCTCTCAGGGAACGGCGCGAAGACATTCCCCAGCTTTTCGCAAGCCTTCTGGCGCGCGCCCAGGTCGGGGCGGACGGGCTGGTTCCGCCGATCACCGACGCCGTTCGCTCGCGTCTGCTGGAGTCTGCGTGGCCTGGCAATATTCGCGAGTTGTCGCACTTCGCCCAACGCTTCGCGCTGGGCCTTGAGAGCCATGGCGCGGCTGACGAGTTGGACAGCGGCCTTGCGGACCGGGTCGCCCGATTCGAAGGCCGCATTCTTCGCGACACTCTGCGAACGCTTGAAGGCGACGTCGCAGAAACTCTGCTTCAGTTGAAGATTCCGCGAAAGACGCTGTACGACAAGTTGAAGCGTCACGGCCTGAAGCCTTCGGATTTCCGGCGCTAGCGGCGAGGGGTTATTTGGCTGTCGATCGCTCGGCCTCGACCCGCTGATAGCCGGCGTCGATAACGGCCAACATGGCCCGAGCGGCGCCCTCTTCATCCCGGGCGGCGATCCGGTCGACGATACGGGCGTGGGCCTCGACGGTTTCGTGATGCAGGTCGGGCGCCTTGGTCGGCGGGCTGAGCGTGAAAGCCTCCAACAGGGCCGTCTCGATGACGCCGGCTACTGAGCGGATCATCGGGTTCTGCGAGGCGGCCCCGATCGCCAGGTGCAGGGCCAGGTCGGCGCAGGCGAAATCATGGGCCGAGCGATCCTCGCGACGCATCCAGTCCAGCGCCGCGCGCATGGCCTCCAGATCCGCCTGGGTGCGATGCCTGGCCGCGAGCGAGGCGGCTGTGGGCTCCAGGCTCTGGCGGACTTCAGCGAGGTGGCGCCGGAACTGCGCATCCATGCCGACGGCCACTCGCCAGCCCAGCACCTCCTTGTCAAAGAAGTTCCAGTGAACGCTGTCGCTCACACGTGTTCCAACGCGCGTCTTCACACTCAGGAAGCCCTTGGCCGAAAGGGTCTTCAGCGCTTCCCGCAACGCGGTGCGCGAGACCCCGAAGCGCTCCAGCAGATCGGCCTCCATCGGAAGCTTGTCTCCAGGGGCCAAGGTTCCCCCAAGGATGTCCTGCGCCAGCGCACGCACGATCTGGTCATGAGCCGAGACGACCTGACCGCTGTTCCGAGAAGGCGAAGACATATCCATGGCTGATCCTCTACCGGGCCGGTCGCGTCGGCGCAAAGGCGCTGGCCAATCATTAGTATTATGATATTCAAAATCTGTCGCCACCGTCGGCGACGCCCAGCCCTCTGCCCCCATGACCAAGACCTCGCCCAAACCGCTTCGCAGCCGCGCCTGGTTCGACAACCCGTCGAACCCCGACATGACGGCCCTCTATCTGGAGCGGTATCTGAACTATGGGCTGACGCTGGAGGAGTTGCGCTCGGGCAAGCCGATCATCGGCATCGCCCAGACGGGATCGGACCTCAGCCCCTGCAACCGCCACCACATCGAACTGGCCAAGCGGGTGCGCGAGGGAATCCGCGAGGCGGGCGGCATCGCCCTGGAATTCCCGGTCCACCCCATTCAGGAAACCGGCAAACGTCCGACGGCCGGGCTGGACCGCAACCTGGCCTACATGGGTCTGGTCGAACTGCTGTACGGCTATCCGATCGACGGCGTCGTCCTGACCATAGGCTGCGACAAGACGACGCCCGCCTGCCTGATGGCCGCCGCCACCGTGGACATCCCCGCCATAGCCCTGTCGGTCGGGCCCATGCTGAACGGCTGGCACAGGGGCGAGCGCGTCGGCTCGGGCACCATCATCTGGAAGGCCCGCGAGATGATGGCGGCCGGCGAGATCGGCTATGAGGAATTCATCGACCTGGTCGCCACCTCGGCGCCCTCGGTCGGTTACTGCAACACCATGGGCACGGCGACGACGATGAACTCGCTGGCCGAGGCCCTGGGCATGTCCCTGCCCGGCTCGGCCGCCATTCCAGCCCCCTATCGCGAACGGCCCCAGGTCGCCTACCTGACCGGCAAGCGTATCGTGGACATGGTCCACGAAGACCTGAAACCGTCGCAGATCCTGACCCGCGAGGCGTTCGAGAACGCCATCGTCGTCAACTCGGCCATCGGCGGCTCGACCAATGCGCCGATACACCTGACGGCTTTGGCGCGCCATGCGGGCGTCGACCTGCCGCTGCAGGTCTGGGAAGAGGTCGGTCACAAGACGCCGCTGCTGGTGAACCTGCAGCCCGCCGGCAAGTATCTGGGCGAGGACTTCCATCAGGCGGGCGGAGTGCCGGTCGTGGTCGCTGAACTGATGCGCCGTGGCCAGATCCACGAGGGCGCTCTGACGGTCAACGGCCAGACCATCGGCGACAACTGCCGGGGCGCGACCGTGATCCTGCCCGACGTCATCCGCGACTTCGACACGGCCCTGGTCGAGGACGCGGGCTTTCTCGTCCTGTCGGGCAATGTCTTCGACAGCGCCATCATGAAGACCAGCGTCATCAGTCCCGAGTTCCGCGACCGCTATCTGTCCGACCCCGACGGCCGCGACGCCTTTACCGGCAACGTCGTCGTCTTCGACGGCCCCGAGGACTATCACCACCGTATCGACGATCCGGCCGAGGCCATCACCCCCGACAGCATCCTGGTGATGCGCGGCGCAGGTCCGGTCGGCCACCCCGGCGCGGCCGAGGTCGTCAACATGCGCCCCCCGGCCTATCTGATCAAACAGGGCGTTCACGCCCTGCCCTGCGTCGGCGACGGACGCCAGTCCGGCACATCGGGCAGCCCCTCGATCCTGAACGCCTCGCCCGAGGCGGCGACCGGCGGGAACATCGCCCTCTTGAAGACCGGCGACCGGATGCGCATCGACCTCAACACCCGACGCGTGGACGTCCTGATCGACGATGCCGAAATGGCCGAACGCCGCGCCGCGCTCGAGGCCGCCGGCGGCTATGAATACCCCGCCTCACAGACCCCGTGGCAGGAGTTCCAGCGCTCGATGATCGGCGAACTGGAGACGGGCGCCGTGCTGGAGCCCGCCGTCAAATACCACCGCATCGTCGACACCCTCGGCCCGCCCCGCGACAACCACTGAGGCGGGCTCCCCCTTCAGGGAATCAGCAGTCGCCGCATCGACGGGGCGGCCGCGATCAGGTCGCGGGTGACCAGGGCGGCGAAGAAGTCCGCCCCGTCGCGCCCGAGGTGAGTGTAGTCGAAGGACATACGCGCCTGTCCCAGCGGCTCTACGGCGGCGTTGTTCTGGGCTGTCGAGACAGGCGTCCCCGGCGCAGGGGCGACCCCGGTGCTCGAGGCGATGGTGGTGCCGGTCAACAGGGCGGCGGCGACCTCGGGCGACGGCGCGGACTGGGCGAAGCGAGCCGAAAGGACCGGGCCCAGGGCTTGCACCGTCTCAGCGCTGGCGTGGTTGAGATCGACCAGAGGCGTATGGGTCTCGCGCGCGACGGCGCGCACCGCCTCGGCCCAAGGCTCCAGATCGTTCTGTAAGCGACCGTCGATAAACTGGCGCCGAACCAATGGCGTCAGCAGCACCGGCGTGGCGCCACGCGCGCGCGCCTCGGCCACATAGCGTTTCAGATTGGCCGGAAACTCGGTGGCCAGGTCGGTCGAGCGACCCGGCTTGCCCGGCTGGTCGTTGTGGCCGAACTGGATCAGGACATAGGTGGCCGCATAGCCCGGCGTCGCCATCTCGGACAGGGCCAAGTCCCACGAGCCCTCGGCCACATAGCTGCCCGAACTGCGCCCGCCCCGAGCCAGGTTCACGCAGGCTGCAAACGAGGTGACGTGATAGGCGCAAAAACTCGGCCCCCAACCGCCGACCACAGCCGTAGTCGAATCGCCGACCAGAATGATCTTCGATGCCCGGATCGGCTGGACGGGCGGCGCTTCAGCCGGCTGCGCCTGGATCGGTATTTGAGCGAGGGCGGCAGCAACAGTAAGGGCGACGATCATCTCAGGTCTCCGATGCGGTGATGCGGGCGAACAGGGTCAGGGCGCCGCCGGGCGCCAGCCCGGTCAGACCGCTATCCTCGCTCGCCGGGGCGTTGTGAGCGTCGGGGCGATGGGTCACGGGCTCTACGCAGACGAAACCCTCGCCGCGCGGCGCATAGACCTGCGCCCAACGGGCGTTCGGCGCGGCGCTCATGTCGACTCGCCAGCCGTCGTGCAGCAGCGCCGCCCGCCCGTCCCAGTCGGCGTAGGCGTGATCGACAAAGGGCGCCTCGGCCACGGCCACGCCTGCGCTCCAGTCGATCAGTTCACTCGCAGGAACCAGCCGATCCGGGATTTCGCGCGTGTCCGTCAGCCAGACCTTCGACGCCGGCAGCCTCAGCCGCGTCGCGGCCTCGACGGCGAAATAGGGATGCAGTCCCAGACCGGCGGGCATCGGCGCGCGGTCCTCATTGGTGATCGTCAGGCTCATCTCCAGCCCCGCCTCGCTCAGCCTCAAGCGATGCGAGGCGGTCCAGGCCCAAGGCCATTCCGGCCCGGCCTCGACCGCCAGAGCCAGATCGACCGCGCCATCGTGTGCGCGCAGCACGCCCCAGCGCGAGCGCCAGCCGACGCCGTGCAGGGCGTGAGGCTCAAAACCGGGCGTCGCCGGCAGGCGAATGTCACCGCCCTGAAAAGCGAAGGCGCCCCCGTCGATCCGATTGGCATAGGGGACGAGCGGGAAGCTGCCCGCGGCCAGCGGATTGTCCAGAACGTCCGGGGCCGGGCGCAGCACGTCGCGCCCGCGCCAGGTCAGCGCCGTAATCGAAGCCCCCAGATCGGGCCTCAGGCTCAGGCCCCAGTCGCCGCTTTCGATCCTCACAACGCGATCCGATGTTGCGGCAGCCCCGGCGTCTCGACCCGTAGGTGATAGAGGCCGCCCAGCGTCGGCTGAGCCGCGCGCTTGTCCGCATTCCCCAGCCAGGCGGTGGTGCAATAAAGATCTCGCCCGTCCGCCCCGCCGAAGGCGGCCTTGGTCACCGTCTGCACAGGAAAGCGGATCGTGCCGAGACGCTGCCCTTCCGGCGAGAACCGCGCCACGCCCCAGCCGTTGAACAGGCCGACGTGCAGCACCCCCTCGGCGTCCATGCTCGGCCCGTCGCAGTAGCCGTCCTCGGTCATCGCAAACACCCGCCGGTTGCTCAGCACGCCTGCGTCATGATCGAAGGCCAGAACGGTCTTCTCCAGCGTGTCGTGGTGATAGAGGGTTCGTCTATCCGGGCTGAGGCAGGGGCCGTTGGTGACGCCATAGCCGTCGTCCTGGCGCGTCAGCTCGCCCTTGAACCAGCGATAGAGGGCGCCGGTCTTGCCTTCCTCGCTGTCGTCCATCGAGCCGAACCACAGCGAGCCGTCGGGCGCGACAAAGCCGTCGTTGAGCCTATTCTGCGGCCGGTCCGCCTCCACAGGCTGGAACAGGGAGAAGTCGCCCATCTCCACGTCGAAGCGATAGAGGCCGCCGCGTATGCCGCAGATCAACGAGCCGTCCTCGGCCGGAAGCGCAAAGCCGATCTGATCCGGCGCGTCCCACGAGGCCTTGTCGCCGCCCACGGGCGTATAGCGATGCAGCCGCCGCCCCTTGATGTCGACGAACCACAGGCAGTCACGGTCCGCATCCCACACGGGCCCCTCGCCCAGTTCTGCCTGAACATCCCAGACAAGGGTCGGCGTGGTCATGCCCGTCAGCCCGCCGAGTAGCTGGTCTTGATCTGGGTATAGAACTCGACGGCGGCGAAGCCCTGTTCGCGGGCCCCGTAGCTGGACTTCTTCGAACCGCCGAAGGGAACGTGATAGTCGACCCCGGCGGTGGCCAGGTTGACCATGGTCATGCCGGCCTTGGCGTTTCTCTGGAAGTCGCGGGCGTGCTTCAGCGACTGGGTGACGATGCCCGCCGACAGGCCGAACTCGACGCCGTTGGCGACGGCCAGGGCCTCTTCATAGCTGGCGACGCGGATGGTCGAGGCGACGGGGCCGAAGACCTCTTCGGTGTTGATGCGCGCATCCGGCAGGGTGTCGGCGATCAGGGTCGGCTGGACGTACCAGCCGGGCTTGTCGAGGCTGAGGCGCTCGCCGCCGGTCACGACGCGACCGCCGCCGTCGCGGGCGATGTCGATATAGTTGTAGGAGATCTCGCGCTGGGCCTCGGTCACCGCCGGGCCCATCTGGGTGTTGGGGTCCAGCGCGTCGCCGACGCGCAGGGCCGCGACCTTCTCGGCCAGAGCGGCGACGAAGCGGTCGTGGATGCCGTCCTGCACGATCAGGCGGCTCGACGCCGTACAGCGCTGGCCGGTGGCGAAAAAGCTGCCGTCGAGGGCGATGCTGACCGCGCGGTCCAGATCAGCGTCGTCCAGCACGATCAGCGGGTTCTTGCCGCCCATCTCCAGTTGCACCCGCGCCTGACGCTTTATCGCGCCCTCGGCCACGCCCGCGCCGACGGCCTGGGAGCCGGTGAACGAAATGCCGTCGACGCCTGGATGGGCGACGATGGCGCGGCCAACGTCGCCGTCGCCGATGACCATGTTGACCACGCCCCTGGGCAGGCCCGCCTCATGCAGGATGGCGATCAGGGCCTCGGCGGTGGCCGGCGTCGGGCCGGCTGGCTTGATGACGACGGTGTTGCCGAAGGCGATGGCCGGCGCGATCTTCCACGCCGGAATGGCGATGGGGAAGTTCCACGGGGTGATCAGGCCGAAGACCCCGACCGCCTGACGATAGGTCTGGATCTCCACCCCCGGCCGAGTCGAGGCCAGGTTCTGGCCGTGGACGCGCAGGGCCTCCCCGGCGAAGTATTTGAGGATGCGCGCGGCGCGCATGGTCTCGCCTATGCCCTCCGGCAGGGTCTTGCCCTCCTCGCGCGCCAGCAGGCGACCGATCTGGGCCGCGCGCTCCATGATCAGCGAGCCCGCCTTGTCCAGCACGTCGAAGCGCACCTCCGGCGAGGCGTCGGCCCAACCGGGGAAGGCGGCGCGGGCGGCCTGCACCGCCTGATCCACCTCGGCCGCTCCGCCCTTGGGCGTGCGGGCCACCACGTCGCGCGTGTCCGACGGGTTCAGGCTCTCGCCCGCCAAGGTTCCCGCGACCTTCTCGCCGCCGATCCAGTGCGAAAGTTCAAGCGTGTCGGTCATGGAAGAAGTCCTTTCAGAGGGCGACGGGCGGCGGGGGAGCGCCGCCCGTCTTCGGGGAGAGCAATATCAGAACGCGAACGTCAGCTCATGTCTTCCAGTTCGCGACCGCGGGTCTCCTTCACCCAGGCCTGAACGAGGAAGAAGGAGATCAGGGCGCTGACCGAGTAGAAGCCGTAGGTCACGACCAGGCCCAGCGTGGCCGCCATCCAGGGGAAGCTGACCGAGATGGCGAAGTTGGCGATCCACTGGGCGAAGCCGGCGACGGCCAGGGCCGAACCGCGCATCTGGTTGGGGAACATCTCGCCCAGCATGACCCACATGACCGGGCCCCAACTGAGGTTGAAGAAGACCACATAGGCGTTGGCGGCGATCAGGGCGGTCAGGCCCGTCTGGTCGTCCAGATGCAGCGAACCGTCGACCATGACAGCGCGCGAGAAACACCAGGCCAGGACGCCCAGGGTCACGAACATCCCGGCCGAGCCGATCAGCAACAGGGGTCTGCGCCCGATCTTGTCGATCACCGCCACGGCGCCGAGGCAGGCCGCGATCGACAGCACGCCGGACAGGATGTTGATCTGAAGCGCGTCATTCTCGGAGAAGCCGACCGACTGCCACAGCACCGCGCCGTAGTAGAAGACGATGTTGATGCCGACCAGTTGCTGGAACACGGCCAGGATCAGACCGGCCCAGACGATGGGGCGCACCTTGCGTGTGGCAGGGTCCAGCAGGTCGGCGAAGCGGGGCTTGTGGTCGGCGGTCAGCGAGGCGCGGATTTCGGCGACCTTGCGCGCCCCGGCGTCGTAGCCGAACAGCCTGGAGAGGACGGCTTCGGCCTGAGCGTCCTTCCTCTTGACCACCAGGTAGCGCGGGCTTTCCGGGATCGCCAGCAGAGCCAGCAGATAGATGGCGGCGGGAACGACCTGCAACCAGAACATCCAGCGCCAGGCCGGATAGCCGAGCCAGAAGTCGGCGGTCGATCCGCCGGCTGTCTTGGCCAAGGCGTAGTTGGCCACGAAGGCCCCGGTCAGGCCGGTAATGATCATGATCTGCTGGATCGACGACATGCGGCCGCGGATCGAGGCCGGGGTCACTTCGGAGATATAGGCCGGCGACAGGACCGAGGCGGCGCCGACGCCCAGACCGCCGATGAAGCGGGCGATGATGAAGTGGGCCGAACTGTCCGCGGCTCCGGCCCAGATGGCCGAGATGATGAAGAGGACGGCGGCGATCTGCATCACCGTGCGACGCCCGACAGCGTCCGCCAAACGCCCTGCCGCGAAAGCCCCGAAGGCGCAGCCCAGCAGGATGGCCCCGACGTTGAATCCGGTGCCCAGCGCCGACAGGTTGAAGGCCGCCTCCAGCCCGTCCTGCGTCCCGTTGATCACGCCGGAATCATAACCGAACATGAAGCCGCCGATGGTGGCCACCGCCACGATCAGAGCGATGAAGGCCATGTTGACGCGGTCGTCCCCGGCGATATCGGGGCCAGAGCCCCCTGTCGGTCCTGCCATCTTCTTCCCTCCCCAGGGTCTATAGTGTTGGCCGCCCGTCGTTGATCGCGGGCGGTGATGAACCAGATTTGCGTCAGCGCCAGCCTGCGTCCACGAAATACTCATGTCCGGTGATGAAGCGGGCGTCGTCGGAGGCCAGGAACAGGGCCAGGGCCGCCACGTCGCGCGGCTCAATCCGCCCCTTCAGGCACTGGGCGGCGACGATCTCGGCCTCGCCTTCGGGCGTGTACCACTTCATCTGACGCGGCGTTCTGACATTGCCCGGCACGATGCAGGCGACCCGCACCCCATCGACGCCCAGCTCGCGCGCCAGCGCTCGCGTCATGCCCTCAATGCCCGCCTTGGCGGTCTCGTAGATCGACAGGTCGGGCAGCCCCAGATGCCAGCTGATCGACCCCAGGTTCAGGATCACCCCTCGCGCCTGCTGGCGCATCTCAGGCGCCACGGCCTGGGCGGCGAAATAGAGATGGCGCAGATTCACCGCGATCCGATCGTCCCAATAGGCGGGCGTGACCTCGGTGAGAGCGTGCCGATCGTCGCTGGCGGCGTTGTTGATCAGGACGTCGATAGGACCGAAGCGCGCGCTGACCCTGGCCAGACCCGCTTGCAGAGCCTCGACCTGCGTCAGGTCGCAAGCCTCAAAGATCGGCGCCGGATTCAGATCGGCCAGCGACGCCTCCAGCGCACGCGAGTCCGTCTCCGCGATGTCAAAGAAGACGACACGCGCGCCCTGTCGGGCGAAGGCCTCGACCACGCCGGCGCCGATGCCCGATCCGCCGCCGGTAACGACGACCAGACGACCCTTCAACGAGGGATAGACGGCGCTGCTCATGCCGCGCCACCCAGAAGACCGCGTGCCGCCAGATTACGCATCAGACCCATCACGCCCAGGGTCCAGGCCGGCGCCTGATCGCAGGTGGCGACAACGTTCTCGAGCAGACCCAGCTTCTCCGACGACACCCTCACCCGGTCGCCGACCTTGTGGGTAAAGCCCTTGCCCGCCTCGCCGCGATCATCGACCGGTGCGAACATGGTGCCGAGATAGAGGGCGAAACCGTCGGGGTACTGATGCGCGCTCAGGGTCTGGGCGACCAGATCCTCGGGATCGCGGCTGATCAGGCGCATCGAGCTCTCGCCTGTCATGACGAAGCCGTCCTGTCCCTCGACCTCCAGCCGGACCGTGGCGGCGCGCACGTCGTCCATGGTGAAGTCAGCGTCGAACAGACGAATGAAAGGCCCGACCGACGCCGAGGCGTTGTTGTCCTTGGCCTTGCCCAGCAGCAGGGCCGAGCGCCCCTCGATGTCACGCAGGTTGACGTCATTGCCCAGGCCGGCGCCGACCGGCCGACCGGCGGGATCGCAGACGATCACCACCTCGGGTTCGGGATTGTTCCAGGCCGAGTCGGCCCGCACACCGACCGCCGCGCCCGCACCGACCGAGGCCAGCACCGGCGCCTTGGTGAAGATTTCGGCATAGGGACCGATGGCCACCTCCAGATACTGCGACCAAAGGCCGTCGGCGATCAGTTGCGCCTTGACCGTTTCGGCCTGGGCCGAGCCGGGCTTGAGGTCCTTCAGCTCGCCGCCGATCCGCTCCTGGAGCCCCTGACGGATAGCGTTGGCGGCGGCGGCGTCGCCGCGCGCCCGCTCCTCGATCACCCGTTCCAAAGCCGAAACCGCAAAGGTCACGCCCGAGGCCTTGATGCATTGCAGGTCCAGCGGCGACAGCAAGAGCACGCCGTCGTCGCCCCAGGCCGTGGCGATCCTGATGTCCTCGACCGCGCCCAGATCACGCCCCTCGGCGGCGGCCAGATCGGGTCGCGCCAGAGCCTGCGCCGTTGTCGGCGCGTAGGCGGAAATGTCGATCAACCGACCGCTCCGCACCAGCACGGGCGTCGGCCCGTCAGCGGTCTCGATCCGTCCCAAGAGGACAGCCGCGCGCCAGTCGCGCGGCAGAATGGCGGTCATATCCAAGGCGCGTCTCCCACACGATCTGACGTCGTGTTAGCGCTAACATTCTTCACTTGGATCGCGGTGTCAACGGGGCGGCGCGGTGCTCTCGCGTTCGATCAGTCGATGCTCGACGAATTCGCCCCCGATCTCTTCCTTGCCCGCCAGACGCAGGGCGGCCCGGTGCGCCATCTCGGCCACCGGCTGGCGGATGGTGGTCAGGGCGGGCCAGACGCTGGCGGCCAGATAGGTGTCGTCGAACCCGGCCACCGAGACATCGCCAGGCGTCTGCAGGCCTTCGGCGTGGACGGCGGCCAAGGCGCCGGCGGCCATGTCGTCATTGCTGGCGAACAGGGCGGTCGGTCGCGGACGCGCCGCAAGCAGCCGCCGCGCCGCCTCGAAACCGGAGCGATAGGTGAAGTCGCCCCGGGCGATCAGCAGTTCCACACCCGGAACCTCGTCCACAGCGGCTTGCGCACCCCGCAGCCGGTCGGCGCTGGCGCTCTGATCCGCACGGCCCTCGATCAGCCCGATGCGGCGATGGCCGAGTGCGATCAGCCGCCGCGTCATCTCGGCGGCGGCACTGACATCATCCACCCGCAGGGCGTCGAACAGACCCTCGACCGGGGGCGCGGCCAGCAGGACAGCCTTGAGGCCCGCATCCCGCACCGCGTCCAGCGTGGCGGCCGACTCGCCCAGAGGCGGCGGCACGATCAGGCCCTGCGCCCCGCCCGCCGCAAGACGCCGCACAGCCTCGGCTTCCTGCGCTGGATCGCCCGCCTGCGACGGCTCGATCATCAACAGCAGGCCCGCCGCCCTCGCGCCGGCCAGGGCCCCCGACAGAACCTCGGCCAGATAGGCGTTGCTGGGGTTGGCGTAGAGCAGACCAATCCGCCCCGCCCCGGCCCGCGCCAGAATTCGCGCCGCCGGATCGGGGACATAGCCGGCCGCGTCGATCACCGCCTGCACCCGCTCACGTGTCGCTTCGCTGACCCGCGCCCCGCCATTGATGACGCGCGACACCGTCATGGCCGACACTCCGGCGCGGCGGGCGATGTCGTCGATCGTCGGGTTGCGGTCGTCAGCGCTCATGTCCGCCACTGGTCGCGACAAGCGCCGCCGCCGTCAAGGCGCGGGCGCAATCCACAGGGCTGTCGGTCGGCCCGCCAGGGCGGCCGGCGGCGGCAGATGCGTCGAATCCTCGGACGCAACAACCTCGACCACAGCCCCTTCGGCGATCCACTTCAACGTCCGTCCGGCGATCGGTCGGGTCAGGTCCACCGCCGCGCCGTCTAGGCTGTAGATCAGGATGGCCCCATCCGGCGCCGCAGAGGCCCAGGCCGCGCTGGTCGGCGACATCAGGTTCGCGTCAGGCCTCAACGACGCCCGCGCCTCGGCCCCGACCGCCGCCTCGACGGCGCGGCTCAGGCCCGGAAAGTCGTCGTCGGCGTCCAACACCACCAGATCGACGCGCCGGTCGCGATACTCGCGGTAGGCGCGGTAACGCATGGCCGGCGTCGAGCGCCACAGCGTCCGCCGCACCTCGCCTGCTTCAGCGCCCGCTTCCAGATCCTGCGGTCGGGCGATGGCGTCCACCTGTTCGCGCGGCGCCTTGTCCAGCCCGCCGCGCACGGCGAACAACGTCCCATCGGGGCGATAGACCCAGTGGTGGAAGGCGACCGCATCGACAATCCGCGACCGCGCCGGATCGTCCAGAATCGCGTCCATCTGATCCTTGGGCGCCTCCAGCGCGACACGCATATCCACGCCGGTCTCGGCCTCCCAGGCCGCGATCTCGTCCAGCCAGAACTGCACGAAGGACAGCGGTCCGGTGTATTCAGGATCAAGGCCGATCACGACATTGGAGCGCCCCTTCAGCGTCTCCAGCGTATGGCGGATATAGCGTCGGTGCAGGTCGCGCCGCACCGGATCGGACACGTCCCAGAAAACTTCCGCCGCCGGAACCTCGTTGGGCATTCCCGTCGCCTGCACCGCATTGACCGGCCGCCAGGGAAAGTCGACGTAGTGGGACCGACTCTCCAGCAGCCAGTGCTGCAGATAGAGCTTGTGGTACAGGACCACCCCCTGCTGCTCGGCCAGATCGGCGAAGCGGGCGATGCGGTCAAAGAACCAGGGATTGAAGCGTTCCAGATCGAACTTGCTGAGGCCGTCCCAGGCTCGCCCCTGCCCGCTACGCGCCCAGGGCAGCTCCATGAACGGCCCCCAGACCTCGCCGTCGCGCTGATCCGGCGAACCGTAGAAGTCATGGTCCACGCGGCGGCGATCATACCAGAGGCCGTAGTTATGATGCACTACATCGCCGGTCTTCAGCCCGGCGGCGAAGGCGTCCAGATCATCGGTCAAGCCGCGCCCTTCAAGCCCCGGTGCGAAGCGCGTGAGAAAGGGACCGGACGCCTCGGCCAGAGCCGGGATCATCTGGGCCTGGAAGAAGGCGAAGCCGATGCGGCGACGCCAGGCGGACTGGCCGTCGATGACGAAGCGGCCGTCCACGACCGTCAGGGGATGGCTGCTGACCGGCGCTGACGTCGCTGTTCGCCAGGCGGCGACCTCGGCTCGGGTCAGAGCCGGAACGCCCGACGGCTCGACGGGAAGGACGACCGGGTCCAGCGCCGCCAGACCCGCAGCCCCCAGTCGCCGCTCAAGTTGCATCCGATAAAGGCTCGCCGGTTCCTGCGGCTGGGCGCGGTGGAAGTCGCGGCCGGGCATGACGCGGGCGTCTTCCAGCACCCCGTCGCCGACGCGTTCGCCGCGACAGCCGACGGCGACATTGGCGGCGTCCGGCGGGCTGCGGACCTCGATGAAGGTCGCCTCGCAGTTCCACAGGACGGAGTTGGCCGCCGACCAGCCGACGCCTTGTCCATCGCGCCCCCGGTTCGTCAGGGTCAGGCCGCCGCCGCGCACCTTGACCCCGTCGAACAGGACGCCGGTCGCCCAGCTTTCCTGCGTCCCGCTGTCGCCGTGAGCATCGACCGCCGTGCAGTCCAGAAACACATTGGGACCGGCGGCGACATGGCCCACGGCGAAGTCATGGATGCCGTCCACGCTGGCGCAGCGCTGGAACAGGGTCTGCTGACCCGCCGTGTAGAAGGTGCGACGACGCAGGCCGCCGATCTCCGACACGGGGCGGCGGGCGCTCACGTCCTGAGCCGTCACCCGGCGGCTGTCCGGCCCCAGGTCGATGGCCGAGCCGACAAAACCCTCGAACGCAACATTGCGGATCCAGACGTCCTCGGCCCGGTCGACGGCGATCCCGGTCCAGCTGTGGTCCTCGTCGGCGGTCCGCGCCGGATCATGGCGCGAAATGAGCGACAGGTTCTCGATCCCGACCTCGCGGATCCGCGACGCCGAGGCGCCTCGACGGACGACGCCCTCGCCCGCCGCCAGGGCCATGGTCAGCGGCGAATCCAGAACGATAGCCCGCCCCTCCACGGCGATGACGCGGCGCTCCCAGATCAGGTCGCGCGATCCCGGCTTCCAGTTCAGGCGGCCTTCCGGCCGCCAGCCGACGAAGGCGTCCATGCCGAGGGCGGCGATCCACTCGGCCGTGCTGGGACGGCGGACGACCACCGCATCGCCGGGCGCCAGCCCCTGGGTTGTTTCCAGGGTCAGGCGCGACGCGCCGACCGGCGTCTCGCCCACGATCTTAACCTCGCCGGCGTCGGCAGGATCAGAGACGGCACCCCGCTTGCCGACCGCGACCAGAGCGCGCCTGTCCACGCCCGTCGCGACGATGACCGTCGCCTGCTCGCCCTCGCCGCGCAGAACCAAGCCGTCGATGTCGAGCCGAAGTTGGCCCGCGACCTGGAACTCTCCCGCCCCCAGCAACACCGCACCGCGACGGCCCTCCGCATCCGCCGCCCTGCTCGCCGCGCGAGCCAGCGCCGCCATGATGCGGTCGGTGTCGTCGCCCTCTCCGGGCTCGACGCGGATCAGGGCCGGCAGGACCGGCGCCGCCACGCCCCCGCCGCGATAGCCCGCATGCGAAAAGTCGATGGGCGGCGTCATGGCGACGAAGTCAGGCGTCGTCCCGGCCTGCGCCCCGCCCACAACGGACGCTGCGACGATCAGTCCCGCGAGCCACAACCGGACCATGTCTTCCTCCCCTAGGCACGAACTGAAAAGTATTATTATATTAGCTGATGAGTCCAGCGGTCGCAGCTCGAACCGCGCCGTCGTCAGAATGGCAGGACCAAGGGGAGGGAGGATCATGCTGACCCGACGCGCCTGTCTGGCCGCAGCCGCCGCGACGCCGCTTCTGGTTGCCGCGCCCGCCGTGACGGCGGGGGAGGTCGAGGCCGCGCGCGACGTCATGCGCCGCGCCACCCGCTTCATGACCGACAAGGCGGCGACCAACGGCGGCTACGTCTGGTCCTACCTGTCCGACTTCTCGCGGCGCTGGGGCGAGATGGAGGCCCTGCCGCGCATGATCTGGACCCAGGCGCCGGGCACGCCCGAAATGGGTCAGATCTTCCTCGACGCCTGGCGCGCCACCGGTGAAGCCCAGTATCTGGAGGCCGCCGTCGCGGCGGGGGACGCCCTGATCCAGGGGCAGCACCCCAGCGGCGGTTGGAACTATGTCATCGACTTCGATGGCGAGGGCTCGCTTCGTCGCTGGTACGAAACCATCGGCAAGAACGGCTGGCGGCTGGAGGAATTCCAGCACTACTACGGCAACGCCACCTTCGACGATCACGCCACGGTCGAGTGCGGACGCTTCCTGCTGCGGTTGGCCCTGACCACCGACGCCCCGCGTTTCCGCGCCGCCACAGACCGAACCGTCGATTTCGTCCTGAACAGCCAACTGCCCGGCGGCGGCTGGCCCCAGCGCTGGCCGCGTGCGGGCGAGTTCCGCAACCACGGTCGCCCCGACTACACCGGCCATATCACCCTCAACGACGAGGTGATGGACGAGAACATCGACTTCCTGCTGCTGGTCCTGCAGCAATGGCGGCGTCCGGATGTCGAGCCCGCGATCCGCCGCGCCATGGCCTGCTATCGCGACCTGCAACAGCCCGCGCCGACGCCGGGCTGGGCGCTGCAATACACTGCCGATCTCAAACCCGCCTGGGGCCGGACCTATGAGCCGGCGGCGGTCTCCCCCCACGTCACCGCCGTCGCGGTCGGCCGGATGCTGGACTTCTACCGCCTGACCGGCGACCGCAGCTTCCTGTCCCGGCTCGACGAGGCGCTGGACTGGCTGGCGCAGGTCGAAGCCCCCGCGGCGGCCCACCACGAGGGCCGCAACTATTTCCGTTTCGTCGAGCCGGGGACCAACCGCTTCATCGCCGTGCATCGGCGCGGGTCCAACGCCCAGAACGGCGAATACTTTGTCGACTACGACATGACCGGACAGCGCGGCGAAAAGCACATCGACCTCGCCCGCCTGCGCCGCCAGGTCGAGCAGGTCGCCGCCCTGACGCCGGACGACGCCGTGCGCCAATCCGCCCTGATGGAGCGCGGCCCCAGCCTGCTGCCCGACTATGTCATCACCCGCCCCCAGGGCGGTTCGGACCTGAACGTCACGGCCTCGCGTCCGGGAATGACACCGGTTACATCTCTGATCGAGGGGCTGAATGCAGAGGGATACTGGCCGGTGGAATTGCGTACGACCAGCCATGCCTATCGCGGCGATGGCCCGACCGAACCGCCGCCCGGCTTCGTTGATCGCGGTCAAGTGGGGGATGAGTGGGACACCTCGCCCTTCACCGAGGCCAGCGGCCCGATGGGGATTTCGACCGGCGCCTACATCAACAACATGGCCCGGCTGATCGCCCATGTGCGCGACGCGAGGCCAGCATGAGCGGGCGCCTTGTCCTGGCCGGCGCACTCGCGCCATCACCGGCGCCGCCGCCGCCGCCGCACAGGACCGCGCGCCCGAGGGCCGCGCCTATCGCGCCTTGACCCCGGTTCAGTCCGCGTAATGCATAACGAAAAAGAGGAAACGTCCATGAGCCCCATCAATCGTCGCACCGCCCTGAGCAGCCTGCTCGGCGGCGTCGCCGCATCCGCTCTGCCGGTCGGCGCCGTCTTCGCCCAGACCAACGAAGAGGCCGCGCCTCTGGGCCGCGAATGGGCCGGGATGAAGTGGCGCAAAGGGATCGAGGGCCAGCGCATGGCCGATCTCGGCGACGGGACCTTCCTCAATCCCATCATGTCGGGCGACCACCCGGACCCGTCGATCCTCAAGGACGGCGACGACTACTACATGACCTTCTCGTCGTTCGAGTCGGTGCCCGGCATCCACATCTGGCACTCGCGCGACCTCGTGAACTGGCGGCCGATCACGGCGGCCCTGACCAGGAACATCGGCTCGGTCTGGGCGCCCGAACTGATCAAGCACGAGGGCCGCTTCTACTGCTACATCCCGGCGCGCTTCCCCGACTACCGCTCCAACTACGTCATCTGGGCCGACAAGATCGAAGGGCCTTGGAGCGAGCCCATCGACTTGAAGATCCCGGCCAACATCGACCCGGGCCACATCGTCGGCGAGGACGGCAAGCGCTACCTGTTCCTGAACGGCGGCGACCGGGTGCGGCTGACCGACGACGGCCTGGCCACCGACGGCCCGCTGGAACAGGTCTATGACGCCTGGCGCTATCCCGAGGACTGGATCGTCGAGGGCCACGCCCAGGAAGGGCCGAAGCTGCTGCGCCACGGCGACTACTTCTACATGATCACCGCCATCGGCGGCACGGCGGGGCCGCCGACCGGCCACATGGTCATCGCCGCGCGGTCCAAGTCGATCCACGGCCCGTGGGAGGAATGCCCGCACAACCCCATCGTCCGCACCAGCAGCGGCGCCGAAAAATGGTGGTCGCGTGGCCACGCCACCCTGGTCGAAGGCCCCACCGACGGCGACTGGTGGATGGTCTATCACGGCTATGAAAACGCCTACTGGAGCCTGGGCCGCCAGACCCTGCTGGACCCGATCGAGTGGACCGACGACGGCTGGTTCCGCGCCAAGGGCGGCGACCTGTCCAAGCCCATCGCCATGCCGCGCGGCGGTCAGGCCGTGCCGCACGGCATGGCCCTGTCGGACGACTTCTCGACCGACAAGTTCGGCGTCCAGTGGAGCTTCTACGACCCGCAGCCGAACGAGAAGGACCGCCTGCGTCGCGAGAACGGCGTCCTGCACATGAAGGCCAAGGGCAAGTCGCCGGTCGACTGCTCGCCGCTGACCTTCGTCCAGGGCGAGCAGGCCTATCAGATCGAATGCGAGATCGAGATCGACCCCGGCGCCGTGGCCGGACTGATCCTGTTCTACGACCGCGCCCTCTATGCCGGGCTGGGCTTCGACGCGACGCGCTACGTCACCCACCAGTACGGCATCGAACGCGGACGGCCCGCCAATCCGCACGGTCGTCGCATGTTCATGCGCCTGACCAACGCCTATCAGAACGTCTATTTCGACACCTCGGCCGATGGGGTGAACTGGAAGCGTTTCGACCGCGGCATGGAGGTGTCGGGCTACAACCAGAACGTCCGCGGCGGCTTCATGATGCTCCGTCCCGGCCTTTACGCCGCCGGCGAGGGCGAGGCGCGGTTCAAGAACTTCAAGTTCCGCGCCCTGTGATGCGAAAGGGGCGGAGCCGATACGCTCCGCCCCTCATTCCTAGCTTGACGCCCCGTCCTTTCGCGTCAGGGTCGCCAGGTCCCAGTCGGCCTCGACGAAGGACCGCTGCGTCTCCGCCATCACCGGATAGCCGCCGACCTCGCCCTCGTCGTCGATGATGCGGCCGGCCCCCGTTTGCACCTCTTGCAGAATCCGCCGGTCAACGGCGTCGCGCGCCCAGGGCCGCGCCCCCGCCTCGGCCATGACCCAGGCCTCCACCTCGCTTGACGGCCGCGCCCGGAACCCGGCTGGCCAGTGCGGGGAGGCCGCCAGCCGCGTGATCCTGGGCTCGCGGTCGGAGATGATCCCGACTTCCTGCATCACCCGCCCGTCGGCGTGGCGTGCCGGGTTGTCGAGGGCGTAGAGGTCCAGATCGCCCTGCCCTTCCACGATCAGGAAGGGCAGATCAGCCCGCGTCGAGGGACCGCCGCGCGTGACGTTGCCGACGATCGACAACTGGCCCACCTGCCACGGATGATCGCCCCACTCCGAGGCATTCAGCGCATAGTGCATGCAGCGATTGCCAGGGTTGTAGATCAGGTTGTTGGCGCTGACCGCATGGACGCCGCCCTTGAACAACTGGTTCCGCTCATAGTCGTGGGCGTACAGGTTGCCGACGATCAGCACCTGGGTGGCGTTGTCGTGGATCAGCGTGCCCTTGGAATGCTCGCCCTTGGCGTGGCTGGCGTTCGACAGACCCTCCGCCACGATGTTGCGGCTGAAGGTGATGCGGCGCGAGGTGTGCTGTCGCCATTGCTCGACCGTGGCACCGCCGTCGAAGCGGGGGCCGGAGGCCGACAGGTTCTCATCCGTCGCCCAGCTGAAGGAGCACTGATCCACGATGACGTCGTGCGCGCCCGACGTGGTCAGGCCGTCCACCTCCCAGCCGCTTTTCGCCGCCGCCCCGTCCGCGCCGGGCCGGATGCGCAGGTGCCGCACGATCACGTCATGGGTGCGCAGGCTGATCCCGCCCCGGATCAGGGTGATCCCCGGCTCGGGCGCCGTCTGCCCGGCGATGGTCAGAAACGGGTTCTGCACCCGGATGTCGCGGCGCTTCAGGTCGATCACGCCGCCGACCTCGAACACCACGATGCGCGCCCCTTCGGCCTCCAGAGCCGCGCGCAGCGATCCCGGCCCCTCACCCGCCAGGGTCGTCACCCGGATGATCCGCCCGCCACGCCCGCCCGGCGTCGAGGCGGCCCAGCCCATGGCGCCAGGAAATGCCGAGACCTCGCCGCCAGCGAGGGCTGGCAAGGGCAGAGCCCCGACCGCTGCGGCGGTCAGCATCAGGCGGCGACGGTCGATCATGTCAAAGCCTCCGGCGGCGGCAGGGGTTTGGCGAAGGGCTGGTCGTCGGCCACGACGATGCGGCCCTCGGCGTCGAAGTCCACCCGGATCAGGCCCGGCTTCTCGCGGAAGTGGCTCTGCTCGTCATTGCCGAAGAAGGTGGACCACCACCGGCCCTCATGGTCCTTGAAGACATTGCCGCCGCCGGCGCAGGGCGCAGCCTCGTGCTTCATTCGATAGGGGCCATGCAGACGTTCTGACACGGCGAAGACGAAGGAATAGCGCCCCTCTACATTGCCCACCGCGCCCAGATAATAGAGCCCGTCCTTCTTGAAGAGGGTCGCGCCCTCATAGCCCAGAGTGTTCTCGCCTTTGAGACAGCGGGCGCGGTCGCGCGCGACGATGCACTGGGTGTCGGCGAAGCTGATCCGCTTCCAGTCCTCGGCATAACCTGACAGGTCGTCCTTCAGCCGCACGATCTCGTCGCCCGAGCCATAGGTCAGATAGACGGCGCCGTCGTCGTCCTGGAACAGGGTGGCGTCGATGCCCCGGCGCAGATGGGCGTCGGGCGAAAAGGCGTATTCATACGGCCCCTCGGGCTTGCCCGTCGTGCTGCGCAGGATGCCGAGCCCTGCCCGACTGACGCTGAAACAGAGGAAGTAACTTCCAGAGACGTAATGGATTTCGGGCGCCCAGATCGCGCGGAAGGGCACGCCGCGACGCATCCGCCATTCCTTGGCCCAGCCGCCTTCCCGGTCCAGGCTCCAGACCAGGCCGAGATAGGTCCAGTTGATCAGATCGGTCGAGCGCCACAGCTCGATCCCGTCGTTGAAAGCCCAGATGTTATCGCCGGTCGACCCGGTCATATAGTAGGCGCCGTCGCCGCCGATGCAGATTTGCGTGTCACGCAGGTGCAACGCCATCAGAGGATGGATCGACGGCAACAGGCCCTTGTCCACCGCCGAACCCGTCGCGGCCTCGCCCCACGGCAAGGTCGGATAGGTCATCGGCCGCACGCCGCGATAGCGCACCCCGATCAGCCCCGACATCCAGCCGCCGCGGGCATCCGCAGGCGCCGTGGCGACGCCGGGACCGCTGATGCCCCTGTACGGATAGGGATTCCGCTCGGGCGCCGGGATCAATCGCCCGGAATCATCCGCCGGCTGAGCCATCACCCGCGGCGCGATCAGGCCTGCCGCGGCCATGCCCGCCAATCCGATCAGAGTTCGGCGATTCTCCATAATCATGGCGGGTCCCCCCTTGCCGTTTCGATTCAGGCATGATCATCAATGGGATGACACCGGTATCAGAAATCGCTTGGCGACATAAAAATATTATAATACTTTTCAAATGAAGCCCGGCAATCGCCTGGCGGCAGAATGATCAACAAGGCCCGTCAGAGGCGTTGGGATCGAGGAGGAGGGACCCCATGATAAACAACTCAACGCTACAGTTGCGCGCGGCGGCATCGCCCATCGCACTCTGTATGGCCGCCATGCTGGCCGCCTCGCCGGCCGTCGCCCAGACCCAGTCAAACGATGAGACCACCACCGTGGACGAGATCGTCGTCACCGGCCTGCGCGCCTCCCTGGCCAGCGCCCTGAACGAGAAGCGGCGCTCGAACACCATCGTCGACGTCATCAACGCCGAGGACATCGCCGACTTCCCCGACGCCAACCTGGCGGAATCCCTGCAACGCATTCCCGGCGTGTCGATCGACCGCGAGAACGGCGAAGGCAACTCGATCTCGGTGCGCGGTCTGGGCGGCGACTTCACTCGCGTGCGCCTGAACGGTCTGGAAACCCTGTCGACGTCGGGCGCCAGCAATGCTGACGGCGCTCTACGCCGCGACCGCGGCTTCTCCTTCAACACCTTCGCCTCGGAACTCTTCAACTCCCTGAAGGTGCAGAAGTCCGCCGACGCCATGACGGACGAAGGCTCGCTGGGCGCGACCGTCGATCTGATTTCGGGACGTCCCTTCGACTTCGACGACCGGCGCTTCGCGCTGACGCTGCAGGACGCCTATTACGAGAACGGCGGCACGCATAACCCCCGCGTGGCCCTGCTCGGCTCCGACCGCTGGACCAGCAAGATCGGCGAGTTCGGCATCCTCGGATCCCTTGCCTACAACAAGCGTGATCAGGCCATCGACAGCTATACGCGCGGCGTCGGCTCCAGCGATTACCTGTATCGCGGGGCGACCTTCAACAACGTCGGAACCAACGCGGCTGGCGACCATCAGGGCTTCGCCCTGCCTACCGGCACCAATCCGGCCACGGCCTTGCCGCGCGTGACCAACCCCGAAGCCCTGGCCTACCTGATCGGCTCGAACCCGGCGGCCTACGCTCTGCTCAATGGCGGCAACACCAGGGGCTCCCTGGTCCGCATTCCGGCCCTGTCCACCCTGAACCACCGCGAGGTCGAGCAGGAGCGCCTGGGCGTCACCCTGTCAGGGCAATGGCGGCCCAGCGACCGCACGACGATCAGCTTCGACAACCTCTATTCGGAGATGACCCAGGTCTCGACCAACTACCAGATCGGCGCGGTCGGCCTGAACCGGAACAACACCAACGGCAACCGCACCCTGACGTCGTTGAGCTATCAGACCTATCCCACCACCAGCGCCGCCAACAACAGCTACCGGAACCGCCGAGGCATTTACGCGACCTGCGCCAGCCAGGAAGCCAACGAGTTCCGTGACGCCATTGACTGCGGTCAGGGCATGTACGGCAGCACGCCGATCTTCACGACAGCGCCAGGCGCCAACGTCAACAACCTGCTGGCCGGCACGGGCAGCTTCAATCCGAACAACCTCGAAGTCTACGACTACTACAATCAGCCGGGTTCGGTCGGCTACGTCGCCCACCCCAACTATCTGGCCATGCGCGGCGCCTTTATCGGTCGCCCCTCTGTGCGGGTCCTCGACGCCGCCCTCAGCGAGAACGGCGACAACGCCGCCTATCTGAAGCTGGCCAATGTCGACATGCGCTCGGCTGTCGACCAGGGTGGATACACCACCGAGTTCCGCCAGAACTCGATCAACCTCGAACACGAGTTCAACGACCGGTTCCGCATGACGGCGCTGATCGGCGACTCCAAGTCGACCAACGAGAACACCGGCCTGCTGGCCGACTTCATCCGCCTGGACTCCGGTCAGGGCGTCGCCGGCAACGACTACTTCATCTACGATGAGCGCGATGGCGGCGACATGCCGTTCATGGACTTCGGCTTCGATGTCGCCGATCCGACCAAGTGGGACTTCGTCAAGGGCTACTCGGCCCTGCGTCACTACAAGACGGTCACCGAAAACGGCTATCGCACCGCCAAGGCGGATTTCGCCTGGGACTACAACGACGACATCACCTTCCGCTTCGGCGGCGGCATGCGGGAGTTCGACTTCTACTATACCCGCTACGAGCGCCTGATCGGCGACACCATGAACCCCAGCCTGCTGGAAGGCGTGCGTTCCGGCCTGGCCCCCGCGACGACGGTGGCCCAGATGGGCCAGGTGGTCGAATGGGGCCAGGGCCTGAACGTGCCTGAAGGCATGCCGTCCCAGTTCTTCGTCCCGAACCTCCAGGCCTTCCAGAGCCGCTTCGGTTTCGATTGCAACTGCATCAATGAATGGGGCGACTGGCGCCTTTCGGATCTGCGCAACGGCGGGGTCAACACCTTCTGGGTCGATGAAAAGACCACCAGCCTGTACGGCCAGGTCGACTTCCATATCCCCCTGTTCGTCGGCGACCTGCGCGGCAACGTGGGTCTTCGCTACGCCAAGACCGAAGTTGACGCCCGAGGCCGTTCACCCAGCGGCCGCGGAGTCGAAAACACCAATGAGTACGAAGATTACCTTCCCTCGCTGAACCTCGCATGGGAGCCGACGGACAAGCTGATCCTGCGTTTCGCAGCAGCCAAGGTCATGGCCCGCCCGCAAATGATGGCTCTGCATCCCGGCGTCACGGCCTTCAACGTCCCGGCCGGCATCGGAACCGCGCCTGCCGACTTCGACGGCAGCAACGCCGCCATCACCCTGGGCAACACCCGACTGAAGCCGTTCCGCGCCACCAACCTCGACTTCAATGTCGAATGGTACTTCGCTCGCGATTCCCTGCTGTCGTTCGCCTACTTCTGGAAGGAAATCGAAAGCTTCCCGCAGGTCGTCTTGAGAGAGGCCAGGCTGAGCGAGATCTTCGACACCGAAGCCATCGCCAATCTGCGCGCGACCTGGGACGGCCTGGTCGATGAAGCCTCGGCCAGCCGCCGCGCCTATCTTGACGGCGACAACCCCTTCCAGATCCGCCAATACAACGACGCGCCGGGCGGCACTCTGGACGGTTTCGAAATCGCCTATCAGCAGAACTTCACCTTCCTGCCGGGGCTGCTGGAATATACGGGCGTCCAGCTGAACTACACCAAGATCAACTCCGAAATGGAGTATATCCTGGATCCTGCCCGCGGCCTGACCGGCATGGCCCCCTTCCTCGGCGCCTCGCCGGAATCATTCAACGCCACGGTCTTCTATGAAGACACGAAACTCAGCGCCCGCGTGTCGGCCGCCTATCGCGCCGCCTATCAGACGACCTACCCGCTGGCTTCGGGGGGTTGCGATCCGGGCGTCTGCGACTCGCCGCTGATCAACGACTTCATCGGCAGCGACGAGACGCTGAACGTCGACGCCTCTCTTTCCTACAAGCTCACGGACCACGTCACCCTGACTGCAGAGGCGCTGAACCTGACCAATCAGACGGATAGCCGCTGGGCCTATCAGAACGACCCCGTCGTTCAGAACTACGCCAGCACGGGCCGTCAATACTTTGTCGGAGCCCGGTTCACCTTCTGATTTCCAATCGGCAGAGCCTCCTCCCAGGAGAGCTGTCGCACTTGAGGCGCCGTGGAGACACGGCGCTTCCTTTTGTCCGCCATCCAGCTTGCAAGCCGCCCAAGGAGTCGTCGTGGTGATTTCCCATTCCTGGCTCGCCGCCGCCGCAGTTGCGGCCCTGTCCTCGACTGCGGCACCGCCTGTGCAGGCTGCCGACACGCCCGTCGTCTGGAGCGCCGCCGTGCTGGCCCAGGCCGGAGACTGGTATTCCAGTCCCTCAGCGCGCCGCATCGCCGACAACGTCATCTCCCATCAATCGCGCGAAGGCGGCTGGCCAAAGAACACCCGGCTGGACGAACCTGTGCGCGCTGACGCAGACCCCGGCCTGGCCAACACCTTCGACAATCAGGCCACCACCTTGCCATTGGCCTTTCTCGCCAGAATGACAACGGCCACCGGCGACGCAGCCTACGCGACGGCCTTCCACCGGGGCCTAGACTACGTCCTGAAGGCCCAGTATCCCAACGGCGGCTGGCCACAATACTATCCGCTTCGGGGCGGCTACCACGACCACCTGACCTTCAATGACGACGCCATGGTGCGGATTCTGAGCCTGCTGAAGGATGTGGCAGCGGGCCGCCAGCCCTATGAGTTTGTCGACGCCGCGCAGCGAGCCCGCGCCGCCCTGGCGGTGGAGAGGGGCGTCGATGTCATTCTCAAGGCTCAGGTACGTCAGGGAGACCGCCTGACCGTCTGGTGCGCGCAACACGACGCCGTCACCCTTGCCCCCGCATGGGCGCGCAAGTTCGAGCCGCCTTCATTGTCAGGCAGCGAAAGCGTCGGAGTGGTGCGTCTTCTTATGTCGCTGGACAATCCCTCACCCGAGATTATCGCCGCCGTAGACGCCGCTGCGAGGTGGTTTGAAGCGTCAGCGATACGTGACACACGCCTTGAGACCTATACGAACGCCGACGGTCAGCCGGACAGGCGGCTCACGTCCGCGGCCGGCGCCCCTCCTCTTTGGGCCCGCTTCTATGACCTGACGACCAACGCCCCGATATACATGGGCCGGGATTCCGTGCGTCATGTCGATCTGGCCGATATCGAACGGGAGCGACGGATGGGATACGCCTATGTGGGGGTTTGGCCTGCTCCGCTTCTGATGGAGGTTGAGGCCTGGCGTGATCGGCGCAACAGGAGGTGAGATCTTTCTGTCTGTGATCCATCCATCCTGATCATGGCTATGGACGATGGCCCGGCAATGAGTTGCCGCAACCGTCGTATCGGGCGGAACCCTCGCCCTCACGGCTCCGTTTCCCTGCCCTTGCAGGAAACATCACGCCATGTCTGACACCGTCGCCGAACCCGCCTTCGAACCGCCGCCCGAGGCCATGGCCTTCTATGAGGAAAGCCTGCGGCTGCTGAAGGAATCCGGCGTGCCCTTCCTGCTATCGGGTACCTATGCGGTTACGGCCTATACGGGCATCCGACGCCCGACCAAGGATCTGGACGTCTTCTGCAAGCCCGGCGACTATCCCCGCATCCTCGCCTTCTTCCAGGCGCGCGGCTACCGCACGGACGTCGAGGACGAGCGCTGGATCGCCAAGGTCTGGAAGGACGACAAGCACTTCTTCGACGTCATCTTCGCCATGTCGAACGGGACGATCGCCGTATCCGACAGCTGGTTCGGCAAGGATCGCATCACGGTTTACGGCCATGAGGTGACCATCACCCCGCCGACAGCGCTGATCCTGTCCAAGGTGTTTATCCAGGATCGCTACCGCTATGACGGCGCCGACGTGAACCACGTCATTCTGAAGCAGTCAGACGCCATCGACTGGCAGTCGCTGCTGGATCAGATGGACCTCTACTGGGAGGTGCTGATGGCTCATCTGCTCAACTTCCGTTTCGCCTACCCGACCGAGCGCGGCCGTGTCCCCGCCTGGTTGATGACCGAGCTCCTGGAAAGGCTTCAGGCCCAGGTCGACCTGCCGGCGCCGCGCGTGAAGGTCTGTCGCGGCCGGCTGTTCAGCCCGCGCGACTATATCGCCGACATCACGGAATGGGGCTTCGGCGACGTGGTCGGCAAGGGACTGGAGGAACGTCATGACCCCGTCGCCTGAATCCTCTGCAGTCGCCGAATCCCAAACCCCGCAACCGGGCATGGAGTCCGGTCCGAAGAAGAAGCTGCGCATCGCCGCAGTCGGCGACCTGCATGTCGGAGAGACCTCTCACCGGGTCTATCGCGACCTCTTCGACCGGGTGCACGAAGACGCCGACGTCCTCTGTCTGTGCGGGGACCTGGTCAATTTTGGCAGGACGACCGAGGTCGAGAATCTGCTAGAAGACCTTCGCGCCTGTCGTATCCCCATGGTCGGCGTGCTTGGAAATCATGAGCATGAGTGCGGCCAGCCCGAAGAGGTCGCCCGGCTGCTGTCGGAGGCCGGGGTCAGAATGCTGACCGGCGAGTCCTACGAGATCGAGGGCGTCGGCTTCGCAGGCGGCAAGGGCTTCGTGGGCGGCTTCGGCCGTTACATGCTGAGCCCCTTCGGCGAGGCCTCTATCAAGCACTTCGTGCAGGAGGCCGTTGAGGACGCAAACCTGATCGAGAACTCCATCCGCACCCTGCGGACCGAGCGCAGCGTGGTCCTGCTTCACTACTCACCAGTAGTGGACACCGTGGTTGGCGAGCCGCCCGAGATTCATCCCTTTCTCGGTTCGTCGCGCCTGGGCGAAGTCGTTGATCGCTACGAGAACGTCAAGCTGGTGGTCCACGGTCATGCCCACAGGGGCGCGCCGGAAGGCCGCACGGCGCGCGGCGTTCCGGTCTTCAATGTCGCCCTGCCTGTTCTGCGCACGCTGGGCGACACGCCCTATCGCGTATTCGAAGTCTGAGCCTTCAGCCGACGCCCGCCCCGCCGGTCACGCCCCAGACCTCGCCGGTGACGAAGCTGGCTTCCTGCGAAGCCAGAAGAACATAGATGGGCGCGATTTCCACCGGTTGGCCGGGACGGCCAAAGGCGCTTTGGGCGCCGAACTGCTCGACCTTGTCCTGGGGCTGGCCGCCGCTGGGCTGCAGCACCGTCCAAAAGGGACCGGGCGCGACCGCGTTCACCCGAACGCCCTTTTCGATCATCTGCTTGGCCAGAGCCTTGGTGTAGGCGACGATGCCCGCCTTGGTGGTGGCGTAGTCGAGAAGGATGTCGGACGGCTCGTAGGCCTGAATCGAGGCCGTGGTGATGATGGCCGCGCCAGGCGGCAGATGAGGCGCGGCGGCCTGACATAGCCAGTGCAGCCCATAGAGATTGGTCTTCATCGTTGCATCAAAATCGGCGGTCGAAACCTCTGACACGCTTTCGCGAAACTGTTGATGACCGGCGTTGACGACCAGAATGTCCAGGCCGCCGAATGTCTCCACGACGCGGGCGACCATGGCTCTGTTCCAGTCCTCGTCGCGGATATCGCCCGGCAGGGCCAGCGCCTTGACCCCCGCCTTCTCGATCAGGGCGATAACCTCTTTTGCATCCGCTTCTTCGGACGGCAGGTAGCCGATGGCGACGTCTGCGCCTTCGCGGGCGTAGGCGATGGCGGTCGCCCGCCCGATGCCGGAGTCCCCGCCGGTGACCAGCGCCTTACGACCTTTTAGACGGCCATGCCCTTCATAGCTGTCCTCGCCATGATCAGGACGAGGCGTCATCCTGGCGGCCAAGCCGGGCTCGGGTTGCGGCTGACGAGGAAAGGGCGGCCGCGCATACTGATTGCGCGGGTCCTGCATGGTGAAGCGATCGGACATGGGTTTTCCTCATCTTCTGGTTGGCCCGGCCAGATGCAGCCAGCGGGATGACCTCCTAAATGTCTGCTTGCGCCAGGCCGTTCCGTCGCCCTGACGGCCCTTGCAACGCGGGCGGACAAGCGACGTTCTTCCTTCCCGACCGACTGCCCTTGTCTGTAGCGTTCACCAGAAGCGGACCGCACGCGCATGTCTCTGCCCGACCACGGACCCGCCTCTGTCCTTCGGCCGACGCCCGCCGGCCTGTGGTGCCCGAAGGGCGACTTCTATATCGATCCCCCTCGCCCAGTAGACCGAGCCGTCATTACCCACGGCCATGCCGACCACGCCCGCGCGGGCCACGGAGCGGTGCTGGCCACGCCCGAGACCCTGGCCATCATGAGCGAGCGCTACGGCGCAACTTTCGCTGGCCGGACGCAGGCGCTGGCCTATGGCGAGCGCGTCAAGGTCGGCGGCGTGGAGGTCTCTCTCGCCCCCGCCGGCCACGTCCTGGGTTCCGCCCAGGCCACAGTGCGTGAAGGCGGGCTGACTGTTACCGCTTCCGGCGACTACAAGCGACGGCGCGACCCGACGTGCGCACCCTTCGAACCGGTGCCCAGCGACGTCTTCATCACCGAAGCCACCTTCGGCCTCCCCGTCTTTCGTCATCCCCCAGACACGCAGGAGATCGGGCGATTGCTGCGCTCGGTGCAGCAGTTCCCCGAACGCGCCCACCTGGTCGGCGCCTATGCGCTCGGCAAGGCGCAACGCGTGATCCGGCTGCTGCGAGAGGCGGGCTACGACGAGACCATCTATGTTCACGGCGCACTGGAACGTCTGAACCGTCTGTACGAACATTTCGGCGTCGATCTGGGACCGCTGGCCCCGGCGACGGGGTCAAAGGCGGACTTCGCCGGGCGCATCATCGTCGCGCCCCCATCCGCCATCGCCGACCGTTGGAGCCGGCGCTTCCCCGATCCGGTCACGGCCTTCGCCTCGGGCTGGATGAGCGTCCGAGCGCGGGTGCGCCAGCGCGGCGTCGAACTGCCGCTGATCCTGTCGGACCACGCCGACTGGGACGAACTGACCGCCACCCTGACCGAACTGTCGCCGCAAGAAATCTGGATCACCCACGGCCGCGACGACGCCCTGCGCCGCTGGGCCGAGTTGCAGGGGTTGACCGCGCGCGCCCTACATCTGGTCGGTTATGAAGACGAGGACGACGACTGATGCGCGCCTTCGCCGTCCTGCTGGATCGCCTGTCGTTCACGGCCTCGCGCAACGCCAAGCTTCGGCTGATCCGCGACCACCTGGCCGACGCGCCCGATCCCGACCGAGGCTGGGCGCTGGCGGCTCTGACCGGCGGCCTGTCCTTCACGGCCGCCAAGCCCGCCATGATCCGCCAGGCGGTCGAGGCTCGCGTCGATCCCGAGCTGTTCCGCCTGTCCTACGACTATGTCGGGGACCTGGCCGAGACGGCCGCCCTGATCTGGCCCGCCCGGCACGGGGCCAACCGCGAGCCGGAACTGTCCGAAGTCATCGACACCCTGAACACGGCCAAGCGCGGCGAGGTCCAGGGCCTGCTGGAAGGCTGGCTCGACGCCCTGGACGCCGACGGGCGCTGGGCTCTGCTGAAGCTGCTGACCGGCGGCCTGCGGGTCGGCGTCTCGGCGCGGCTGGCCTGGCAGGCGGCGGCGGACTTCGGCGGCGTCGAGGTCGCGGACATTCAGGAGGTCTGGCACGCCCAGAGCCCGCCCTACGCCGACCTGCTGGCTTGGCTGGACGGCAAGACCGAGCGCCCGGCGGCCATAGCCCACGGCCGCTTTCGTCCCGTTATGCTGGCCCAACCCATCGACGAAGCCGTCGATCTGCCCAAGCTCGACCCCGCCGCCTACGCCGCCGAATGGAAATGGGACGGCATCCGGGTCCAGGCCGTTAGCGAAGGCGGCGTGAAACGCCTCTACAGCCGCACCGGCGAGGACGTGTCCGGCGCCTTTCCCGACGTGCTCGCCGCCCTGACCTACGAGGGCGCGATCGACGGGGAGCTTCTGGTGCTGCGCGAAGGTCGGGTCGCCCCCTTCGGCGACCTGCAGCAGAGGCTGAACCGCAAGACGGCGGACGCCAAGCTGATGGTCAGCCATCCCGCCGGCATACGCGCCTACGACCTGTTGGCCCTCGAGGGCGAGGACCTGCGCGCCCTGCCCTTCGCCGAGCGCCGCGCGCGGCTGGAAGCCGTCGTCGCCGCCGTAGGGTCAGGCCGCATCGACCTGTCGCCCTTGGTTTCGTTCGAAACCTGGGACGGTCTGGCCGCCCGGCGCGCTGAACCGCCGCCAGGCGATCCGCAGTCGGCCGAGGGCCTGATGCTGAAGCGGCTGGACAGCGCCTATGAGGCGGGCCGCCCCAAGGGGCCGTGGTTCAAGTGGAAACGCGACCCGCACCTGATCGACGCCGTGCTGATGTACGCACAGCGGGGCCACGGCAAGCGGTCCAGCTTCTACTCCGACTATACCTTCGGCGTCTGGACTGAGGATGCGGACGGAATCCACGTCCTAACCCCGGTCGGCAAGGCCTACTTCGGCTTTACGGATGAAGAGCTGAAACAACTCGACAAGTTCGTGCGCGATCACACGCTGGAACGCTTCGGCCCCGTGCGTTCCGTCACCGCCACGCGTGAGTTCGGGCTGGTGCTGGAGGTGGCCTTTGAAGGTCTTCAGCGCTCCAAACGTCACAAGTCTGGCGTCGCCATGCGCTTTCCCCGCATCAACCGCATCCGCTGGGACAAGCCGGCCAGGGAGGCGGACGAACTGGCCACACTGGAACGGATGCTCGACTGAGCAGAGGAGGCGTCAACCTGCGGGACAGATGCTGCCCGCAACCAGGCGAAACCACAAACCAGAACAGCGGAACTGGCTCAAACATCGGGACGTTTCGACGCTTCAGCCATGGCGGCTCCGTCTTGCTCGTCGTCGTTCCCTGGCGCCTGTTGTGGAGACCTCTGGTTGGCCGACTGCGATGCGCCGTCTGTAGACGATCGCCCCATGCCGCAAGGTCTGATCTGGTCATCCGACGACCAGCCGGGGATCAGCCGCAGGCGCGCGGGCAAGGGCTTCACCTATCGCAGCCCGACGGGCGCTCCGGTGCGAGGAAAAGACGATATCACTCGTATCCGCCAACTCGCCATCCCGCCGGCTTGGTCGGATGTGTGGATATGCATGGACGTCGCGGGCCATATCCAGGCCACCGGTCGCGACGCCAAGGGACGCAAGCAATATCGCTATCACCCGGACTGGAACTCCGTCCGCTCTGCGGACAAATTCGACAAGTTGCCCGCCTTCGCGAAAGCTCTGCCCCGTCTGCGACGTCAAATCGAGTCCGACCTGTCACGTCCCGGCGCAGGCCGCGAAAAGGTGATCGCCGCTTCCGTCCGCCTGCTGGAGCTGACCCTGATCCGCGTCGGCAACGCCCAGTACGCCAGGCAAAATCGCAGTTACGGTTTAACGACGCTGCACAAGCGCCACCTCACGGTCGAAGGCGTGGCGCTGCGCTTCACCTTTCGCGGGAAGAGCGGCGTCGATCATCAGGTCAGCATCCGTGACCGGCGCCTGGCGTCCGTGGCGCGTTCACTGCGCGACCTGCCCGGCCAGACGCTGTTCAAATACGCCGATCCTCTTGGCGTCATGCATCAGGTCACGTCAGATGATCTGAACGCCTATATCCGCGCCGTCATGGGGGATGAGTTTTCAGCCAAGGACTTTCGAACCTGGGCGGGAACCGTGTCTGCGGCGCGGTTGCTCAGGGATACCGAGCCGCCGAACTCGTCAACGGACGCAAAGCGAAAGGCTACGGCCTGTCTTCGAACGGTGGCGGGCCTTCTGGGCAACACCCTGTCCGTCTGTCGCACCTCCTACGTCCATCCGCTCGTGCTCACCCTCTTCGCGAGCGGCGAGATGGCTGATGCCTTGCCGGGCGCCGACACCCTGGGCTTCGAAAAGGCCCTGGCCAGGACGCTATCAAGGCGCACGACATGACCGGCGCCGCGTGACATCACCAAATCGCGCAGATCGGCTAGGTGAAACAGAGCAAGAACATAGCTATATCCCTTCTCCTGTCTCTGGATCATTTTCTTGACCATCTGCGCGCCCGGCACTGACCTGCTTCCTTCACGCTTTCGCGACTGGTTCGCCGAGCGTGGCTGGTCGGTGCGCTCTCATCAGCTAGAGATGATCCAAAAGGCGGACGCCGGCGTCGACGTGCTTCTGGTGGCGCCCACGGGGGGCGGCAAGACGCTGGCGGGTTTTCTGCCCAGCCTGATCGATCTTGCGGAACGCGGCCCTCGCAATGGGCCGAAGTCGTTGCACACCCTCTATATTTCCCCGCTCAAGGCCCTGGCCGTGGATGTGGAACGCAACCTGCTGACGCCGGTGCGTGAGATGGGCCTGCCTATCGTGGTCGAATCCAGGACCGGCGACACCGGGCAGGCCCGCCGCCAGCGCCAGAAGAACCTGCCGCCCGACATTCTGCTGACGACGCCTGAACAGCTGGCCCTGTTCTGCGCCTGGGAGGGCGCGCGAGACTACTTCGAAAACCTGCGCTGCGTGGTGATCGACGAGATCCATGCCATCCACGGCTCGAAGCGGGGCGACCTTCTGTCGTTGGGGCTGGCGCGCCTGAGGCGCTTTGCGCCCCATGTGCGCTGCGTCGGGCTTTCTGCGACGGTGGACGACCCGGCGCGAGTTCGAAGGTGGCTGTCGGATCGCGGCGACGACATCGTTCTGGGTCGAGCCGGCGCTCCGCCGCAACTGGAGGTCCTATTATCCGAGAACCGTGTGCCCTGGGCCGGACACACGGCCCAGCACGCCATGGCCGAGGTCTACGAGACGATCAAGACCGCGCGAACCGCACTGGTCTTCGTCAACACCCGGTGGCAGGCGGAGTTCGCCTTTCAGGAACTCTGGCGGTTGAATGACGACAACCTGCCCATCGCCTTGCACCACGGCAGCCTGTCGGCCGAACAGCGGCGCCGCGTCGAAGCCATGATGGGTCGAGGCGAGCTGCGGGCCGTGGTCTGCACCTCCACGCTCGATCTCGGCATTGACTGGGGCGCCGTGGACCTGGTCATCCAGCTGGCTGCGCCCAAGGGCTCATCGCGACTGATTCAACGGATCGGCCGAGCCAACCACAGGCTCGACGAATCCTCCAGGGCCGTGCTCGTGCCGGCCAGCCGCTTCGAGATGCTGGAATGTCAGGCGGCGGTTGAGGCGGTGGCGGAAAACGCCCTGGACGGCGATCCGCCGCGCACCGGCGCCCGCGATGTCCTGGCTCAGCATGTCATGGGGTGCGGTTGCTCGGAACCCTTCGACCTTGAAGCGCTCTACGCCGAGGTGACCCGCGCCGCGCCCTACGCCGACCTTTCGTGGGAGGCATGGGAGCAGGTCGTCGATTTTGTCTCCACCGGCGGCTACGCCCTGAAGACCTATGATCGATTCAGACGGCTGATCCGGGGGCCGGACGGCCTGTGGCGAGCGCGCAACGAAGAGATGGCGCGTCGGCATCGCATGAACGTCGGCGTCATTGTCACCGCCCAGACGCTGAATATCCGCCTGCCGGGGCGACGGGGCTCCGGCCGCATGATCGGCCAGGCCGAGGAATGGTATTTCGAACAGCTCTCGCCCGGCGACAGCTTTCTTTTCGCAGGCCAGATCTGGCGTTTCGAAGGCGTTGAGGGGACTGACGCCATCGTTACCCGGTCCAACGCGACCGAGCCCAAGGTCCCCAGTTGGGGCGGCTCGAAATTCCCCCTGTCCACCTATCTGGCCAAACGCGTGCGACAAATGATGAGCGACGAGACGTCCTGGTCCCGCCTGCAGCCTGACGTCTGCGAATGGCTGGTCGCCCAGAAGCAGCACTCGAGCTTGCCGGGCGAGGACGATCTGCTGGTGGAGACCTTCAGCCGGGGCAAGCGGCACTTCCTGGTCTGCTACCCCTTCGAGGGCCGGCTGGCTCACACGACGCTGGCCATGCTGATCACGCGGCGCCTCGACCGCGCAGGGGTGGGGCCGATCGGCTATCTGGCCAATGACTACGCCCTGTGCGTCTGGGCCATGCGGCCCATGGACGGCCTCGATTTCGACGCCCTGTTCCAGCAGGACATGTTGGGTGACGACCTGGAAGCCTGGCTGGACGAAAGCTTCATGATGAAACGCGCTTTCAAGGAATGCGCCCTGATCGCAGGCCTGATCGAACGGCGCGTGCCGGGCCACGAGAAAAACAGTCGTCAGGTCACCTTCTCGGCCGACCTGATCTACGACACCCTGCGTCGCCACGACCCAGGCCATCTGCTGCTGTCCTGCGCGCGTGAGGACGCGGCGCGCGGTCTGCTGGACGTGGCTCGCCTGGGTGAACTGCTGGCGCGGATATCCGGCCGGATCCGAGTTGAGCGATTGGCCCACCTCTCGCCCTTCGCCGTGCCCCTTCTGATGGAGATCGGCAAGGAACGTGCGCCGGGTACCTCGGCTGCAGACATGATGCTGGAGGACGCCGCCCTGATCGACGAGGCCATGGCTTGACCGTTCTTACGATGGGCGGGGCGGCCAATGACGGCGCCCTGGCTGTACGCGTCGCCGACGTCGAGGTGGTGCTGCGCGCCTCTGGCGCTCTGTGGCTGGCGCAGGAGCGTATGCTCGTGGTCGCTGATCTTCACCTCGAGAAGGGCTCTGCCTATGCGGCGCGCGGTCAGTTGCTGCCGCCCTATGACACGCGCGAGACTCTAGACCGGCTGGAGCGGGAAATCGCCGCTCTGGCGCCCCGCTGTGTCGTCCTGCTCGGGGACACCCTCCATGATGGCGAGGCAAGCATTCGCATCGCCGAAACAGAACGCGCGCGTATCGGCGCCCTGTCCAATCGCGTGCGGCTGATCTGGGTGCGCGGCAACCATGATCCCGATGGGGCGGGCGACCTGGGCGGCGAGACAGCGCCCCTGGTCAAGGTTGCGGGTTTGACCCTGCAGCACGATCCGTCGCCCGGTCCTGTTGTCGGCGAGATCGCGGGCCACCTGCACCCCTGCGCTCGCATTCAGGGTCCGGCTGGCGGCGTCCGACGGCGCTGTTTCGCATCAGACGGCCGCCGCCTCATCCTGCCAGCTTTCGGGGCCTATGCCGGCGGGCTCAATCTGAGGGATTCCGCCTTCGCAAACCTGTTTGAGCGGCCGCCCGTCGGTTTCGCACTGGGACGATCTGTGACCGCCGTCGCCTATGCGCGACTGAGCCCCGATCGCGCATCTCGCTGAAGGGCGGCTGACCGCGCAAGGCTTGGAAGGATCACCCCTTCAGCGTCGCTCCGCCGTCGACATAGAGGTCTGTCATGGTGATATGGGCCGCACGGTCCGACAGCAGGAAGACCACCGCCTCAGCCACGTCCTCGGGGGTGGCCAGCTTCTGAAGCGGAATGCCCGCCTTGAAGGTCTCGGGCGAGCCGGCGATGACGCGGGCGGCGCCGTTCTCGTCAGCCCACATGCCGGTCTGCATCGGCGTCAGGGTCGATCCGGGGGCGACGATGTTGCAGCGGACTCCACTGGGCGCCAGCTCCAGTCCCAGGCAGCGGGTAAACATGGTCGCCGCCGCCTTGGATGCGGCATAGGCCGCCATGGCGTGACGCGGCACGCCCGCTGCGTTCGAGCTGACGGTGACGAAGGCGCCCTTTCCCCGCTTGCCCATCCGGCGCGACGCCGCGCGGCCCAGGTGGAAGACCCCGTCGGTATTGACGGCGAAGACGCGCCGCCATTCCGCGTCGGAGGTCGCGTCGATAGTGGTGGTGGACAGCACGCCCGCCACGCTGGCGACGAGGTCGATCGGGCCGTCCTCGGCCTCGATGCGCTCGAACAGAGCCTCGACCGCCGCGCCGTCGGAGACATCCAGCGGCTCGACGCGCACTCCACTCAGCAATCCAAGGCCCGATAGCGCGGTGGAGGACAGGTCGGTGGCGACCACCCGCGCGCCTTCCTCGACCAGCAGGCGCACCACGGCGGCGCCGACGCCGCCGCCGGCGCCGGTGACCAGGGCCAGACGGCCCGCCAATCCGGTCTCTCTCATCGTGCGATCTCCTCGGCGGCTGTCATACGGGCAGCCAGAGCCGGCGCGATCAGCGCCGTCGCCGCCGGGCCGGTCAGTTGCGGGTGCAGGAAGGGAACCTCGACCACATCCAACTCGGCGGCGTAAGGCCGCCACAGGTCGGGCGTCAGGTCGCGCTCCTTGTGATCCAGCGCCGCGCGCACATGGGTGGTGCGCCCGCCAAACGCCTTGTGACGATGCTCCCGCACCAGACGATTGGTATCAAGCACCACGCGGATCACTCCGTCCAGCGCCGCTTCGGGCAGGCCGCCCAGCGCGCTGTCGCCGGCCTTCAGGAAGCTGAGAATGGCCTCCCGGCTACGAAGCTCAGGATACTGCGTCGGGTCGTAACCCGCGATGGCCAGCAGGGCGCGCAAGGCGTCGACAGGGTCCGGCTCCGGTTCAGCGCGCCAGCACTCGGCCGGATAGGAGTCCAGCATGGCCATCATCCCGACCCTGACCCCGCGCCGTTCCAGCTCGACCGCCGCCGCCTGGGCGATGATGCCGCCGACGGACCAGCCCGCAATATGCACCGGCCCCGGCGCGCCCAACGCAAGGATATGATCGGCATAGATCGAGGCCAGGGCGTCGATTCCCCCCGGTGAACTCTTGGTCGGGTCCAGCGCGGGCGACTGCACGCCCCAGACTGTGCGACGTGGCGACAGGGCGCGCGCCAGGGTGCGATAGCCCCACGACAGCCCCCCCGCTGGATGGATCAGAAACAAGGGCGGCAGGCCCGGATCGCCCTCGGCCAGACGGATCAGCACGCCCAGTCCGTTGTCGAAATCCAGCGCCTCGGCGTCGATCAGGGCCGCCAGTTCGGCCACGCGCGGCCGATCGAACAACGTACCCATCCCCGGATCGCGCCCAAGCCGCTCGCGGACCAGCATCATCAGATGCACCGCCAGCAGGGAGTCGCCCCCCAGGGTGAAGAAGTCGTCGTCGGCCCCTGCCGGTTCGGCCCGGCCCAGCGTCTCGGCGAACAGTTCGGCGATGATGATCTCGGTCGGTGTTTCGGCCGCTCGGCCCGCCGCCGCCTCGAACACGGGGGCGGGCAGCGCCTTGCGGTCCAGCTTGCCGTTGGAGGTCGTCGGCAGGGCGTCCAGCGCCACGATGGCCGCAGGAACCATGTAATCGGGCAGTCGCGCGGCCAGCTTGGCCTTCAGGGCGGCGGGATCATAACCTTCGGCCGGGACCAGGTAGGCGACCAGACGGCGCTCGTCGGGGCGATCTTCGCGCGCCAGCACCACCGCCTCGCGCGCCAGTCCCGTAGCGATGACAGCGGCTTCGATCTCGCCCAGTTCGATACGCAGGCCGCGGATCTTCACCTGATGGTCGCTGCGGCCCAGATAGACGACCGCGCCGTCGGCACGACGTCGCGCCACGTCGCCGGTGCGGTACAGCCGCTCGCCCGGGTGATGCGGGTCAGGGATGAAGCGCTCCTCGGTCAGGTCGGGACGGTTCAGATAGCCGCGCGCCAGCTGGACGCCGCCCAGATGCAGGTGGCCGCCCATGCCGGGCGCCACGGGGCGCAGCCGCTCATCCAGAATGACCAAACGCGTGTTCCATACCGGCCGACCGATCGGCACGGGGCGGGACCCATCCTCTGAACCCGCAGCCCAATAGCTGACATCCACCGCCGCCTCGGTCGGGCCGTAGAGGTTGTGCAACTCAGCCTTCGCCGTCTGGTGGAAACGGTCGCGCAGTTCGGCGGGCAACTCCTCCCCGCTGCAAAAGACGTGGGCGACCGATATCCCCCTCGCCGCCGGATCGGCCAGGAAGGCGGACAGCATGGAGGGCACGAAGTGCAGATCGGTGATGGCATGGCGGCGGATCAGCCCAGCGATGGCTGCCGGATCGCGGTGCGCGCCGGGCGGGGCCATGACCAGTTCGCCGCCCGAGATCAGGGCGAGGAAGAACTCCCACACCGAGACGTCGAAGCTGGCGGGCGTCTTTTGCAGGACGCGGCTGTGGGCGCCGATCCCATATTCGGCCTGCATCCACAGCAGGCGATTGACGATCGCCCGATGCTCGACCAGCACCCCCTTGGGCTCGCCGGTCGAACCCGAGGTGTAGATGATGTAGGCGGCATCCTCGCCGCTCTGGGCGACAGCCGGCGACGCGCCGTCCAGCGGCCAGTCGGCCGGCGCCAGCAAGGCCTCGCCGAAAGCGCCGCCGATGTCGTCATGAGCCAGCACAAGGCTCGGAACGGCCGCGCGAACGATGGCGGCTATGCGCTCGGGCGGATGTTCCAGATCAAGTGGAAGATAGGCGCCGCCTGCCCGCAGTACGGCGACCAGAGCGATGACCAACTCCAGCGATCGCGGCAGGGCGACCGCGACTACAGTTTCACGCCCGACGCCGCGCGCCGCCAGCGCCGAGGCCAAAACCGCCGTGCGACGGTCCAGTTCGGCGTAGGTCAGGGTCCGCTCGCCGAAGGTCAGGGCCGGGGCGTCCGGGGTCGCCGCCATGGCCGCCTGCAACAGGGCCGTCAGGGTCGTATCCGGGACCGGATGGGCCGTGGCGTTGAAGGCCTCCAGCTCGCGCGCGGCCTCTTCCGGCGTGGCGATGGGAACCTCGCCCAGAGTTTCGGCATCGAGGGCGTTCGCCAGAAAGAAGGCCAGACGCTCCCCGTGGGCCGCGGCCTCCTCCAGCGTATAGAGGTCGGGGTTGGCGTCGACCTCCAGCGTCAGGGCCGGGTCGGCGTCGCCGCGGAAGGTGAAGCTGATGTCGTCCACCGGGCCCGTGCCCAGCACCTTCAGCGTCGTGTCCAACCCCGCAAAGCGCGGCGGAAGGTCGAACGGGAGGACATTGATGAGCGGCCCATACAGGCGACGCGCCCCGCCGATCAGGCCCAGGTCACGCCGCAACTGCTCGCTGCGGTAGCGGCCATGGCGGCGGGTCTTGATCAGGGCCTTCGAGGCGACGATCAACTGCTCGTCCAGAGGCGCGCCCTCGTCCAGCGTCAGGCGCAGCGGCGGGACGTTCATGATCATGGCGGGCGTGCGCGCCGAGGCGCTGCCCATCCGGCCCATCCACGGCACGCCGATCACCGCTTCTTCCGCGCCCGAGAAGCGGCGGACATAGGCGGCGCCGATGGCGGTCAGAACGTCGGGCCAGGAGAGGCGGCCCGCGTCGGCGCCAGCGCGCAGACGGGCCGTGACCTCGGGCGGCAGGGCGCGCTCGATGCGGTGGAAGCGATGCCCCGTCGTGGCCTTGCCAGGCGCCAGCGAGGCGACCTCGGGCGCGTCGCCCATGACCTCGCGCCAGTAGGCCGCGTCGGCCGTGCGCTTGTCCGAGGCGCGATAGGCGGCGTCCTCGTCCCAGACCTTGGCGAGGGGGTTGAAGGCCGGGCCGGGCGCCGGGCCGCCGCGTGCAGCGTTGTAAAGCTCGGCTGTGCGGTTGGTCAGCAGGGCCATGCCGAAACCATCGGTGGCCAGGTGGTGGACGCGCAGGCTCCACAGGAACCGTTGCGGTCCCATGTGGAACAGGATGTTGGCGGCCAGGGGATCGCGGGTCGGGTCCAGCGCCGTCTCATGATCGCGACGCATGGCGGCCATGGCTTCAGCGACGGGGTCCGCGGCGGCCGACACATCGACGATCCGCAGGAACGGACGGCGTGCGGGGTCCAAGGTCTGGACCACCGCCCCGCCCCGCTCGACAAAGCGCAGCGACAAGGCCTCGGCCTCGACCGCTGTCTGATCGACGGCGGTGCGGAAGGTTTCGACGTCCAGATCGCCCCGGATGTCGACATAGTGGGCGGTGTTGAAAATCGGGTTGGCCGGGTCCAGCCGCTGGGCGAACCACAGGCCCGACTGGGCTTCGGTCAGGGTGGCCTCAGTCGCTGGCGCCCGAACACTCCCGGCGGCGCGTCCGTCATCCATGCGTCAGGACTCTATGCCGAGCGCGGCGCGTTTCTGACGGATAATGTTCCACCATTCGGCCAGGGTGACGTGCTCGGCCAGTTCGCTGAACTCCAGCGACACGGTCTCGCTCCACTGCAGGCTGAGATTAAGCACACGCAGGGAATCCACCCCCAGATCCATCAGGTTGTCGTCATCCAGAATAGTCTCCGGCGCTTCATGCAGCACGGCGGCGACATCGGCGCGCATGCGCTCCAAAGTCAGGTCCTGCGGGGTCAGCTTGGTCATGTCAGTCGATCCAGAACGCGCGCGGTCGAGGTCGCGACGGCGCAGACAGCGGCGGCCCAGGCCACCGCCTCCATGTGTTTTTCACGCGAGAAGTCGCCCAGGGCGTCGGCGACGAAGAAGGGCTCTATGTCACGCTGAAACGCCTCGGCCGCCGTCAGCTGGCAGCCGATGTGAGCATAGACGCCGCAGATGATCAGTTGGTCGCGGCCCCGCGCACGCATCAGGGTCTCAAGATTGCTGCGCTGAAAGGCGCTGTATCGATGCTTGACCAGAGTTAAATCCCCCGGCTCAGGCGACAGTGCGGGCAGGATGGCCTGATGCTCGGGGGCGCGGCTCATTCCCGGTCCCCACAGATCGGCCTGCAAGCCGCGATCGCGACGGTCCTGTTCGCCTTCCTGCGCCGTGTAGAAGACGGGCACGCCAGCCGCGCGCGCCGCCGTGATCAAGCGGGCGATGTTGGCGATCAGTCCAGGCAGCGGTTCCGCGTCCGGGGCGTAGGGACGCAGGAAATACTTCTGCATGTCGTGGACCAGCAGGGCCGCACGGTCGCGTTGCAACGTCCATTGGGCGCGCGAGGCGGGAATCTCCGCCTCCGTGGGCAATGCGTAAGCCGGAACGGCCGGCAGACCTTTTGAACCGCTCATGCCCTGCCCTCCTTTTGCAATATCTGCTGACGCAGGGCGGCGCGCAGTTCGCGGCGGCTGATCTTGCCCACAGCAGTCATGGCGAAGTCTTCCACGAAGACGATCTGATCCGGCACCTTGAAGGCGGCTATGTCGCGCTGGCGCATCCAGGCCTTGACCTCGACGCCGCGCGGCGCGGGGCCGTCAGGAATGATGAAGGCGCAGATGCGCTCGCCCAGATAGTCGTCCGGCACGGACACCACCGCCGCGTCGAACACGGATGGGTGGGCCAGAAGATGATCCTCGACCTCCTCGGCCGAGATCTTCTCTCCTGCGCGATTGATGTGATCGGTGGCTCGGCCCATGACGACCAGATATCCCTCGGGCGTGCGACGCACCACGTCGCCGGTGCGATAGAAGCCGTCCTCGGTAAAGGACCGCGCATTGGCCGCCGGTTCGTTGTGATAGGCGCGGATCGTGTAGGGGCCGCGAGTCAGCAGATTGCCGGGCTCGCCTTCGGCCACCGCCCCGCCCGCATCATCCAGGATCAGAATCTCGTCATCGGGACTGATGGGCCTGCCTTGCGTCTCCACAATCAAGGCCTCGTCGTCGTCCAGCCGGGTGTAGTTGACCAATCCCTCGGCCATGCCGAACACCTGTTGCAGGGTGCAGCTCAACTCGGACCGGACGCGACGCGCGGCCTCGGGCAGGAACTTGGCTCCGCCGACCAAAAGGACCTGAAGACTGGACAAGTCATGGCTCTTCTTCGCCGCCGCCTGCATCCACAGAAGGGCCAGCGGCGGCACCAGACCGGTGATCGTCACCCCTTCCCGTTCGATCAGAGGGAAACAGACGTCCGGCGACGGCGACGGCGCCATGACCACGGTCGCGCCCACATAGAGGGCCCCCAGATAGCCGGGCGAGCTCATGGGAAAGTTATGCGCCGCCGGCAGGGCGGTCAGATAGACGCTCTCCGGCTCCAGCCCCGAAATGTCGGCGCTTTCGCGGACGCTGTAGAGGTAGTCGTCGTGAGTCCGGGGGATCAGCTTGGAAAGGCCGGTCGAACCGCCCGAGATCTGCAGGAAGGCGACGTCAGACGGGTCGGCGTCTCTCGTGGGCAGATCCACCGAATTCGGACTGAACCCGTCGAAATCGACAAACTCCTCGGCCTCGCCGACCACGATCACATGGCGCAGTTCCGGAACCTCGGCCTGCACCGCTCTGGCCAGGGCGCGATAGTCGAAGCCTTCGTGCCGATCCGCCACGACATAGGCCGAGGCTTCGGCACGCTTCATGAAATGGATGATCTCGGTCGAGCGGTGCGCCGGCAGGGCGTAAACCGGGATCAGCCTGGCCCGGAACAGGCCGAAGACGACGCTGAGAAACTCGGGGATATTGGGCAGTTGCACCACGACCCGATCCCCGGGCCTCAGCCCCAGCGCCAGAAAACCCGCCGCTGCCGTCTCGGCGCGATCGAGCAGTTCGCCATAGGTCCAGCGCGCCTGCATCCCGACCACCGCCACGGCGTCGGGCTGGGCCTCGGCGCGACTGCGCAACACCTGCGAAAAGGTCTCGCCACGCCAGTAGCCCTTGGCGCGATAGAGCGCCGCCATATCGTCAGGCCAGACCTGTTGCAGGGGGATCATAGGCTCGTCTCGTCCATGCCCAGGGCGCGCAGGACGGCCTGGAATTTACCGGAAGTCTCGTCCGCCTCGGCGGCCGGGTCGGAACCCTCGACAATGCCCGCCCCGGCATAGAGACGCGCCTCGGCGCCGCAGATCTCGGCGCAGCGAAGCGACACATGCCAGGCGCCGTCGCCTGCGGCATTGGTCCAGCCCATCGCCCCGGCGTAGAAGCCGCGGTCATAGGCTTCCAGTTCGCGGATCATCTCGGCCGCCCGATCGCGCGGAGCGCCGCAAACGGCCGGCGTGGGGTGCAGCAAGGCCGCAAGTTCAGCCGCAGAAACCTCGTCGGGGCGGTGCACGAGTCCCTCGATGCGGGTGCCGAGGTGCCACATGGTCCGGGTCGAGACCAGGGCCGGTACCGGCGGTGCTCGCAGCTCACGACAATAGGGCGCCAGCGCATCCATGATGGCCTCGACCACCAGGGCGTGTTCGCGAAGGTCCTTGTCGGAGGTCAACAGGGCCTGGGCCGCCGCCTCGTCCTGAGACAGATCGGGACTGCGCCGGGCAGAACCCGCCAGAGGATGCGACAGAATGGCCCGGCCGCGTTTAGAGATCAGCAGTTCCGGCGACGCTCCGACCAGACGACGCATCGCGCCGCCCTTGCCCGCGCCAAGCGGAACCAGAAAACGCGCCGCTGACGGATCCGCCTTCAGATCGCGAAACAGGGCGAAGGGGTCGAACGGCGCATCAGCCTCAAGTCGAAGGCTACGCGACAGGACCACCTTTTCAACCCTTGACGCCTCTGCCCCCGACGCGCGCATGGAGGCCAGCGCCCTGGCGACCGTGTCCTGATAAGCCTCCCGCGAAGGCTCCGCCGTAATGCGCGGGCTTCCAGCAGAAGACGACGTTTGGGCAGGATGGCTCCAGGCGCGGTTGGCGGCATGCCCAGGCAGGAACAGGCAGTCGTCCTCATCGCGATCAAAGGGAATAGCGCCGACCAGAACCCGTGGCGAAGCCTCTAGATTGTCTCCGATAGCCGGGGAATCTGCGAAGAAGCGCCGAACGCGCTCGCCCAGGGTCGCCGCAGTCCCCGGCGGCAGACGACGCTGAACGCCCGTCGTGAAAAGTCTCAAGTCAGGTGTCGCCAGCCCAAAGGCCCAATCCATGGTTTCCGATCGCCCTGGGAACGCCGACACCTCGCTTCCGATCTGAACCGCCAGATCAGGGGCGCTCCAGAAATTCGTCGTCATCGACTCCATCGCTCAACCCGCCTCAAAACCACGCTGTTGCGTGTCACTCTCAACAACTGCGGCTATAGACGACCAACCTTCGCGGCGCCTTGCGCCGAGATTAATTCGCGCATCTGCTGACCTGCGCGGCCACGCGGGCTAGAGAGATCGTCATGCGAATGCTTATCATTGACGACGACGCCCGCACGAGAGGCTTCGTCGCTGAAGGACTACGCCAGCAGGGGCAGACCGTCGACGAAGCCGGAGACGGCGGCGCTGGCCTGCATATGGCGCTGGACGGCGACTACGACGCCATCGTGGTGGATCGCATGATGCCCGGCCTTTCCGGTCTGGACGTCGTCCGTTCCATGCGCACATCGGGATTGAAGACCCCGGTGCTTATGCTGACCGCCCTGGGCGCGGTCGATGATCGCGTGGATGGCTTGAACGCGGGCGCCGACGACTACCTGGTCAAACCCTTCGCCTTTAGCGAGCTCAGCGCACGGATCCAGGCCCTGATCCGCCGCCCCCCTCTCGCCGAGCGATCACCGCTGCATGTGATCGGCGACCTCACGGTGGATGTGGCGGCGCATCGCGCCACCCGCGCCGGACGGGTGCTGGATCTGACCCCGCATGAGTTCAAGCTTCTGGAGCGGCTGGCGCGCAACGCCGGGCAGGCCGTCACGCGCACCATGCTGCTGGAAAGCCTGTGGGGCTTCCATTTCGATCCCCGCGCCAACCTGATCGACGCCCACATCAGTCGCCTGAGAACCAAGGTCGATCGCGGGTTCGAATCCGATCTGATCCAGACCATTCGCGGAGTGGGCTATGTCCTCAAGCAACCGGACTAGGGCCAGGGCGTCGTCCGTCTGGTCCACGACCGGCCTGCGTTACGCCGCCGCCTTTTCCCTTCTGTTCAGCCTGGGCGCCGCCGTCATGGTCGCGGGGGTGGACTATGGCCTGATGCGTTTCGCGGAAGCCGAGGTGCGCGATGGCCTCAACCATCAGATGGCGGTCATGCGCGCCGACGCCGACCGCCACGGCACCGCTGCCCTGGTGCAGGATTTGAACGCCGAGGCCCGCAACCGCGACGCCCGTCGTTATCTGCTGCTGGTCGAGGCGCCGAACGGCAACACATTTTCGAACGGACTGACACGGCTGGCGATCAACGCAACCGGCTTTCGGCATAACCTGCCCAATAAGGCCCGGCCCGCGCGCTGGCCCGATCAGACCCCCAACATGATGACACTGAGCGCCCGCGCCGCCGACGGCGGACTTCTGGCCGTCGGGCGCGATATTCAGCATCTGGATGAATTGCGCGGCGGCATTCGCCGCTTCGCGCTGTGGAGCGGTCTGGCCCTGATCCTTCTGGCCCTGGCCGGAGGCTGGGCTTCGGGGCGGATTTTCCTTCGCCGGCTTGAAGGGGTCAATCAGGCGGTGGGACGCATCATCGCCGGGCAGGACTCCACCCGCCTGCCCGCCGCCGGTCTCGGGCGAGAGTTCAACGAACTGGCGGACAATCTCAACCGGATGCTGGACCGACAGGAGGCCGCCCTCACCGCCCTGAAGTCGCTGTCGGAAGGCGTCGCCCACGAACTTCGCGCGCCGCTGAACCGCGTGCGAAACCGGCTGGAAGAGGTCGCCGCCCATATCGACGATGTGGGGCTTCGTGACGAGATGATTGAAAGAGCCCTGGCCGAAACCGATCAGGTCAGCGCCCTGTTCGAGGCCCTGCTCACTCTGGCGCGGATCGAAAGCGGCGGCGCCGCCCTGCGCCTCGCGCCCATTGACCTGGCAGAGCTAGCGACCACCGTCAGCGACATCTATCGCCCTCTGGTGGAGGAAACCGGCGGACATCTGAGTGTCTCGCAGGGCTCGCCCTCCCCTATCAAGGGTGACGCCGCTCTGTTGCAGCAGGCGCTGGCGAATTTGATCGAGAACGCCGTCTTCCACGGTGGTCCGCCCCATCGCATTGAGGTCTCGACTATCGATCGCGACGGAACAACGACCTTGCGCGTCGCCGATCAGGGCATGGGCATACCCATCGAGGAACGCGCAAAGGTGCTGCGTCGCTTCTATCGGATCAATCAGGCCGATCCCGCGCCGGGCTCGGGGCTGGGGTTGGCCATGGTGGCGGCTGTCGTCCATGCTCATGGGGGTGAATTGAGCCTTTCGGACAATCACCCCGGATTGGTCGTGGAGATCACGTTGCCACGGCCCTGAACGGCGCCCGTTTCAGCCTCGAACGCCTTCGCCAGGGTCTCGACGATCCATCGTGTCGCCTGATCGTCGCTGGACCGTTCGTGCCAGACCAGATGATAGTCGAAGGGCTTGATGCCGACCGGGGCCGGGAAGGTCCGAAGATCATGCGTGGCCGCAAAGCGCTCGGCTGCGCGCTGGGGCAGGATGGCGACCGCCTCCGTCTCAGCCAGCAGATAGGGCGTTAGAGAGAAGCTCTCGACTGAGATCAGAACTCGCCTGTCGGCCAATTCCGGCAACTCCTCAGCAATCCAGTCGCCAAAGCCGTCGCCCACCGTGGCCGTGACATGCGGCCACTTCAACAGGTCTTCGCTCGAGCCGCTGGACGCGTGGACCGCGTGGTCCGATCGGGCCAGACCCAGATGGGTTTCCTGAAACAACCAGCGCGATTTCAGGCTCGACCCATGGGGGCTCCATCCCGTCAGGACGAAATCTAGCCGACCGTCCTCAAGCCGCCTGAGACTGGCGTCCGACAAGGGCTCGACCGCCAGTTCCACGCCGCCGGCCTCACGTTCGATGAGGCCGAGCGTCGGTGCGATCACGCTCAATACGCCGAAGTCCGTGGAAGCCAGACGGAAGGTGCGCCTCATGCTGCCGAGGTCCACCCCGTGATCCCGTATCAGCGACTCGCCTTCCCGTAGCCAGGCTCCAAGTGGTCCGCGCAGCGCTTCGGCGCGCGGCGTCAGCATCATGCCGCGCGGCCCGCGCACCAGCAGGGGATCGTCGAACTGGTCTCTCAACCTGGCGAGGATGCGGCTCATCGCCGGTTGCCCCATGCCCAACCGATCAGCCGCGCGCGAGACGCTGCGCTGCTCCAGCAGCACCATCAGGTGCTGAAGCTGATTGAAATCGGCGCGGGAGGGCAGGCGCCCGGACATTCCGGCTTCTCCGGGCAACGGCAAGGGGCGCTCTTGTTATAATAATGACTATCAAATGCAACTGCCCCCGTCCTGACGGGGCTTATGCCGATATCCGAATGCGCCCCATGCCGAATGCGCCATTGAGCCGCTAATGCGAATGATTATTAGGAGCGCCTGTCGCTCGCAAGCGTGAGCATTCCTCCCCAACCGGGCGGTCGCCGCCCTTCAATCCGCCTTCGGGGGCAAAGATGCACCTTACCAGACGCCGCATCGGGCTCGGCCTGATGACCTCTACCCTGCTCGCCACATCGCCGGCCCTGGCCGATAATCCCGTCGTCGATCCGCAAGCCACGACGGTATCCGACGTCATCGTCACCGCCTCGGGCACGGGTGTCGATGTGCGCGACGCCCCGGCCTCGGTCAGCGTCATCACGCGTGAGGATATCGAGCGCCAACCGGTCCAGAACATCGGCCAGCTTCTGAGCCGTCTCCCTGGCGTCAGCGGCGGCCTGAGCGGCACCGGCGAAATGTCGAAAATCAAGCTGCGTGGCCTGCCGGACAATTACACGCTGATCCTGGTGGACGGTCGTCGCCTGGGCTCGTCGCGCGACCTCGCCTACCGCCCTGATCTGGGCCGTCAGGATCTGAGCTGGATCTCGCCCGACATGATCGAGCGCATCGAGGTGGTGCGCGGCCCCATGTCGTCCCTCTATGGATCGGACGCCATGGGCGGCGTGATCAACATCATCACCCGCAAGATCGCCCCGACCTGGCGCGGGTCGTTCAGCGCCAACTATACCATGCCCCAGGATGGCGATCGCGGCGACGTCTATCAGTTCGCCGTCAACGCCACAGGTCCGCTGGCCGAAAACCTCGGCGCGCGCATCGGCGTCAGCTACTCGCGTCAGAACCCCGACGAGGTGGCCCTGGGCGGTCGGTATGAGGACACCGGGTCGTCCGGCATCACGGACAAGAGCGTGAATACGGCCCTGAACTGGGCCCTGCTCCCTGGCCAGACCCTGTCGTTCGAAGGGACCTATGGTCTGCAGGAAACCGTCAACCAGCCGGCCCTGACCGGATCGACGAGCGCCCGCGCCGCCTGGGGCGCCTCTGAACTGGAGCGCACCGCGCTGCGACTCAGCCATGAAGGCGAATGGGGCTTTGGCTCGACCAAGGTTGATCTCTATCGCAACCACTTCGTCTGGGACATGGCCGAAGGGGCCTCGGAAAACACCGAAACCATCCTTGACGCGATCCTGAACGCCACGCCGCACCTGATCTGGGATCACAAGCTGACCATCGGCGGTCAATACCGCGACGAAGAGATCATCAACACCGACACCATCGGCACCGTGCCTGTCGACTATGAAGGCAACCCGATCGACACCAGCGGCAAGCTGTCTGGTGATACCATGGCCATCTACGCCGAAGACCAGATCACGTTGCGGGAAAACCTGCTGCTGACGCTGGGCGCGCGAGTGGACAGCCATGACAAGTACGGCGAACACTTCACGCCGCGCGCCTATCTGGTCTGGCACCCGTCGGAAAGCTGGACGGTTCGCGGCGGGATTGCGCAAGGTTTCCGCGCGCCGACCCTGAAGGAAAGCTCGCCCGGCGCCGCAACTCAATCAGGCGGCAACGGCTGTAACGGCTTGCGGCCCATGGGTTACAGCAGCGGCGGTTGCTGGATGACCGGCAACCCGGACCTGAAGCCGGAAGAAAGCACCAACTACGAAATCGGCGTCGCCTACGACCGCGATCAGTGGAAGTTCGGCGTCACCTATTTCCACACCGATTTCGAGAACAAGATCGAATATCTGCCGCTGGGATTCTTCCAGAACCGCTGGTGGACCAAGCGTGAGAACATCCAGGAAGCCCGCACCAGGGGACTGGAAGCCATCGCCCAGGCGCCGCTGCGCGACAACCTGACCTGGAACGCCAGCCTGACCTGGATGATCGAGGCCAAGAACCTCGTAACCGGCGCTCAACTGATCACGACGCCTGAATGGGCCGGCTTCTCATCGCTGGACTGGCAGGCCACGGACCGGATCGGCCTGTTCCTGTCGGCGCAATACACGGGCGAACAACTTGGCGGCGGCACGGCCATCACCGAGGGCTACACCATGTTCGATCTGACGGGCCGTTTCGACGTGAGCGAGTCCGTCACCTTCCGCGCAGGGATCACCAACCTGTTCGAGAAGGAGATCAACTCCAGCGAAGGCTACAACTACTACCAACCCGGACGCCGCATCTTCATCGGCGTGACCTCGCGCTTCTGATCCGAAAGACCTCATCATGACCAACTTCTCGATCACACGCCGTCTCGCCGGCCTCGGGGCCGCCCTGGCCGTTTCGGCGGCTGCGGCGCCTCTCGTTCACGCCCAGAGCGTTTTCTCCGCGCCTCAACGCCTTGACGGCGGTCAGGTCAGCTTTGCATCCGCCGAGCGCGGTCGCCCGGTGCTGGCTGGCGGCGAGGTCCTGGCCACGGGCCGCGGTTTCACCCCGAACCAGTCCGTGTCCCTGCTTTACGGCCAGACCCGGATCGGCGGCGCGACCGCAAACGCCGAGGGCGGCTTCGAAACCCGCCTGACGGTGCCAACCGGCGCCGCAAGCGGCAACCACCCCATAGTGGTGGTCTCGGACGCGCCCTACAACGCCGAGATCGCCAACCTGAAGGTCTCGCCGACAGTGCCGCTGTCGAACGAGGCCGCCTATAGCGTCACCAGTGTTCAGCCGACGCGCGGCCTGTACCAGACCGCCTACGGCGCCAAGCGCAACGCCGTCTTCGCCACCTCGGCGGTCGGTCGTCCGCCGGTGCGCCAATCGGAACTGCTGCGCCTGAACGCCGACACTCTGGCGGTCGAGGCCCGCATCACCCCGGCCGCTGCACCGGGCCGCACTGGCCGCGATGGCCAACCTCAGGACGGCGGCGTCTACGCCGTTTACGGCGTCGGCGTCGATGACGCCCACGACACCGTCTGGGTCACCAACAGCCGCCAGAACACAGTGGCCGTCTATCGCCAGTCGGACCTGTCGCTGGTTCGCCAGTTCGAGTCCGGTACGGTCAACCACGCTCGCGACGTCGTCATCGACGAGCAGGACGGCAAGGCCTACGCCAGCGCCACCTTCCAGCCCGAGATCGTGGTGTTCGACACTGCCGCCCTTTCGGTGTCCAAACGGATCAAGATCGAAACGACCGTGCGCGGCGAAACCTTCTCGGCCGCCAGCCTCTCCTATGATCGCGCGGCTGACCGCCTCTACGTGGCGTCGAACTCGACCAACGAGATCGCCGTCATCAACACCCAGACTGACGAGGTCGAGCACGTCTATCCGGCGCCCGGCGCACGCAGCGTGATCGGCGTCGCCCATGACGCCCAAACCAACCGTATCTTTGCGGCGGCACAGGGCACCGACAACCTGGTGATCCTGAACGGGGCAGACGGTTCGGTCATCGCAGACACCCCGGTCGGGGCTGGCGCCCTGAACGTGGTGTTTGAACCGAAGTCACGCCGCGCCTTCATCAGCGCCTTCGGTGCCGGCACGGTGACGGTCACGGACGTTGACGGCCGCATCGTCGCCAACCTGCCCGCCCCCCCGGTCGCCAACCACGTTTCAACCGACGGTCGCGGCAACATCTATGCCGCGGTCAAATCCGGCTGGAGCAGCGACGGCAACGACACCGTCCTGCGCATCCGTCCAGTTCGATAGAAGACGGCCCAGAGCCCTCTCCGCCAGGCGGGGGCTTTCACATTGCCCCCTACTGCAGCGCCTATCACGGCTCATCAGCGACCAAGCGTCGCGAGCAGGGCTGTTGCAAGTGACAATGACTATCACTACGCAGTGACAGTCTCTCTCTTGGCTCGGACCCTATGCCCTCATGACTCGCGCAGCCCGCCTGGCCTTGCTTACCTCCGCCAGCCTGTCTGTCGCATCGGCCGCCTTCGCGCAGAACACCACCACGGTGGACGATGTCGTCGTGACGGCCTCGACCCGCGCGCAGAAAATCGAACAGGCGCCGGCGACCATTACCCTGATCACCGCAGAGCAGTTGGAAAGCCGCGCCTATTCCGATCTGTTCGACGCCGTGCGCGACGTCGAGGGCGTCTCGGTCAGCGGGGGTTCGAACTTCCAGGACATCTTCATCCGCGGCCTGCCCGGCGCCTACACCCTGACGTTGGTGGACGGGCGACGGCAATCGACGCGTGACGCCCGCGTCAACGGCAACGGCGGCCTGGAACAAAGCTTCACCCCCCCGGTCTCGGCTATCGAGCGTATCGAGGTGGTGCGCGGCCCGATGTCGTCCCTCTATGGGTCGGATGCGATCGGCGGCGTCATCAACATCATCACCAAGAAGGTCCCTGATCGCTGGGGCGGCACGGTCGCGGCTGATTACGTCGCTCAGGAGAACGGCGACAGCGGCGACTGGGCTCAAGGTCAATTCTACCTCGCCGGCCCCATCGTCGGCGGCAAGCTAGGCGCGCAGATCTGGGGCCGGGTCTATGATCGGGCCGAGGACCACATCTTCAACGCGCCCAACAGCACCGGCGTCATGGGATCGGACGAACACAGCCTGACGGGACGTCTGGCCTGGACGCCGACCGCCGACCACGAAATCCTGCTGCAAGCCGACACCACGCGGATCGAGCGCTTCAGCACGGCGGGCAAGACCCTGGCCCCCGCCGCGCGCAGCACGCGCAACGACCATAGCCGCGACAGCGCCTCCCTGTCGTGGAACGGCGACTGGAGTTGGGGGACCAGCGCCCTGTCCCTGATGCGCGAGGAATCTTCGCGCGAGATTTTCACCGCCGATGCGGCCGGAACCCTGGTGCGCAATCCGCGCGCGCCGGAACTGACCAACACCGTCCTCGACGCCCTGTTCAACCTGCCGCTGACCGGCTCTGCGCTGGGCGACCACAACCTGGTCTTTGGCGGTCAGTGGATCGAGAACAGCCTGCAGGACATCAACCCCGGCGAACGTGACAATATCGCCAGAACCTTCGACGTCTGGCAGCGCGCCCTCTTCATCGAGGACGAATGGACCCTGACGCCGAACCTGGCCCTGACGCTCGGCCTGCGGGTCGATGATCACAAGCGCTATGGCGATCACTGGAGCCCCCGCGCATACGCCGTCTGGACACCCAGCGAGACCCTGACGATCAAGGGCGGCGTCTCGACCGGCTTCCGCGCACCCGAGATCCGCGCCGTGGCCGACGGCTATGCCTATGAGACGGGCGGCGCCAACTGCAACTATGGCGCGGGTCTGTGCGGCGTCATCATCGGCGACCCGGACCTGAAGCCGGAGAGCAGCGTCAACTATGAGATCAGCGCCCTGTGGCGCCCGACCCCGACACTGTCGCTGAACGCCACCGTCTTCCGCACCGACTTCAAGGACAAGATCGATTCCGATCGCGTCTGCGGGCCGGACGCCAACAGCAATGGCGTGTGCGACCTGCCCGAGGTTCTTCGCTGGAGCGAAGACCCGCAGTATCAACTCTACTATTGGTACAATATCAACGACGCTCGCATCCAGGGCGTCGAGCTGGGCGGGCGTTGGCAGGCGACGGGTCAACTCGCGTTGAAGGCCGGCTATACCTATACCGACTCGGTCCAGAAGGGCGGCTTGTACGACGGCCTGCCCCTGTCGCGCACGCCCGAGCACATGGCCAGCCTGCGGGCCGACTACGCCGCGACGGATCGCCTGAACCTGTGGGCGGCAGGCTCCTATCACGGCGAGGAAATCAACGCGGGCCTGCGCGTCGGCATCAACGGCGAACCCGTCATGGACGGCCCGCGTCAGGTCGGTCGCCGCTATCCCGACTACGCCCTGCTGGACGTCGGCGCGAACTGGCGCGTGCGGGACAAGGTGACGCTGAAGCTGGGCGTCTACAACCTGACCGACAAGGTGTTGAACGTCGCGACCTACGACTTCCAGGGCGACGGCCGTCGCTACTGGATGGGCGTCAGCTGGGACTTCTGAAGATGGGCCAAATGATGGATTTCAAGCCGGGCCGCCGCGCTCTTCTTCTTGGGGCCGCCGCCCTTCTGGCCGGCGCAGGCGCCTGCACCCGACGCGAGGATGCGGGCCCTTCCTCCCTGCTGACCGACCTGCGGGACCGCCCTTTGGCGGTCACGCCGCCCATCGGCAAGCTGTCGATCGACGACAGTCGCTTCCTGATCGCCCTGTCGCTGATCCATCCCGATCCGGTCAGTCTTCTGGCCGCCTGGGCGGGCGACGTGAACCGCCTCAGCCCTGAAATCTACGCCGCCTATCTGGCCAGGTCCCCAGCCCTGGCGACCCTGCCCAAGACGCCAAGTTCCGCCTCAGCCTTCAACGTCGAGGCGGTCCTCGGAGCCCAGCCGCAGGTGGCGCTGGTGTCGCTGGATTCCGGCCCGACCGACGCCCAGGCCGGCCAGTTGGAGCAGGCCGGGGTCCGTGTCGCCTATATCGACTTCTTCCAGCACCCCTTCCAGAATCAGTCGCGCAGCCTGACCCTGCTGGGCAGCCTGATCGGGCGCGAAGAACAGGCCGAGGCCTACAACGCCTTCCGCGCCGCCAAGCTGAAGGTCATCTCCGATCGGGTCGCAGGGCTGAAGGACGAGCAAAAGCCGAGTGTCTTCCTCGAAGCCCACGCCGGCAACGGCCCTGACTGCTGCAACTCGGTCGGCGCGGGAAACATCGGCGACTACCTGACCTTCGTCGGCGGCCGCAATATCGGCGCAGAGGTGCTGAAACAACCCTCAGGCAAGCTGAACCTGGAGTTCGTGGTCGAGCGCGATCCCGACCTCTACATCGCCACCGGCGGCCCGCACCTGGAAAAGGTCGGCGGCTTTGTCGTGGGACCGAAATACGACGCCGAGACCTCGCGCGCCTCGCTGCGGCGCGTAGCCGACCGGCGGGGCCTGGCCACCCTGAAAGCCGTGCGCGACGGCAAGGTGCACGGCCTGTCGCATCAGTTGATCAACTCGCCCATCGACATCATCGCCACCGAGGTCCTGGCCAAATGGATCCAGCCCGAGCTGTTCGCCGACCTCGACCCGCGCGCGACGCTCAACACCATCAACCAACGCTTCCTCGCCGTGCCCTACCACGGCGACTACTGGACCGATCTGGTCCCCGCCTGACGCCCTATTTTCCTTAAGGAGAGACCACATGATCCCCCTTCGACACAGCGCCATGCTGGCCGCCAGCCTCATCGCCCTGTCGACGGCGTCGCCCGCCTCGGCCCAATCGATCGAGAAGACCGTCAAGGTCGCGCCCGGCGGCCTGTACGAGATCGTCTTCAATCCGGCTGACAGCGACATCTATGTCGCCGCCGTCGGCCCGCGCGGCGCCAACCAGGCCCAGATCGTGCGCCTGGACGGCCAGACCTTGGCCGCCGAGGCCCCGATCAACGTGTCGGAGCGTCCCCTCTACGGCCTGGGTTTGAACAGCCGCACTCAGATCCTCTATGGCACGGATACGCGTACCGGCGCCGTCTCGGCCATCGACCTGAAGACCGGCGCCGTGGTGGCAACCATCCGTCAGTCAGAAGACGACGACAGCGCCCACGTGCGCGAAGTCATCGTCGATGAGCAGCGCAACAAGGCCTATGTTACGGTCGTCGGCGGCGAAGCGGGCGACACCTCGCGTCCCAACCTGATCTGGGTCATAGACGGCGAGTCCAATAAGGTCGAGCGGACCATCGTGGCCCCCGTCGGCGGCCTGACCGGCGCGGCCTTCGATGCCTCGACCAACCGCCTCTACGTCACCGGCATGGGCAGCAATGAAGTCGCCGCTATCGACCTGTCTACCGGTGAAACCGTCGGCAAATGGCCGTCGCATGGTGACTCGGCCATCAACGTCGCCGTAGATTCCGAAGGCCGCCGCCTGTTCGTCGCCAACCAGAAGTCGGGCGAACTGACCGTGCTGAACGCCGACACCGGCGCTCTGATCCACAAGGTCGCCACCGGCGAAGGCGCGCTGAGCGTCGCCTATAACGGCGCGGTCAAACAGATCTACGTCGCCAACCGTCAGGCCGGCACGGTCACGGTGCTGGATTCCGACACCTATGCGGTGAAGGCCAACCTGCAGACTGGCACCCTGCCCCAGACCATCGCCATCGATCGGGCCACCAACGCCGTCTATGTCACCAACAAGGCGCGCGGCCTGCCGCGCAACGCTCCGGCCGGCACGCCGGTCCCGGTCGACGCGACCGGCGACGTGGTGACCCTGATCCGTCCCTGATCTTCACGTCTCCTCCCCAAACTGGCCCGGTCGATCCGTCGAGCGGGCCTTTTTGCTGTGGGAGAGCGGGCGATCAGCCGGCTTTCAGGACATCGTCGATCAACACCTGAAGCACGCCGCGTTCGCAGCGCTGGACGCGGGCCGAGACGCGATAGACCTGGGCCAGGATGTCGGGCGTCACCGCCTCGGCCGGCGCGCCGAAGGCGGCCAACCGCCCGTTCGCCATGACGGCGATGCGATCCGACACCCGCGCGGCCGCCTGAAGATCATGCAGGACGATCATCACCGTCATGCCCCGTTCGGCCGCCGCCTCCCGCGCCAGATCCAGCACCCGCAACTGATAATAGAGATCCAGCGCGCTGGTCGGCTCGTCCAGCAGCAGCAGGCGCGGCTCGCGCGCCAGGGCCTGCGCCAGACCCGCCAACTGCTTCTGGCCGCCCGACAGCCGATCCAGCCGCTGTCCCGCCAGAGCCTCGGCGCCGATGCGCTGCAAGACCTCGAAGGCGCGCTCGACCGCCTGGGCGTCTGTAAAGGCCGCTCCGCCCAGAGGCGTGGCGCGAATGGCCGCCACCACCGTCTCCAGCACCGTCAGGGCCACGCCCTGCGGCAGGGTCTGGGGCATGTAGGTGACGCGTCTGGCCCGGTCGGCCAGCGCCAGGCCGGTCAGTTCGACCTCGTCCAGCCTGATCGAACCCTTGGCCGGGATCAGCCCGGCCAAGGCCCGCAGGAAGGTGCTCTTGCCCGCCCCGTTTGGACCGACGACCGAGACGACCTCGCCGGCGGTCAGCGGCGGCAGGGTCAGTTCCTCGACGATGGCGCGCCCGCCGTAGCCCGCGCTCAGATCCTGAACCCGCAACCCCGTCACCCCCGCCCTCCGTTACGGAAAATCAGCAACAGGAAGACCGGCACGCCGATCACGGCGGTGACGATCCCGACCGGCATAAGCACGCCCGGCACGATGGCCTTGGACGCCGCCGAAGCCAGCGACATGATGATCGCCCCTGACAGGATGCTCGCGGGCAGGAAGAAGCGGTGATCCTCGCCCACCAGAAGCCGCGCGATGTGCGGCCCGACCAGACCGATGAAACCGATGGCCCCGACAAAGGCCACGGCCGTCGCCGACAACAGGCTGACGCGCAGCAGGGACAGGAAGCGCAGACGCTTCACATCCACGCCGAAACTCATGGCCCGGTCCTCGCCCAGCCGCAGCGCCGTCAGCCCCCGCGACGAGAGCAGGGAGAAGGGCGTCACCAGCACGACCACCAGGGCCAGGGCCCCGACATTGCCCCATGTGGCGCGCGACAATGAACCCATGGTCCAGAACACGAGCTGTTGCAGCGCCTCGGCCGACGACAGGAACTGCACCAGCGCCGTCAGGGCGTTGAAAGCGAAAACCAGGGCGATGCCGAACAGGACGATGTTCTCGACCCCCGATCCCTTCATCCGCGCCAGCGCCTGTAGCGCCAGCACCGAGCCGAACGCGAAGACGAAGGCGTTCAGCGGCACCAGCCAGTCGGACCCGATGAAACTCGCCCCCACGCCCAGCACAATGGCCAGTGACGCCCCGAATGAAGCCGCCGACGACACGCCCAGCGTGAAGGGACTGGCCAGGGGATTGTTCAGCACCGTCTGCATCTCGGCCCCGGCGAGGGCCAGGGCCGCGCCCACGAGAGCCGCCATCAGGGCGTAGGGCAGGCGCACCTGCCAGACGATGGCCTGCTGCGCCGTGCTCAGCGAAGAGGGATCAAACACGCCCTTCACCACAGCGGCTGCCGAAATAGAGGACGGCCCGGTGACGACATCCAGAAGCAGGGCCGCTGCGGCGACCAGGGCCAGAACGCCGAGAACCCCGAATCTGGTCCTGACATCCCGGGAATAGGCGATCACCGCATCTGGCGCCGCACGTTCAGCACTCGCCAATATGACGACCTCCGCTCAGAGAATGCGTCGCAATACACCCTGCCCCCTTAATCGGCTAGGGTGTCGCCATGACGATCTCGGGTTCTGTCTTCGACGCCGCCTCTCCTCCCCTGACTGGGGGGTGTGACGCATTGCGTCTGCTCGCCGATGCGGAGGCCCCCGGCCTCACGCTCTGGATCAACAGGCCCGAAGCTGCTCGGCCGCCAGAAGGCTGGCCGGCGCTGATCCTGCTGGACGGCGAGGCCTATTTTACAGCAACCGCCGAAATGGCGCAGCGTCTCGCGCGTCGATCAATGAAAACGCGCATTGAACCCATGATGGTGGTGGGCCTGACGCTGGATGACGGCGCCGACCGCCATGCATCATTCAGCTTCTCTCCAGATGCTCATCGTCCTGACCGACAGGCCAGGGGGCGTTGGCTGCTGGAGCGCCTGTTGGGCCAGGTCCTTCCGCTGATCGAGGCGGCAGGCGCGGACGCCACGAAGCTGGCCCTCTGGGGCCACTCGATGTCGGGCCAGTTCGTTCTGGAGACACGAGCGCTCGCTGGTCCCTTCGATCGCTATATCGCCGTTAGCCCTTCGATCTGGTCGAACCCATCGATCGTCGAGGCGCAGCCGGCGCGATCGACCCAGGAAAACGACCTGCTTGTCGTCGTCGGCGGCCAGGAAGAAATGACGGGCCTGGCTCCGGCCCATCTCGCCCGGCGCATGGTCAGCAATGCGCGTAGCCTGGTCCACAGGGGGGGAGTTCGGCTGGATGTGCTAGACAGCGAAGATCACGGCTCCGCGCCCTATGCCTCCCTGCCCGCCGCTCTGCGGTTCGCCTCACCTCGACAGTGAAAGCGCCTGCCGCAGGTCAGGGACGGAACAGGACCTTGCCGCTCTTGCCCGGCGCAAGCGACGTCTCCACGGCGCGCGCCGCCTCATCCAGACCGAATACGGCCTCGACAGGCAGTTCGAGCTGCCCCTCCGCGACCCGCGTCAACAATTCGCCGATCAGGCGGCGACGCTGATCCGACGCCATGGCGGCCGAAACCTTGCTGCCCCAGAAACCCTTGATCGTCAGCTGCTTGAAGATGACCGAGCCGGAGGAGACCTGCATCGCCTCGCCCGTCATCGATCCAAAGGATACAAGAAGCCCATTCTCACCCAAGACATCGGCCAGGTCGCCCGTCGCGCTTCCGCCGATGGAATCGACCGCCGCCCTGACGGAGGAGGCGCCATGGAGAGACTTCACCTTTTTCTTCCAGTCGGCCGATGCGGTCGAGACGACATTCTCGACACCCAGGGCCTCCAGTTCTGCAGCCCCCTCGTCGCGACGCACCAGGTTGATCACATGGACGCCGCGAGCCTTGCCCAGCATGGCCAATGTCTTGCCGACGGCGCCGTTGGCGGTGTTCTGAATGATCCAGTCGCCCTCGGACACCTCGAGAAACTCCAGCAGGGAAATGGCGCTGAAGGGCATGGCGATCAGTTGAGCAGCGGCCTCGTCGCCGATCGCTTCCGGCACCGGTATCAACCCGCCTGCCGGCGCAAGGAAGTATTCGGCCCAGGTTCCGTGGACGGAGGCGACCGCCACGCGACGCCCAGCCAGCTCGGCCGCCACGCCTTCGCCCAATGCATCGACGATCCCGACCGCCTCGCTGCCGCCAATGGCAGGCAAGGGCGGCTTGTAACCATAGCTCCCACGCACGGTCCAAAGATCGTGGTTGTGGATAGGCGAAAGAAGCGTGCGAACCCGCACCTGCCCCGGCCCGGGTTCGGGCAAGGCGGCGTCCGCGAGATGGAGAAGCTCGGCCGGGTCGCCGAAACGATCGTGAGTCACGCTGCGCATGATTTTCCTTTCAGGCTGGGCGTCGCCGATCCTGCCCAGAGATCGAATGGAAATAGTTCAGGCATTGGAGAAGGCAATGCACCCGCCGCATTCGCTGACCGAGCCGCGACACGAGGGACGGCGACACTCCCGGCGGGGAGATGGCCCAGGTTCAATGCAGTTCGCACTCGGAGTCTTTTCGTCGGAACACGGCCCGCCTTCAGATGTTAACAAAGCGGAGGATTTCCCATGTTCACCTTTGTCTTGGCTGCTGCACTGTTTTTAGACGCATCACCGAAACCAGAGTTGACGACGCCGGTCGCTCGCGAAGCCGCCGCCGTGGATATGCAGGCCGGGCCCATGCTCAGCGTCGCGGTCACTCTGGAATGCACGGCGCGTGCAAGTGGTAAGGTGGAAAACTGCCAGGTGCTGGGTGAAACCCATCCAGGCCTGGGATTTGGCGAGGCGGCAATCGCCCTGATGAGGGATGCGACGGTCAATCCCGGCCGCGCGGACTTCCAGTTCGCCCGCACGATTCAGTTCACGCCCTGAATTATGCAATCCCGTTCACAGGCTCCCCGGTTGAGCATTCAGGGAGAGTGTTCGGTGGCGTGAAATGCGCCTCCAACATGGCCAGCCTCGCTCTTTGTCAGGCTCGGTCGTGAAAACCTGTCGGATGCCCGGGAACTCGGAAGCACGACGTGCATTTGCTGCTTCTCGACCGACGGCCAAGTTCCCGGATCGCCGCGATAGGTCGCAGTCGCGGCATGCAGCGGTATTCGAAATCTTCGAAACACGCCGCCCGCGCCTATCCCCGGAGCCGACCGATAGTGACGACCCCAGCCTCCTCGGTCGACCTGACCAACTGTGACCGCGAGCCCATCCATATTCTGGGAGCCATCCAGCCCATAGGCTTCCTGCTCGCCCTGACCGCCGACTGGCTGGTCGCACGGGCCTCTGCCAATATCCACGCCTTCATCGGCCGAACCGCTGACGACCTGTTGGGCCTGCCCCTCCAGGAGGTTTTCAACAGCAAGGCTGTTCATGATCTCCGCAACCGCGCCGCCATGCTCGGCGGCAGCGACGCGGTCGAGCGTCTTTTTGACTGTGTCCTCATCGACGACGGTGAGGCGTTCGACATTGCTATCCATGTCTCGGCGGGGGAAGTCGTCATCGAGGCCGAGCCGGCGTCAGGCGAGCATGGAGACGCCGGCGGCACGGTCCGCTCGATGATTTCGCGCCTGGACCAGGCAGCCGACTTCCCCGCCTTCTTCAGAGAGGGCGCGCGTCAGGTCCGCGCCCTGCTGGGGTTCGACCGCGTCATGGTCTACCGGTTCGCGGCCGATGGCTCCGGCGAAGTGGTGGCTGAAGCCGCGCGCTCCGGCATTGGAAAATTCATGGGCCTGCGCTACCCGGCGAGCGACATCCCCGCCCAAGCGCGCGACCTTTACCGACGAAATCTGCTCCGGTTGATCACGGACGTCGATGCCGTACCCGTGCCGATCCTTCCCCAGCGCGATCAGAACGGCCGACCGCTGGATCTTTCGCTCTCCACGCTGCGGTCGGTATCGCCGATCCACATTGAGTATCTCAAGAACATGGGGGTCGGCGCCTCCTTGTCGATTTCCATTATCGTCGACGGCAAGCTCTGGGGCCTGTTCGCCTGCCACCACTATTCGGCGCGGCGGCCCACGTTTGAACGTCGCTCTGTCAGTGAACTTTTCGCCCAGATGTTCTCCATGCGTCTGGAAAGCCGCGAGCGAAAGGAGACGGTCGAGTACGAGCGACGCGCCCGGGACATTTCGGACCAACTTCTGGGGGCCGTGGCCTCGGACGAGACTTTGCTCAAGGATCCGGACTGGCTTGGGGACATCCTGACCCACGCCATACCGGCGGACGGAGTGGGAGTATGGCTGGGCGGCAACCACGCCTTCTCCGGCGCAACGCCTCCGATTGAGGACTTCCGCCGGATTGTGCGAGCCCTCAATGGTACGGCGGCCGGTCGGGTCTTCGCCACGGATCACATCGGCGCGCTCGTCCCGGACGCCAGCGCCTTCGCCTCCGGCGCCGCCGGCCTGCTGGCCATTCCCATATCGCGATCCCCGCGTGACTACGTCATCCTGTTCCGCAAGGAGCTGATCCATTCGGTGCGTTGGGCGGGCGATCCGCACAAGCCGGTTCAATACGGACCGAACGGCCCTCGTCTGACGCCCCGCGAAAGCTTCGCTGAGTGGAAGGAACTCGTGGAGGGCCGCTCCAAGCCCTTCACCGCATCCGAAGTCCGGGTTGCGGAGACCCTGCGGGCGACCATGATCGAGGTGGTCCTGCGCCTGGCCGACGAGGCCTCAGCCGAACGGCAGCAGTCCGGCGCGCGTCAGGAACTCCTGATTGCGGAGCTGAACCACCGTGTGCGCAACATCCTGGGTCTGATCCGTGGCCTGATCCGGCAGTCAGAACCGACCAGCGACAGCATCGCCGACTTCGTCAAGGTCGTGGACGGACGCATTCACGCCCTCGCGCGCGCCCACAACCAGATCACTGACGACCATTGGGGTCCCGCGCCCTTGCAAGCCTTGATCGACGCTGAAGCAGCAGCCTTTGTCGACGAGCATGACCGGATTACGGTTCAGGGCGAGCCGATTCACCTGAACCCCAACGCCTATTCCACCATGGCTCTGGTGCTCCACGAACTGGTCACCAACTCCAACAAGTACGGCAGTCTCTCGGTCCAAGGCGGGAGAGTGGTCATAGGCTGGAACCGCAACGCGGCAGGCGACCTGATCATGGAGTGGCGCGAGACCGGCGGCCCGCCGGTGCAGGCGCCGTCCCGCCAGGGCTTCGGCACAACCATCATCAACCGTTCGGTGCCCTATGATCTGGGCGGTTCGGCCGATATCGACTACAATCCAAAAGGCGTTCACGCGGTTTTCCGCATTCCGGCCCGACATCTTTCCGAGCCGCGCGCCGCAGGCGAGGCAAAGCGTATCAGGTATCCGCGCCCTGCGGTCGGCCATCCGCAGATCGAACCGGACGCCATGCTCACCGGCCACGACATTCTTCTGGTCGAAGACAGCCTGATCATTGCTCTGGACGCTGAGGACATCGCCCATCGCCTGGGCGCCGCCTCCGTCACCACCGCAGCCACGGTGGATGGCGCGTTGGAATTCATCGACACCGCCCGCCCTACGGTTGCGATGCTGGATATCAATCTCGGCGACAGGAACAGCTATCCGATCGCCGACCGGTTGGCCGAACTCGGCGTGCCCTTCATTTTTGCAACAGGCTATGGCGAACAGGCCAATCCGCCGGTGGAGCACCGAGGCCGTCTGGTCGTTCAGAAGCCCTATACGCTAGAAAACGTCGCGCGAGCTTTCGACAGCCTGAACATCAAGACCGACTAAGGTCGGCACGCTGTCGCCTCGCGACCCCGGAGGATTTTTGGACCAGACCGCCGACAAGACTTTTTTGAACGGCCCAGGCGAAATGGCCCGGCTCATCCGGACGCACGACTGGTCGAACTCGCCGCTCGGTCCTCGCGCCGGGTGGCCGCAAAGTCTGACGACAACGGTGGGCATGATGATCGCGGCGCCCAATCCCATGGTCCTGCTCTGGGGTCCCGAAGGCGTCCTCCTGTATAACGACGGATACGCCCGTTTCGCCGGCGCGCGTCACCCGGCGCTGCTTGGCATGGGCGCGCGGGAAGGTTGGCCGGAAATCGCCGACTTCAATGACGGCAACATCCGCCGCGGTCTTGCGGGCGAATCCTGGTCGCTCCAGCAGCAGGAACTGGTCCTGGACCGAGGGAGCGGCCCGGAGTCGGCCTGGCTCGATCTCCACTACGCTCCCGTCCCCGACGAAAGCGGCCAAGCGGCTGGCGTCATGGTTTTCGTCAACGAGATTACTGATCGGATCCGGCTGGCCGCCGATGAGGCCGAGGCGGTCGAACGGCTTGAGCTCGCCCTTTCCGCCGGGCGCGGGCTAGGGACCTGGGACTGGGACATCGCCGCCGATCGCGTCCGTGCCGACGAACGCTTCGCCCGCCTTTATGGCGTAGATGTCGCTCTTGCCCGGGAGGGGGCGCCGCTGAAGGTCTTCTTCAGCGGCATTCATCCCGAGGACCTGCCATCAGTCGAGTCGTCCATTTCACGATCCCTCGCAACCGGCTCCGCCTTCAGCGCCGAGTATCGGCTGGTCCAGGCGGACGGAGAGATCGTATGGGTTATCGCAGAAGGCCGCTGCGTCCTCGACGCCGAAGGTCGCCCCAGCCGCCTGCCGGGGGTGAGCTTCGACATCACCGAGCGCAAGCAGGTCGAAATTCGTCAGGCCGCCCTTCTCCGCCTCCATGACGCTTTGCGCGACCTCAACGACCCAGCGGAGATGTCGGCCCAGGCCGCTCGCATAGTCGGCCAGACCCTGGGCTCACGCGCCGCCTACGCGTCTGTCGATTTCGAACGCGATCTTCTCACGTTGGAACAGCTTTGGATGCCGGCGGACGATCCCATTGCGCCGCCACAGTACTTCTCCCTAAGCGACCAGGGTGAGGTTTTCGATGACTTGAACAGCGGAAGCGTGGTCGCCGTCGCTGATATCGCCAGCGACCCGAGAACGCGACCGGACGCCGCCGCATTTGCGGCTCAGGACATTCGTGCTTTTGCGGCCGTCCCCATCCTCGAACGGGATCGCCTTGTGGCTGTCCTTTCCGTTCACAGCCAAGGCCCCCGCTTCTGGACGCCGGAAGAACTGGCCTTTGTGCGCGATGTCGCCGAACGGACCAGGAACGCCGTCGCGCGCGTCCGCGCCGAAGCCGAACGCGCGGACAGCCAGATGCGATACCAGACCCTGTTCAACAGCATGGACGAGGGATTTTGCGTTATCGAGTTCATCGATGGCCCCAGCGGCCCCTTGAGCGACTACGTCCATGTTGAGGCCAACGCCGCCTATGCGGAAAACGCCGGCATCTCGGAGGTGGTCGGTCGTCGCGTACGTGACATGGTTCCCGACGAGGCCGACGGCTGGGTCGCGCTTTACAAGGGCGTCCTCGATACGGGCCGTCCGATACGCTTTGAAAAGGAACTGGAAGCCACCGGCCGATGGCTGGAACTGGCCGCCTTCAAGGTCGGACCCGCCGAAGGCCGCCAGGTGGCCGTTCTGTTCAAGGACCTGACGGCGCGAAAACAGGCCGAACAGGCGCTGGCGGACCTGAATACTTCTCTGGAAGCGCGGGTCGAGGCACGCACCGAGGAACTCCAGTCGGCCCACGCCGCGCTGCGGCAGAGCCAGAAGATGGAGGCCGTCGGTCAGTTGACCGGGGGCATAGCCCACGACTTCAACAATCTTCTGGCCGGGATTTCTGGCAGCCTCGAACTGATCAGCAAGCGCATGGCGCAAGGCCGTGGAGCCGAGATCGGACGCTATGTCGAAGCCGCCCAGGGCGCAGCCCAGCGCGCCGCAACCTTGACGCAGCGCTTGTTGGCCTTCTCACGCCGCCAAACGCTGGACCCTCGTCCCACGGATGCAAATCGCCTGATCAGCGGCATGGAGGATCTGATCCGTCGCACTGTCGGACCAGACATAGACCTCGAGGTCGTCGGCGCGGGCGGACTGTGGCTTATCGAGATTGACCAGCCCCAGCTTGAAAACGCCCTTCTCAATCTCTGTATCAACGCCCGCGACGCCATGGCGCCGCATGGAGGGCGGCTTACAATCGAAACCGCCAACAAATGGCTCGATGACCGCCACGCCCGGGACCGCGACCTGGCGCCAGGCCAATACATCTCCATCTGCGCCACCGACACGGGATCCGGCATGAGCCCGGAGACGATCGAAAGGATCTTCGAGCCCTTCTTCACCACCAAGCCGATCGGTCAGGGCACCGGGCTCGGCCTTTCGATGATCCATGGCTTCGTCCGTCAATCGGGCGGGCAGATCCGCGTCTATTCAGAGCTCGGGCTGGGCACCACCATGTGCCTCTACCTGCCGCGCCATCACGGCGTCCTGACCGAGGCCGACCCCGTGATGATCCGCCCGGAAACCGCCCTTGGGCAGGGCGAAACTGTCCTCGTCATAGATGACGAACCTTCGGTGCGGGCGCTGGTCGCGGAAGTACTGCGTGATCAGGGCTACGCCTCTATTGAAGCGAGCGACGGGCCGTCCGGCCTGCGCATACTCGAACAGGACATCCAGATAGACCTGCTCATCACCGACGTCGGCCTTCCCGGCGGCGTGAACGGCCGTCAGGTCGCGGATGCGGCACGCATCAGGCGGCCCGACCTCAAGGTCCTGTTCATCACTGGTTATGCTGAAAACGCCGCCGTCGGAAACGGGCTTCTTACGCCGGGCATGGAAGTGATGACCAAGCCCTTCGCCATGAGCGAGTTCGCTTCCAAGGTCACGGCGATGATCGACAGCTAGCAGGGCCAGCGCCCCGCGCCAATGCAACGCGATTCAGGGACCTCGCCCCGCGGACCCCGGCGCGATCAGCCAAGTTATGACAGAGGCCAAAACATCAGGATCAGGGGCGGTCCGGCCAACAGGACCAGCAGGCTGAGCGGCGCGCCCAGCCGAGGGTAGTCCGAGAATTTGTACCCGCCCGGCCCCATCACCAGGGTGTTGCACTGGTGTCCGATCGGGGTCAGGAAATCGCACGCCGCTCCTACCGCCACGGCCATCAAGAAGGGGTCGGGATTGAACCCCAACTGTTTGGCCAGGGTCGCGCCAATGGGGGCGACGATCAGGACAGTCGCAGCGTTGTTCAGGAAAGGCGTAACCGCCATCGACGCCAGCATGACGCCGCCGACCGCGAGGATACCGGGCATCCCGCCGAAGACGTTCCTCAGGAGGCCGGCGACCAAGTCCGAGCCGCCCGTCGTCTGGATCGCGTCCGAAACCGGAATCAGGGCGGCGATCAGCACCAGCAGCGGCCCATCCAGCGACGCATAGGCTTCGCGCATTTTAAGCCCGCCCAGAGCGACAATCGCCACCGCCGCGCCGAAGAAGGCGATGGCCACCGGGATCACCCCGAAACCGACCAGGGTCATGGCGGTCACCAGCACCACGGCTGGCATGAACCGCTTGCGTACGCCGCCCAGCCGCACCTCGCGCTCGGCCAAGGGCAGGAGGTCCAGCGCCGTCAGCGCCGCCGGCAGGGCCTGTTCCGCGCCCTGCAACAGCACGATATCGCCGGGCGCCAGTTTAGCCGTGCGCAGGTGCTGGGTCAGTTCGTAGCCGCTGCGCGACACGCCAAGCAGGTTGATGCCGTGCTGGCCGTAAAGGTCCGACTGGCGCGCCGACTGGCCCTGCAAGGGCGAGTTTCGGCCGACCACCGCCTCGACGATGGCGATCTCTTCGGAGGCGTTCTCGAGGACGATGGGCCGATTCTCGCGCACCAGCTTGAGCCGTGACCGCGCCAGGAATTCCTCCAGCGCTTCCTGCCCGCCCTCGACCAGCAGGACGTCGCCGGGCTTGATGACCGTATTGCCGCGCGGACTGGGCTTGCGCTTGCCGTCGCGGATCAGGGCCATAATCCGCACATCCCCTTCGCCGCATTCCCGCAGCGCCGAGACCGACATCGATCCTGGCGCCCAGTCATCGGGCGCGCTGACCTCGGTGGCGTAGGCATTGGCGGCCAGAGCAGCGTTCATGGCCGTCGCGCCGTGCCGGTCCTTTGGCAGAATACGATAGCCGACGGCCAGAAACCCCAGGGCGATGGCGGTCAGGGCCAGGCCGACCGGCGCATAGTCGAACATCTGGAACGGCTGGCCCAGGATCTCCTGGCGCACCTCCGCGACGATGATGTTGGGCGCGGTCCCGACCAGGGTGACCATCCCGCCGGCCATCGCCCCGAACGCCATCGGCATCAGCAGCCGCGAGGGCGCCGATCCGGTTCGCCGCGCCACCTGCAAGGCCACAGGCATCATGATGGCCAGAGCGCCGACATTCTTGGTCGCCATCGACAGCAGCGTCACCGCCCCCGTCAGCACCGGCACTTGCGATCGCTCGGTCTTCAGCATCGGCAGGACACGGCGCATAGCCAGTTCGACGATGCCCGACCGCGCAAAAGCGGCCGAAACGATCAGGGCGCAGGCGATGATGATCGTGACGTCGTTCTTGAACCCGTCGAAGGCCGCCTCGGCCGGAATGATCCCTAGGGCCAGCCCGGCGACCAGCGCCGCCAGGGCGACCAGGTCATAGCGGAACCGGCCCCACACAAAGGCGCCGATGGTCAGGGCGATCAGTCCGAACGCAAGTCCCTGCTGTAGTGTCACGCGGTATCAGCCCCAATGATCGAATGGCCTCAACGCCGCCTCTCGACATTCGATGCATGGGATCAGACGGAACCGTGACGCTTGCCGGGCGCTCCGTTCCCGTCATGCTTCCTGATCTTGAAAAACTGGGCGACGTGGACCGGCTGGAAGGGGCGCGGCTGTTCAGCCTCGGCGGCTCGGCCATAACCCTGGGCGGCGCGGTCAGCGGCGCCGTCATCATCGTCGTGGCCTTCATCCTGGCCAAGATCCTGGGCCGAATCCTGGGCCGAGTGCGCGAACGCTCGCCCCAGAAGACCACCGCAGCCCTCTATGTTCTGGAGAAGTTGGTCGTCTATGGGCTGATCGTCTTCGGCGTGATCTCGGGCCTGTCCGCGGCAGGGCTGAACCTGTCCTCGCTGGCGGTGTTCGCCGGGGCCATCGGCATCGGTATCGGCTTGGGTCTTCAGGGGGTGGTCAAGGAGTTCGTCTCCGGCCTCTTCCTCATCTTCGACCGGATGGTTTCAGTAGGCGATTACGTTGAACTAGAGGCGGGCGTGCGGGGAGCGATCATGGAGATCGGGCCACGCGCGACCCGCATTCGGACCAACGACAACGTCAACATCATCGTCCCGAACTCCGCCTTCATCGAGGACCGGGTGACGAATTGGACGCTGAAAGGCGACACGCGTCGTATCCACGTTCCCTTCAGCGTCGCCTACGGCGCGGACCGCGGTCGGGTCCGCGACGCCGTGCTTGCGGCGGCTCGGGCCTCGCCATTCACGCTTCCTGAGACTGAGGCGCGCAAAAGCCAGGTCTGGCTTGTCGCATTCGGTGAACGTGGGCTGGATTTTGAACTGCTGGTTTGGCCGACACGCGCTGCGGTCAAGCGGCCCGCCGGCATGCACGCGGCTTACACCTGGCTGATCGCAGACGCGCTCGACGCCGCAGGCATCGAAGTGCCATTTCCCCAGACGGACGTGCGCCTGCGGAGCTTGTTCGGCCGCGAAGGCGAAGACGCGATTGAGGCTCTCGGTGCGACAGGCCGAAGGGAGCCCCGCGTCGGCCGCGATCCACAATTTGAAGAGCCCCGTGCACACCCACCATCAACCAATGACGCAGCGAGCGAGATCCTTGCGCCGCCAATCGACCCGGCGGACGAGGAAGGCTGAGGCTATTTCCACTTCCGAGCTACCCCCTTGTTCGGACCTGCCGCGCTCCGTGAGGGTTGGCATTATTGAGCGGTTCTCCTGACGAGAGATTGGCCTCGCGGGCGGGCCGAGCGGTCGGCTTCGCGCCAACAGCGGTTATTGACTGGTCGCCGAGGCAGACCTTCTGGCGCACCCTTCCTACATATCCGCTTTCGCAGGTTGTCATCGGGGGGCGCAAGTCGTAGTGCGACGCATTCTTACAACGAATGCGAGGCCATGATGCGCCCTTCCCTGTTCGGCCTCCTGGCGTCCGCCTCCTATATGACCTTGATCAGCGCCTCACCGGCCTGGGCGCAGCAACAAGAACCGACAACTCTCTCCGACATCGTCGTCACGGGATCCCAGGTTTCCCTGCCCCCGGCCTATGCCGGCGGTCAGGTGGCCACAGGGGGACGGGTCGGCCTGTTCGGGGCGCTGGACACCATGGACACGCCCTTCTCCTCGACCAGCCTCACCGAGGAACTGGTTCGCAACCAGCAGGCCCGCAGCGTCGCTGACGTCCTGCAGAACGATCCGGCGGTCCGCGTCTCCAAGGGCTTTGGCAACTTCCAGGAACTCTACATCATTCGGGGCTTCCCGGTCTTCTCGGACGACATGACCTACAACGGTCTCTATGGCGTGCTGCCGCGCCAGTACGTGGCGGCGGAGTTGCTGGAGCGGGTCGAGGTCTTTCGGGGGGCGACCGCCTTCCTGAACGGCGCTGCGCCCGGCGGCAGCGGCGTGGGCGGCGCGGTCAACCTTGTGCCCAAGCGCGCGCGCAACGCGCCCCTGACTCGTCTGACCGCCGGGTGGGAAGGCGGCGACGAAATCTACGCCGCCGCCGATGTTTCGCGTCGCTTTGGGGTGGACGACGCCTGGGGCCTGCGTCTGAACCTGGCCAGTCGCGCGGGCGAAGGCTCGGTCGAGGGCGAAGGGCGCGAAATGACGGTTCTGGGCCTCGGCCTGGATCGACGCGGCGACCGCGCCCGCTTCTCCGCAGATCTGGGATGGCAGGCCAACCGCATCGACGCGCCGCGTCCGCAGGTCACGCCCGCCGGCGCCATTCCAGCGCCGCCGTCCGCCGACAAGAATTTCGCCCAGCCCTGGACCTATACCGACGAAACCCAGCTGTTCGGCGCCCTGCGCGGCGAGTTCGACGTGACCGACGCCGTCACGATTTGGGCCGCCATGGGCGGACGCGACGGCAAGGAGCGTAACAGCCTGGCCAATCCGACAGCGCAAGCGGACGGAAGCCTGAGCAGCAATCGTTTCGACAACGGACGGCGCGATCAGGTCTTCTCGGCCGACATCGGCGTGCGCGCCGACTTCGACACCGGCCCCGTGGGACACAGGCTGGTCGCCTCGGCCGCCCAGGTTCAAACGCGGGAGAGCAACTCCTACGCCTTCTCCGACTTTGGGGGCTTCGCCAGCGACCTCTACAATCCTGTCGACGTGACTGCGCCGCCCGCGACTGCGCTCGTCGCCGGGTCGCTGAGCGATCCGACTGTCGTGGCGCGAGTGAAGACGACCAGCTTCGCCGTCGCTGACATGCTGTCCTTCCTGGACGGCCGAGTCCTGGCCACGCTCGGCGTGCGCTATCAGGAAATCGACACCCGTTCCTACGACTACAACACCACGGCCCGCACGGGCGGCTACGCCAGCGACGCCGTCACGCCCGTCTTCGCCCTGGTCTACAAGCCCAGCGACAAGGTCTCGCTGTACGCCAACTATTCCGAAGCCCTGCTGCCTGGAAAGATCGCGCCGGGCGTGATCAACAACCTGCCGGTCGCAAACGCGGGCGAGGTGCTGGAGCCCTTCCGCGCCGAACAGGCCGAGGTCGGCGTCAAATACGACGGCGGCGCCTTCGGCGGCACGTTCAGCGCCTTCAGCACCACCTTGCCGAGCGAGTTTTTCGACCCTGCCGACCGCCTCTATTCCGCTGGCGGCGAGCAGGAGAACCGGGGCGTCGAACTGACGGTCTTCGGCGAGCCCGTGATGGGCTTGCGCGTTCTCGGCGGCGCGACCTGGCTGGACGCCGAGATCAAGCGCGCACTGAATGCGTCGCTGGACGGCAAGTCGCCCATCGGCGTGCCAGAGTTCCAGGCCAACCTGAACGTCGAGTGGGATGTCCCCGCCCTCGTCGGCCTGACGCTGGAAGGCCGCGCCGTCCACACCGGCGCCCAGCCCGCCAGCGCCGACAATGCGATCGAGCTGGACTCCTGGACGCGCTTCGACGCCGGGGTGCGCTACGCCTTCGAAGCGGGCGGTCAGCCCCTGACCCTGCGGGCGCGGATCGAGAACCTGGCCGATGAGGATCAATGGGTTGCAGTCGGCGGCTATCCGGGCTCGAACTATCTGACGCTCGGCGCGCCCCGCACCCTGCGACTGTCGATCTCCACGGAGTTCTGAACCGCATGCGGACGCGGACCATCCGCGCCTGGTCCTGGGTGCACAAGTGGTCGAGCCTGATCTCGACCGTCTTCCTGCTGATGCTCTGCATCACCGGCCTGCCGCTGGTCTTCACGCACGAGATCGAGGAGGTCCTGCTGCATCAGCAGTGGGAGCCCGCGCGTCAGGATGGCGCGCAGTTGAGCCTGGATCAGGTTCTGGAGGTCGCCCTGTCGCGGCATCGGGGCGAGGTGGCGGCCTTCATGAGCTTCGACGAAGATCGTCCAGTCGTGAACGTCACCAGCGTCGCGCCGGACGGCCCGGCCGGCGTCTATAATTTCCAGCCGATCGACCAGACCAGCGGCGAGGCCGCGCCGCCCGTCTCGGGCCATCCGGTGATGGAGTTCCTGCTCCAACTGCACACGGACCTGTTTTTGGGTCTGCCCGGCATGCTGTTCCTGGGCGCCATGGGCGTGATGCTGGTGGTCGCCCTGGTCTCGGGCGTGGTGCTTTACGCCCCCTTCATGCGGCGGCTGCCGTTCGGCGCCGTACGGGCGTCAAAGTCGGCGCGCACGCGCTGGCTGGACTATCACAACCTGCTGGGCGCCGTGACCCTGGCCTGGGTGCTGGTCGTCGGCGTGACGGGCGTGGTCAACACCCTGGCGACGCCGATCATCGCCTTCTGGAAAGACACCGCCCTCAAGGAACTGACCGTCGCCTATGACACCCCTGTAGCCGCCGGCGAACGCGCCTCGCTCGACGCCGCAGTGAAACGCGCTCAGGCCGCCCTGCCCGGTATGAAGCTGCAGTTCGTGGCCTTCCCCGGTTCCGACTATTCCACGGCTCACCACTATGCCGTCTTCTTCCACGGCGACACGCCGTTGACGACGCACATGACGACGCCCGCCCTGATCGACGCCCGCACCGGGGAGCTGGCGGCCGTGGCCCCCATGCCCTGGTATGTGAAGACCCTGTCGCTGTCCCAGCCGCTGCATTTCGGCGACTATGGCGGGCTGGGTCTGAAGATCCTGTGGGCGGTGCTGGACATCGCCATGATCGTCATCCTGATCTCCGGCCTCTACCTCTGGCTCGCCAGGCGGAAGAAGAAGGCATGAGCCGCAAGGACCTGGGCCTTCTGGCCATATTCGGCCCGCCGATCATCCTCTTCGCACTGAGCCTGATCGGGCTGATCGGCGCTCTATTGGAGGATGGCCAGTGGGACGGGCTCGGGGCCGCCCTCCTGGGAACGCCCCTCCTCGTCCTGGCGTGGGCTTTGATCCGTCGGAGACGGTAGAGGCCTGTCCGGTCCATGCGGCCCGATACCAACTAAACCGTCGTCAGCGTCGCCGAATGGTCTCCTATTCATCCCGTCTGCGCCAGGCGCGGTCGTTGACTCCCCGCCGCAACGCGGTCGTCGCCCCTAAACTTCAAGAGATTGATCAGCCAAGGGAGTCGTACACCTTGTCGAACACGTCGAGCGCAGCGCAGGTCGGCAGCGCCCCCCCCCCGGCGCTAGCTCCTCGTCAAGCATCGGCGAGCCGAAGTGATTTGGCTGGCCCCACCCCTCACCTCTGGATCCAGCGACGGATCCGGGCGCGCCTCGACCGTGATGCTCACGCTGTAGGCCACCACCGCCTCGCCCCGGCCCCCGGTGGGCGATTCGCAGTGGCCGAGCCCGTCGCTCCCCCGCAGCGGAGGCCCAACTGGCCGGCGATCATCAGCTTCACGGCGCTTTCGGTGCTGTCGCTGATGGCGGCGCTCGGTTCAACGGGGCCAGACGACGTCGTGCGCTGGGGCGCAGCCATGGGGCTGGTGATCTCTATTGTGACGGGTGGACTGGCCGTTCTCTATCGCCATGCGCCGGCGTTCTGGCGGCCTGAGCCGGGACGTCGACGATCCAGGTCGTTGGAGCGTTCCGCCGATTGCTGAAAGTCTTGGCTGCCGCTCACAGGGATCTGAGCAGGCCGCCCAGCTCCCACGGATCGTTTAGACCGGCACGATGTCATCTGGCTTCCACGTTTGGTCGAAGAAGGGCTCAAGCGGTCCGTCTTTGCATTAGCGCTAAGGGGCCGGCCTTGGCCCAACCGCTGCGCCGTTTGATAGCTGCGCGGCTGGGCCAAGGCCTATTCCGCTGTCCGAGTAGCCGCATGCGCAGATTGATGTCGCTAATCCCGCTGGGCTCGCCCGCTGCTAACGGCTAGCGGAAGATCTGCACCAGGCGATCGAAGGCGACGACGGCGAGGAGGTGCGTTCCGAACTGGGCAAACTGATCGAGCGCGTCGACTTCATCCCCGTGGAAGGTCTGGGTCGGTTCCAGTTGGAGGTGCACGGCAGCCTGGCCGCGCTGTTGGCGCTGGGCCAGACCCAGAAAGCAAAAAACCTCACAGGCGGAACCTGTGAGGTATTTGTGGGTGCGGGAGCAGGATTTGAACCTGCGACCTTCAGGTTATGAGAACGATTTATACTGTTTTCGTATTGGGCAATTTCGCTTCTTATTGAACTCTAAACCCCTACTACGCCTGACTTTCTGTTGACCGCACAGCCAATCTGAATCACCGTTCCTGCGATCTATTTCGCCCTGCTTTTCCGCCAAACGCTTCCGTCTCGCTTCCACGGATCGAACGGCTCGAACGGCGGCGATTTCGCTGGGAAAGGACTTAGAGATGGCTGGCGAGAAGTTGAGCAAGCGTGTGGTGGACCGACTGGAGGTGCGCGCCAAAGACTACATCGTGTTCGATGGCGAGTTGCCGGGGTTCGGCGTCCGCGTGATGCCGAACGGCAAACGCTTTTATCTGATCCAGTATCGGCGGCATGGCCGCACCCGTCGCATGGCGCTCGGTCAGCACGGCGTGGTGACGGCCGAGATCGCGCGACGCGAGGCCAATCGTATGTTGGGAGCCGTGCGTGGCGGCGGAGATGACCCGGCGACGCTGCGCGACATGGAGCGCCAGGCAGCGACGGTTCAGGAACTAGGTGCACGGTTCTTAAAGGAGCACGTCGCTGTCCGCTGCAAGCCGACCACCGAGTACGAGTACAGGCGCGCCGTTCAGTTCTTCATCAATCCGTTCTTCGGGAAGCAGCGGGTGCGGACAGTGACCTCGGCCGACGTAGCGGAGTTGCATGGGAATTATGCGCATACGCCCTATCAATCGAACCGGGTTCTGGGCGTTCTCTCCAAGATGATGAACCTAGCGGAGGTCTGGGGCATGAGGGACAAGCGCACCAATCCATGCGACGACGTGAAGGCCTTTCCCGAGCGCAAGCGAGAGCGCTTCCTGTCGCCCGAAGAGATCGAGCGCCTGGGCGCGGCCCTCCAGGAGGCCGAGCGCACAGACGCGGAAAGCCGCTTCGCCGTCGCCGCCTTCAGGCTGCTGCTGCTCACCGGCTGCCGCCTGCGCGAAATCCAGACATTGAAATGGAGCTACATCGACTTCAGGGCTGGCCGCTTCCGGCTGCCGGACAGCAAGACCGGGCCGAAGACGGTCTACCTGGGCGACGCCGTAGTCGAACTCCTGCGAAAGCTGCCTGAAGTCGATGGCAATCCCTACGTCATCGTCGGCAAGCTGGAAGGGAGTCACCTGACCGATCTTCAGCATCCATGGCGGCGCATCCGGAAGACCGCTGGCCTGGACGATGTCCGCATCCATGATTTGCGCCACACCTATGCATCGGACGGCGTCTTGGCAGGTGAAGGCTTGCCAATGATCGGCAAGCTGCTGGGGCATACGCAGGTTCAGACCACCGCCCGATATGCGCACTTGGCAGATCATCCGGTCAGAGAGGCGGCGACGCGGATCGCTGGACGGTTGGCTTCGGCGCTTGGGTGATTGTGGGCAGCGAGCGCAATGCACGGCCCGCTCACGTCGTAGATGCGCCATCAGCGGACATTGGCCTGATACCGGGAAGCAGACCTCTCGCGGCACATTGCCGGGAAGATCAAGCCAGCAGCGGCCGCTCTCGCGACTCGATGGTCGCGCACGGAGCCTGATTTTCGGTCGAACCTAGCGCTGGCCTGGAAGGCGAAGATCCGAGGCCAGTCGATAGCCGCATCCATGAATCGAGTGGATGTACCGAGGTTGCTGCGTGTCCGCTTCGACCAGACGTCGCAGCCTGGCGATCGTCACATCGACGCCTCGTCCGACATACAGGCTGGGCCTGAGCCTGTCGCGCGGCACGACCCGTCCGCCGGCAAGCGCCAGACGCCTCAGCGTGAAGGTCTGCACGGGACTCAGCGGACGACGGCTTCCGTCAATGACGAGATGGCTTTCCATCAAATCGTAAGACGCCGACCCCATGACAATCCGCGGCACGCTTGCGCCCTCTAACGGATGACCACGCAACACCCGCGCGACACGATCAATCAGGCGCTGTTGTCGACGCCCCGGTTCGCCATTCGAGCTGACCCCAGCTTCGGGTGCCTCCACCCAAACGGTCTGCGAAGGTTCAAACCAGGCAGAACTGCCTGAAAGAAAGCCGGCAAGGCCAGCGCTCAGAACGACGGCGTCGAAACTGAAAGTGCGAGCGAGCCGTTCGCCCTGACAGGGGCTTGCCACGGCAGTCACCCTGTAACCCGCGGCGCAAAGCGCCCCCTTCAGTCGTTGCCGCTCAACAGGCCCCGACGCCGCCAACAGAAGATGCCGGCAGCCCTCGAGACCAGCCTCGGGTCCATACATTGCAACACCCTAGTCTCACCTGCCCTGTCGATCAGGTCCGCCTTCAAAGGGGCTTGTCCCGGCGCATGGCTTCACCGCGCCCTTGATCTCTGCTCTTAGCTCGCGGGACAGGTCGCCTCGGCGTCGTGGGGAACGAGACCGATGTCCGCCAGGGAAATGCGGAGCGGGGTCTTCGAGCCGAGGACAAAGGGGGTCTCCACCGCCATGAGGCCCGCCGTCTCAGCATCAAAACAGGCCAGCCTGATCCTGACCGTCCGCCATTCGCCGATCTTGGCGTCGTGCAGGAGCGGCGCGATATCGATCCGATCCTTGCCAAAACCCAGCTCAACAGGTCCGGCGACCCGGCTTTCGAGCCTGACCCCGGCCGTAAGCACCATGTCGCCGTTACGCTGGCGAGACAGGTCCACGGCCGGTCCAAAGATGACGGCTTCCGCCGCTCCTGAGAAGGAAAGCGCCATGGCGCTTTCCTGGGCCGCTCCGTCTGCAGACCGGACCAAGAGGCTTCCCCTCGGACTGGCCGACGACAGCGCCTGCCCCACCCTGGCGTCGCCGCCGCTGTCGCGGAGCAGAAGCGACCAGGGCGACTGGACGCGCCCGTCACGGAAATACCGGTCAAGGTTGCTTCTCGTCACGGTCGCCGCGCCGTCTTCCGACAGCAGCGGCACGGCGCCGGGCCGCGCATAGCTCAGCCCATAGCCGTAGGCGAACTGAGGCGCATAGTTCTCGTCACCGAAGTTCAAGACGTCCTGATCGGACGAGCGCGGCCAGGAGAAGGACAACCGGCCTGTGAAATCGACAGGCTCGCGCCCACCCGAGCCCCCAACCAGCACGTCGGCGACCCCGCCGCCCTCCGTACCGGGAAGCCAGGCCGCGACGAAGGCGTCCGAGGCGTTGATCTCCGGATTGACCCAGAGCGGACGCCCGCTGAGGAAGACGGAGACAGTGGGGATTCCGGCAGCCTTGAGACGGCGCAACAGGGCGAGGGGCTCATCGGGACCAAAGTCGAGCGTCTCGATGTCGCCCTGGAATTCGGCGTACGGGGTCTCGCCGAAGACCACGACGGCGACGTCAGGCTTCTGGCCATAGGCGCCGTCGGCGCTCAGTTCGGCGACGCCCCCCGCCTCGGTCACAGCCTCGCGCAGACCAGCCCAGATCGACGTCCCGCCCGGGAAATCGGCATTGGTCGTGTCCGTGCCCTGCCAGGTCACGGTCCAGCCGCCAGAGGCCTGGCCAATGGAATCGGCGGCGGTCCCGGCCACCAGTACTCGCGTTCCCGGACGGATCGGCAGAACCCCGTCGTTCTTCAGCAGCACCAGGGATTTGCGCACCGCCTCACGCGCCAGCGCACGATGCGCGAGCGAACCCAGCACGTCGGTTCGGCCTTCAAGCGAGCGTTCCCTGTCAAAGACGCCCAGCTTGGCTTTCACCCGAAGAATACGGCGGACGGCGTCATCCAGACGGGCCGCCGGGATTTCACCCGATCGGGCCTGCGCGAGCGTGTTGACGTAGAGACCACGCCAGCTGTCCGGCGCCATGAACATGTCCAGTCCGGCGTTGATCGCCTGCGGACAGCTCTCGTTGCTGCAGCCCTCGACCTGGCCGTGGGCGTTCCAGTCCCCCACGACGAAGCCCTCGAAGCCCATCCGTCCCTTCAGCACATCCGTCAGAAGCGAGCGGTTTCCGGTGATCTTCTCGCCGTTCCAGCTTGAGAAGGAGGCCATAACCGTCAGCACGCCCGTATCGATCGCCGGGACATAGCCCTGAGCGTGGATGGCGATCAGTTCAGCTTCAGAGATCACGGCGTCGCCCTGGTCGACGCCGTTTTGCGTGCCGCCGTCGGCGACGAAATGCTTGGCCGAGCCTGCGATCCGGTCAGCGGCCAGCGGGCGTCCCTCGACCAGTTCGCCCTGCAGGCCCAGGGTCATCGGCCCGGCGTAGGCCGCGCCGATTTCCGGATGCTCGCTATAGCCCTCATAGGTCCGCCCCCAACGGTCGTTGCGCGGCACCGCCAGGGTAGGCCCAAAGGTCCAGTCGGCGCCCGAGGCCGCGACCTCCTGGGCCGTGGCTTCGCCAACGCGCCGGATCAGGTCGGGGTCACGCGCGGCGCCCAGGCCGATGTTATGGGGAAAGAGCGTCGCCCCCACGATGTTGTTGTGTCCATGAACGGCGTCGATACCGAACATGAGGGGCACCGCCGCCCCCGGTCGCGCAGCAGCCGCCGCTCTGAAGGCGCGCGACAGGGCCACCCAGTCTTCCAAAGGCGCCCGCTCATTGCCTTCCGGCGAAGAATTACCGCCCGCCAGAATGGACCCGATGGGGTAGAGCGCCAGATCGTCCGGCGTGATGGAGGCGATGTCGGCCTGAACAATCTGACCGACCTTCTCCTCGAGGGTCATGCGCGCCAGCAGGCCGTCGATCATGGCTTCGGTGCGGGCGTCGGTGATCGCGCGGGGGCTGGCGGCCATGGGCCAGACGGCCGGAGCGGCCTGGGCGCTGACGTTCTCGGCTGCCGAAGGCCAAGCGGAGGCGCAGCCGGCGAGAACAGCCGCAAGGGCGATGGCGGACACGAGCGATCGACGGGACGCTGACATGCGGGACCTCGTACTGAAGAAAAAACGGACGACGCCGATCCGAAGATCAGCGCCGCCCCAGTCCAGGAGACTAGAAGTTGGCGCGCAGACGAAGGCCGGCCGTGCGAGGCTGGTTCAGGAAGAGGACGTTGACCACCTCGTCCGACACCAGTTGCTTCTCGACGACCGTCTTGTCGAAGACGTTGTTCACATAGGCTTCGATGCGATAGCGGCCGCTCGAAGGCTCCCAACCGGCGCCCAGGTTCACGGTCACATAGCCCTCCTGACGCGCCCAGAAACCGCCGTCCCGCGCCGAAGTGCTGCGCAGGAACGGACTGGACAACGGCGCATTCGGATTGACGGTCGTCCCCGCCATGGAAGCCTTGAAGGCGTCATAGGCGGCCTGGCCGGCAGCGTCCGAAGGTCTGTCGGCAAACTGGATGACCGGGGCCTCGTTGTAGATATTCAGGTAGTAGGACGACCGATAGTTGGCCAGGAGATGGAAGTCCGCGCGACCGCCGAACAGGTCCGCCGTCTTCTGCAGGTGGGCGTTGATATTGACCTTCGAGACGTTGGGCAGGTCGTTGTCGGCGATGTCGATGTTGAAGTTGGGCGTGCCGTCGCCGTAGTCGGTGCCACGCGTGTCCGTCAGCGCGCCGCTGTCCGCCTTGGCGTCGATATAGGCGGTGATGATGTCCAGACGCGACCGGAACGGCAGGTCGAAGCGCGTCTCCAGCTCGAAGCCCTTGATCGTGGACTGGGCGACGTTGACGTTCTGTTGCGAGAAGCCGGCGCTGGCCCCGCCCGGTCCGGTGCCCAGGGACACCAGGGTCTGGAAGACCTGATCCGCGTAGTCATAGTAGAAGACGTTGGCGTTCACATCGATGCGGCCGCTGGCCGGCCGGAAGGTGTTCTTCGTTCCCAGCTCAAACAGGGTCACCGATTCCGGCGCGAAGGTCGGCGCGGTGGCCACGCCGTTGACCGTAATGGTGTCGTTGAAACCGCCCGACTTGTGACCCGTGGAAACCGCCCCGTAGAAGAGGTTGTCGTCCGTGAAGTCGTACTCGAAGCCGACACGGTAATCGCTGAACGAGTCTTCATACGAACCGCTCTGAGCGCCCGGCGCCGAGATCTGGAAGAAGCTGTGCTGGCCGTTCGCCGGGCAGATCTGACCACCGCCGGCAGGCTGGATGTCGGGACGGTCGATGCAGGTGCCGTTCGGACGCGAACCGTCAGCGACGCCGGCGATCTGGTCGAGGAAGGTGTCGCGTGCGCCGGGACGGAAGGCGCCCATGAAATACTTGGCGGCTTCCTGATTGTTCCCGGGCGTCGGCGCGACATAGCTGTCGCGTCCGGTGAAGATCGGGCGGAAACCCTCGGTGCCCAAACGGGAGTTGAAGCAGCAGTTGTAGTCCAGCGAACCCAGGCCCAGCGCCCAGTTGCCGCCGACGCCGTTACGCGACTTGTTCTCTTCTGTGTAGCGGAAGCCGCCCTTGATGCGGAACTGGTCCGAAACCGGATAGGTCACATCGAAATAGGCGGCGAAAGAGTCAGACTTCACGTCCGGGAAGGTGAACTCCGTGCCGGAGTAGAACTGACCCTTGTCGACGACGGACAGGAAGCCGACCTGCTGTTCCTCCTTGAAATAGAACAGGCCCGTAGACCAGACTGTCCTGGAGTCCGGCGAAGAGGTCAGTCGAAGCTCGTGAATGTCGGACTCCGACAGGGTCAGCCAATACTGGGTCCCGAAGTTGTCGTAGTCGACGTCGGCGGCGCCATAGCCGGGGCGCACGACGCCCTCGTTGGCGGCGTTGACCTGGTAGTAGTCGACGCTGCGACGGCTGGCGGAATATTCGAGCACCGCGCCGCCGAAATCATAGGAGGCGTTCAGCGCCAGGCCCCAGTTGTCGTTCTCGACCAGACCCTGCGGGCCGCGGAACAGGACGTCGCGCAGTTCCAGATCATCCGGCTTTCCGCCGTTGACCAGGCCGTTGCGGATATTGGTCGCAGGATAGCCGGTGCCGCGTTCGGACTCGTAGTCGCCCATCAGGCTCAGCTTGAACCGGTCATTGGGCTGATAGAGGTAGGAGGCGCGGGCGGAGAAAAGCTCTTGGATGCCCGTCGGATCGAGCGTCCTGTCGTCCCCGACATTCTTGTAGGCCGTGCCGCGATCCACGCCGTAGACCGCCAGGCGTACGGCCTGGACATCCCCGATCGGCAGGTTGATCGCCGCCTCATAGCCCGTCGTGTCCAGCGTGCCGACTTCGCCCTGGACATAGCCCAACCGTTCCCCGAGGCGGGCCATGTTGGGGATGATGTTCAGGGTGCCGGCGACGGCGTTGCGCCCGCGCAGGGTGCCCTGCGGCCCCTTGGCGATTTCAACGCGTGCGATATCGAAGAACATGCCGCCGAGACCACGCGGCCGGGGCAGGTAAACCCCGTTGAGGTGGGTCGCGGCCGAGGGATCCCCCAGTTCGGTGTTGTTCGCGGTGCCCACGCCCCGGATGTAGATCTGGACGTTGCCTTCCTGATTGGAGATCGACAGCCCCGGCACGGCTGACTGCAGATCCTCGATCTGGTCGATGCCCACGGCCCGCAGGTCCTTGCCGGAAATCGCCTGGGCCACCCCGGCGTAGTTCTGCAGGGACTGTTCGCGCCGCTCGGCCGTCACCACCACGTCGCCGAGGTCGGTGGCTTCATCCTGCGGCGTGGCGGTCGGCTGTGCGGCCTGGTCCTGAGCCAGAGCCGAACCGGCTGAGATCGCCAGTGCGGCGCAGCCGAGCAGAAGCGATTGTCTGAAGCAGATCATGGTCTTCCCTCCCCGTGGGCCCTGTTCTTCAGAGCTCCAGCGTTACGACGCATCTGGCGATGCGCCCGTTTCCCGCCCTGAACCTGACTTCGTTTGACAGCGCTGTCAACGATCGACCGAAATCAACCTGGCGGCTGGGTCGAGGCGCGCTCCACGAGAGTGTAGTCGATCTTTTCGACGGTCCGGTCCGGGTCCCGGGCCGCTTCCAGTAGCATCCGCGTCGCCGCCGCCGCCATCTCGGCGACGGGCTGGCGGACCGTCGTCAGGGGGGGCGTGCTGAACATGGCGCTGGGCGTATCGTCGAATCCGCAGACCGATACGCCCCCCGGCGCGGACACGCCGAGCGCCGCCGCAGCATTGAGAACCCCAAGGGCCATGTCGTCGTTGCTGGCGAAGATGGCGCTGGGCCGACGGTCGCTCGCCAGGAGCCTCTCGCCCGCCCTACGGCCTGACGCGAAGGTGAAATCGCCTTCGACCACCAGGTCGGGCTCAGCGACCAGGCCATGAGCCAGGAGCGCCTGATCATATCCCTCGCGTCGCGCCCGACTGGCCGGATAGGCGTCTGGACCCGAGACGAAACCGATCCGGCGATGCCCCAGGCCGATCAGGTGGACGGTCATGTCCGCCGCGGCCTGACGATCATCCATGAACACCCGCATGCCCCGCCCGAGGTCGCGGTCCGCGCCCAGCCGCACGAAAGGCGTGCCCGTGCGCTCCAGAACGTCCAGCACAGTCGGATCATCGGCGTTCGGCGGCGTCAGCAGCACGCCGTCGGGACGAAGCGACCGCAACAGGGCCACAAGCCGCGCCTCAAGGCTGGGAGCGCCATAGTCCACCAGTTCCACCAGCAGGTGATACCCGGCCTTGCGGCACTCTTCGAGGGCGCCGAACTGGAGCCGGCTGAGGTAGTCGTTGCCGCGCCCGCTACGCCAGTGCTCCAGCGTCAGGTCGGCGTCGACGAAGGCCGCGATCAGATAGGAGGAGGCGCCGGCGAGCGATCGCGCCGACAGGTTCGGCTGGTAGTCCAGACTGACGACTGCGGCCTGAACCTTGGCCTGGAGAGCGGCGCTGACATTGGGCTCGCGGTTGAGCACGCGCGAGACCGACTTGATGGAAACGCCGGCAAGGGCGGCCACATCATAAATTGTCGCAGCCATTCTGGTCAGCGCCCCTGCTGACGACTGCACCCTGTCGTCGCTTCGAACATGTCCTATGCCGCGTTTGCCGACAGCCCCGCAAGATTTCGCTCGCGAAGGCCCACGACAATCGTCACAGTTCCGCGTCATGCAGCTTGTTGACGACGTCGAGCCAGCGCCCGCCACGCGGGTCGCCCCCCGATTCATCGCCGTTCTGACCCTGGCCTATGTGGGGGCCTTCATCGCTTTCGTCCCCCTTCTCAGCCTGCTGACACCCATGCAGGCCGAGGCCCTCGCCCCCGCTGACAAGATCGGCCTTCTCAGCCTCGTGACGCTTTGGGGCGCTGTGACCGCCAGCCTCACCAACCTCGCCGCTGGCTGGGCCAGCGACCGCACGCGGGCCCGCTTCGGGCGACGCCGCCCATGGATTTTGTGCGGTCTCGTCGGCGTCCTCCTCGCCTACGGCCTGATCGCCAAGGCCTCGACGCCAGCCGGCCTGCTGGCGGGCGTCATGGCCTTCCAGTTCGCCTTCAATCTTCTGTTCGCGCCGCTGCACGCCATTTTCGCCGACCTGGTGCCCCATGATCAGAAGGGACAGGTGGCGGCCTTCATCGGCATCGCAGCCCCCATGGGCGCCGCAAGCGGCGTTCTGATCGCCGCTCCGATCCTGTCCGATATTCCGACACGCCTCATCGTCCTGGGACTGCTTGTGGCCGTCTGCCTTCTTCCGCTGCTGCTCGTCTGGAAAGAGACGCCGCCGGCGCCGGCCCGTCCGCGCAAGAAGGCCGTCGCAATCGCCTCATCCCCGGGAAAAGGTTTGAACCTCGACTTCGGTTTCGTCTGGGCGTCCCGGTTCTGCTTTCAGATCTCGGCGAGCGTGATCAGCGCCTACATGCTCTTCTACCTCGCCGATCATGCACGATATGCAGAACAGTTCCCCGGGGCGACCGTGGAGAGCGGTCTTGCCCGGCTGATCGCCTTCTCGACGCTCCTGACCTTGTTGGCGGGCTTTGCCGGAGGGTTGATCTCGGACCGCTTCGGCCGCCGAAAGCCCTTCATCCTGCTGGCGGCCGCCCTTCTCGCCAGCGGGCTTCTGATCTTCGCCTTCTATCCCCAGTGGCCAGGCCCCCTGCTCGGCTATGTCTTCTACGGCCTGGGCTTCGGGCTCTACACGACCGTGGACACCGCTCTCGTCGCCCAGATCCTTCCTTCACGGCGCCATACCGCCCGCGATCTCGGCGTGATGAACCTCACCAACACCCTCCCCGCGATCCTGGCCCCCGTGCTGGCCATCGCCGCCCTTGGGCCGGACCGGACCGACTGGCCGATGTTGATGATCGCCTCCGCCGGCGTCGCCCTACTGGGCGGGCTTGCCGTGGCGGGCGTCCGAATGGCGCGATAGAAAACGAACGACAGCGCTGTCAATTTCAAAATCATGACTCTAGAACAACGTGGGGAGGGTCATTCGATGAGCAAAAATTGGGCTCGCGCCGCCATGCTCGGCGCCGCCGTGCTGGCCACAGCGCCCGGCTGTTCCGCCGCGGCGATGGCCACCGCCCCGTATGCCGCCCAGAGCCTGTCGGCGCCGACCGCGCGGCAGGCCGCCGCGCACATGGGCAAGGGTTTCAACCTTGGCCAGATGTTCGACAACAGCCAACACCCGCCCACCCTGGAGGCGGCGCGCCCCAAGATTGACGCCTATTATGCGCGCGGGTTTCGAAACCTGCGGATACCCGTCACCTGGACCGAGGATGTCGATGGAACGACCCTTGCGGACCCAGACACGGGGCGCATCGACCTCACCTCCCCTCGCCTTGCAGCCCTGACGGAGGTCATCGACTACGCCCTCTCCAAACCCGGCCTCTACGTGGTCCTCAATGCGCACCACGAGAAGCGCCTGAAGGAAAACGGCCGGGGCAATGTGCTGGAACAGTTGTGGTCGGACATCAGCGAACGGTTCGGAGACCGCGACCATCGCCTGATCTTCGAAATCCTGAACGAACCCCACCTGGCCAACCATGATCCCATGTCGCCGGCCGTTCTGCGGCGCATGACCGGACTGGCCTACGACAGGATCAGGGCCCGGGACGCCGAACGGATCATCATCATCGGCGGCAATCAGTGGTTCGGCGCAGAGGAAATGGCCCGGACCTGGCCAAACCTCTCCGAGGTCGGCGATGGCCGCGATCCCTATCTGATGGCGACCTTCCATCACTATAATCCCTGGGCCTTCGCAGGTGACAACCAGGGCGACTACGCCGACGCCTGGACTGACGCCGACATCCGGGGCCCCATGGAGATTATGGCGCGCTGGGCTTCGACGACCGGCGCCGGCATGCCGGTCTACATTGGCGAGTGGGGCGTCGGCTGGCACCGCCGGCTGCCGACCATGAACTGCAACAACGTTCGCCTCTTCTACAGTCGGTTCAACCAGACCCACGCCGCGGACATGGGCATGCCCACGGCAGTCTGGGACGATGGCGGCTGGTTCCAGGTCTTCGACCATTCCACAAACAGCTTCCCCCACAACCTGATCGACTGCATCGACGGCGCCTGCACCTGGGCCGGCGAAGAGCGGTTCAACGCGGACTGCCTCTAGGCTTCGCGACACCCCAATCTGAAGGAACCCGCCCGGATGACCATCCAGCCCGTTCGACGCCAGCCCGCCGGCCTGGCCTTCGCCTATGTCACCAGCCTCTTCTTCGCCTGGGGCTTCGTCACGGCGCTCATCGACCCCCTGATCCAGGCGGTGAAGCGCGTATTCGACCTGAGCACGGCCGAAGCCATGCTGACAGCCTCGGCCTGGTTCATTGCTTACGGCGTCGCCTCCATTCCTGCTGGCTGGGTCCTGTCTAAACTGGGCTACAGCCGCGCCATCATCGCGGCCCTCGCCGCCATGGTGCTGGGCTGCATCCTTGTTCCTGTGGCGACGATCGTCGACGTCTACGCACTGGTGCTCCTGTCCCTGTTCGTCATCGCCAGCGGCGTGACCCTGCTGCAGGTCGCGGCCAACCCCCTCTCGGCGGCTCTGGGTGAACCCCGCACTGCCCACCTGCGACTGACCTTCTCCCAGGCCTTCAATTCGCTCGGCGCAACACTCGGCCCGGTGATCGGATCGACCATCCTGCTCACGGGCGGCGTCTTCGCTGCGGACGCAGTCATCTCGCCGGCCTCCCGTGGAGAATCCCTGCGTTCGATCGACTTCGCCTTCCTTGCCGTCGGTGCCTTCTTCGCCCTGGTCGCAGTTTTCATCTGGACCGCGCGCAAGCGGATAGAGGCCGCAGTCGCCGACAGAAGCCATGAAGGCGTCGTATCCCCGCTGGCCGCCTTCCGCTCGGGCTGGGCCGTCTTCGGGTCGACCGCCATCTTCTTCTATGTCGGGGCCGAGGTGACCATCGGCGCCCTGCTGATCCCCTTCATCAGTTCTGCAGAGGGCTTGGGTCTGGCTCCGCACGAAGCTGGTCACATGGTGGGCTGGTACTACTGGGGCGCCGCCATGATCGGCCGCTTCGTCGGCAGCGCCCTGCTCACCCGCATTTCCGCCGGCTACCTGCTTTCCGGCTGCACCATGATCGCGGCAGCGCTCGCCCTGGTGGTCACCCAAACGGACGGCGCCACGGCGACCTATGCCGCCCTGGCGATCGGCTTCTTCAACTCCATCATGTTCCCGACCATCTTCAGCCTGACGCTTGAGCGATCCAGCGCCTCACCTTCGGCCACGTCGGGCCTGCTCGTCTTCGGCATCATCGGTGGCGCCATTCTGCCCCCGATCGCCGGGGCGATCGCTGATGCGACAGGTGCGGTTACCCCGGCCTTCTTCGTCCCGCTGGGCGGCTACATCGTCCTGATTGTATTCGCCCTGGCCTGCGCCCGCGCGGTCCGGACGCGGCCAGACCAAGACCAAGTCGTGGCGCACTAACCCGGGACAAATAGATCCGTGCCCGCGCCGCCGCGCTGTGACTGAAAGCCAGCAGTGCGCTGTTCGTGTCCCGCTGCGGCCCCTGCCTTCAGCGAGTAGAAGGCCTGTTCTAGGACATCCCAGACTCGGCTCACCCCGCGGCTTGCGTCCACACCTCTGTCGTTGTTCCTTGCTGAGGTCTCCTCCTGCAAGGACAGACGATGATCGCCAACCTCCGGATCGGCCTGACTGGGACACTACAAGCTTTAGACTGAGCACAAAAACTCCACTGGAAACATCGCCTTTCAAGCGACCGTGGAGAGACGAACAGGGAGGTCACAGCCTCTATTTGCACGCCGCAGAATGTCCCTGACCTTCCTGACCCTCTCCGGGCGAAAGGCTGCAATGCGCCAAGAGCGGACTTTGGCAGTTTGCCGAATTTCAGACATTCGGTGGGGGCCGACGGCTGCTTCCGACTCTTCGCGAACGTTTTTACGGGCTCTCACGGCGCTGTTTCACCACGGCCGATCCGTCCAGCGCGTCTTTTGTGATCTCACGCGTGTTTATGAACAGCAATGCATGCGCCACATCCTCCAGATCACTGCGTGTAGTCAGGGCCAGCAGGCCTCCGCCACCTGCTGCTGAGAAGTCGGCATTGGAAGGCGTGGGAAGTCGTCTCCGATGCTGACCGTTCACCACACAGTCACGCCGCTATCTCACCGCACCAAGACCATTTGGATCAGAAGCATGAGCGTCAGTGAGGACTGAGGGTCGTCTCCCCATCCTGCAGCCGCGCACGGGTGCGGGCGCAAGCGACCGCGAAGATCGTCAGAGCTAGGTATCCCGCCAGAGGCACGAAGAACGCCGGCGTCACGCTGCCGAACTCATCCGCAATGCGGCCGGCGACCCATGGCAGGACCGCGCCGCCGATGATGCCGAACACGAGCAGGCCCGAGGTCGCCGAGGCCGGGGCGCTCGACCGCTCCAGCGTCAGGGTGAAGATGGTCGGGAACATGATCGAGTTGAACAGGCCGATGCCGAGCGCGGCGTAGGCTGCAGTCGAGCCGCTGGTCTGGGTCACCACCAAGGCGAGGGCCGCTGCGGCCACGGTGCAGACCGACAGAAGAACGCCTGCCCGCACGCGGGTCAGAAGCGCGCTGCCGATGAATCGACCGATCATGGCGCAGCCCCAGTAGATGCCGACCATATGACCGGCCTGATGCTCCTCGATCCCCAGAATGTTCCCCTCGCTGAGGAAGGGGATCAGCAGCCCCCCGATGGCGACCTCGGACCCGACGTAAACGAAGATGGCCAAGGCGCCGAAGACGGCCCAGCGCGAACGGAAGGCTGACAAGGGCGAGACGACCTCCACTGGGGAGTCGGCGACGGAGGCGTCGATGCGCTTGCGCGCGGTCCAGATGAACACGGCGACCAGAGCGAAGAAGGCCCCGACGGCGAGGAAGGCGAAGTCGATGGAGCGCAGGGACTCGCCGCGAGTCGCCGAGGTGATCACGGCGTCCGCCGCGAAGACGCCCCCGGTCAGCAGGATGCTGGCGCCGATGATCGGCCCCAGGGTCGTGCCGAGCGAGTTGAACGCTTGCGAGAAAGTCAGGCGGAAATGGGCGCTCTTGCGCGAGCCCAGGGCCGCGGACAGGGGATTGGCCGCGACCTGGAGCAAGGTGACGCCCGAGGCGATCACGAACAGGGCGAACAGAACCCCGGCATAGACGTCTGCGATCGTCGCCAGAGGCACGATGATGCAGCCCGCCACCATGGTCGCCAGGGCGGCGATGATCGAGCGGCTGTAGCCCAGCCGTGACAGGATCCAGGCGGCGGGTAATGAGGCCACGCCATAGGCGATGAACCAGGCCGAAGCGGTCAGCATCGCCTCGGCCAGACTGAGGTCGAACACGCGGCGCACCGCCGCGATCAAGGGGTCGATCAGGGAGGTGACGAAGCCCCAGGCGAAGAACAGGCTGGTGACATAGGCGAAGGCCAGTCCCGTGCCGCGACGACCGCTGGTCTGAAGCTGGCTCATGAATCGCTCCCAAAAGCCGCTAGGCGGACTTGTTTCTTGTATTGCCTCATCCTCAACCGGCGACGCAGCAGCGGCAACGACACTGCAAGGCACATCGGCGAAGAACATCCGACAAAAAAGCGGGGCCGCGCCCGAAGACGCGGCCCCAGTCGGCTCAGAAGCGGTAGTTGAGGCCGACCGCAAAGGTGCGGCCGTAGGATTGATAATCGATGGTCCGGCGTTCATCGCCGTTCTCGAAGGTCTTGAACGGCTCGTCGGTCAGGTTGTTGACTTGGGCCAGAATCGACAGGCCTTCCAGCGGTCCCGACTGGAATTCGTACCCGATCTGGGCGTCGATCACGGTCTCCTCGGCCACGGAGCGCAGGGTTCGCCCATTGCCGAAACCGGCGACCTCGCCCAGGTAATCCGACCGATAGCGTGCGGAGACGCGCGACTGGAAACCGGCCCGCTCGAAGTAGAGGGTGCCGTTGAGGACGGTTTCCGAGAGACCCGGCATGGGGGTCGGCGGGTTCGCCGGATCAGGCTGCACCTCGCTGTCGGTCACCGAGGCGCTGAACAGGCCGCCGAAGCCTTCCAGCGCTGGATGGAAGATGTCGAAGGGCGCCGACACGGAGAACTCGACCCCCTTGATCCAGCCGCCGTTCCCGTTCTCGGGGGTGGAGATGATCCCCTCGTTGATCACCGGGACGACCCCGCCGGTCGGATAGCCGGTGAAGTCGAAGATGCGGTTGTAGGTGAAGACGTAGCTTTCGAGATCGCGGTAGAAGCCGGCCAGCGAGACATAGCCGCGGCGGTTGGCGAAGTATTTTTCGAAAGACAGATCCGCGACATTGGCGATGAACGGCATCAGTTCGGGATTGCCGCCCCCGCCGCCCCACGGTGAGTTCTGCTCGGGCGTGGCCTCATCGTTGTTCTTGCCCGCATCGAACGAGAAGTTTCGACCCGCCCGCATGTCGTCCATGCGCGGCCGCGCCAGGGTGCGTGACACCGAGAAGCGCGCGAAAAGATCCTGCCCGACTTCGAGGATGAAGTTCGAACTGGGCAGAACCTCCAGATATTTTGCGCCTCCGGTGACCTCTTCCACGGCCGCGACGCCGGCGCTGATCTGCTGCGCCTCGAAGCCGCGCCCCTGCTGGTCCGTGTAGACCAACTGAATGCCGACATTGCCGGTCAGCGGCAGGCCGAACAGGTTGTGGTCGATGTTGGCCTTTAGGTAGGCGGTGGTGACCTTCTCGACCACGTCCCAGTTTCCGGCCACGACGTCGGCGTTCGGATTACGGATAAGGTTGAGCGCGCCGCTGTTGACCAGCGCCAGGGCGTCGTAGCTCAAAACCTGCGAAATGCCGAGATAGCCCAGGTCGGTCGGATCCAGCAGGAATTGCGACGGCACGGCCAAGTCCCCGCCGCCAGGGACGCCCAGGTAGAACTGGTCGTTGACGAAGGTCTTGCTGCGTTCGGAATAGTTGACTCCGAAGTCCAGCGCGCTGAACGGCGTCTGGTGAAGTTCCCGGCGCGCGGTCATCCGGACCGCCTTGATCTCGTCCTCGATGGAGGGGGTGTTCATGTAGCCGGCCTGACCTTCGGGGATCACATCGCCGCCCCACCCTTGCGGGCTGGTCAGCCGGATCAGCATCGGGTCGGCATAGTTCAGTTGGCTCGTGAAGCGGGTCACCCCGTCGCTGGTGAGCTCGAAGCCCAGGCTGTCCAACGCGCCGTTGATGTTGCGCCCGGTTCCGGCGTTGGTCTCCAAGATGAGGTCGTTGCGCTCGACCTTGGAATAGTTGAGATCGAGCCCGAAGCTCCAGTCTTCATTGGCGAAGAACTGGGTGTTCCAGCCGAGAGCGGTGATGTTGCTGTCGCGCTTGTTGAGATCGTTGCGCACCACGCCCTTGATGTTGTCCCAGACCCCCGCGACGATCAGACCGTCCTGCACCGTGTAGCCGGGACGCAGCGACGGGCCGGGACGGCAGACGTCAGGCGTCGCGACATTGCCGACGGAATCGCAGTCGCCGGACGAACCGCCCCAGGCGAGCGGAAACTCGATGCCGCGCAGGACCTGGGTGTTCTTGAACTCGGAGTAGAAGGCGTCGAGCGTCGTGTGGAAGCGGTCGCTCGGCCGCCACTCCAGCACGCCCATATAACCGTCGCGCTCAAGCTCAGACGACATGACATAGGGCTTGACGCCCCCGGTGATCAAATTGCCGTCGCTGTATTCCGGATAGCCCCAGCTGTTGAAACGCTCAGACTGATAGGGCGAGCTCATATGCGCATAGCCCAGCGCCAGACCGATCGTATCGTCCGCGAACTGGTCGATATAGGACAGGGTGAAGCGGTCGCCGCGATTGGTAGTGCCCGAGTTCAGGGCGCCGATGTCGTTCCATTCATGGCGATAGTTCAGCGCCATGGCGCGCCGGCCATAGTCCAGCGGACGCACGGTCCGAAGATCGACAGTGCCTGCCAGACCCTGTCCGACAAGCGCCGCATCCGGCGTCTTGTAGACGACGACGCTGCCCAGTAGCTCCGACGGGAACTGGTCAAATTCGACGCCGCGGTTGTCGCTGGTGGTCACCAGCTCGCGCCCGTTCAGCAGGGCGGTCGTGAAATCCGGACCCAGACCGCGAATTGAAATGGCCTGACTGCGTCCGTCGAGGCGCTGCGAGGTCACGCCAGGGAGGCGGGCGAGGGACTCGGCGATGGAGACGTCCGGCAGCTTGCCGATGTCCTCGGCAGAGATCACCTCGACGATGGAGGTGTTGTTGGCCTTGGCCGAAATCGACGCCTCGATCGCGCTGCGGATGCCCGTGACGATGATCTCGTCGACCTGAGTGGTCTCGGCATCGCCCGGCGCCGGGGTCGTGGATTGCGCGTTGGCCGCCCCCGTCAAAGCCAGACTGGCCGCCAGCCAGGCGGCGCCTCCGGTCATCAGGCGCGCACGGCGGCTGTATGCTGTGAACATCTCGTCCTCCCATGTCCGCCGCCCTCTCGCGAAGCGGTCGTTCGCAAATCTATGCAAACATCTGGAAAGGTTGCAAGCAGTTAATGCTCCAGCCCTAAAGGTGTCGAGAGATGCTGAACTCCAAAGGATCGATATTGCGCTGCAAAACGGGCATTCGAGGCTGAAAGCCCTCAAAACGCCAGGGTTGACACTCAAAACCGTCGCTGCAAAAACTTGCAAATCGATCCCCCTGGCACGCATCGGGAGGGCAGCCATGCGGAGGAACGGAACGATGAGAAATTCAGCAGCAATGCGGTTAGCCGTAGCGAGCGTCGCCGCCGTCATGGCGTCGTCCGCTCTCGCCCAAGCCCCAGAGACGGACTTCCGTCAGCGGCCGCCACAGGACGAGGTCATCTATTTCCTGTTGCCTGACCGCTTCGCGAACGGCGATCCGGGCAACGACGACGGAGGCTATGGGCCGGATCCGCTGAGGAGCGGCTTCAATCCCGCCAACCCGGAATTCTATCACGGCGGCGATCTGGCCGGGGTGATCCAGAAGCTCGACTACATCCAGGGTCTCGGAGCGACCGCGGTCTGGCTCGCGCCCATCTTCAAGAACAAGCCCGTTCAGCCAACGGCGGGGCGGATGATGGCCGGATTCCATGGATACTGGATCACGGACTTCACGCGCCCGGACCCCCACTTCGGCGAGCCTGAGACCATGAAGGCCCTGGTCGAAGCGGCCCATGCGCGCGGCATGAAGGTCTATCTGGACATCGTCACCAACCATACCGCCGACGTGATCCAGTATCGCGAATGTCCGACCAGCGCCTGCGCCTATCGGTCGATAGCGGACTATCCCTGGACCCGACGCGGCGGCCCTGAAGGCGTCGCGATCAACGATGGATTTCGCGGCGACGGCGGCGCGGACGACTTCGCGCGGCTGACCGATCCGACTTGGGCTTACACCCCCTACATCCCGGCCGGAGAGGAGACGGTGAAGGTCCCCGCCTGGCTGAACGATACCCTGCTCTACCACAACCGCGGCGACTCGACCTTCCGAGGCGAGAACTCCATCTACGGCGACTTCGCGGGATTGGACGATCTCTTCACCGAGAATCCGCGCGTGGTTCAGGGCATGATCGAGATCTTCGGCGATTGGATCGACGAATATGGGATCGACGGTTTCCGCATCGACACGGCCAAACACGTCAATCCAGAGTTCTGGCAGGCGTTCGTACCAGCGATGATGGAGCGTGCGAAGGCACGCGGCATCCCGAACTTCCACATCTTCGGCGAAGTCTACGACCCCGACCCGGCGGCGCTGGCGCGACACACCCGCGTCGACGGCCTGCCCGCCGTGCTGGACTTCGCCTTCCAGTCCGTGGCGACTGATGTGGCCAACGGCGCAAAAGCGCCGGACGCCCTGCAGACGATGTTCGACGCCGACGCCCTTTACGAGGGCGGGGTGGAGGCCGCCTTGCATTTGCCGACCTTCCTCGGAAACCACGACATGGGCCGCATCGGCGGGTTCGTGCTGAAGGCCCATCCGAACGCGGATGACGAAGAACTGTTGGCTCGTACGACGCTGGCCCACGCCCTGATGATGTTCAGCCGCGGCGTGCCGACGCTCTATTACGGCGATGAACAGGGCTTCGCGGGCGAAGGCGGCTACGGCGGCGGTCGCCAGGACATGTGGGAAGGTCAGGTCGAGACCTACCGCACCGAACGCCGCATCGGCGGCCTGCGCGCGCCCTATGATCGTGACGCCCCGCTTTATGGCCGCATCGCCGAGATGGCCCGGTTGCGCGCCTCCGACCCGGCTCTTCGGAGAGGGCTCCAGTTCGGCCGGGCGGCGGCGGAAGAGCCCGGCCTGTTCGCCTTCAGCCGACGCCTGCCGGATCAGCCCGGCGAGACCCTGGTGATCTTCAACACCGGAACGACGCCCCTGACGGCCAATATCGCCATCGATCCGGCCTCCACCCATTGGACGACCAGCCGAGGCCAATGTCCCGCGACCTCCGTCGCGCCGGGCGTCGTGCGCGTCACCCTGCCGCCCCTCGACTACATGATCTGCGTTTCGGAAAGCTCTGCCCAGTGACTCTTGCGACCCTTAATGTCGTCACCGCGCCGCAAGGCCGGCAGGCCGAAGATGCTCATCAGGAGTGGTGGCGCGGCGCGGTCATCTATCAGGTCTATCCCCGTAGTTTTTCCGACAGCAATGGCGACGGCATCGGCGATCTGAACGGCGTCACCGCCCATCTGGAGCATATTGCATCGCTCGGCGTGGACGGCGTCTGGATCTCGCCCTTCTACACCTCGCCCATGAAGGACTTCGGCTATGACGTCGCCGACTATTGCGATGTCGATCCGATATTCGGCTCCCTGGCGGATTTCGACCGGCTGGTGGAGAAGGCGCACGGCCTTGGACTGAAGATCATCATCGACCAGGTCTGGTCGCACACCTCCGATCAGCACGACTGGTTCAAGGCCAGCCGCCTTGACCGCACCGGTCCCTATTCGGACTGGTACGTCTGGGCCGACGCCCGCGCCGACGGCTCGCCGCCGAACAACTGGCAGTCGGTGTTCGGCGGACCTGGCTGGACCTGGGATGCGCGACGGGGCCAGTACTACATGCACAATTTCCTGCCGGAGCAGCCCCAGTTGAACGGGCACAATCCGGCGGTGCAGGACGCTCTGCTGGCGGCGGGGCGGTTCTGGCTGGACCGGGGTGTGGATGGCTTTCGTCTGGACGCCATCAATTTCTCGATGCACGATCCCGACCTCAAGGACAATCCGGCCTTGCCTCCGGGCGGCAAGCGCACCCGCCCCTTCGATTTCCAGGACAAGATCCACAATCAGTCCCACGCCGACATCGCGCCCTTCCTGGCACGGGTCCGGGCGCTGACCGACGCCTATCCGGGCGACCGCTTCACCGTGGCCGAGGTGGGAGGCGACCATGCTGACCGGGAGATGGCCGAATACACGGCCGATAATCGCCACCTGCACAGCGCCTACGGCTTTCTGTATCTGTATGCGAGCCGGATGGTCGCCGAACTCGTGCGCCAGGGCGCCGCCATGTGGCCCGGGGCGGAGGGCGAAGGCTGGCCCTCCTGGACCTTTTCGAACCACGACGCGCCGCGCGCGATCTCGCGCTGGACCGAGGGCCGCGATCCGCGCGCCCTCGCCGAAATGCTGATGTTGCTGCTGACATCCCTGCGCGGCAACGCCTTCATCTACTATGGCGAAGAGCTGGGCCTGCCGCAGGGCGAGGTCCCGTACGATCGACTGGTGGACCCCGAGGCCATCGTCAACTGGCCGCAGACCCTGGGGCGCGACGGCGCTCGCACCCCCATGCCCTGGAGCGCGACAGCGCCCTTCGCAGGCTTTTCGACCGTCGAGCCCTGGCTGCCTGTCGATCCTCGCCATCCCGCCATGGCGGTAGAGACGCAGGACGCCGATCCCGCCTCCATGCTGAACGCCACCCGCCGCATCCTGGCGCTGCGTCACGCCCATCCGGCGCTGAAGGTCGGCGACATGACGGTGCAGTCGATCGAGCCGGTTCTGGTGTTCACCCGCGAAGGCGCCGGCGAGCGGCTGATAGCCGCGTTCAACCTGAGTCACGAGGATCAGTCCTGGACGGCGCCGGAGGGCTACAGCCTGATCGACGCGGTCAATCCGGGTCATCTGCCCGGCGTCTTGCCGCCTTTGGGCGCCGTCCTGATGAAGCAGGACGGCTGAGGTGGGATCAGCCGCCGCAGCTTTCGCGAACGATCAGCTCGGTGGGCACCCGTGCGGAGCGGCCGACCGTGTCGCCGCCGTGGTCCAGCAGTTTGGAGACCATCAGGCGACCGGCCTTCATCGTGTCCTGGGCGATCGTGGACAGGGCCGGGCTGCTGTAGCGGCTGAAGGGCACATTATCGAAGCCGATGACGGACACGTCGCCCGGCGCCGAACGCCCCGCGTGTTGAAGCGCGCGCACCGCGCCCAGCGCGATCTGGTCGCTGGCGCAGACCACGCCGTCAAACGCCACGCCGCGCCGGATCAGGGCCTCGACGGAAGCCTCCGCCGACTCGACCTCGAAATGGGCGTCCACGATCAGCGCCGGATCGACGGCGACCTTCAGTTCGCCCAGCGCGTCCAGATAGCCACGATGCCGCTGCATCGCTTCGGGCGGATCAAGATCGCCGAGAAAGACGATCCGCTTTCGACCCAGCCGCGCCAGGTGAAGGGTCGCCCGGCGGCCGCCGTTGATGTTGTCGGATCCGATCGAGCAATAGAGCTGATCCGGCAGCTCGGCGCCCCAGACGACGAAGCGGGCCTCGGTCTCGACCATGCGGTTGAACGCCGCGTGAAGCGTGCTTTGTCCGAGGAAGATGACGCCGTCGGCCCGACTGGTCGTCATCGCCGCCGCGACGTCTTCGTAGGTGGCCGGCGCCAGATGGCTCATGATCAGGTCGCAGCCCCGCTCTCGCGCGGCCTCGCCGACGCCGGCGAGCAGCTCCAGAAAGAACGGATCGCTCAATCGACCTTCGCGACCCTGAGGACGGGGCACGACCAGGGCGATGGTCGCCTCCGCACCGATGGGGCCTGCGGGCATGTAGCGGCGGAACGGATAGTCGTGCTCGCGCGCCAGCTTCCAGATCAGTTGCTTGGTGCGGTCATTGACGGCCGGATGATCATTCAGGGCGCGGGACGCCGTGGAGATCGACACGCCCGCCAACAGGGCGATGTCCTCCAGGCGCGTGGGCTTTCGGCTCACGGGACGGATGCTCCAAAACCAGTCGTTGCAAAATTTGCTGCAAATCTTGCTCTTTCATGCGCCTCTCCGCGGGCGGATGGCAAGGGGCTCTCAGTGGGGAAGTTTTTCTAATGTTGAAGCGTCGCTCGTTCCTGGCTCTCGGGACTGTTTCCGCCTTGGCCTTTGGCGCTCCTGTCGCCGCCCAGACCGTTTCGAACGCCGTGCGGGCCTCGTCGCCGGGCGGGGTTCTGACCGTCGAGATGGCGACCGACAACGACGGTCGCCCCACCTACAGCGTCAGCCGTCTGGGCCGGACCGTGGTGAACACTTCATGGCTGGGCTTCCTGCTGACGGACGCCCCCATGCTGGAACGCAACCTGACCCTGACGGCCAGCCAGCCGGTCACAGTGGACGACACCTGGGAGCAGCCTTGGGGCGAGCGCCGCTACGTCCGCAACCACTACAGCGAATGGCGCGTCTCCTATGTCGAGCGGGCCGGGCTGCGCCGTCGCTTCGACTTGGTCTGGCGCCTATATGACGACGGTGTGGCCTTCCGTTACGAATTCCCCGAACAGGACGGTCTGAAGACGGTCCGCATCGGCGCCGAACTGACCCAGTTCAACTTGGCCGAGGACGGCGACGCCTGGTGGATTCCCGCTTGGGAATGGAACCGCGAGGAATATCTCTACAACCGCACCCGCATCAGCGCGGTCGGCAGCGCCCAGACGCCCATCACTGTGCGCGGCGAATCCGGCCTGCACGTCTCGATCCATGAGGCCGCGCTGATCGACTATTCCGGCATGAACCTGCGCCGGTCCGAGGGGCTCGACTTCCGCGCCCAGCTGACGCCCGGCCTGACCAACGCCGCCGTGGTGCGCGACGCCCCCTTCCACACGCCCTGGCGAACCCTTCAGATCAGCGACACGGCGGCGGGCCTGGCCGAATCCAGCCTGATCCTGAACCTGAACGAGCCCAACCGGCTGGGCGACGTCAGCTGGTTCAAGCCGATGAAGTACGTCGGCGTCTGGTGGGAGATGCACCTGGAAGTGAAGTCCTGGGGCTCCGGCCCCAAGCATGGCGCCACCACCGAGAACGCCCTCAAGCACATCGATTTCGCCGCCGAGCACGGCTTCGGCGGGGTGCTGGTCGAGGGCTGGAACAAGGGCTGGGACGGCGACTGGTTCGCCAACGGCTCGGACTTCAGCTTCACGGAAACCTATCCTGATTTCGACATCGAGCGGGTGACGGCGCACGCCCGATCCAAGGGCGTGCAGCTGATCGGCCACCACGAGACGGGCGGCAACGCCTATCACTACGAGAAGCAGCTGGACGCGGCCATGGCCCTCTATGAGCGGCTCGGCGTGGGTTCGGTGAAGACCGGCTATGTAGCCGACGCCGGAGGTGCGCGCGTGGCCGGGCCGGACGGCCGCATGGTCTTCGCCTGGCATGAGAGCCAGCCCCTGGCCCAGCACCATATGCGCGTCATCGAGACCGCCGCCCGTCACCGGATCGCCGTCAATGCGCACGAACCGTTCAAGGACACCGGCCTGCGCCGCACCTATCCGAACATGATCACGCGCGAGGGCGCGCGCGGGATGGAGTTCAGCGCCTGGGGCCAGCCCGGCAATCCGCCTGAACATGAGGCCAATCTGGTCTTCACCCGCCTGCTGGCCGGGCCGATGGACTACACGCCCGGCATCTTCGGCATGGAGACGCGCAGCCCCGGCGGCATCCAGACGACCTGGGCCAAGCAACTGGCCCTCTATGTCGTCATCTACAGCCCCCTGCAGATGGCGGCGGACCTGCTGGTCCACTATGAGGCCAACCCCGGCCCCTTCCAGTTCATCAAGGACGTGCCGGTCGACTGGGCCGAGACACGGGTGCTGAACGGCGAAATCGGCGATTTCGTCACCATCGCCCGGAAGGACCGCAACTCCGATGTCTGGGCGCTGGGCGCCGTGACCGACGAGCATCCGCGGAGCCTGTCGGCGCCGCTGACCTTCCTCGATGCGGGCCGCCGCTATAGGGCCGAGATCTACCGCGACGGGCCGGACGCCAACTTCACCGACCGTCGCGAGGACATCGTCATCGAGCAGCGCGAGGTGACGTCGACCGACACCCTGACTCTCAACCTAGCGCCCGGCGGCGGCCAGGCGATCCGCTTCGTTCCGCTGGGGCGGAGGCCGCGTCGATGAGCCAGGCCGCCCCCGTCCTGTCCGCTGAGACCCTGACGCCGCGCGCGGTGCGCCCACGCCTGTCGATGTGGGCGATCTGGAACATGTGCGTCGGCTTCTTCGGCATCCAGATCGGCTTCGGCCTGCAGAACGCCAACACCAGCCGCATCTTCCAGACCCTGGGCGCCGAGATCGACAGCCTGGCCATCCTCTGGATCGCGGCGCCGGTGACGGGGCTTCTGGTCCAGCCGATCATCGGCCATTTCAGCGACAAGACCTGGGGGGGGCTGGGCCGCCGCCGGCCCTATTTCCTGGTCGGGGCGCTGCTGACCTCGGCGGCTCTGGTGCTGATGCCGAACAGCCCGACCCTGTGGTTCGCGGCAGCGATGCTGTGGATCATGGACGCTTCCATCAACATCACCATGGAGCCGTTCCGCGCCTTCGTCGGGGACAATCTGCCCGAGGAGCAGCGCACGACCGGCTATGCGATGCAGAGCTTTTTCATCGGGGCGGGGGCGGTCTTCGCCTCGGTCCTGCCGTGGCTGCTGTCCAATGTCTTCAACCTCGCCTCTACGGCGGCGGAGGGGGCCGTGCCCCTGTCCGTGAAGGTCGCCTTCTATATCGGGGCGGCGGGTCTGTTGGGCGCGGTGCTCTGGACCGTCTTCACAACGAAGGAATACAGCCCCGCCCAGGTCGCGGCCTTTGACGGCGCGGCCGAAAACGACCCGGTCCCGACCTCGCCCCAGCGCGACGCGGGCCTCTACGGTCTGGGCGGCCTGACCTTCCTGGGGCTGGGCGTCGCGATCGCCGCCGTGGTCTTCGCCGCAGGCTGGGAGAAGGAGCTCTACATCCTGGCCGGGGCGCTGGCCCTGTTCGGCGCCCTGCAACTGGCCGTGGCGGCTTTCCGGCGCGCGGCGCGCACCAACGGCCTGACCGAAATTCTCGACGACATCTTCGCCATGCCGGACACCATGAAGGGCCTGGCCGTGGTCCAGTTCTTCAGCTGGTTCGCCCTGTTCGCCATGTGGATCTACACCACCGCCACGGTGACTTCAGTCCACTACGGCTCGTCCGATCCGACCAGTGCGGCCTATAACGCCGGCGCCGATTGGGTGGGGATGCTGTTCGGCGTCTATAACGGCGTGGCGGCGCTGGCCGCCTTCCTGATCCCGGTCCTGGCCCGGCGCACGGGACGACGCGGCGCCCATGCGATCAATCTGGTGCTGGGAGGCTTCAGTCTGATCGGCCTGACGCTGATCCGCGATCCGGCCCTGCTGTGGCTGCCGATGATCGGGGTGGGCTTCGCCTGGGCCTCGATCCTGTCCATGCCCTACGCCATCCTGGCGGGCGCTCTGCCGGGGCGGAAGATGGGCGTCTATATGGGCGTCTTCAACATCTTCATCGTCGTGCCGCAATTGCTGGCCGCGACCATACTGGGGCTGATCCTGCGCCATCTGTTCGAGGGGCAGGCGCTCTACGCCCTGATCATCGGCGGGATCAGCTTCTTCATCGCCGCCGTCTCGGCCCTGTTCGTGAGGGAGCACAGGGCATGATCGGGGGCGCGGGCCTGTCGCGCCGGACAGCTCTGGGCCTGTTGGCCGCCCTGCCCTTCGCGGGCCGAGCGGCGGCGCAGGCTCCGATCGACGGCAGGCTGGTCGAACATCCCGACCTCGCCTCCGCCCATGTCCGGCCGCGCAACGTCACTGTCTGGCTGCCGCCCAGCTATGAGGCGGGATCGGATCGCCACCCCGTCCTCTACATGCACGACGGACAGAACCTGTTCGACGCCTCGAAGACCGCCTTCGGCGAATGGGGCGTGGACGAGCATCTGGGGCGGCTGATCGGCAACGGCCAGGTGCGCGCGCCCATCGTGGTCGGGGTGTGGAACACGTCGCTGCGCCTGCGCGAATACGTGCCCGCCGATCTGATCGCCGCCCTGCCCGCAGAGGTGCGCGAGGACGTCCAGACCCTCTATGGCGGCGCGCCCCTGTCGGACGACTATCTGCGCTTCCTGGTCGAGGAGCTGAAGCCCTTTATTGATGGCGCGTATCGCACCCTGACGGGCCCGGCGGACACGATGACCGCGGGCTCCAGCATGGGCGGGCTGATCTCCCTCTATGCGGTGATGAAGCGCCCCGAGGTCTTCGGCGCCGCCGCCTGTCTGTCGACGCACTGGCCGCTACGCATCGACGGGCTGGACGATCCGGCGGCGCTCGCGGTCTGGCGCGAAAAGGTGGTCGAGGCCTGGACCCAGGTCGTGGCGAACGGCCTGCCAGCGCCCGGTTCGCACCGCTTCTATTTCGACCGGGGCGACGAGACGCTGGATCAGTTCTACGCCACCTTCCAGAGCCGCATCGACGCCGTCTTCCGCGAGCGTGGCTATGGTCCGCGCGACTTCCAGACCCTGCTGTTCCCCGGCGCCCAGCACAATGAGGCGTCGTGGAACAGCGCCTCGACGTGCCGCTGAAATTCCTGCTGACGCCTGCCTAAGTGAAAGACTTCCCCATGACCATCTTCAAGAGCCTGATCCTGGCCGGCGCCGCCGCCTCCGTCCTGACCGGAGCCGCCAACGCCCAAGTGGCGCCGGGCGCGCCCGGCGAGACCCCGACCTGGGCCTATGCCGCCAAGGTCGGCGCGGGAACCGCCTATGAGGCCTATGTCGATGGCGCTTATCGCGACGGAGGTCCGACCGGGACCGTGTCCAAGGTTTGGTTCTCCATCGCCGACGGCGTCCTGACCGAGACGATGTACGGACTTATCCACGAGGCCCAGATCAAGCAGCTGCGGCTCGCCGTGATGACCGACGAAGGCCTGGCGGTCGAAGGGACGGACACCGACTTCGCCATCGACTATCTGCACAAGGACGCCGAGGGCCGCCCCCTGTCGCCTGCCTATCGCGTGACGACGACGGACAGGGCCGAGCGCTTCGCCATCGAGAAGCAGGTCTTCACCGATCCGGACCGGCAGGCGCTGGTCCTGCGCGTCACCGTGCAGGCGCTGAAGGGCGGCGCGACGCCCTATGTCCTGCTGGAGCCGCACATGGCCAACACCGGCGTGGACGATCAGGGAGAGGCCGCCGCGACCGGCCTCTACGCCCATGAAGGAAACGTCCATCTGGCCTTGCGCCCCAGCGCCCCGTTCGAGGCCGCCAGCGTCGGTTTCCTGGGCGTGTCCGACGGCCTGACCGGGCTGAAGGCCGGCGCCCTGCCCGCCTATTCGACCACCGGCGAGACGAGCGGGAACATCATGCTGACCGGCGCCCTGCCGCGCCTGGAAGAGGGTCAGAGCCTGAGCCGCGACTTCGTCATCGGTTTCGGCGACAGCCGCGCGGCGGCTGAGAGCCAGGCCGACGCCGCCCTGGCCGTCGGCCTGGACGAGGTGCTGAGGCGCTTCAACGGCGAAGGCGAACACCTGGGCTGGGAGGACTATATCGCCTCCCTGTCCGAACTGCCGCGCCTGGCGGCGCAGAGCACGGACGGCGGCAAGCTGGCCTATTCCTCGGCCCTGATGATCAAGGCCCTGGAAGACCACACCTACGCCGGCGCCCTGATCGCGTCGCTGTCGAACCCGTGGGGCGACACGGTTGACGCGTCCAGGCCCTCGACCGGCTACAAGGCCGTCTGGCCGCGCGACTTCTATCAGGTCGCCATGGCCTTCGCGGCGCTGGGTGACCGTGAGACCCCGCTCGCCGCCTTCCACTATCTGCCGCAGGTCCAGGTCGGCCAGGAAACGCCGGGCAACAAGGGCGACGGCGGCTGGTTCCTGCAGAAGACCCACGTCGATGGCACGCTGGAGTGGATGGCGGTCCAGCTGGACCAGACGGCCATGCCGATCATGCTGGGCCACCGCCTTTGGACGCTGGGCTGGCTGAGCGATGCGGACATGCGCGACATGTACGCCAGGATGCTGAAACCTGCGGCCGACTTCCTGGTCGACGGCGGTGTCGTCGACATCGACTGGAACCAGAACGAGATCCGCCCGCCCTTCACCCAGCAGGAGCGGTGGGAGGAGCAGCAGGGCTATTCGCCCTCCACCACCGCCTCGGTTGTGGCCGGCCTGACGGTCGCCGCCGAGATGGCGCGGGCGGTGGGCGACTCGGCCGGCGCGGATCGCTATCAGGCCGCCGCCGACCGCTATGCCTCACAGATCGAGGCGACGATGTTCACGACCAGCGGCGACTTCGGCGACGGGCGCTACTATGTTCGCATCACCCGCAACACCGACCCCAACGACAAGGCCCTGATCGGCGAGGCCAACGGCCAGATCGCGCCGCCCGAGGACCAGGTGATCGACGGCGGCTTTCTGGAGCTGGTGCGCTATGGCGTGCGAAGGGCCGACGATCCGCACATCCTCGACACCCTGGGCGAGTATGACGACACGGCGCGCGAGGACATGCACCGCGTTCGCTACGACTTCGGCCCCGAGGGCGATCAGACGCCCGGCTGGCGGCGCTATGGCGTCGATGGCTATGGAGAGGACGTGTCAGACGGCAAGGGCTATGGCGTCGGCGGCGTGATGGCGCCTGGCCAGCGCGGCCGGGTCTGGCCCTTCTTCACCGGCGAGCGCGGTCACTATGAACTGGCCCGCGCCCTACAGGCCGGGAGCATCGATTCCGCGACCCTGGACGGCATTCGCCAGACCTATGTGCGGGGCATGGAGCGGTTCGCCAACGCTGGCCTGCTGCTGCCCGAGCAGGTCTGGGACGGCGTCGGCGCCCCTACCCGCCACAATGAGACGATGGGCCAGGGCACCAACTCGGCCACGCCTCTGGCCTGGACCCATGCAGAGTATCTGAAGCTCCTCCGGTCTCTTGCGGATCGCGCGGTCTGGGACCGGTACGAAGTGGTCGAAAAACACCACGCCCATGCCCCATAACAATGGGCTGAGGTCCTTCGGATGTCCCGGCGCTGACCCTTCCGGGCTTGCGACGGCTCCAGCAGAGTGTTCAGAGGCCGGGTCGATCATCGACCTCCAACCGCTGCGTCATGCTGCATGTTCACACGCAAAATGGTTCAGCATCTGCGGAGCCTTCTGGATCGAAGCCCTAACCTAGGGAAGTCCGATACGCGCCATGAACGGACATTGCCTGGCGGCCCGAAAGCGGACGTCCGGCCGTCGGCAACCTCAGGACCGCTTTCGCCCCAGAGGACACGTTCAGCCTTGGCCCAGTACTGCCTGCGCTAGAGATATCCAAAAACCCATCAACAGCGCTGAAACCGCTTTAGTTAGGCGTCCGATTAGGGATGAACCGTGAGGTACATCCGCAAGAGTTCGGACAAGCTTCCAGCCTGCATCTTGGCCATGAGGTTGGCGCGATAGACTTCCACGGTCCGCGCGCTGATCTCGAGATCATAGGCGATGACCTTGTTGGCGTGGCCCTGAACCAATCCTGCGAGCACGTCGCGTTCCCGTCCTGACAGGGCGTCGAGACGCGCCACCAGCATCCGCTTCTCGGCTTCTGCCGACGCCGTTTCGCCCGCTCGATCCGCCGCACGCTGGATCGAAGCCAACAGCAATTCGTCGTCGAACGGCTTTTCGATGAAATCCACCACGCCTGCGCGCAACGCCTCCACAGCCAGCGGCATGTCGGCATGGCCAGTGATGACGATCACAGGTTCCCCCGAACCGTCCGCCTGTAATCGGCGTGCCAGCTCTATCCCGGTCATGTCAGGCATGCGCACATCGGTGATGATGCATCCGGGATGTCGGTCTTTCACGGCGAGAAAGGCGACGGCGGACTCGTGGGTTTGCACGCATAATCCGGCTGTACTCAGGAGGAAGGCGATCGAATCTCTCACAGCGGCGTCGTCGTCGATGACGTGCATGATCGGAGCGTTTGTCATGCGAGCTCTTCCTCAAGTCGGGCGCGATGTAGCGTGAAGTGAAAATCCGCGCCTCCAGCGGCGTTGGCCTCGAACCACAGGCGCCCGCCATGGGCTTCCATTATGGTCCGCGATATCGAAAGCCCAACCCCCATGCCGGCCCGCTTCGTCGTGATGAAGGGCTGGAACAACTGGACCGCCACATCGGGATCAATCCCCGCCCCCGTATCGGAAACCGTGACCTGGACATGATCCTCATCCAGCGTCGAGGCGGATATGGCCAGGTCCCGTGTCCCGCCGTCCTGCATGGCGTCCATGGCGTTTCGGATCAGGTTGAGCAGGACCTGCTGGATTTGAACCCTGTCAACGATGACGAGGTCAGCGGACGGATCGAGGGCGAACCGCACCTGAACGCCGTGCTCCCGCGCCCCGACCAGTGCCAGGGCGCTGGCCTCCTCGATGAGCGAGTGCAGGTTCTCGATCCGCCTTTCAGTCTCGCCCCGGGCGACGAACTCTCGCAGGCGCCGGATGATCACGCCGGCGCGCAGCGCCTGGTCAGCCGCCCGGTCCACGGCGTCGGAGACGCGATCGACCGACGCATTCTCCAAGCGAAGCAGTCGCCCCGCGCCCTTCAGGTAGTTGGTGATCGCGGTCAACGGCTGGTTCAGCTCATGGGCGAGCGCTGACGCCATTTCGCCGAGGGCCGTCAGACGCGACACCCGGATCAGGTCTGCCTGAAGCTCCTGCATCCTGGCCTCAGCCTGTTGGCGTTCCGTCAGATCCCGCACAAACCCGGTGAAGAAACGCCCCTCCTTGGTCCGCATCTCCCCGACTGCGAGTTCCAGAGGGACGTCGGACCCATCCTTGCGACGACCGACCACGACGCGCCCTACGCCGACAATCCGGCGTTCTCCGGTTCGATAATAGCGTTCAAGATAGCTGTCGTGCGCTTCGCGATGAGGTGCGGGCATCAACAGGCTGACATTCTGCCCGATGGCTTCGGCCGCAGTCCAGCCGAATAGCCGTTCTGCAGTGGGGCTGAAGGCTCGCATGGCCCCCTTCTCGTCGATGAGAATCATGGCGTCGGGCACGGTGTCCAGGATCAACCGTAGATGGGTCTCACGGGAGGAAAGCTCCTTCAGAACCCGTTGGAACCACTCGCCGCCCCAGGTCACGGCGCCCGCGACGACAAGGAATAGCGCGGCCTCCGCCACCTGCGGCTGAGCGTCGCCCAGAAGCAGTCCCGTCGCGACGCCCAGGCCGGCGGCCAGGGCGCCGGGCCAGACGCCGCCCAGGGCTGAGCCCGCCACCACGGCCGGCACAAAGACCAGAAAGGACAGCCGGGCGTCGAAGAGGGACGGCAGGCCTGCTCGCGCCCAAGCGCCCATGAGGATCAGTACCAGAACCGTGGCGACTGCTAGCCAAGGCGAAGAGGGCCTCACAAGGGGAGAAGACGAATGAAAGACGCGCATCGTCCGCTTTCTAGCCTTGTTCACCAATGGGCCGCGCCTCCGGAATTCCCCCTAGGGTCAAGACCCGGATACCGCGTTCAGCCCGCCTCTTCTACATCGGCCTCATCCTCTTTCGCCGGACGAACCGGCCCGGGACTCCCCGGTTTCAAGGACCAAGGCCATGAGCGCCCCACTCGTCGATCTCTCCGTCCACCATCAACCCAAAGGGTTGTCGGACCGCGTCGCCTTCGGCTTCACCAAGCTGCTCCGCTTCTGTGCGGATACCTTCTTCGCCAAGCGATACGGACATCGCGCTGTCGTGCTGGAAACGGTCGCGGCTGTGCCGGGCATGGTGGGCGCCACCATCAACCATCTGAGCTGCCTGCGTCGGATGTGCGACGATCGGGGCTGGATCAAGACCCTGATGGACGAGGCCGAAAACGAACGCATGCACCTGATGACTTTCATCGAGATCTCGAAACCGACGCTGTTCGAGCGGTTCGTCATCGTCTCGGTCCAGTGGGTCTTCTACCTCTTCTTCTTTGGTCTCTATCTCGTGTCCAACAAGACGGCCCACCGGGTGGTCGGCTATTTCGAGGAAGAAGCCGTGATCAGCTACACCCACTACCTCGCCGAAATCGACGAAGGGCGCTCGCCCAATGTCCTGGCCCCAGAGATCGCCAAACGCTACTGGAACCTTCCTGACACTGCGACCCTGCGCGACGTTGTCCTCGTCGTTCGTGCCGACGAGGCCCACCACCGGGACGTCAACCACGGCTACGCCAACGAACTCGGGGGATTGCCGGTCCAGGCCGTGGCGCCCTGCCCGCCTCACGCTGCGCTGGAGCCGACCTGGAAGACTGCGGCCTGAAGCCTCGCCGTCTCCACCGAACCGTCTGCCCCCTCACGCGCGTGGACATCTAAGAAGCGCCGCGCGCGTCCGACCGACCTGACCCGGCTTGGCCACGCCGCCAAAAAATCCCGCGGCCTGAACGACCGCGTTTTCCAGTTTCCAGTTTACCGAGGACACCTACTGATGTCGCAAGCCCTCAGCGAGCGGACGGTCACGATCGTCAAAGCCACAGTTCCAGCCCTTCAGGCCCATGGCTTGGACATTGTCCGGGAGATGTACGCCCGGATGTTCCAAAATCCGGAAATTCGCGATCTCTTCAATCAGTCGCATCATGGGGATTCTGGCTCTCAGCCCCGCGCGCTCACAGGCGCAATCCTCGCCTATGCCGCCAATATCGACAATCTCGGCGCCCTGACGGCCGCAGTTGAACGCATTGCGCAGAAGCATGTCGGACTGCAGATCATGCCAGACCATTACCCCCATGTCGCCAGCGCCTTGCTGGGCGCCATCGGCCACGTCCTAGGCGAGGCTGCGACCGAGGACGTTCTCACCGCCTGGGGCGAGGCCTACTGGTTCCTCGCGAACATCCTCATCACACGCGAGGCGGCCCTGTACGAGAATCTCGCCGCCGCCGAAGGCGGATGGAACGGCTGGCGCGCCTTCGAGGTGGCGGAAGTTCAACCCGAGAGTACGGTCATCACCTCCATCATCCTGCGGCCGGTCGATGGTGGCCCGGTGCTGGCTCACAAGCCTGGACAATACCTCACGTTCTGGCTTGACCTACCCGGGCATTCGCCGATCAAGCGTAACTATTCGATCTCCTCCGCACCAAACGGGGAGACCTATCGGATCTCGGTGAAGCGGGAGCCACATGGTCTCGCCTCGACCTGGCTCCACGAAAACGCCCGCCCCGGCCGAATCCTCAAGGTCGGCGCGCCGGCGGGCGACTTCTTCCTGCCGGATGATCCGCAACGTCCCATCGTGCTCCTGTCCGGCGGCGTCGGCCTGACCCCCATGGTTTCCATGCTGGAGGCGCTGGCGGCCCGACAACCACAAGCCCGGGTTCACTATGTTCACGGCGCGCGCGATGTCGCCTCCCACGCCATGGGCGATCATGTTCGCCGACTCGCCGCGGCCATTCCTGCCAGCCGCAACACTGTCTTCTACGAAAGCGTGCCGGAGGCCGCGAACCTGGCCGACCACGAACGAACTGGACGGATCTCAGGCGCCTGGCTGGCCTCGGAAACACCGGTGAAAGAAGCCGACTACTACTTGTGCGGCCCCCGCCCCTTCTTGCGAGCCCTGGTCTCCGACCTGGTCGCCATCGGGGTGTCCGCCGATCGCATCCACTATGAGTTCTTCGGCCCTGCCGACGAAGCCCTGGCGGCCTGAGGGCCGCCCCCTCGTGGTCTGCCGATGTCAGACGTCCTCGACCCGGCGCTTTTCCGATTCATGCGCCGGTAATCGGACGACTGACAGGCCGTCGAGCCCCATGCCGACAACTGCGTCAAGTCGATGCTCGGTTACAGGGCGTCGGCGCCTGCTGTTACTCTCGCCTCAATCATAACGATACTCTTCGAGTTAGCGTTGAGGGCGAGCGAACATGACCGCTTGCCATACGTCGAAGGAACGATTGGAAAGCGGGAGTTGGGTCGCCTACGCGCCAGGAGCGGTCATTGGCCTGTGGCCCGAATATGGACCTAGCCGCCCTCTCGGTAGCGCAGCGCTTCCACGAGCAGCGCGAACGCGGGTGAAGGATGGCGACGGCTCGGATAGTAGAGGTGATACCCCGGGAACGGGGGACACCAGCCCTCCAGCGCTCGCACCAACTCGCCTGATGCGATCTGCGAGGCCACGATGTCTTCCGGCATATAGGCGAGACCCAATCCTCGGCAGGCCGCGTCCAGGCGAGGCCGGATGGTGTTGAAGGTCAACTGTCCCTCTACCCGCACCTTCAACTCCCTCCCATCCTTCTCGAATTCCCAAGGGAACAGGCCGCCGTGCGTCGGCAGGCGCATGTTGATGCAGTTGTGGTCGGTCAGGTCCTGCGGCGTGGCGGGTCGACCATGACGTTCGAAATAACCAGGCGACCCAACGACGGCCATGCGCACGTCGGGGCCGATACGCAGGGCGATCATGTCCTTGGCGACCTGCTCACCCAGTCTGACGCCGGCGTCGAACCCGTCGGCGACGATGTCGATAAGGCCATAGTCGACGATCACCTCGACCCGGATGTCGGGGTAATCGGGCAACAGCCGGGACAAGCCCGGCTGGAGAACCGAGCGCACCGGATGTTCACCGGCGCTGATGCGGATCGTGCCGCTGGGCCTTTCGCGCATGTCGCCGAGAGCGGCCAGTTCCTGTTCGATGTCGGCGAACCGGGGCGCCACGGTCTTGAGCAGTCGTTCACCCGCCTCCGTCGGCGACACGCTGCGCGTGGTCCGGTCCAGGAGGCGGATGCCCAGCCGGCCCTCCAACGCTTTGATCGTCTGGCTCAAAGCTGACGTCGACACGCCCAGCTTGGCCCCGGCGCGGGTAAAACTGCGCTCCTGCGCCACGACGGTGAAGGCGGCGAGATCATCGAAACGCTGAGCCATCTGTAAGCCTGACTAACAAGAGCATGCGGATTGCCCACCCTAATCAACATTATCCGCTGGCACTATCTTTCCAGCCGAACGACCCACGATGGTCCGAACGACGATGTTGAAGATGGATATGGACAAGCGCGAACTCGGCCGAAGCGGCCTTCTAGTCTCCAGCCTCGGCCTCGGTTGCATGGGACTGAGCCACGGCTATGGCCGCGCCGTCGCCAAGGAAGACGGCGTCGCCCTGATCAGGGCCGCCGTGGAGCGCGGCGTCACCCTGTTCGACACGGCTCAAATTTACGGCGAAGCCAACGAGGAGATGGTCGGCGAGGCGCTTGAGCCGTTCCGCGATCAGGTCGTCATCGCCACCAAGTTCGGTTTCGAGCCGGGTCAGTCCTTTGGCGAGCAGAAACTGTCCAGCCGACCGGACGACATCCGCCGGGCGACCGAGGGCTCCCTGCGCCGCCTGCGGGTCGAGGCGATCGATCTCTACTACCAGCACCGGGTCGATCCCGACGTGGCGATCGAGGATGTGGCGGGCACGGTTCGGGACCTGATCGCCGAAGGCAAGGTTAAGCATTTCGGGCTGTCCGAGGCCGGCGTCGACACGATCCGGCGCGCCCACGCCGTCCAGCCGGTGACGGCCCTGCAAAGCGAATATTCGCTGTGGTGGCGCGAGCCGGAGCAGGAGGTCATCCCGACGCTGGAGGAACTCGGCATCGGCTTCGTACCGTTCAGCCCGCTGGGAAAGGGCTTCCTGACCGGCGCCATCGCAGCGGATGCCACCTTCGGCAAGGACGATTTCCGCAGCGTCGTGCCCCGTTTCGGCAGCGAGGCGCTGGGACAGAACCAGGCCCTGGTCGAAGCGCTTCAGACCCTGTCGGCAGCCAAGGGCGTCACCCCGCCGCAGATCGCCCTGGCCTGGTTGCTGGCGCAGAAACCGTGGATCGCGCCGATTCCCGGCACGACGAAACTGCATAGGCTGGAGGAGAACCTCGGGGCCGCCGACGTGGAACTGACGGTCGACGACTGGGCGAAGATCGAGACGGCTCTCGCCCAGATCACGGTTCGGGGCGACCGCTATCCCACGCACTTGCAGGCGAGGGTCGGGCGATGACGGATGGCGGCGATCATGGAGTCTCGCGGCGCGCAGCCCTGTCGGCGCCTGTAGCCATGACCTTGATAGCTGGATCGACCACGGCCTGCGCCCAAGAGACGCGACCGGTAGCGGGACCGACATCGAACATCCTGGTCGCCTATTTCACGCGCTCGGGAAACACCCGCGTTATCGCCGGTCAGTTGAAGCGCACGCTGGACGCGGACCTGTTCGAAATCCTGCCCGCAGAGCCCTATCCAGAGGATTATCAGGCGAACGTGGATCAGGCACGGCGCGAGCGGGACGCCGGCTTCGAGCCGTCGCTGAAAGCCGAGGTCCAGAACCTGGCCGCCTACGACACCGTCTATCTGGGCTTCCCGATCTGGGGCGAGACCGCGCCGCCAGTGATCCGCAGCTTCCTGCGGCGGCACGACCTGTCCGGCAAGACGGTGCGCCCCTTCATCACCCACGGCGGCTACGGGCAGGGCAGCAGCCTGTCCGTCCTCGCCAGCCACGCGCCCGGCGCGCGCATCCTCGACGCCTTCGTGATGGAGGCGGACCAGGAACGTCGGACGATCACCCTGATTACGGAATGGCTGGGCTCCGACACCGGCGTCCAGGCCAATCGATAGGAGACACCCATGAAGACGCGCATCCTCGGCAAATCCGGCCTTGACGTCTCGGCCCTCGGCTATGGCTGCATGGGTCTGTCATCGGCCTATGGCGACGCCACGCCCACACAAGACGCGGTGCGCCTGATCCGCGACGCCTTCGAGCGCGGCGTCACCTTCTTCGACACGGCTGAAGCCTATGGGCCGTTCGCCAATGAGTCCCTGCTCGGCGAGGCGGTCGAGCCGTTCCGCGACAAGGTCGTCATCGCCACCAAGTTCGGCTTCGACATCGATCTGGACACCGGCGCCCGCACCGGCGGCCTCAACAGCAAACCCGACCATATCCACGCCGTCGTGGACGCCATGCTCAAGCGCTTGCGCACCGATCATATCGACCTGCTCTACCAGCACCGCGTCGATCCGGCCGTGCCCATGGAGGATGTCGCAGGCGCGGTGAAGGCGTTGATCGAAGAGGGCAAGGTCCGGCACTTCGGTCTGTCGGAGCCAAGCGTCGAGTCCCTTCGTCGCGCCCACGCGGTGCAGCCGGTCGCCGTGCTGCAGAGTGAGTATTCGCTTTGGACCCGCGACGTCGAAACCAACGGTGCGCTGGCCGCCTGCGACGAACTCGGCATCGGCTTCGTGCCGTTCAGCCCTCTGGGCGCCGGCTTCCTGACCGGCAAGATCGACGCGTCGACCGAACTGGCGCCCGGCGACTTCCGCTCGGTCTCGCCGCGCTTCTCGACCGAGGCGCGGGCGGCCAACATGGCTCTGGTCGATCTGCTAAAGGACATCGCGGCGCAGAAGGGGGCGACCCCGGCCCAGATCGCCCTGGCCTGGCTGATGGCGCAGAGGCCGTGGATCGTGCCGATCCCCGGCACCACCAAACTACACCGGCTGGAAGAGAACCTGGGAGCGGCCGACGTCGACCTGACGACCGACGACCTGTCGACCATCGACGCCGCCGCCGCCGCCATCCCGATCCAGGGCGACCGCCTGCCCGAAGCCGTGCTCGCCCAGACCGGCCGCTGACTCACACACACCCAGGAGACGAACCATGCAAACCAATGACAAGACCAGAGGCGTCGGACGCCGGGGCCTGCTCGGTGCAGGCCTGGCCTTGCCCGCCCTCGCGACGACGGCGGCGAGCGCGCGAACGCCGGTGCAGGCCGCCCGGACGACCCAGGTCACGCCGCCGGATCGCCGCCGCCTCGGCAGCCTGGAAGTGTCGAGCATCGGCCTAGGCGTGCAGAACATGACGCGCACCTATCAGACGACCATCCCGACTCGGCCGGAGATGATCAACATCATCCGCACGGCCTACGACACCGGCGTCACCTTCTTCGACGCCGCAGAGGCCTATGGCCCGCACGACGTGGAACGCCTGCTCGGCGAGGCGGTCGAGCCGATCCGCGACCGGGTAGTGATCACCTCCAAATTCGGCTGGAACATCGATCAGGAAACCGGCCAGCGCCGGCCGGGCCGCAACAGCCGGCCGGACCACGTCCGCCGCGTCGTCGACGGCATGCTCCAGCGCCTCAAGACCGATCGGATCGACCTGCTTTACCAACACCGGGTCGATCCCGAAGTGCCGATCGAGGACGTCGCCGGCCTGATGAAGGAGCTGATGGCCGAAGGGAAGGTCCTGCATTGGGGCATGTGCGAGATGGGTCAGCAGACCCTGCGCCGCGCCCACGCGGAACAGCCCCTCACCGCCGTGCAGAACGAATATTCGCTGCTTTGGCGCGGCCCGGAAGAGTGGGTGCTCGGCGCCTGCGAGGAACTGGGCATCGGCTTTGTTCCCTGGAGCCCGCTGGGGGTGGCTTTCCTGAACGGCGCCATCGACGCCAACACCCGCTTCGCGCCCGGCGACATCCGGGGCATCGAGCCACGCTTCTCGCCCGAGAACCTGCCGCTTAATCTCCCCCTGGTCGACCTCGTGAAACAGTGGGCCGAACGCAAGGACGCCCGGCCTGGGCAGATCGCCCTGGCCTGGCTGCTGGGGCAGAAGCCGTGGATCGTGCCCATCCCCGGCACGACCCAGATGGCGCACATGCTGGAGAATACCGGCGCCGCCGCCATCCGGTTCACGCCGGCGGAACTGACCGAGTTCACGGCCGCCGCCGACGCCATCGAGATCAAGGGAGCCCGTCTGCCCGACGCCGTCCTCGCCTACTCCGAGGTCGAAGCCCCGCCGAGGACCTGAGGAATGAAGGGAATGATGCTCGGACTTCTGGCGGTCCTGACGACGACGACCGGGGCACAGGCTCAGCAGGCCGAGCCCCGGCCTTCGGGGCCTGTCTACGGCGAACCCGTCGGCATCGAACAAGCCCAGGCGATCGTTCAGCGCGGCCTGGAAGAAGGCGCGCGCCGGGGCCTGCCCTTGGCTATCGCTGTGGTCGAGCCGTCAGGAGAACTGGTCGCCTTCGCCAGAATGGACGGCGTCCCTTACGGCTCCATCCCGCTCGCCCAGGCCAAGGCTCGAACCTCCGCCCGTTTCCGCACCACGACGGCCAGTCGGGAGGAGCAGGTGAACAATGGTCGATACGCGCTGCTGACGGCAGACGACTTCGTCGCCATCGGTGGGGGCGTGCCAATCGTTGTAGATGGCCGGGTCGTCGGAGCGGTTGGAATTTCCGGCGGAACTTCAGCCGAAGACGCAGTCGTTGCAGCGGCCATCGCTGGTGCCCAATAGCGACTTCGGCTCACCGCCCAGAAGCAGACCTTGGGAAAGTCAGGGATGAGTCAAAGAACGTCCTTTGCCATACAGTGACGTCGGTGATTTAACGGGCAGGCTGCGAGCAAGGATCGGCTAGCCCCTGCCCAGCGTCAGACATCATCGGGCGGCGCCGCGCAAACTATCCGCGCCAAGGCTTCCGCCAGATAGGCCTGAACCCCGGTGCGCTCGATGCCGAGTTGTTGGCCGATCTCTTCAAAGGACAGTCCCGTCATCCGGTGCAGCAGGAACACGTCCCGCAGATCGGCCGGGAGTTGCAGGATCGCCCTAGCGAGGGCGCGCTTCTGATCAGGGGCTGCCGAGCGCCTTAAAAAGCGTCGTGAAGAGGCCCTCTGGCGGTTCATCTGTCTGCCTGCCCGTTGTCATCCATGGCGGCTACAACAGCCGATAGAAGCCCGCCGACCACTTCGTCTGCGTTTTCCGGCGTCATCAGGAGCACGGGCTTGCCCTGTCCAAAGGACAACGCCCCTGAAGCATAAAGCGGGCTGAGGGCGGCGATGAGTTGCAGAAGTCCGTCCGGCAGATGGCGCAGGCCTGCCATACGAACGCATCTTAGCGCCTTACTCAGATCATGCCGCAGGTGAATGCGGTTCCAGTCGTCCGTAATCCCGCGCTGGAGGAGATAGGCCTTCAGGGCCAGTTCAATGGCGATGGCCAGAAAGTAGGCGCGAGATCCGTCAATCTCCGAGTTTGCTGTTTGCGCCATTTCCCTGAAAGCCCTGGCATTCCCTGCAAGCACCTGGGCCAGACGTCTGTGGGGGCGCCGACGAGCGCGTGTCACGACGGATGCTGCAAACAGGAGAGGTCACGGGCGGCGCGGGCGATCAGTCCATGCACGATGCGGTTTTCCTCCGGCGCCAGCAGGCGTTCGGCGACTTGCAGATTCGCGACGACGCCCTCGACATCCCGAGCTGGATTCTTGGGTAGGAAGCGCAACCAGCGACTCAAGCGGCGGTCCATCAGCCGCAAACGAGTGCTGAGGTCAGTAAGTCCGCTGGCCCGTTCCGCCTCTTCGCGATCCGCATCCGACTTGGCGAACCAACCCGGCTGGCGCTCTAGGCGCGCCAAGGCCGCCGCCCAAGCGTCTAGCTGCCGGACATACTCGTCATTGAGCGCCAGCCATTGTTGGTGCCAGGATACCCTCTGAAAGTCATGCATGCGGAACCTCCCGCGCAAACGTTCGGTCGCCCATTCATCGCTGAGCGGTGGAGTTTGATGGAATCTCCACTACACTCGACCGAATTTCAGCGACGTTGTCAATGAAATTCCGTCATCAAAAGAGGAATTTCAGTCATGATGCACGCTGTGCAGGTTCGTATGGCTCGTGCTGCGCTCGGAATAAGCGTTCGCGAGTTGGCAGAACGCTCCGGCGTCGCAGACTCCACCATCCTGCGTTTCGAGACCGGCAAAGGCGCAATCCTGACCACCAATATGGCGCGGATTCAGAACTCGCTCGAGGAGGCCGGCGCCGTGTTCATTCCGGCCGACGCCGCTGGCGGTCCTGGCGTTCGACTGAAGGCCTGATCTTCACTAACGTCGCCATGGCTGACTAACGCCGGGCCGCGAAAGGACTGTCAGGGGTGAGCGCGGCACGCGCTCATCGCCCCGCGACGGCGCAGCCGCCCTTGACCGGCCGATAGCGGTCCGGCCCCCTCAAAGGCCTGCGAGACGCCACTAAAGGTGTGATTTGTTGCGATAACTCAATGGGCTATCGAAAATGGCAACTTATGCGCCCAAAACGCACCTTGTCGTATCCGGTTGAAATAAGACGAGGAATTGCTGCCCCACCCCCGCCGAACCTTGCGGCTTTTATCCTGCCCTCTTAATCGCGCGACCTTTCATCTTCAGCGGCCCAGAACGTCTGCGCGAGCGGGACCGATGCAGGAACGGTCACGAAGCGTTGGCACATCGGGTCTTCACGCACATCGTCAGAGATGGGCTGTCACAGGCCAGAAGCTTGTATGGTATCCGCCAAAACATGGGCGAAGGCGCGCCATCGATCTTGCCGGAGATCAAACACGGCAGTCGGAATCTTCTGGCTCTCCCGCTCGGATTTCAGCGCCCGGACACAAAGGTCGACCCCTGACGTGTCGAGCTTGCCAGCGGCCGCCAGGAGCGAAGCCGAAGCGGCGAAGGCCGTTGCGGACAGGGTGGCGTCCAAACTCAGCCGCAAGGCGATACAAGCCGCCGCATCTCGGCTCAATCGGTCCACAAGCGCCGCCGTCATGGCGGGTTGGCTTTCCCGGCCAGCATGCGGCTCCCGTTCCGCCAAGGCGTGGACAAGCGGCGTTAGAACCTCTGGAGGGTCCAGATGAACTGCGATCAGGACTGCCCCCAACCATTCATGGTGGTCGCGCCCCATTTCTAGGGCCGAGACCTTGCGCGTTCCGAGGTCTGGAGCGGCGGGATCGACGATGGCGAGCGCCACTGCGGCACGCAGGTCGCGCGTCGCCGCGAACTGCGCGCGCAGCTGTTCGCCTAGAGCGGGGTCGGGAAACTGATCCCTGAGAATCTCCGCCGCTACGACCACGCTCTGCAGGGGCTCACTTGATCGCTTGCCGAGAGTCACGGCGTTCAGTGCATGAGTTCGAAGCACCTCATCACCGGGCCAAAATTCCGCAAGCGTGCGCAGCGCAGTGGAACCGATCTGCTTCTGTCCGCCGCACCAGCTGAGAAAGTCGCGGCGCGCTTCTGGGTTGGGACCAAGATAACGCGACAGGGCGGGCCACAACGAGGTGTCGGACCCTGATATGACACGGTCAATGAAAGGATCACCGAGCTGGGCCTTCAGCACCGACCATCGCTCCACGATCAGGTCGCCCACGGCGCTGCTCAATCCGCGCCGGACAAAGGATCCGACCCGCACCCGGCCCTCTTGTCGGCTGGCCGAAAGGATACGGTCGGCGGCGTCCAGAGCGACGAGGCCGGCGAAGGCGGCACCGCGGCGCTCCTCGAAGTCTGCGCCGGGGCGATCAAGGGCGTCGGCCAGGCGCTCGATTACATCGTCGACGGCGCCGCGCGCCTTGAGCAAGCGGTGCTGGTCGACGGAGAGCTGAATCCGCAGGTGGAAGTCGGTCTCCTTGTCGTAATCGGCCAGAATACGCGCGAGTGCAGGGTGTCGGTCGGCCCCCACGCCGCTCGCGGCGGCAATGACCGCGCGAAGGCTCGCCGGCAAGCCATGGGCCGCTGACAGCGCCTCCTCGACGATCTCCGGTTCATCGGGAAACGCCCGCGCCAAGAGGGCCAAAGGCACCTCCGCCTCCTTCAGGCGCGACACAGCGGCGCTACGGACAGCAGGGTGGCTTGCGAACACCATATAGGCGGCGATCGGCTCGAAGGGCCGGCTGTCGGTCGCGCGCAGATACGGCAGAAGCGCTTGGACCGCTTCGTCGTCCTCGCCGTCGCTGTCGACCTCCTGAAGCGCTTGGACGATCAGATCCCGCCGCGCCTTCGGCGCATTCGCAAGAATCCGGATGAGATGCGCTCGCGCCGCCTCCGGTGATGCATGAAGTTGAGGCAACAGGCTGGCGATCATGTCGATCTGCTCGTCGCCGAGCGCAATCATCTCTTGGAACAGGGCCTGCGCTTCTTGATCCTCAGCCCATCCCTGAACGAGAGGCAGGAGGTTCCAGTAACGGGAGTGGCTGGTGGTCGCGCGTGTCTGTGCGATGGCGAAGTCGCGGAGCCTGACGTCGCCCAGGCCAGCGATGATCGGCCAGACATAGTTCTCCCGGTAAGATTTCTCGCCCGAGACGATGACCGCGACCAGGGCCTCGTGGATTTCCGCATCAGCCTGAGCGAACGGCAGCAGCCCCTCCCAGTTGCGGATCGCCATTGAGTTGAACGGATAGTCGCCCTGAAGCTCCTCCAGAATCCAGGCTTTCACCTCCGGTCGTCCCGGCGTGCTGGCGAACAGCACGGAATAAGCCACTTCCCGGTCCATCTCGCGGGGGCCATGACGATCCAATGTCGCCAACGCTGACTTCACGACCTGATCGTTGTCCGTCCAGCCCGTGGTCAAGGCGTCACGCGCAATGTCGCGGTATCGAAAATCCAGAGGCGAATGGTCGCTCACCAGACGAAGGAGGACAAGAAGGTCGTCTTCAAGACGCTCGCCTCGGAAAATCCGGCTCCAGATGGCAATCACCTGCATCAGCGGATCGCGACTCGCGCGGGCGCAAGCAATCAGGTCCGTCAGGTCGGCATCCGGCCAACCCCTGACAAGCGCTTCAAGAGCTGCGGCCACAACCGGGAGATCGATATCCGGACCAGTCAGCGCCCGCAGCTGCGCCTCTACTTCGGCCTGACCGCCGAAGCGGGCTGCCATGCCTCGGGCCGCCGCTCGCGTTGCGCTGGGTTCCTCGTCTCGGAGACCGGCCAACAAGGCCGACGCCAGTGTCTCGTCGGCGGGCCAGGTCGCGAGGGCCGAATAGATCTGGGCCGGATAGCCGTCTCGGCGCGGTGCCCAACGTCGAAGACGTCGCTCTACCTCTACCTGGAGAACGGGGTCGCTCAACCCTTGCAAGGCGGCCCGCGTCATGGCCATCCGTTCGCTTTCGAGACCCGAACCTTCGATCACATCAAAGGCAACCCGCGCCAGCCGTCGGGCGGTGGCCGCAGACATGCGCGAGGGACTGAACGCCAGTTCCGCCAAGACCCTTCGGCGATTCAGATCCCCAGCTACATCCGTCTCCGCTCCCTCGAGAGCGGCGACAATGTCATCGATCTCGCTGGGGCGAGTGTTCACCGCCACCAGATTGCGCAGAACGTTGCGCCAGCGCGGATCGCCAGCCTTTTGCGTTACAAAGGTTAGAAGTTCGCTGAAACGCCAGCTGTGCACATGTAAGGCGCCCAGAAACTCTTCCAGACTGGCGTGAGCGAAACCCACTTCGCCCGGTGCCTTCTCTACGATGAGGCCGACCGTCTCGGCGTTGACGGCCAAAATCTCACCGGCGATCGCCAACGCTTGCGATGCGTCCGGCACGGCCTCGGACATGAGGTGATCGCGAATGACCTTACGCGCGTCCGCACGCGGATAGCCCGCGTCCCCGCCGTCGCGACGCGACGCGAAAGCCAAGGCCGCGACGGCCGACTGACGGACTTCAGGCGTCGAGGCCTGGTCGAACCTGGAAGCGACTTCGCCGGCGGCAGTGGCGCGGGCTTCGGGATGGGCCTCGAGCAGCAGTGTGATCAGGGATTGGAGCGCTTGGGCGCGGTTTCGCGGCAGAGCCACGTCCCGGACCGCGAGCAACAATAACCCCGTGAAAAGAAGCGGTGTGCCCGCCAAGTCGCCAAGTCCGACGTCACCCCCCAGTTCCTTGAGAAAGCGCTCCGCCTCCCACGCCGCAATTGCGTCTAGGGAGGACGCGTCGGTTCCTGCACCCCGCACCCGATTGAACCATGTCAGAGCCAGCTGCTTTTGCTGAGCGGGCGAAAGGGGGGCAAGCTCGGCCGCCTTCCAAGCCTGCGGCAGGGCGCCGATCTTGTTCAGGCCGTTTGGTCTGCCGGACACGATCGTGGGGATATCGTGCACCTGGACGAAGGTCAGTAGGGTTTGGAGGGTCGTACGCGCCGCCTGCTCGGCCGACCATTCATCAAGGCCGTCGACGATGAGGACGATGCGCCGTTCGTCAATCGCCCGCTGAATTAGGGATACGAAGTCGACGGTCAGAAAGGGCTGAAGGGTGAGCGCGACCAGATCCTTCAGCCCTACGTCGCCCTGGCGGTCGGCTGTGGCCCGGGCCCATTTGGCGAAGGACACGACGATCGGGAGGCGGTCTCCCCACCGGGCCGATAGTGCCGGGAAGACGGAATGATCGGATAGTAGGTCCAAAGCGATCGCCCGCAGGAGTGTGCTTTTGCCCGCCCCGGCGTCCGCGATCACTGCAATCCTGTCGCCGTCCGCCAACCAGTCTGTAACGGGGCGACGCCGCAGTTGGTCGGCGTTCGAAACGCCGTCGTCGGTTCGTCGGCTTCGAGGATCGAAATCGTCCGGCAACGTTGACGGCGAGGCCGGCCCCCGTTCGGCGCGTTTATTCTCGGTTTCCGCTTCACGAATGAAGACATCAGGTGTCGCGTAGCGGTCCAGAAGAGGCATCGGCTTCAGCGGTCCGCCGCCACCGGCGGCTTGACTGATCGCGACGCCCTGATCGAGATCGCTGAACCGGGCTGTGTAGAGGCGGGCCAACTGGTCGCGAACCTGGGCGAACTCGGCACCGTCCAAGCGATCGCGAACGGCGGGATCGACGGCGTCCCCATAGAAGGCCTTCAGCCAGACGCGGCCGAAGAAAGCGAGCACGAGATCTTGGTGCGGCCTGATCCGCTCGACGAGGGCGTCGCCGCCCAGCACCTGCAGTCGGATACCTTTTGCGGCGAGGATGCTCGCCTGATTTTCTATCTCGTTCTGCAGTTTGACGTCATCGAGGGACGCCTGGACAGCGATGACGAGGCTCTCGGTCCGATTGACCCAGTCGCCCGCCAAGAAGGCTTTCACGGCGGCCTTGAGATTGCTGACGCCATAGGATCGATACCGTTTGGCCTGCCAGACCTCATAGGGCCCAGCGGGCGTACGGGCGAACACATCGATACCCGCTTGAAACTGACCGGTTCGCCCGTAGCGCGCGACGTGATCGAACACGCCCGCCTTGAGCGCTAGTCGGTAGCAGAGACGCTCGAAGTTCTCCCACGACAGCCCGCCAAACGGCAGAGTCATCTCCACAGAGGCCACCGGTGAGCAGGGAAACTCTCCGGCGGGGGGCGCGGCCAAAAGACCAGGACCCGTATCATCTGGTCGCGAGATGCTCATGGTCTGTGGATAGCCTTTCAGTTGGCCGCTCGACACAGGCCCATGACCTTGCGGGTGTGTGAGACAGCGCGCGTTGATTACGTGGCGAGGGCCACAATGTGCAACATCATGGCTATAGTGAAGAAGCTGAATGCGCCCGCCCCTCCGAGAAAGGCAGGATGAACGGGCGTTATGTCATTCAAGATATCTTGCGGACGCCAGTGCCAAGACATAGCACCCTCAAAGGCACGGATCTCGGAGATGTGATCTGAGCCCCTCCCCGCCTGGGTTTGCGCGCCAAGCGCTTCCACGTGGCTTCCACGGCCAGAATTGGGGCTTGGAATTCGGGCAAAGAAAAACCCGCTATCCTATTGGAATAGCGGGTTAAAATCTTGGGTGCGGGAGCAGGATTTGAACCTGCGACCTTCAGGTTATGAGCCTGACGAGCTACCGGGCTGCTCCATCCCGCGGCAAGGCGGCGTGCGAA
>NZ_JBMOSL010000007.1:0-143376 GCF_049315965.1 Brevundimonas sp. NPDC058933
GATGCGGATCGGGCGGGCCTGCTCCGTCCGACCGACCCCGCGGGGTCGGTAGGCGGGTCGCGGGAGCGGCGGACGGAAGCTTTAAGGGAGGGGCTGGATCAACCCCTCCGGAATCACCCTTCCAGATCCTGGCCCTCGTCGGGCTCGGGCGCGCCCAGAAGCTCGTCGGCGATCTTGTTGGTCGAGGCGCGCACCGCCGCTTCGATGGCGGCGGCCATGTCCGGGTTCTGTTTCAGGAACTCGCGCACGTTCTCGCGGCCCTGACCGATCCGGGTCGAGTCATAGCTGAACCAGCTGCCGGCCTTGTCGATGACCCCGGCCTTGACCCCCAGGTCGATGACCTCGCCCAGCTTGGAGATGCCCTCGCCGTACATGATGTCGAAGATGACCTCGCGGAACGGCGGGGCGACCTTGTTCTTGACCACCTTGACGCGGGTGGTGTTGCCGACGACCTCGTCGCGGTTCTTGATCGCGCCGGTGCGGCGGATGTCGAGGCGGACCGAGGCGTAGAACTTCAGCGCGTTGCCGCCCGTCGTCGTCTCCGGCGAGCCGTACATGACGCCGATCTTGTGACGGATCTGGTTGATGAAGAGGACGATGCACTTGGACTTTGAGATCGAGGCCGTCAGCTTGCGCAGGGCCTGGCTCATCAGGCGAGCCTGCAAACCGGGCAGGCTGTCGCCCATCTCGCCCTCGATTTCAGCGCGCGGCGTCAGGGCCGCGACCGAGTCGATGACCACGATGTCCACGGCGCCGGAGCGCACCAGGGTGTCGACGATCTCCAGGGCCTGTTCGCCGGTGTCGGGCTGCGACACCAGCAGGTCGTCCAGGTTGACGCCCAGCTTCTGGGCATAGACCGGGTCGAGCGCGTGCTCGGCGTCGACGAAGGCGGCGACGCCGCCCTTTTTCTGGACCTCGGCCACGGTGTGCAGGGCCAGGGTGGTCTTGCCCGAGGATTCAGGGCCGAACACCTCGATCACCCGGCCGATCGGCAGGCCGCCGATGCCGAGCGCCATGTCCAGACCCAGCGAGCCGGTCGAGACGCTTTCGATCTCGGCCACGACGCCGGCCTTGCCGAGTTTCATTACCGAGCCCTTGCCGAAGGCGCGATCGATCTGCGCGATCGCCGCCTCCAGAGCGCGTTGCTTGTCACCGTCTTCTTTACCCACGAGCTTCAATGCCGCCTGTGCCATTGGTTTTCTCTCCCTTGCCATGATTCCATTCTGGGCTTTGGGAGAGACCCGCCAAGGACCCGCTCCCTCTGTGAGAAGGACTATGTGCATGGTTTGTTCTGGTTCACAAGATGTTCTCATTTGAGCGGGTGAGAACAAATGTGGACTACGACCGTTTCTGACGTGACTGGCGCCCGGTCCAGAAGGGTCTGGCGTCGTGGAAACGCCCGCAAGCCTTGATCCCGGCGGCCAACAGGGCGGCCTCGTCCCGCTCGCGCCGGCCGATGACGCGACCGGCGGCGAAGGCGACCTCGGCGTCGTCCAGTTGGGCCACGACGGGGATCCTGTCGCGCGCCACGGCCAGGTCATTCAAGGCGCCAAGCGTGTCCTGCACCCGTTCGAGCGCCTTGAGGTAGCGGGCGCGGCGGCGGCGGGCGGGAAACAGATCGGCGAAGAACTCGGCGGCGTAGCGCAGGCGCTTGGCGCGGATACGCAAACTGTGGCGGGCCTGGACGTCCAGACCGCACAGGTCGCGGGCGCGGCGCTCGACGTGACGGTGCAGTCGGTCCAGAGCTTCGGCGGCGAAGGGCGCGACCGGATCGTCGGGCAGGGCCGCCGTCTCGATCCAGGCGGTCGTCTCCAGCATCAGCAGGGCGTAGCGCGGCGAGCCTATGGCGGAGAGGACGCGGTCATAGGCCCGACCCCGCGCGGTCAGCAGGTGACGGCCCAGTTGGGCCAGGTCGGGCGAGGGAGCCTCCAGTGCGGCCGGATGGAAGACCTCACGGATGAAGACGTCCAGATCGCGGGCCGCGTCCGCCTCTCGCGCCAGCCACTTCAGCTCGATTTCGATGCGCTCGCGTCCAGGCTCGGCCAGCATCGGCTTGAAGACGCCGACGGCGGCGCGCAGGCGACGCAGGGCCACGCGCATCTGATGCACGGCCTCGGGGCGGCGTACGATGCGCAGCAACTCGGCGTTGGCCGAGACCTGGGCCAGACAGGCCATGGCGATGAGACGGAAGGCGGTCGCCGTCGAGGTCTGGGGCGACAGGGGCGTGGGCGCGGCGCGTCGGGGGCTGCGGCGCTCCCCGTCGGCCAGACGCCAGCCGCGTTCCGACTTGTTCTCGAACACCGGGACGATCGCGAGGTCGCGCGCCAGCCGGCGCGCCAGGGTGAAGAGGGCGGCGGGCGGCCCTGCCTTCAGCTCCAGCTCCAGTTCATAGATGGGCTCGCGGCGGTCGCCCCCCTCCGGGTCTATGGCCGATAGCTCGCCGGCGTCGAAGGCGACCTCGATCCGGGCGCCGTCCCAGTCGACCATGCGGATGCGGCGCACGACCGTGGCGGCGAAACGGGGCGACAGGTCGCGACGGCGCCCCTTCAGCCGCTTGTGGGCGGGCGTGGTCTTGAGCGCGGCGAGGTCGAGAGACTCGGAGGCGACGGGGACCTCCCATTCGTCGCGAGCGGTCTGGCCGGGGGCGGCCTGACGCTTCAGGGTCTGGACGAAGCCGTCGGGCGTCGTCCGCACCCGCAGGCCGCATCCGGCCGCGCGCAGGACGCCGTCGGGGGTGTCAAAATAGACCGAGCGAAGATGTTGCGTCGTCTGCGGCCCTTGCAACGCCGGATGGCCTGACAGGCCCACGACCGCGCCCGGCCCGAGGCGGAACTTCAGTTCGATTTCCGTCGAGGGCGCGGCCATGAGGGGCAGTCTAGGCCTCTGACCGTCATCCCGGAAGCGGCGAAGCCGCTATCCGGGACCACAGGAAACGCAGGCGGCGCCTCTCTGCGAGAGGCTGGGCCGGGATGACGGGGCAACCGGGCGCGTGATCCTCCCCTGCGCAGCGGAGGAGGGGGACCATGCGCAGCATGGTGGAGGGGGCGAGGTCGGGCGCTACCGTTGTAGTTTGGCGGAGCGGCGTGGGTCATTTGCCGAAAAGGGCGTTTGCATCCGCCCCCTCCACCGCCTGCGGCGGTCCCCCTCCCCCGTGAACGGGGGAGGATTGAGCGATCAGGCCCGCGCCACCTGGAAGCCCGCGAACGACTGGCTGACCGGCATCAGCTCCAGGGCGTTGATGTTGAGGTGGGGCGGCAGGGTGGCGACCCAGAACAGGGTCTCGGCGATGTCCTCGCCGGTCATCGGCTTGGCACCGCCGTAGAGGGCGTCGGAGGCGGCCTGGTCGCCGCTGGTGCGGACTAGGGTGAACTCGGTCTCGGTCATGCCGGGCTCGATGGAGGTGACGCGGACCCCGGTCCCGTGCAGGTCGGAGCGCAGGCCCAGCGAGAACTGGCGCACGAAGGCCTTGGTCCCGCCATAGGCGTTGCCGCCCTTGTAGGGATAGGTGGCGGCCACCGAACTGATGTTCAGGATGGCGCCCTTGCGCGCGATCAGGCGCGGCAGCAGGCGCCGGGTGATGGTGACCAGGCCGGTGATATTGGTGTCGATCATCTGGCGCCACTGGTCCAGATCGGCGTCCTGGGCGGCGGCGGTGCCCAGCGCCAGACCGGCGTTGTTGATCAGGACGTCGATGTCGCCAAAACCCTCGGGCAGGGCGTCCAGGGCCGCGTCGATGGCGGCTTCGTCGCGAATGTCGAAGACGAGGGGGTGGACCACGTCCGCGCCCAGTTCGGCGACCAGAGCGTCGAGCCGGTCGGCGCGGCGGCCGGTGGCGATGATCTTCCAGCCGGCGGCGGCGAAGCGGCGCGCCGCAGCCTGGCCGATGCCCGCCGTGGCGCCGGTGATGAGGACGGTTCCGCTCATGGTCTGCTCCTGTTCGCTGTCGCCGGTTGTCTAGCGCCGCCTTGAGGCGTGTTCAAACAGCGAAACGGCGATCCTCCCCTGCGGAGCGGGGGAGGGGGACCATGCGGAGCATGGTGGAAGGGGGCGAGGTCAGGCAGCTTGGATAAAGGTCGGGAGCGGGGTTGGCGAATTTTTGAAGGCGGGGCGGCTGTATCCGCCCCCTCCACCGCCTGCGGCGGTCCCCCTCCCCCGTGAACGGGGGAGGATTTAGGGCGTCCCTCAGGCGGCCCGGTTCTTCACCAGGTCGTCGACGACCGAAGGGTCGGCCAGGGTCGAGGTGTCGCCCAGCGCCCCCAGTTCGTTCTCGGCGATCTTTCTCAAAATCCGCCGCATGATCTTGCCGGATCGGGTCTTGGGCAGGCCCGGCGCCCACTGGATGACGTCAGGCGCGGCGATGGGGCCGATCTCCTCGCGGACCTGAGCGACCAGGGCCTTGCGCAGAGCATCGGTGGGCTCGACCCCCTTGTTCAGGGTGATATAGGCGTAGATGCCTTGACCCTTGATGTCGTGGGGGAAGCCGACCACGGCGGCCTCGGCCACGTCGTCGTGCAGGACCAGGGCGCTTTCGACCTCGGCGGTGCCCATCCGGTGGCCCGAGACGTTGATGACGTCATCGACCCGGCCGGTGATCCAGTAGTAGCCGTCGGCGTCGCGGCGGCAGCCGTCGCCGGTGAAATACTTGCCCGGATAGGTCGAGAAATAGGTCTCGAAGAAGCGCGCGTGGTCGCCGTAGACGGTCCGCATCTGGCCCGGCCAGCTGTCGGTGATGACCAGATTGCCCTCGGTCGCGCCCTCCAGAACCACGCCGTCGGCGTCGACGATCTGCAGCTCGACGCCGGGCAGGGGTTTGGTGGCCGAGCCCGGCTTGAGGTCCGTCGCGCCGGGCAGGGGGGAGACCAGGACGCCGCCGGTTTCCGTCTGCCACCAGGTGTCGACGATGGGCAGGCGGCCGTCGCCGACCACCTCGTGATACCAGCGCCAGGCCTCGGGATTGATCGGTTCGCCGACCGAGCCCAAAAGGCGCAGGCTCTTGCGGCTGGTCGCCTTCACCGGCGCGTCGCCTTCGCGCATCAGCGAGCGCAGGGCGGTGGGGGCGGTGTAGAATATCTCGACCTGATGCTTGTCGATGACCTCCCAGAAGCGGCTGACGGTCGGATAGTTGGGCACGCCCTCGAACATCAGGGTCGTGGCCCCATTGGCCAGAGGGCCGTAGATTCCATAGGAATGCCCGGTCACCCAACCCACGTCGGCGGTGCACCAGAAGACCTCGCCGGGGCGATAGTCGAAGACCAGTTCGTGGGTGTAGCCGGCCCAGAACAGATAGCCGCCGGTGGTGTGCAGCACCCCCTTGGGTTTGCCGGTCGAGCCCGAGGTGTAGAGGATGAAGAGCGGGTCCTCGGCCTGCATCGGCTCGGGATGGCAGCTGGTCGTGACCTTGGCCGCCTCGGTCTCATAGTCCCGGTCGCGGCCCTCGACGAAGCCCACATCCGCGCCGGTGTGGCGGATCAGCAGGACGCCGTCGACGCCCGCGACCTTTTCCAGCGCCTTGTCGACATTGGCCTTCAGCGGGACCTTCTTGCCGCCACGGCAGCCCTCGTCGGCGGTGATGACGAAGGTGGAGCCGCAGTCCTCGATGCGCCCGGCGATGCTGTCGGGCGAGAAGCCGCCGAAGATGACCGAGTGGACCGCGCCGAGGCGGGCGCAGGCCAGCATGGCGTAGGCGGCTTCGGGGATCATCGGCAGATAGATGGTGACGCGGTCGCCTTTGCGGACGCCGTTGGCCTTGAGCACATTGGCCATGCGGCAGACGCGCTCATGAAGCTGGCCGAAGGTCACGTGCTCGCTGTCGGTCGGTTCGTCGCCTTCCCAGATGATGGCGACATCGTTCTCGCGGTGGGGCAGGTGGCGGTCGATGCAGTTGGCCGAGACGTTCAGCACTCCGTCTTCGAACCAGCGGATGTGGAAGTCCGCCTTGTTGAACGACACGTCCTTGATCTTCGACGGGAAGGTCATCCAGTCGAGGCGTTTGGCCTGTTCGCTCCAATAGAGGTCGGGGGTCTCGCGCGCGGCGGTCCGGGCCGCCTCATAGCCGTCGCGGTCCATATGGGCGCGGGCGGCCAGGTCGGCGGGGACAGGATAGAGTTCCGGATCAGACACGCGCGCTTTCCTCCCAGTTTCTCGGTTCTAGAAGCCGTATTTTGCGAACAGGATCAGACGGGTCATGTCGCCGTCCAGTCCCGATTCCAGCTTCCGGTCAGCGAACATCAGTTCGGCCCCGACATCAAACGCCGTGACCGGCGACCAGATCAGGTTGGCGTGGAGGCTCTGGGCCGAGCGGTTGGCGCCGGTCCCCGTCAGCAGCACGTCATTGTCCACCTTCTGCGCCGACCAGATCAGGCTGGAGCGCCAGCCCGGCGTCCAGACATGGCGATAGGCGGCGAAGCCCGCGATCACGCCGATGGCGTCCAGTTCGCCCGAGGCGTCCACGACGGCGTCGTTGGAGAAGTTCAGTCCCAGATAGCGACCTACGCCTTCGCCGCCCGACAGCATGAAGCGCAGATCGTCCTGGGCCCCGACCTTGACCTTGGCCGAGGCCGACAGACCCCAGCCGGTCGCCGTGCCGTCGATGTTGGTCGCCGGGTTCTGATATTTCAGCTGCCGCAACAGGCCCGCGAACTGAACATCGCCCCACGGGCGGCTGATGGCGTAGCGCGCGGTCAGGTCAGGCAGGCTGTTGTCGTCTGCCACGACGCGCGTCCCGCCGCCGAAGGGGGTGACCGTGGTCTCGGGGTTCTCGACCGAGACGGAGAAGGGACCCCGCGTGTAGCGGACCTGCACCTGCCGCGCGAAGACCGTGCCCTCGGCGGCGCCGATGAAGTCCGCCGATTCCGGCAGGACGGCGGTGTTCTGGAAATTGGTCCATTCCTGACCGATCAGCCAGTTGTCGATGGTGACGAAGGCGCGACGCAGGGCGGGGTTGGAGGGGCTGGTGATGCGCTGGTCGCCGGTTCCCGGCAGGCTCTGGAAGTCCATCTCCAGACGCGTGCCGACCTTGTGGCCACCGACCAGGCCGTCGGTGGTCAGCCAGAAGCGGGTCTGGCGGGCGTTGAAGTCCGTGGCCGTGTCCTCGCCCGCCCCGCCGACCGGGATGGAGCCGGGCACGTGATAGTCGCGCAGCAGGTCGCCGTTCGGCGGATCGCCGTCGGAATAGTTCGACGCCATGGCGTCGACCTTGATGAAGCCGCCGAACTTGACCGTATGGTCGCCGATGCGGAAGCCCTCTTCGCGGGTCGCAGTCGACACGGGCGTCGGCGCGGGCGGCGCGGCGGCCGGTCTGGTCTCGAGTCGGATAATGTCCTGGGCCTGGGTCGTCTGCTGGCTGCGTGCGGCGGCGACCTCGGATTTCAGGCTGTTCAGCTCGGCTTCGAGCAGGGCGATGCGGGCTTCCAGCGCCGCATTGGCGTCCTGGGCCAGGACAGCCCCGGGGGCGAACAGCAGCGCAGCCGCAGCCGCGCCGCCCAGCAGGCGGTATCTTCCCATGTCATCTTCCTCCCGGGTGCGTCTGATGCGAACCTCGAGGCGACAGCATTCCGCGCGGGGGCGGTATGCGGCCATTAGCCATTGGTCTAGTTTCGACCAAAGTCGAGGCGCGGCATGGTGTCGTCACAGCGCGGCCTCGACCCGAAAAGAACCGCGTGCGGGAAGGACTTTCATGGATCGCATCGTCGTCGCCGACGACCACCCTCTGTTTCGGGCGGCGTTGAGATCGGCCGTCGAAAAGGCCGCGCCCGGCGTCGTGATTGCGGAATGCGCCAGTCTGGTCGAGGTTCTGGCAGCGCTGGGCGAAGCCGCGACCGACCTGCTGCTGCTGGACCTGAAGCTGTCGGACAGCGAGGGCATGGGCGGGCTGAGCCGTATCCGCGCCGAGCATCCCGCCGTCCCCGTCGCCGTAGTCTCGGCCAGCGAAGAGGCGCCGACCGTGCGTCGAGCCCTGGCGCTGGGCGCCGCGGGCTTCATCCCCAAGTCCGCCGCCCTGCCGGTCATGGTCGAGGCCATCACCGCCATCCTGTCGGGTGATGCCTGGGCCCCGGACGTCGGCGCGCCTGGACCCGAGGAAGGCGATCTGGAAGCCCGCATCGCCAGCCTGACGCCGTCCCAACTGCGCATCCTCGAAGGGTTGCGGGCCGGACGTCTGAACAAGCAGATCGCCTTCGACCTCGGCGTCACAGAGGCCACCATCAAGGCCCACCTGACCAGCGTCTTCCGCAAGCTGGGGGTGCATAACCGGACGCAAGCGGTGATTTTGGCGCAGTCGATCGACCTGTAACGCGACGCCTCTCCCTCCCACTTGGGGGAGGGTGGCTGACGCGCAGCGTCAGACGGGTGGGGGCGCTTCGGCAAATCAAGCGTGGCGCCCAGCATCGCCACGCCCTCCCCACCCGGTCGTTTCGCGACCACCCTCCCCCAAGTGGGAGGGAGATTTTTCGTTCAGCGCGACAGAAACGCCTTCAGGGCCGCCGGTTTGACCGGCTTGGGCAGCAGGGTCGCGCCCGCCGCCGTCGCCGTTTCCTTCAGCCCCTCGCGGGTGTCGGCGGTGACCAGGCCGATGCGGCGCAGGCCGCGTGCGCGCAGGGCGGCGACCACGCTCAACCCGTCCGCCCCGTCGCCCAGGTGCAGGTCGATCAGGGCCGCGTCGAACGGTCCCTTGGCGGCGATCCCCTCGGCCACGGTGCGCGCCGTGGTCGTCTGCGCGCCCCAGCGGCTCAGCAGGGCGGTCAGGGCGTCGAGGATGGCCGGTTCATTGTCCACGCAAAGCACCCGAAGTCCCGCCAGCGGCAGGCGGGCGTCGCTCTCGACCGGAACAGCAGGCGCGACCTGGGCATGGGCGCGGGGCGCGCTGACGCGGAAGGTGGTGCCGCGCCCGACGCGCGAGGCCATCGACAGCGGGTGGCGCAGCAGGTTTGACAGCTTCTGTACGATGGCCAGGCCCAGGCCGGCGCCGGGCTCGTCGACGGGGGCGCCGGGCAGGCGCACGAACTCGCCGAAGACGCTTTCGCGGTCTGCATCCGGGATGCCGCGTCCCGTGTCGCAGACGAGCAGCTGCACCGTCGCGCCATCGCGCCGCGCCCCGACCAGAACCCGGCCCCGGTCGGTATAGCGGATGGCGTTGCCGACCAGGTTCTGCAGCATGGACCTCAGCAGGTCGGGGTCAGACGCGACCCAGAGGCCCGAGGGCACGACGCTCAGCCGCAGCCCCTTGGCGCGGGCCATGGGGGCGAACTCGCGGCTCAGTTCGGCGAACAGGGCGTCCAGCGACAGGGGGGCCACGGCGGGCTGGACCCCGCCCGCCTCCAGCTTGGACAGGTTCAGCAGCGCGGTCAGCAGGCGGTGGGCGCTGTCGATGGACCGGTCTGCGTTGGCCGCCAGCCCGCGCCCCGCGGACCCCGGCGCCAGTGACGGCTCCTCCTTCAGGGCGGCGATGAACAGGCGCGCGGCGTGCAGCGGCTGCAACAGGTCGTGGCTGGCGGCGGCGAGGAAGCGGGTCTTGGACGCCGTGGCGTCCTCGGCCAGACGGCGGGCCTCCTCCAGCCGTTCGGTGCGGTCGGCGACGCGGGCCTCCAGCCGCTCGTTGGCTTCCTTCAGCTCCCGAGCGGCGCGGCGCAGGGCGGTGATGTCCGTGTAGCTGGTGGCGTAGCCGCCGCCGGGAATAGGGGCGCCCGAGGAGCGCAGGATGCGGCCGTCAGGCTGCTCACGCTCGTGGTCGTGAGGGATGCGGCGCGACAGGGCCTCCAGCCGCCGCTCGATCCAGGCCTCGATGTCGCCGGCGTCGGCGTCGGTCTCGCCGCGCTCGGCGTTCAGGCGATAGACGGCGGCGATGGGCAGGCCGACGTGGACGAAGCCGGCGGGCAGGCCGAACATCTCGACATAGCGCCGGTTCCAGGCGGTCAGGCGCAGGTCCTCGTCCACCACGCTGACGCCCTGGTCGATATTGTCCAGGGTGGTCTGCAGCAGGTCGCGGTTGAACTGGACCGCCTGCGAGGCCTCGTCGAGCATCCGCACCACGTCCTCGGGGGCGCGGCCCCCGGCGGCCAGGGCGGCGGCGATGACGCGGCGGGCCGAGGCGGCGCCGATGGCCCCCGCCAGCATCCGCTCGGCGGCGCGGGCCAGCCCGGCGTCGGCGGGGTCGGCGTCGCGCAGCTTGATCTCGGTCTCGCGCGCCCAGGCGGCGAAGGCCCGCTCAGCCCGCTCGTCGCCGATGAAGCGGGCGACCAGGGCCTTGAGGTCGCCGACCGAGGCCCCGGCCAGACCGCCGCTCCCCTCCATCCAGTCGGGACCCAGCCGGTCGACGAAGGCGCGGGCCTGCACCCGGTCGATCAGGCGCGGGCGGCCCAGCTTCGACACCAGGACGAAGACGCCGAGGTTCAGCGCCAGGCTGAGGAAGACCCCCGCCGCAAAGGGGTCGGCCAGCCCCATCATGGCCGGAACGTTCAGACCGAAGCCGGGCCCCAGCTGCGGGGCGGCCAGCATGATCAGCCAGACCGTCATGCCGACGCCCAGCCCGGCCAGGGCGCCCCGCGCGCGCCCGCCGCGCCACAGCACCGCGCCGAACAGGGCTGGCGCCAGCTGGGCCAGGGCGGCGAAGGACACCAGCCCCATGGCCGCCAGACCCCGCGACTGGTCCATGGCCTGATAATAGACCCAGGCCATCAGCAGCAGGACGATGATGGCGATCCGGCGGATGTTCAGGATGGCGCGCGCCATGTCGCCGGCGCGCTCGCCCCGACGGCGGCGCTCGGCGGCCAATAGGGGCAAGACCAGATTGTTGGACACCATGGCCGACAGGGCCACGGCCTCGACGATGACCATGGCGGTCGCCGCCGAGAAACCGCCGACGAAGACAATGGCGGTCAGGGCCGAATGTCCGGCGTTCAGCGGCAGGGCCAGCACCAGCAGGTCGGGATTGACGTGGGGCGCGAACAGGCCGCCCGCCGCCACGAGGGGCAGGACCGCCAGACTGGTCAGCAGCAGATAGACGGGGAAGATCCAGCGCGCCCGCCGCACCTGGGCCGGATCGCCGCCCTCGACGAAGGCGACGTGGAACTGACGCGGCAGGCAGAAGATGGCCAGGGTCGCCACCAGCACGATGGCCCAGAACCGTCCGTCCAGATCAGGCCAGCGCGCCAGGTCGCCGAGGCTGGCGGTCACGTCGGCCGAGGCCGGGGCGCGCCCCAGCAGGATCAGGGCGAAGACGGCGACGGCCAGCAGGGCCGCCAGCTTGACGATGGACTCGATGCCGATGGCCTGGATCAGGCCGCGGTTGTGCTCGGTCAGGTCAGGACGGCGCGCGCCGAACAGGATGGCGAACCCCGCCAGCACCCCGGCCATGACCAGAACCGTCAGGCTCTCGGACCCCGCCACCGGCGTCCCCGCCGTCAGCATCTCGCCGGCCATCGACAGGGATTTCAGCTGCAGGGCGATATAGGGCAGGGAGCCGAGAATCGCGACCACGGCCACCGCCGCGCCCAGCGCCGGGCTCTTGCCGTAGCGCGAGGAGATGAAGTCGGCCATCGACCCGACGTTCTCGCGCCGGGCCGCCGCCGCGATCCGCTTCCACAGCGGGAACAGGACCGTCACCCCCAGGGCCGGGCCGACGTAGATGGGCAGGTATTCCCAGGCCGAGCGCGCCGCCGTCCCCACCGCGCCGTAATAGGTCCAGGAGGTGCAGTAGATGGCCAGCGACAGGGCATAGAGCGACGGCCCCAGCGCCCCGCCGCGCGTCTTGATCGACGGCCGTTCGTACCACCAGGCCACCGCGAACAGGGTCGCCATATAGGCGGCCACCAGGGCCAGGGTCGCGAGGCTGAACATGACCGGCATCTGGGACTGAGCGGGGCCTTGGGACAAGGAGAAAAGGGGGAGCTCCCACTATTCCCGCTCATCCCGGCGGACGCCGGGATCCAGTAGGAGCCACAGTCGCCACGGCGGAAATGGCGGTTTATGCAGCCAAAGCACTGGATCCCGGCGTCCGCCGGGATGAGCGGTTAGAAGTAGCTCTTGAGCAAAAGAAGAAGGGGCGGCCCGACCGAAGCCGAGCCGCCCCTGTTACGCTGGCGAACTCCAGGCGTTACGCGTTCAGGTCGACGTCCTTGCCTTCCTTGACCAGCAGGAAGCCCAGCACGACCGTCGCCACCGCCACCACGATCGGATACCAGAGGCCGTAGTAGATATTCCCCGTGGCCGCGACCATGGCGAAGGCCGTGGTCGGCAGGAAGCCGCCGAACCAGCCGTTGCCGATATGATAGGGCAGGGACATCGAGGTGTAGCGGATATTGGTCGGGAACATCTCGACCAGGGCCGCCGCGATCGGCCCGTAGACCATGGTCACGTAGAAGCCGAGGATGAAGAGGATCAGCACCACCATTGGCTTGTTGACCAGGGCGCTGTCCGCCTTGGCCGGATAGCCGGCGGTGGTCAGGGCCTCGCCCAGGCCTGCGTCCCAGGTCTTCTTCTGTGCGGCGAAGTCGGCGGTGGTCATGGCGTCGCCCCGGAAACTGGGGACCACGGCCTGATCGCCGATGCGGACCTCGGCCACCGTGCCGGCGGGCGCGGCGACATTGGTGTAGGTCACGCCCGCCTTGGCCAGATAGGACTTGGCTACGTCGCAGGAGTGGTTGAACACCGTCTTGCCCACGGGGTCGAACTGCAGATGGCAGTCGGCAGGGTCAGCATAGACCGTGACCGGCGCCGAGGCCGCCGCCGCCGCCAGACGCGGGTTGGCCGCTTCCGTCAGGGCGTTGAACAGGGGGAAGTAGGTGATCGCCGCCAGCAGGCAGCCCGCCAGAATGATCGGCTTGCGCCCCACCTTGTCCGACAGCCAGCCCCAGAAGATGAAGAAGGGCGAGGCCAGCAGCAGGGCGATGGCCAGCAGGACATAGACGAGGGTGGCGTCGACCCGCAGCACCCGCTCCAGGAAGAAGAGGGCGTAGAACTGGCCCGTGTACCAGATGACCGCCTGACCGGCCGTCAGACCGACAAGGGCGATCAGCACCAGCTTCAGGTTCGGCCACTTCATGAAGCTGTCCTTCAGCGGGGTCTTGGACCCCTTGCCTTCGGCCTTCATGCGCTTGAACGACGGGCTTTCAGCCAGCTTCAGGCGAATCCACAGCGAGACGCCCAGCAGCAGGATCGAGACCAGGAAGGGAATGCGCCAGCCCCAGGCGGCGAAGGCTTCCTCGCCGACGGCGAAGCGGACGCCCAGGATGACCAGCAGGCTGAGCACCAGGCCCGCCGTCGCCGTGATCTGGATGAAGGAGGTGTAGAAGCCGCGCTTGCCCTGCGGGGCGTGCTCGGCGACGTAGGTGGCGGCGCCGCCGTATTCACCGCCCAGCGCCAGACCCTGGATCAGGCGCATCAGCACCAGGATGATCGGCGCCGCGATGCCGATGGCGGCATAGGGGGGCAAGAGGCCGACCACGAAGGTCGACAGGCCCATCAGCAGCATGGTGACGAGGAAGGTGTTCTTGCGTCCCCACAGGTCGCCCAGTCGCCCGAAGACGATGGCGCCGAAGGGGCGGACCGCAAAGCCGGCTGCAAAGGCCATCAGGGCGAAGATGTAGCCGGTGGTCTCGTTCACGCCCGAGAAGAACTGGACGGTGATGATCGCGGCCAGCGAGCCGTAGAGATAGAAGTCGTACCATTCGATGACGGTGCCGACGGACGACGCCAGAATCACGAGCCGGTCGTTCTTGTCGACCGTGTGTTCCGCGCCCTCCGCCGCACCTGCGGTGCGGTCGGTCATGGGCAGTCCCTTCCTGTATGGCCGCGTTTCGCGACCGGTTCCTCGCGATCCTGTGGCCGGATCGTCGAACGGAGAGTGACAGCAGGGCGGCGGATTTGCAGAGAGCGACTTTGGTCGAACGGCGGCGTCTGTCGAACAGATGCGGCGCAAATATCGGTCAAAGCGCCGTTTCAGTGTTGTCGCAGCGAGCGACAGAGGCCACATGAAGGTTTGACGTCGCCATTGGCGACCCGGCGCGAGAGGACATCAATGGCCCGTAAGCCCAACTACAGTTTCGAACGGCAGGAGCGCGAGCGCGCCGACGCCAAGAAGGCCGAAGCCAAGGCTGCGGCCAAGGCCGCCAAGAAGGCCGCCAAGGCCGCAGGCGAACCTGACGACGACGCCCAGCCGTCCGAGGACTGACGTCCGGGCGCAGACGCGGGGGTCCTACAGCCCCATGCAGATGTATTTCAGCTCGAGGTAGTCCTCGATGCCGTGGCTCGAGCCTTCGCGACCCAGGCCGGATTGCTTGATCCCGCCAAAGGGGGCGACCTCGGTGGAGATCAGGCCGGTGTTGACGCCGATCATGCCGGTCTCCATCGCCTCGGCCACGCGCCAGACGCGTCCCATGTCGCGCGCGTAGAAGTATCCGGCCAGGCCGAACTCGGTCGCATTGGCCAGCCTCAGCGCCTCGTCCTCCGTCTCGAAACGGACGACGGGGGCGACGGGGCCGAAAGTCTCCTCCTTGCAGATCAGCATGTCGGGCCTGACGCCCGACAGCACTGTCGGCTGGAAGAAGGTCCCGCCGAGAGCGTGCCGCTGGCCGCCGGTCACGACCGTCGCGCCTTTCGCCACGGCGTCGGCGATATGCTCCTCAACCTTCTTGACGGCCTTGGCGTCGATCAGGGGGCCGATCTGCACGCCGTCTTCCAGCCCGGCGCCGACCTTCAACGCGGCGGTCGCCTGGGCCAGCTTGGCGACGAACTCATCGTGGACGGACGACTGCACGTAGAAGCGGTTGGTGCAGACGCAGGTCTGGCCGCCGTTCCGGAACTTGGAGGCCACGGCGCCGGCCACCGCCGCGTCGATGTCGGCGTCGTCGAAGACCAGGAAGGGGGCGTTGCCGCCCAGTTCCAGGCTCATCTTCTTGATGGTCTCGGCCGACTGCCGCATCAGGGTGCGGCCGATCTCCGTGGAGCCGGTGAAGCTGATCTTGCGCACGATCGGGTTTGACGTCAGCTCGCCGCCGATGTCCGAGGCCGAGCCCGTCAGGACGTTGAACAGGCCCCTGGGCAGGCCCGCTTCCTCGGCCAGCACCGCGAGCGCCAGCGCCGACAGCGGCGTCTGGCTGGCCGGTTTCAGCACCACGGCGCAGCCGGCGGCCAGGGCCGGGCCGACCTTGCGGGTGATCATGGCGGCGGGGAAGTTCCACGGGGTGATGGCGCCCACCACCCCGACCGGCTGGCGAATGGCGATCAGACGTTTGGAAGCATCATGGGTGGGGATGACGTCGCCATAGGTCCGCTTTCCCTCCTCGGCGAACCACTCGATGAAGCTGGCGGCGTAGGCGATTTCGCCCTTGGCCTCCGTCAGGCTCTTGCCCTGTTCGCGGGTCAGCAGACGGCCGAGCGCCTCCTGCTCGCTCATCATCAGGTCGAACCAGCGGCGCAGGACGCGAGCGCGTTCGCCCGCTGTCTTGGCGGCCCAGGGCTTCATGGCGGCTTCGGCGGCGGCGATGGCGCGACGGGTCTCTGCGGCGCCCATGTTCGGCACGTTCGTCAGGATCTCGTCGGTGGCCGGGTCGCGGACCTCGAGGATCGCGCCGTCGTCGGCCGCAACCCAGGCCCCGTCCAGGAAGGCGAGGCTGCGCATCAGGCGGTCGGCGGCGGCGGGCGAGGGCATGGCGGCAGGCTCCGTTCAGGTCGCCGTCGATAACGCCCCGAAGCGCGTCCGGCTGCAACCCTCAAAGGATCAGCCCAGCGCGAGCCCCATGCGGACCAGGGCGGACAGGCTTTCGGCCTCCATCTTGGTCATGACCTTGGCGCGAAAGACCTCGACCGTGCGCGGGCTGATGTCCAGCTCCAGGGCGATGGCCTTGTTCGAGTGACCGTGGATCAGGGCGTCGAAGACCTGCCGCTCGCGCGGCGTCAGTCGTGTCAGCCGCTCTTCGGCGGCGACGCGGGCGGCCTGCTCGTGACCCACGTGGTTCAGTCGGGTCAGACAGCCGCGAACCGTCTCGATCAGGCGGCGCGGATCAAACGGCTTTTCAATGAAGTCGACGATGCCGGCCTTCATCATCTGCACCGCCATGGGCACGTCCGCGTGTCCGGTGATAACGATAACGGGCCAGGCATGACCGCGCAGCCTGGCCAGGCGACGGACGACCTCGTCGCCGTCCATATCCGGCATGCGAACGTCGGTGATGACGCAGGCGGTCGCGTCCTCGGGCAGGGCGCTGAAGAAGTCGACGCCGCTGGCGAAACCCCGCGCGCGGATGCCCTCGCTGCGTAGCAACATCAGCAGGGAGTCGCGAACGGCGGCGTCGTCGTCGATAATGAAGACCGAATGGAGGCTCATGCGTTCTCGACGCTCGATTCGCGATTGAGGGTGAAGGAGAAGGCGGCGCCCCCCAGCGCGCTTCTCGAAACCTGCAGCCGACCGCCGTGGCTTTCGACAATGGTGCGGGTGACGGACAGGCCCAGGCCCATGCCGCCGGACTTGGTGGTGGTCAGCGGTTGGAAGATTCGTTCGATCTGGTCGTCGGCGATGCCCGGGCCGTTGTCCTCGACGCTGATGCGGTAATGCGTCGCCGAAACCGGGCGGCCGAAGATGACGACCTCGGGCGCTGCCTGGTCGCCGACGGCCTCTACGGCGTTGCGGGTCAGGTTGACCATGGCCTGCTGGAACTGGATGCGCTCGGCCTGGACCCGGTCATCCTCAGCGGCGACCTCCATGCGGATGGCGACCCCCTTGCTGGAGCCGATCATGTTCAGGATGGGGCCAAGATCCTCGACCATGGATGAGGCGCGCTCGCTGTCCAGCTTGCGCGCTTCCAGCGACAGCAGCTCGCGCATGCGGCGGATGATCTTGCCTGCGCGCAGCAACTGTCCCTTGGCCAGTTCCACGGTGCGCAGGGCGCTGTCGCCCAGGAGGCCGGCCCTTTCCATATCCACCTGACTGGCGTGCAGGTAGGTGGCGGCCGCGCTGAGCGGCTGGTTCAGCTCGTGGGCCAGGGTGGCGGCCATCTCGCCCAGCGAGTTCAGTCGCCAGACCTTGTTCAGCTGCGCGTGCAGTTCGCGGGCCTGGGCGTCGGCCGCGTGCCAGCGACTCAGATCCGTCAGACACAGGGCGATGTGCGGCTGGCCGTCCGCGTCCGGCGCCAGTCCGTACTGGATGCTCAGGGGGAAGCCGCCGCCATCGGGGCGCAACCCGGTCCAGTGCCCCTCACGCGCTTCCAGGGCGCCGCCCGATGCGCCTGCGCCTAGGATCGCCTCTACGTCGAACCCGGGGGCGAGCAGAGCGAAGGGGCGTCCCCTGGCGACGGTTTCCGGAAGGTCGAACAGGGTCGCGGCGGCGGGGTTCAGGCTTTGAACGGCGCCACCGGCGTCCAGCGTCACGACGGGCACGGAGGCGAGGGCGGTGTTCAGCATGGCGTCCTTGGCCGCCAGTTGCCGTGACAGGTCGCGCGTGCGGTCCTGCATGGCGCGCATGGCCCAGCAGACCTCGGCGAGAATCCAGGAAACCCCTGCGAAGAGGAAGGCGTTGGTGGCCGCGTCGGTCAGGCTCTCGCGGGGCACGAGGGTCAGGTTGACCGCGATCGACAGGATGGCCGCCAGGGCCGTGGCGGTCCGGCCCGCGAGCAGGGCCGTAATCATTACGGCGGGAACCATCGGCAGATAGTAGAACTGGCCCAGACCTTCGAGCAGGCTTCTGAAGCCCAGGGCCCCCGCCACAGCGATGATCGCCAGCAGTATCCCGCTCCAGCGTCGACGCGTTACGGCGCTTGCAAGAGGCAGGATGCTATCCATCACCGATTGAATGGGGCCTCTCCTCACACTTCTGTTGGTTGAGCGGGGAAGCTGTAGAAGAGCAATCTACAGAATCACGCCGAAGCGCGCCTTCTATACATAGGTCGGCAGTTTCGCAACCCGACGTTAACTATGAGAATTGTCGGCCACGCTTAAGTCTTAATTGATGTCGCCATTTTGTATAGCGGCAAAAAAACGGCAATTACTGAGAAGATGGTTTCTTTCCATTAACGATGATGCCGGGGCCTTGGTGTTCAAGAACGAAGCCTTGCGTCCGAGGCGGGCATTTGTAGCAACTTCTGGCGACTGCGGGTTTCTACGTATCGCTTGATTTACAAAAATCTACGGTTGTTGGGCCAGATAGACCTCACAGTCACCGAGGTAGAAATGCTCGTCCAACAGAGTACCGCTCAGCGCCAGAACGGCGCGGCCATCGTCCCCCTTCTCGCCGGCCTCGCCGTCGCCCTGGGTGTTTCCGGCGCCGCACAGGCGCGTTCCATCGACGCCCCTGACTTCAGCGTTCAGATCGGCGTGGCCAGCGAATATGTCGGCAAGGGTCTGGGCAAGAGCGCCGGCGACCCCAGCGTCAACGGCGCCGTCGAAGTCTCCAGCGGCGACTTTTACGCCAGCGTCTTCGCGTCGACCGCCAAGCTGTCGCAGGGCTCCGACGCCGAGATCGTCAGCGCCATCGGCTGGCGCCCTGATGCGGCGGGCTTCCAGTTCGATCTGTCGGTCGTGAACCGCGACCTGCCCGGCACCCGCGCCGGCGTGGACGCCAACTTCTGGGAATATCAGGCGGACGCCTCGCGAAAGCTGGGACCGGTCAATACTCGCCTGCGCATCAACTACACCCCCGACGGTTTCGCCGCGACCAGGGAAGCCTGGTGGGTCGAACTTCAGGGCACGGTTTCTGTCGGTCCCAAGACCAAGGCCTCGGCCGCGATCGCTGACCGCACGGCGGACGGCGGCGCGGAATACGCCGCCTGGAACGTCGGCGTGAAGCACAAGCTGACTGAAAAGCTGGCTGCGGACGTGCGTTGGTATGACACCGACAGTCATGCCCTGGGTGAAAACTATGACGGACGCCTCGTCGGCGCCCTGACCTACGCTTTCTGATTTCGGGGGATCGAGACAATGAGCTTTATCAACAACCTTCCGGTTTCCCGGAAACTCTTCGCAGCCTTCTCGGCTGTCTTCCTGGCCATCGGCGCCATGGGCGCGGTGATCGGCTACAGCCTCTGGCAGCTCGAGATTTCAGACAAGCAGCGCAGTCAGGAAAACAGCATCAATCGCGAAACCGCAAAAGCGGAGTTCTATCTGTCGAAGCAGGAGAACGCGATGCGCGGCTTCCTGTTGTCGACCGACAACTACTATCTTGAGCGCCTCGATTCTCACCGGGACAACTTCAAGAAGGCGCTGACCGGTATTCGCGCCCAGGTCGGTTCCGATCGCAGCGTGCATATCGACGAGGCCGATAAGGCGGCCGACGCCTGGTTCGAGAATATCGTCACCAAGGGCGCGGCTCTGGCCCGGAACCCGGCGACGCGCGCCGAAGCCATCGCCATGGTCGGTCCTGACGGCGCCGCCGACGGCTACATCACGCCGGTGGAAGAAGCCGTCGACGCCCTGCGCACCAAGAACGACGCCGCCCTGCAGGCCGCGCGCGACGAGCAGGACGCCGCCACCGCCACCGCGACGCTCAGCCTGATCATCGGTCTGATCGCCGCCGCCCTGATCGCGGCTGTCGCCGGCTTCATCGTGACCGGCCTGATCGCCAAGCCCATCACCGCCATGACCTCGGCCATGCGTCGCCTGGCGGGCGGCGACAAGACGATCGTGGTTCCGGCGATCGGTCGCAAGGACGAGGTGGGCCACATGGCCGACGCTGTCCTGGCCTTCAAGGACGCCGCCATCGCCAACGACCGCCTGGAAGCAGAAGCTGTGGCCCAGCGGGCGGCCGCGGAAGAAGAGCGCGCTCGCGTCGAGGCCGAGAAGGCCCGCACCGCCGAGGAAGACCGCGTGGCCATCACGGCCCTGGGGCAGGGGCTGCAAGCCATGGCTGGCGGCGATCTGACGCACCGCATGACCGTCCAGGTCGCGCCGCGCGCCGAACAGCTGAAGACCGACTTCAATACGGCCATTGTCCAGCTGGAACAGGCCGTCGCGGTGGTGGTGTCCAACGTCGCCGCCATCCGGTCGGGTTCGAGCGAGATTTCGCAGGCTTCGGACGACCTGTCGCGTCGCACCGAGCAGCAGGCGGCCTCGCTGGAAGAGACCGCCGCCGCCCTGGATCAGATCACCGCCACGGTGAACAAGACCGCCGACGGCGCGCGTCAGGCCTCCGGCGTGGTGCAGTCCGCACGCGGCGACGCCGAGAAGAGCGGTCAGGTGGTGCGCGACGCCGTCGCCGCCATGAGCCAGATCGAGCAGTCGTCCAACCAGATCGGCGACATCATCGGCGTCATCGACGAGATCGCCTTCCAGACCAACCTCCTGGCCCTGAACGCCGGCGTCGAGGCCGCCCGTGCAGGCGACGCCGGCCGCGGCTTCGCCGTCGTGGCCTCGGAAGTCCGGGCCCTGGCCCAGCGCTCGGCCGAAGCGGCCAAGGAGATCAAGACCCTGATCTCGGCCTCGGGCCAGCAGGTCGGCGCGGGCGTCAACCTGGTCGGCCAGACGGGCGAGGCCCTGCAGCGCATCGTCAACCGCGTGGCCGAGATCGACAGCCTGGTCTCGGAAATCTCGGCCTCGGCCCAGGAGCAGGCCACCGGTCTGCAACAGGTCAACACCGCCGTGAACCAGATGGACCAGGTCACGCAGCAGAATGCGGCCATGGTCGAGGAATCCACCGCCGCCAGCCATTCGCTGGCCCAGGAGGCCGACACCCTGGCCGCCTCGGTGTCGCGCTTCCGCACCGGCCAGGCCGCCGCCCCGGCCGCCGCCCCGACCCACCGGCCCGCCGTGGCGCCTGCCCGCCAGTCTCAGCCTGTGGCCCAGACCGTCGCTGCGCTCAAGACCGTCGGTCGCGGCGGAGCCGCTCTGAAGCCGCAGGCGGTCGAAGACGGCTGGGAAGAGTTCTGATGACGGCCCTTCTCGCCCTTCCGGCCGTGCTTGATCTGCGCGCTGCCGAACCCCTGAAGGCGCAACTCCTGGCCGTGCGCGGCCAGGAGACGGCGCTGGACGCTTCGGCGGTCGAACGCCTGGGCGGCCTGTGCCTTCAGGTCCTGCTGTCGGCGCTACAGACCTGGCGCGCCGATGGTCAGGCCCTGACCTTCGTCAATGTCTCCGAGGCTTTCGCCTCGCAATGGGGCGCCTTTGGCGCCTCAGCCTCTGATCTCGCGGCGCAAGGCCAACTCGCATGACCAAGACAGTTCTCACCGTCGACGATTCACGCACCATGCGCGACATGCTGATGCTGGCGCTGAAAGACGCCGGCTACCGCGTGGTTCAGGCCGAGGACGGCATCCACGGCCTTGAGGTGCTCCAGGCGGAAAGGCCGGACATCGTGATCACCGACATCAACATGCCCCGCATGGACGGCTTCGGCTTCATCGAAGGCATGCGCGCCGATCCGAACCACAAGGCCACCCCGGTTCTGGTCCTGACCACCGAGAGCGACGCGGCCAAGAAGCAGCGCGCCCGCGACGCCGGGGCGACCGGATGGATCGTCAAACCCTTCGACCCGGCCAAGCTGGTCGACGCCGTCCGTCGCGTCGCGGCCTGAGGACTACAAGATGAGCGACGATCCGTTCGAGGCCATCAAGGTCACCTTCTTCCAGGAGTGCAGCGAACTGCTGGGCGATCTGGAAGCCAATCTGCTGGCGCTTGAAACCGGCCAGGGCGACGGCGAGACGATCAACGCCGTCTTCCGCGCGGTCCACTCGGTCAAGGGCGGAGCAGGGGCCTTCGGTCTGGAAGACCTGGTGCGTTTCGCTCACGTCTTCGAGACCCTGATGGACGAGCTGCGCTCGGGCCGTAAGGAATGCGACGACGTCACGATCAAGACCTTGCTGCGGGCCTCGGACGTGCTGGCCGACCATATCGCCGCCGCCCAGGGCACGAAGCCGCCGGTGGACGCCGCGCGCTCGGCCGGTCTGGTCGCCGAACTGGAAGTTCTGACCCACGGTCAGGCCAGGCCGGCTGCGCCTGTCGCCGCCGCGCCGGTTGAGGATGATTTCGGCTTCACGCCGCTGACCCTCGATCTGGCTGACTTCGGCGCGCCGGTCGAACTGCCGTCGCTGGAGCTGCCGTCGCTCGACCTGCCGCCTCTGGCTGCGGCGCCGGCCGCCGGGTGGCGCATCGTCTTCCGTCCGCATCCGCGCCTCTACGCCAGTGCCAACGACGTCAGCCTGCTGCTGCGCGAACTGGCCCGCCTGGGTCAGACCTCCGTCCAACTAGACGACAGCGGCCTGCCGTCGCTGGACGCGCTGGACGCCGAAGACGCCCATCTGATCTGGACCATCGACCTGTCGGGCGACGCCTCGGAGGCGTCCGTGCGCGACGTCTTCGACTTCGTCGAGATGGACTGCGACCTGAGCATCACCGCCCTGGCCCCCGCCGCCTCGGCGGACCTGCCGGGCCTGCCAGAGCTGCCGGCCCTGGCCGCCGCGCCCGTCGAGCCCGATTTCGACATCGCGACCCTGCTGGCTCAGGCGACCGCCGCCGCGACCGACATGACGCCGGCGCCCGCTGTTGCTCCGGCTCAGGCTCCGGCCCCCATCGCGCCCGTGACTGCGCCCAAGCCCGCGGCCCCGGTTGTTGCTCCGGCTCAGGCCGCAGCGCCGGCGGCCCCGGTCGGTCCCGCGCCGGTGACCATCCGCGTCGATCTGGATCGCGTCGATCGCCTGATCAACGTGGTCGGCGAACTGGTCATCCAGCAGGCCATGCTGGCCCAGCGCGTGATGGAGAGCGGCCTGGCCCGTTCGTCGGACATCGCCCTGGGTCTGGAAGACCTGGAGCTGCTGACGCGCGACATCCAGGACAGCGTCATGGCCATCCGCGCCCAGCCGGTGAAGTCGGTGTTCCAGCGCATGCCGCGTCTGGTCCGCGAAGTCGCCGAAATGACCGGCAAGCGCGTGCGTCTGGTCACGGCCGGCGAGGACACCGAGGTCGACAAGACCGTGGTCGAACGCCTGGCCGAGCCGATCACCCACATGCTGCGCAACGCCATCGACCACGGGCTGGAAAGTCCCGAGGAACGCGAGGCCGCCGGCAAGCCTGCTGAAGGAACCGTCCGTCTGGCGGCCCTGCACCGCTCGGGCCGGATCGTCATCGAGATCGCCGACGACGGCAAGGGCATCAACCGCCCCCGCGTGCGCGGCATCGCCGTGGATCGCGGCCTGATCGCCGAGGACGCCGTCCTGACCGACGACGAGGTCGACAACCTGATCTTCCTGCCGGGCTTCTCCACCGCCGAGACCATCACCGACGTCTCGGGCCGGGGCGTCGGCATGGACGTGGTGCGCCGCTCCATTCAGGCCCTGGGCGGCCGCATCTCGATCAGCTCGGTGCCGGGCAAGGGGTCGACCTTCACCCTCAGCCTGCCGCTGACGCTCGCCGTGCTGGACGGCATGGTCGTGGCCGCCGCCGAGCAGACCCTGGTGGCGCCCCTGTCGGCCATCGTCGAGAGTCTCACGCCGCGTGTCGAGGACATCCACTATGTCGGCGGCCATGACGCCGTGATCCGCTTCCGCGAGGAGTTCGTGCCCCTGGTGGACGTGGGGCGGGTCATGGGCTTCCGCGACGACGCCACCACCCTGAACGGCGGCGTGGTCATGATCGTGGAGACCGAGGCCGGCTCGCGCGCCGCCCTGCTGGTCGACGCCATCAACGGTCAGCGCCAGGTGGTCATCAAGAGCCTGGAAACCAACTACCGCCACGTCGACGGCGTCTCCGCCGCGACCATCCTGGGCGACGGCAGCGTCGCCCTGATCCTCGATATCGACGCCCTGGTCCTGGCCGGGCGCCGCAAATCCAACCGCCCCGAACTGAAGATGGCGAGCTGAGCAACATGACCGAAGTCACCTCCAACGTCGCCGGCGCCGACCGCGAATTGATCGCCTTCCGCATCGGCGAGCAGGAATTCTGCGTTGACATCATGAACGTCCGCGAGATCCGCGGCTGGACCCCCGCGACGCCCCTGCCGCGCTCGCCCTCCTACATGAAGGGCGTCATCAACCTGCGCGGCATCGTCCTGCCGATCATCGACCTCGGCGCCCGCTTCGGCCTGGCCACCGCCGAGCCGACCGCCCGCCACGTCATCATGGTGGCCCACATCGGCAACCGCATGGTCGGCCTGCTGGTCGACGCCGTGTCGGACATCGTGCAGCTGACGGACTCGACCATCCAGCCGACGCCTGATGTCGCCAGCGACCATGTGAAGACCTTCGTGAAGGGCATCTTCGCCGTCGAAGGCGGCCGCATGATCAGCCTGATCGACCTCGACCACGTCCTGCCGGCTGAAAGCGAAGCCGAAGCCGCATGACCACCGCCTCCGGGCGCACGTCCCTGGTGGAAGGCGAGTTCGTCTTCACCGCCGAGGACTTCCGCCACATCGCCCAGACCCTGCACGCCCACGCCGGCATCGCCCTGAGCGAGGGCAAGGCCGCCCTGGTCTATTCCCGCCTGGCCAAGCGCCTGCGGGTTCTGGGGTTGCGCAGCTTCCGCGACTACTGCGCCCTGATCGAGGGCGTGGAGGGCGTCGACGAGCGTCAGGCCATGACGGCGGCCCTGACCACCAACGTCACCCGCTTCTATCGCGAGCCGCACCACTTCGACCACCTGCGTGACAAGGTCATGCCTGAGCTGGCGGCCCGCGCTCGCGCCGGAGGCCGCGTGCGGCTGTGGTCGGCGGCCTGTTCCAACGGGCAGGAGCCCTATTCCATGGCCCTGACCGTGCTGGACGTCCTGCCGGAAGCGGCGGATCTGGACGTGCGCATTCTGGCCACCGACATCGACCCCAACATGGTGGCCGAGGGGGCGGCTGGCGTCTATTCCGACGAACTTCTGTCGCCGGTGCCGGCCTCGGGCCGCAAGCATTTCACGCCGGTGCCGGGAAGCGTCGGGCAGTTCAGCGCCGATGCGACCCTGCGTCGCCTGGTGTCCTTCCGCGAACTGAACCTGATCGGCGACTGGCCCATGCGCGGCAAGTTCGACGTCATCTTCTGCCGCAACGTGGTCATCTATTTCGACGATGCAACCCAGGAAATGGTCTGGGGCCGCTTCACCCCGATGATGGCGCCCGGCGCCACCCTCTACATCGGCCACTCCGAGCGCGTCAGCGGCCCGGCTACAGCCCAGCTGCAGACCTGCGGCCTGACGGCCTACAGGCTGGGAGGGCGGGCATGAGCAACCCCGTCCGCGTCCTGGTGGTCGATGACAGCGCCACGATGCGCAGTCTGATCAGCGCCGTCCTGCGCCGCGATCCCGAGATCTCGGTTGTCGGCACGGCCGCCGATCCGCTGGAGGCCCGCGCCGCCATCAAGGAACTGAACCCCGACGTCATCACCCTGGACGTCGAGATGCCCAATATGAACGGGCTGGAATTCCTCGAGAAGATCATGCGTTTGCGGCCCATGCCGGTGGTCATGGTCTCGACCCTGACCCAGGCCGGGACCGACGTGACCCTGGCGGCGCTGGAGATCGGCGCGGTCGATGCGGTGGCCAAGCCCGCGCCCGGCGTCTCGGCCCAGGAAGCCTTCGGCGACCTGGCCGAAAAGGTGAAGATCGCCGCGCGTTCGCGCGTGCGTCCGCTGGAAACGCGCGAGGCCAAGGTCGTGGACGGCGCCTATCGCGCCGATCCGAACCATATCCTGGCCATCGGCGCCTCGACCGGCGGGGTCGAAGCCCTGCTGAACATCCTGTCGGCCTTCCCCGCCAACTGTCCGGCGACCGTCGTCACCCAGCACATGCCCGCCACCTTCACCAAGAGCTTCGCGGCCCGTCTGGACAAGGCGTCCGGCGCCACCGTCACCGAGGCCGAGGACGGCGCACCGCTCAAGGCGGGTCATGTCTATATCGCGCCGGGCGGGGAGGCTCATCTGGAGGTTTCGGGCGGACGCTGCCGCCTGGTCCGCGCCGATCCGGTCAACGGCCACCGTCCGTCGGTGGACGTCCTGTTCAACTCGGTCGCCCGGCTGGGCCGCCCCATGACGGGCGTCATCCTGACCGGCATGGGCAAGGACGGGGCCAAGGGCCTGCTGACCATGCGTCAGGCCGGCGCCCGGACCCTGGGTCAGGATGAGGCTTCCTGCGTCGTCTACGGCATGCCGCGCGCCGCCTTCGAAATCGGCGCCGTCGAGCGTCAGCTGTCTCTGCCCCGCCTCGCCCCCGCCATTCTCGAACTGTGCGCCGCCGGTGCGCCCGCCTCAAAGCCTGTTGCGTAAGGACTGCCTATGCCCGCCGCTTCCGCCCTCAATGTTCTGGTCGTGGACGACCAACTGACCATGCGCTCCCTGATCCGCAACAGCCTGCAACAGATCGGCGTGCGCGAGATTTCGGAGGCCGCTGACGGCGAGATTGGTCTGCGTTCGGCCATCACCAAGCCGGTCCATCTGATCATCTCCGACTTCAACATGCCGAACCTGGACGGCCTGGGCCTGTTGCGCGCCATCCGCGCCCACCCGCCGACGTCCAAGACCGCCTTCATCATGCTGACCGGCCGCGCCGATCGCGAACTGGTGCAGCGCGCGGTCCAGTTCGGCGTCAACAACTATCTGGTCAAACCCTTCACCACCGCCCAGCTGAAAGAGAAGCTGGAAGGCGTCTTCGGCCCGCTGACGTGAACCTCGCCCGCGATCAGCAACTGATGGAACGACGGGTCCATGTCGGCCAGGGCGAGCACCATGTGACGTCCGATCCCGATGTCGTGCTCTCGACGGTGCTCGGCAGCTGCGTCGCCATGTGCCTGCGCGATCCCCTGGCCGGGATCGGCGGCATGAACCACTTCCTTCTGCCCGAGGGCGCAGGGGCGGGCACCGACGCGGGGCGTCGCTACGGCGCCTACGCCATGGAGCTGCTGATCAACGACGTGCTGAAGGCGGGCGGTCGCCGCGAGCGCCTGGAAGCCAAGCTGTTCGGCGGCGGCCGCATGTTCGACTCCCTGAAGGACGTGGGCATGTCGAACGCCGATTTCGCGGAACGTTTTCTGGCCGACGAAGGCATTCCCGTCGTCGGCGCCAGCCTGAGGGGCGCCGGGGGGCGTCGACTGCATTACTGGCCGGTGACCGGTCGGGCGCTGCAACGCGCGGTCACGGACGCGGTCGCACCGCGCCCGGCGCCGCCGCCTCCGCCGTCCGTCGACTCCGGCGCGCTGGAGCTGTTCTGATGAACGACTATGACACCAAGGGCTTGCTGACAGCGGTGGCCGCCGAACTGGCCGACATCCGCACCGGTCTGGACGAAGCGGGCGGTCTGGTGGCCGAACTGCTGCGCCTGGCGCCCGCGGAGCAACGTCTGACCTTTCTGACGCGGATGCAGGCCTTTGACGTGTTGAGCCAGAGGGTCGACGCCCTGTCGGGTCTGGCGGGCGCCCTGGCCGCCGATCAGCCGATGGATACGGCGCTGGCCGCCCTGCCTCTGGCCGAGATGGCTGACCGCCTGCGCGAACTGTCGCTGCGGGTGAAGTCGCCGTCGGCCCCGGCTCCCGCCGCCGTGTCCGGCGACCTGCTGCTGTTCGACTGATCCGATGAGCGCCCAAGACCGCGTCAATCTCGAGCAGTCGACCGTCCTGCTGATCGACGACAATCCGCAGGCGCTGGACATGCTCAGCTCCGTCTTCCAGGGCTTCGGGGTCAAGGAACAGATCAAGTGCGCCTCGGCCACGGCCGCCGTGCGCATCATCCAGAACCGCGCGGTCGATCTGATCGTCATCGACTGCTCCGACCCGGAAATGGACAGCTACGCCTTCGCCCGCTGGCTGCGGCGTGAGACCCCGGCGCCCTTGCGCTTCATCCCCATCATGCTGCTGACCGGCCACGCCTCTCAGGCCAAGGTGCAGGAAGGCCGCGACTGCGGCGTCAGCTTCGTGGTGACCAAGCCCCTGACGCCCGCCGTCCTGTTGCGGCGCATCCTCTGGCTGGCGGGAGACGAGCGCGAGTTCGTCGAGAGCGAGAACTACGTCGGACCCGACCGTCGCGTCCGCAACTTCGGTCCGCCGCTGGGCATTCCGGGCCGCCGTCAGGGCGACCTGTCGACTCACGTCGGCGCCGCCGTCGAGGCCAATATGGACCAGTCCGACATCGATATGCTGCTGAAACCCCAGAGGGTCGCGCTATGACCGAAGCCCGCACCCTGAAGATCAAGACCACCCTGGCGCGCCAGATGGCCCAGCCGGGCGGCCGCACAGTGGCCGAGGTCGAGCGTCGCGCCACCGAGCGGCTGGAACGTCACCGCGACGATGTAATGATCACGGTCGCCGGAACCATCACTGAACTGGAGCTGGTCGCCGCCGCCGCCGCGCCGGGCAGCGAGGCCCAGGTTTACAGACTGGCCTCGTCGCTGCTGGATACGGCCGGATTTTTCGACACCGGCCCTCTGTATGACGCCGGCTACAGCCTGTGCGACGTGGCCGATCGAATGCAGACCAGCGGCGCCTGGAGCTGGCCCTCGGTCGGCGTCCACGTCCAGGCCATGCGCCTGATCCTGACGGCGGGCTGCAAGACCGACGCGACCAGCGACGCCCTGCTGGCCGGCCTGCGGTCGGTGGCGGCGAAGACTCGCACCTAAGCCCTTCTCCCCCTTGTGGGAGAAGGTGGCCCGTCAGGGCCGGATGAGGGGTGTCGGCGCGACGGTTGAAATGTCGTGGATCAGACGTTCGGCCTTGATCGGTTGGGCGGTGCTCACACCCCTCATCCGTCAGGCTTCGCCTGCCACCTTCTCCCTCAAGGGGAGAAGGAAGGTTGCTCATCCGTACCGCGCAATCCCCAGATCCGCCGTCTCGATGTCCGGGGTCTGGCCGCTGACGATGTCGGCGATGACGCGGGCCGAGCCGCAGGCCATGGTCCAGCCCAGGGTGCCGTGGCCGGTGTTCAGGAACAGGTTGTCGAACCGGGTCTTGCCTATGACCGGGGTGCCGTCCGGCGTCATCGGCCGCAAGCCGGACCAGTAGCTGGCCGCCTTCAGGTCGCCGGCGCCGGGGAAGAGCGACCCCACCGAATGCTCCAGCGTATTGCGGCGCGGCTCGGGCAGGACGTTGTTGTAGCCCGAGATCTCGGCCATGCCGCCGACGCGGATGCGGTCGCCCAGACGGGTGATGGCCACCTTGTAGCTCTCGTCCATGATGGTCGAGACGGGGGCGGCGGGCTCATTCACTATGGGCGCGGTGATCGAATAGCCCTTCACCGGATAGACCGGCAGGGTCATGCCCAGCGGCTTGACCATCTGCGGCGAATAGGAGCCCAGAGCCAGGACATAGGCGTCGGCCGTGATCCGGCCCCGGCTGGTCTCGACGCCGCTGATCCGGTCCTTGTCGGTGGTCAGGGCGGTGATGGCGGTGTCGTAGAGGAAGGTCACCCCCTCAGCGGCGGCCACGTCGCCCAGGGCATTGGTGAATTTGAAGCAGTCGCCGGTCTCGTCCCTGGGCAGGCGCAAGCCCCCGACGAACAGGTCGCGCGTGGCCGCCAAACCCGGCTCGGCGCGGATGCAGCCGTCCTGATCCAGCACCTCGAACGGCACGCCGCCCTGGCGCAGGACCTCGGTGTCCTTGTAGATGCCGTCCAACTGTTTCTGCGTGCGGAACAGTTGCAGGGTGCCCTGGGTGCGGTGGTCGTATTGCAGGCCCAGCTCGGCGTTCAAGGCGGTCTGCACCGCCTGGCTATAGTCGGCCAGACGCACCATCCGCGCCTTGTTCAGGGCATAGCGGGCCGAGGTGCAGTTGCGCAGCAGGGCCAGCAGCCAGCGCACGGTGGCGACATCGACCTGCGGCTGCAAAATCAGCGGGGCGTGGCGCATGAACAGCCACTTCACCGCCTTGGCCGGGATGCCGGGCGCGGCCCAGGGCGAGGAATAGCCGGGCGAAATCTCGCCGGCGTTGGCGAAGCTGGTCTCCAGCGCCGGGCCGCTCTGGCGGTCGATCACCGTGACCTCGTGGCCCGCCTTGGCCAGATAGTGGGCCGTCGTCACGCCGATGACGCCGGCGCCCAGGACTGCGATCTTCATTGGTCTCGACCTTCAGCGGACAACCCGCGCGATCCCTAGACCAGTTTTTGCGTTTGTCGAGCGTCGCCGGAACGTGTGCGCTGCACCATGTGTGTTTGTTGAAACAGTCGGGCGCGAAGTCGGGGATGGGTGAGCGGAAAAATCCCTCACGTCACACCGTCTGTCTACGTAGCAGGACGCCCCCCAGGGGCGGCAGGCTTCCGGTCTTGCCGGGGTTCACGCTGTCGATGACGGCGAAGCCCTCGGGCGCGGTCCATTCCTGCGCCTCATGACCCAGGTTGAAGGCGGCCAGCAGGGTCTCGTCGCCGCCCTCGCGGGTGAAGGTCAGCACCGGCCCGGTGGTCAGCATCTTCATCTCGCCGATCCGCAGCGCCGGATGGGCGCGGCGCAGGGCCAGGATGCGGCGGGCGGCGTTGAGCATCGACCTGGGGTCGGCGTTCTGGACATCGACCGACAGGGCCGGGTGGCGCGCGTCCACCGGCAGCCAGGGCTCGACGGTGGAGAAGCCGGCGAAGGGCGCGTCCGCCCGCCACGGCATCGGGGTGCGGGCGCCGTCGCGGCCCAGGGTCTGCGGCCAGTTGGCGATGGCTTCCGGGTCGAGCAGCCGCTCGAACGGCACCTCGCCTTGCGGCAGGCCGAGCTCCTCGCCGTAGTAGACGAAGACGTTGCCGCGCAGGGAGACCAGCAGCAGCAGCAGCATCTCGGCCAGGGCCCGCGCGTCGCGACCCTCGGCCCAGCGCGAGACGGCGCGCGGCGCGTCGTGGTTGGAGAAGGCCCACGAAGGCCAGCCCTGGCCCTGAGCGCCCGGCCACATGGCGGCGCCCGCCGCGACCCGTTCGCCGCTCAGGTGTTCAGCGTAGAGGTAGAGGAAGCCATAGGCGCTGTTCAGAAGACCCTCGGCGGTGAAGGCCTTCATCTCGCGGTCGGCGTGGTCCCCGGCGATCTCGGCCACGGTGAAGCGCCTGTCGCCGTAGCTGTCGGTCAGCGCGCGCACCCGCGCCAGGAAGGGCAGGATGTCGGGGGACGACTGGTTGTAGATCTTGTCCTGAAAATCGAAGGGCCGGGTGCGCTTGCCGCCGGGCGGCAGGGGCGGATTGTCCCGCAAGCCGGGGTCGCCGATCATGAAGTTGATCGCGTCGAGTCGGAAGCCGTCCACGCCCCGGTCCAGCCAGAACCGGCCCACGGCCAGCAGGGCGTCCTGCACCGCCGGATGACGCCCGTTCAACTGCGGCTGCTCAGGCAGGAAGTTGTGCTGATAGTACTGGCCGCGCCGCGCGTCCCAGGTCCAGCCCGGCCCGCCGAAGACGGACTGCCAGTTGTTCGGCGGCGAACCGTCGGCCAGGGCGTCGGCCCAGACGTACCAGTCGGCATGAGGGTTGGCGCGGTCCTGACGGCTGGCCTTGAACCACGGATGCTGGTCCGAGGTGTGGGACCAGACCTGATCGAGGATGACCCTCAGCCCCAGGGCGTGCGCCCTGGCCAGCAGGGCGTCGAAGTCGGCCAGGGTCCCGAACACGGGATCGACGTCGCAGTAGTCGGCCACGTCATAGCCGAAGTCCTTCATCGGCGAGGCGTAGAAGGGCGAGATCCACACCGCGTCCACCCCCAGCGAGGCCACGTGATCCAGATGGGCTGTGATCCCCGCCAAATCGCCTATGCCGTCGCCGTTCGCATCGGCGAAGCTGCGTGGATAGATCTGATAGATCACCGCCCCGCGCCACCATTCCCGATGAGGTTCGGACGCCGGCGTCATGGTCAGGACGACCGCGTGGGGTCGGTCAGCGGCTCGCCGAAGTGGCGGTCGCCGTGCAGGTTGGCGGCCAGCGGCGCGGTGGTGCGCTCGATCAGGCGGTGGACGACCGGCTTGTCCGGTCCCTGATGCAGGGCGCGGATGCGTTCGGCGATGTCGGCGTCGGCCTGGGTGATGCGCTGGTTGTGGCGGATGTAGTCCAGCCAGGTCGCGGTCTGGTACTTCTCGACCCAGACATCCGGCTCGGCCAGGTGGCGCAGCAGGCGCCACTGGCGCGCGCCGTCGCGGCGGCGGACGCGGCGGCGATCATCCATCACGGCCAGGAAGGCGTCGATGTCCTCTTCACGGATGCGATAGGCGATGGAGACGACCACCGGCCCGCTGCGCGGTTCGATGGGCAGTTGCGTCTCCGGCTCGGTCCAGCGCCGCAGCAGGTCCATGTTCAGATTGGCGGTCGAGGGCAGGGGCACGCGCAGCCCGATCACCACCGACAGCAGCAGCACCCCGGCGGACAGGCCCAGCGCCGTATCCAGACCCTGGCTCTGGGCCAGCGAGCCCCACAGCCAGCTGCCGCCGGCCATGCCGCCGAAAGCCGCCATCTGATAAAGCGCCAGGGCGCGCGCCACGACCCAGCGCGGCACCGACATCTGCACCGTGACGTTGAAGGTCGACAGCACCAGCACCCAGCCCGCCCCCGCGATCATCAGGGCCGGCAGGGTCAGGATCAGCCAAGGGCTGTAGCCTATGGTCGCCGCCGCGACGGCGAAGGTCAGGCCGGCGACGCGGACCACGGTCTCGGTCTCGTATTTCGCCCTCAGCTTGCCGACGAACAGGGCGCCGCCCACCGCGCCGACGCCGAAGGCGCCGAGCAGCAGGCCGAAGACCAGAGGCCCGCCGCCGCCCTCGCGCGCCACCAGCGGCATCAGGGCCTGAACCGCGCTGGCCCCGACCCCGAAGACCACGGCGCGCAACAGCACCGCCGTCACCCGCGGCGACAGGAAGGCGTAGCGCACGCCGCCCGCCATGGCGGCCAGCAGCCCTTCGCGCGGCAGGGTCTGCTTGGGCCGGTCGGGCTTCCAGCGGAACAGGACGATCAGCAGGCCGATGTAGCTGACGGCGTTGACCGCAAAGGCCGCCGCCGCGCCCGCCGCCGCCACGATCAGGCCGCCGATGGCCGGACCGACGCTGCGGGCCATGTTGAAGCCCATGGAGTTCAGGGTCACGGCCCCGGCCAGATCGCCGCGCGGGACCATGTCGCCGACCGAGGCCTGCCAGGCCGGGCCGTTGAAGGCCACGCCGCAGCCGATCAGGAAGGTGAAGCTGAGCAGCACCCAGGGCGTGATCAGCCCCAGATAGGTCATGACCGCCAGCCCGGCCGAGACCAGCAGCATGAAGGTCTGGGCCGCCAGCATGATCTTGCGCCGGTCCACCGTGTCGGCCAGGGCCCCCGCCGCCAGCGACAGCAGCATGATGGGCAGGGTGACCGAGGCCTGGACCAGGGCCACCATCTGGGCCGAGGCGATGGAGGACATCATCCAGGCGGCGCCGACCGACTGGATCAGACCGCCGAAATTGGTCACCAGGCTGGTGATCCAGACGGCGCGGAAGACCGGATGGTTCAGCGGCGCCAGCGCCCCCGTGCGGACGCGCGGCGGGGTCTCGGGGGCGGTCATGAGGCGGACCGGCTGTGGCGGAAGATCAGGATGGCGGCGCCCGAACGGTGACTGCGGGTTGATGCCCTACTGCACCCCTTTGGCGACGGCTTGGCAAGGCATGGGCTTCATTCAATTCCGCTCACCCCGGCGTCCGCCGGGATGATCGGGAAAGGGGAGGCGCCTATCGGCTCAGCAAGGCGTCCGCCGCCGACTGGTTCAGCCCGGTCTCGCCGGCCATGGCGGGGCCGTTCAGCAGGGCGGCGTCGGGGCGGGGCGGGGCCTTGCGGCCGGTCAGGGCGGTCAGCAGCCGGTCGATCCTCTGGTCGGCCAGATCCTGAAAACTGCAGGCCTCGAAGATGCGGTGAAAGCTGGCGGTCAACGCCTCGGCGTCTATCGGCTCGGCCTGCGTCAGGGCCAGACCCTGCTCGGCGGCGGACAACAGGTGGTCGGCGGCGGCGGCCAGTTCGCGCCGCAACTGATCGATCTCGGCCAAAATCTGCATCGGCGTCATTGGGGGCGTCATGATCAGATCTCGCCCACGACCGAGGTCAGCTTCTGCTTCAGGACCGCCAGGGTGAAGGGCTTGATGACGTAGTTGTTCACCCCGGCCTGTCGCGCGGCGATGACGTTCTCGACCTTGGCCTCGGCGGTGACCATGACGAAGGGGGTCTTCTTCGTGCGCTCCTCGGCGCGGACCTGTTTCAGCAGCTCCAGCCCCGTGACCGGCTGCATGTTCCAGTCCGACAGCACCAGGCCGTAGGTCTTCTCTTTCAGCAGGGCCATGGCCGCCGCGCCGTCAGGGGCGTCGTCGACGTTGACGAAGCCCAGTTGGTTCAGCATCCCACGCACGATCCGCACCATTGACTTGTAGTCGTCCACCACCAGGACGTTCATGCTCTTGTCCGCGGCCATTCTATCCCTCGTTGCACAGGCGCGACCCGCAGGTCGCATGAATGAAGAAGGCGTCGCCCCGGATTTCCAGTGGGCGGCCACACACTCATAGGCTGTGCAAACTTAAGCTTGGCTTAACCGATTTCATCTGATGGTTGCATTCGGGAAGGGCGGCTGAACGGTCGCCCGGATGGGGCGCTCGACTGTGGACGACGTCATCAACGAGTTTGTCGCCGAGGCCCGCGAGGGCATCGAGGCCGTGGACGCCAAGCTGGTCCGCTTTGAGCAGACGCCGGATGACCCGGAACTGCTGGGGGACATCTTTCGCCTGATCCACAGCCTCAAGGGCGGCTCGGGCTTCCTGGGCCTGATGCGGTTGCAGACCGTGACCCACGCCGCCGAGAACGTCCTGGGTCTTTATCGCGACGGGACGCTGGCGGTGGACGCCTCATCCGTTTCGGTCATCCTCCACGCGGTGGACGTGGTCCGGACGGTGATCGAAGGGCTGGCCGATACGGGCGTGGAGCCCGAGGGCGACGACACGGCCCTGATCGGACGGCTGGACCGGATCTATGCGGGGGAGGGCGCGTCGGCCTCGACGGCGGCCAAGCGCCCGCTGCTGGAACGGGTCGGCGGGGAGGCGACGCTGGACGCCGCCTGCGAAGGGGCGCTGGCCATGCTGGTATCGGCGCCGGAAACCGGAGGCCTGTTCGCCGGCATCGACCTGGACCGGTTGCAGGCCGAATGGCGCGGCGTCCTGTGCGACACAGCCCGCGCCACGGCGGCGCCCGGCGCCCTGCAACGCGCCCTGGCCGAGACCTTTGGCGAGGCGATGGGGCCTCATGAACCGACCTTTGTTCAGGCCCTGCGCCAGAACCTGCTGGAACTGGAAGCGGAGGCGGAGGCGGTCGAGGACCTTCTGGCCGCCGCGCCGTCCGCGCCGGTCGAGGCCGAGCCGGTGCGGGGCGACCGCGCCGACCGCGCCGCGTCCGAACCGGCCAAGGGACCGCAGACCATCCGCGTCGGCGTCGATACCCTGGAAGGTCTGATGACCATGGTCAGCGAGCTGGTGCTGATCAGGAACCAGCTGATCCAGACCCTGCGCGACCAGCCCGAGACCCCCTTCGCCGGGCCTCTGCACCGGCTCAATCAGGTGACCAGCGAACTGCAGGAAGGGGTGATGACCACCCGGATGCAGCCGATCAGCGGGGCCTGGGCCAAGCTGCCGCGTCTGGTGCGCGACCTGGCCTCGGACCTGGGCAAGCGTATCGACCTGATCATGACGGGCGAGGACACCGAGCTGGATCGTCAGGTCATGGAGCTGATCCGCGACCCCCTGACCCACATGATCCGCAACGCCGCCGACCACGGGCTGGAAACGCCCGAACAACGCCGCGCGGCGGGCAAGCCCGAGATGGGGCGCATCATCCTGTCGGCCCGGCATGAGGGCGGGGCCATCCTGATCGAGATGGCCGACGACGGGCGCGGCCTGCCCGCCGCCCGCATCCGCGCCAAGGCCCTGGATGTCGGCCTGATCACGCCCGCTCAGGCCGCGGCCATGACCGACGCCGAGGCGCGGCAGCTGATCTTCCTGCCCGGCTTCTCGACCGCGTCGGAGGTGACGGCGGTGTCGGGCCGGGGCGTCGGCATGGACGTGGTCCGCACCAATATCGAGGCCATCGGCGGGGCCATAGAACTGACCTCGGTCGAGGGACAGGGGACGCGCTTCACCATCCGCATCCCGCTGACGCTGAGCATCATCGCCGGCCTGGTGGTCGAATGCTGCGGCGAACGCTTCGCCATGCCCCAGGCCAGCATCATCGAACTGGTGAGCGCCAACGGCACGGCGGGCCGACGCATCGAACAGATCAACGGCGCCGAGGTGCTGCGGCTGCGCGACCGGCTGTTGCCGCTGGTCTCCTTGGGGACCCTGCTGGGGCTGGAGGCGCCCGAGGGGCCGCGCGGCGAGGCCTGCATCGTCGTGGCCCGCGTCGGCGCCTTCACCTTCGGCGTCATCGTCGACCGGGTGTTCGACACCGAGGAGATCGTGGTCAAGCCGACGGCCTCGATCCTGCGTCACCTGAAACTCTATTCCGGGGCCACCATCCTGGGCGACGGCTCGGTCATCATGATCCTGGACTTCAAGGGCATGGCGGTCGAGGCGGGCGCCGGCGCCCTGCTGAACGGCGGGGATGAGGCGATCATCGAGGCGCCGGTCAGCGATGACCGCTCAGAGTCCCTGCTGGTCTTCCGCGCGCCCGACGACGCCTTGAAGGCGGCGCCGCTGGCGGGGGTGGCGCGGATCGAGGAGCTGGAGCCCTCGGCGCTGGAATGGGCCGACGGGCGCTCGCTGATCCAGTATCGCGGCCAGTTGATGCCGGTGCTGTGCGCCGACGGATCGTCCCTGAGCGAGCGGCCCTCGGCCAAGCGGCCGCTGCTGGTCTTCTCGCGCGGCGAGCGCAGCCTGGGTCTGATGGCCGAGGAGATCGTGGACATCGTCGAGGCCGCCGCGACCGCTGAACTGGTCGGATCGTCCACGGGCGTGACCGGCAGCATCGTGGTGGCGGGTCGGGCGACGGAACTGATCGACGTCGACTTCTACTGGCGGCGTTGTGACGGCCTGACCGAGCCGCGCGTCGAGGTCGCCCCGCCCCGGGCCGCCAAACGCCTGCTGGTCGTGGACGAAAGCCCCTTCGTGCGGATGCTGCTCGGCCCGCTGCTGGCCCAGGCCGGTTACGAGGTCGAGGTGGCGCGGGACGCCGAGGCGGCCCTGGTCCTGCACGACGCGGGCGCGGCCTTCGACCTGATCCTGGCCGACACCAGCCATGCGGGACCGGCGGCGCGGCGGATGGCCGTCGCCTTTGGCCGCGCATCGGCCTGGCACACGACGCCGCTGCTCGGCCTGGGCGTCCAGGCGCCACATTCCCTGAATTCGGGCGGCCCGCCGCAGGAAGCCCTGCTGAGCGATGTCGCTGAAGTTCTTTCCGAAACCGGGGCTGAAACCCTGGCCCAAGATCAGGAGGCTGCATGACATCCCCTTCGACCGAAGCGTCCCTGGAAGGCTTTGTCTCTGTTCGCGTCGGCGATCAGATGATCGGCGTCCCCCTGCTGCGGGTTCAGGACGTGATCGCCCCGGTGCGGATCGACCGGGTGCCGCTGGCGCCGTTCGAGGTGGCGGGGTCGCTGAACCTGCGCGGGCGCATCATCACGGCGGTGGATATGCGGCGTCGGCTGCGCCTGCCCCCACGCGAGAACGGCCAGCCGCACATGAGCGTCATCGTCGAGCGCGGCGGCGAGCTTTACGCCCTTCAGGTCGAGGATGTCGGGGACGTCCTGTGGCTGGACCGCGCGGCCAGGGAGCCTCTGCCTGTCACCCTGGCGCCCGAATGGCGCGAGCTGTGCGACGGCCTGTACCGCCACGACGACGCCTCTCTGCTGATCCTCAACATCGAACAGACCTTCACCCTGTCCGCCCCGTCGGCCGTTGCGGCCTGAACCGACCTTCTAGGAGCCTGCCATGTCGCGCACCGCCGTTGCTGAACAGCTGGACGACCTGATCGAGGCGTCGGACCCCGACGCCTTCGCTCGCACGGTGGTCCGTTCGACCTCCGCCGCCCTGATGATGGTCGATCGCGATCTGACCATCGTCGATCTGAACGACGCCACCCGCGCCCTGCTGAAGGCCAATGAGGCGGCCTTCGCCCGCGCCTTCCCCGGCGTGTCGCTGGATCGGATGATCGGCACGTCCATCGACGTCTTCCACAAGGACCCGGCGCATCAGCGCGCCATGCTGGCCCAACCCCTGGCCCGGCCGCACATCGCCGAGATCAGCGTCGGCGACCTGCGCTTCGCCCTTCGGGTCATGTCGGTGACGGACGCGGTCGGCGACTACGTCGGCAATGTGCTGGAGTGGAACGACGTCACCGAGCTACGCAAGCATACGGGGATGCTGGAGGCCCTGAGCAAGGCCCAGGCCGTGATCGAGTTCGGTATGGACGGTACGATCCAGCACGCCAACGGCAACTTCCTGGCCACGGTCGGCTATCGGCTGGACGAGATCGTCGGGCGTCATCACTCCATGTTCGTCGATCCCGCAGAGGTGCAGTCCGGCGCCTATCGCGCCTTCTGGGAAAAGCTGGGGCGGGGCGAGTATGACGCCGGGCAGTACAAGAGGGTGGGCCAGGGGGGACGCGAGGTCTGGATTCAGGCCAGCTACAACCCGATCCTCGACGCGCGCGGCGCCCCGTTCAAGGTGGTGAAGTACGCCGTCGACATCACCGACCAGAAGCTGGCCACGGCCAACTTCGAGGGCCAGATCGCGGCCATCACAAAGGCCCAGGCGGTGATCGAGTTCGCCATGGACGGCTCGATCCTGGACGCCAACGACAACTTCCTGTCGGCGGTCGGCTATCGCCGCGACGAGGTCGTGGGCCGTCACCACAGCCTGTTCATCGAGCCGGGCCAGGATCGCTCGCCCGACTACATGGCCTTCTGGGACAAGCTGCGGCGCGGGGACTACGACGCGGGCCAGTACCGCCGTTTCGGCAAGGGCGGACGCGAGATCTGGATCCAGGCCAGCTACAACCCCATCCTTGATCTGAGCGGCAAGCCCTTCAAGGTGGTCAAGTACGCCACCGACATCACCGCCCAGAAACAGGTGGCGGCGCGGGTGACGGAAATCTCGGGCATCGTCGCCTCGGCGGCCTCGCAGATGCGGGCGACCGCTGAGGGCATGGCCGGCACGGCGGAGGAAACTACGCGTCAGGCCGGGGCCGTGACGGCGGCGGCCGAAGTCACCTCGGTCAACGTCCAGACCGTGTCCTCGGCGGGCGAGGAACTGACCGCCTCCATCGCCGAGATCGCCCGTCAGGTGGCGGAATCCAGCAGCATCTCCCAGCACGCGGTGATCGAGGCCGACCGCACCAGCGAATCGATCCGCACCCTGGCCGAGGCGGCGCAGAAGATCGGCAACGTCGTCACCCTGATCAACGACATCGCCGGCCAGACCAAGCTCCTGGCCCTGAACGCCACCATCGAGGCGGCGCGGGCGGGCGAGGCGGGCAAGGGCTTCGCCGTGGTGGCGTCCGAGGTGAAGAGCCTGTCGGATCAGACGGCGCGGGCCACGCACGAAATCTCGTCCCAGGTCTCGGCCATGCAGTCGGCGACCCAGACCTCGGTCGGGGCCATCGGCAGCATCACCGACACCATCCGCAAGGTCGCCGACATCGCCTCGGCTATCGCCGGGGCGGTCGAGGAACAGTCCGCCGCCACCCGCGAAATCGCCGCCAACGTGACCCAGGTGGCCGAGGGCACGCGCCAGGTCTCGACCAGTATCGCCGGGGTCAACGCCGCCGCGGTCCAGACCAGCGACGCCTCGTCCGAACTGCTCAACGCCTCAGGCGAACTGGCCCGCCAGGCCGAGGCTCTGACGGCGGAAATGGATCGTCTCGCCGCCGCCTGAGCCCCTGTGGGCGGCGACCGGACGAGGGGGCGAAGGCGGCAGGCCCCGCCTTCGCCCCTTGAGTCGTTTTCTTTCCTCCCTGTCGCGCAGCGATGGGGAGGTGGCGCGGGCGCGCAGCGGCCGTGACGGAGGGGGCGACTCAATGGTCGCTATTGTGTGTGATTGAGGTCAGGGCGGCGTCGCCCCCTCCACCACTTCGTGGTCCCCCTCCCCATGAAATGGGGAGGAAAGCGAGATCAGCCCGGCTTGAACACGCCGCGCAGCCCGACCACGGGGGCGAAGGCGCTGTCCAGCCCCACGACGGTTTCCGCGCTGCCCAGCACCAGGGCGCCGTGCGGCTCGGTCGCATTGGCGATCTGGCTGAGGGCGGCGCGCTTATGCTCGCGGTCGAAATAGATCAGCACATTGCGGCAGAAGACCAGGTCGAAGCGGCCCAGACCCGCCGTCCCGGCCAGCAGGTTGTGCGGCGCGAACCGGACCATGGACCGCACCTGCGGCGACAGCAGCCAGTTGTCGCCCGCCCGTGTGAACCAGCGCGCCAGCCGCGCCTCGGTCAGGCCGCGCCTGACCTCGAAGTCGCTGTAGAGGCCGGTGCGGGCGCGTTCCAGAATGGGCAGGGACATATCGGTGGCCAGGATGTCGATGCGCCAGCCGGGCATCCGGTGCTGTTCCTCCATCAACAGCATGGCCAGCGAATAGGGCTCCTGTCCGCTGGAACAGGCGGCGCTCCAGATGCGCAAGGATCGGCTCTGCGTCCGCGCCGCGATCAGGTCGGGCAAGAGGGTATCGCGCAACTGTTCGAAGGGCGTCGTGTCCCGGAAAAAGAAGGACTCGTGCGTCGCCATGGCGTCGATGCAGCGCTGGGCCAGCGGCCCCGAAGGCTCGGCGCCGACCTTGGCCAGCAACTGATCCAACCCCAGGAAGCCGTCCTTGCGCGCCAGCGGCTCCAGCCGGCTTTTCAGCAGGTAGTCCTTGTCCGCCGTCAGCACGAGGCCGGAACGGTCCAGCACCAGCTTGCGAAAACCCTCATAGGCGACGGTCATGCGCAGGCCCTCCGAACCCAGGGCGCAATCTGGGGCAGGGGCAGGACCGCCTCGGCCAGTCCGGTGCGCGCGGCGGCGCCCGGCATGCCCCAGACCACGCTGGTCGCCTCGTTCTGCACCACGAAACGCCCGCCGGCCTCGGCCACGGCGCGGCAGCCCTCGGCGCCGTCCACGCCCATGCCGGTCAGGATGACCGCCAGCACGCCGGGGCCATAGACCGCCGCCGCCGACCTCAGCATGGGATCGACCGAGGGGCGGCAGAAGTGCTCGGGCGGCTCCTGATTCAGGCGGATGACCGGCACCTTGCCGCTGCGGCCCACCGTCATGTGCCAGCCGCCGGGCGCGACATAGATGCGGCCGGGCAGGATGGGCTCGCCGTCGCGCGCCTCGGCCGCCGGGCGCTCGCCGGTTCGCTCCAGCTGTTCGGCCAGCATGGCGGTGAAGGTCGGCGGCATGTGCTGGGTCAGCAGGACCGCCTGTTCCAGCTCGCCCTTCAGGTCGGCGAACAGGGTCATCAGGGCGGGCGGCGCGCCGGTCGATCCGCCGATGGCCAGGACCTGGGGCCGCACGGGCGGCGACAGGGGAGCGAGGCGAACGACAGGGGTTGCGGGCGTTGGCGCTGTCGCGGTCGGCGCGGCGCCCCGCCGCCCCAGAGCCTTCACCTTGGCCGTCAGTTCGCGGGCGAATTCGTCGGCCCCGACCGGGCCCCCGGTCTCGGGCTTGGGCACATAGTCGGCGGCGCCGGCCTGTAGGGCTTGCAGGCTGATGCGGGCGTTTCGCCTTGTCAGGGTCGAGGCCATGATGACCTTCACCTCGGGGTGTTTCTTCAGGATCAGGGGCAGGGCGGTCAGGCCGTCCATGACCGGCATCTCGATGTCCAGAACCACGATGTCGACCGGCGTCCGGTCCAGCTCTGACAGGGCCGCCTCGCCGTTGGCGGCGCGCGCCACCACACCGATCGCCGGGTCGCGCTCCAGGGTCTGCACGATCAGGCCGCGCACGATGGCGCTGTCGTCCACGACCATGACGCGAATGCGGGAATCTCGAACGGGCGGCGGCGCGGCTTCCAGCAAGGCGGTCATCCTCTGGGTTGAGTGTCGAATGTAACTCATAGTTGTAAACAAGCCGTCGCCGTGACGCGCGGGGCTGCGGGGCCTATAGAGGCCGCTTCTTTTTGCACCGCCGCCCGCCGGGACACTCTCCGTGACGCCTGAAACCCCTTCGCCCATCTGCGTCGCCGCCCTCTATCGCTTCGCGCCGATTGCGGATCGAGAGGCCGTGCAGGCGCGGCTGCTGGACCTGTGCGGGACCGAGGTGCGCGGCACGCTTCTGGTGGCGCACGAGGGACTGAACGGCACTATCGCCGGGTCGGACGTCGCCGTCGCCCGCGTGGTGGACGGCATCCGCGCCCTGCCGGGCTTCGAGCGGCTGGAGCTGAAATACTCGACCGCCGAGGTCATGCCGTTTCACCGCATGAAGGTGCGGCTGAAGGCCGAGATCGTCACCATGGGCGTGACCGACATCGACCCGGTCGAGGGCGTCGGCGCCTATGTCTCGCCCCAGGACTGGAACGCCCTGATCGCCGATCCCGACACCATCGTGATCGACACCCGCAACGACTACGAGGTCGAAGTCGGGACGTTCGAGGGCGCGATCCAGCCCCATACGCGGACCTTCCGCGAGTTTCCCGACTGGTTCAGGACGGAGGGCCGCGCCCTGCTGGACCGGCCCAACCCGCCCAAGGTCGCCATGTACTGCACCGGCGGCATCCGCTGCGAAAAGGCCACGGCCTTCCTCAAGGCCGAGGGCGTCGAGAAGGTCTTCCATCTGGAAGGCGGCATCCTGAAATACCTCGAAACCATTCCCGAGCCGGAAAGCCTGTGGCGCGGCGACTGCTTCGTCTTCGACGAGCGGGTCGCGGTCGGGCATGGGCTGAAAGAGGGCGACCACAGCCTGTGTCGCGGCTGTCGCATGCCGGTCAGCCCCGAGGCCCGCCTGTCGCCCCTCTATGTCGAGGGCGTCTGCTGCGACCGCTGCCACGATGCGCGCACGGACGAGCAGCGCGAGGGCTATGCCGAGCGGCAGAAGCAGATGGAGATCGCCGCCCGGCTCGGCATCGAGCACGTCGGGGCGGGGCCGAAATAGACCTGCCCTCTCCTGGTGGGAGAGGGAGGCTCGCGGCTGGACGACGCCCATGCCATGCTCGCGCCCTGCCTGACCGGAGCCCGCCCATGTCGTCCTTCCGTCCCGTCGCCGATCTGGACACCCATGAGGTGACGAACCAGCCGCCGCCGCTGGAGGACCTCAACCTGTTCACCGGCGACCGGGCATTGGCTGACGCCGCGCGCCGAGCGGGCGGCCGGCAGCACGAGGCCCGGCTGACCGCCCTGGGCGCTCGATGTGGTTCAGCCGAAGTCATCGACTGGGGCGTGCGGGCCAACCGCGTGCCGCCCGTGCTGGAGACCCACGACCGCTACGGCCGCCGTATCGACGAGGTGACCTTTCATCCGGCCTATCACGAGTTGATGTCATTGGGACTGGAGGCGGGGCTGGCCTCCGCCGCCTGGGACGGCATGGAGAACGGCCACGTCCTGCACGCCGCCATCCTGTTCCTGACGGGGCAGGCGGATTCGGGGACCAGCTGTCCCATGACCATGACCTACGCCTCGGTTCCCGCCCTGGCGGTCGAGCCGGCCGTCGGCGCGCCGTGGATCGAGAAGATCAGGGGCGGGCGCTACGACCCCGCCGTCCGCCCCGCGCCGGACAAGGCGGGCGTGACCATCGGCATGGCCATGACCGAGAAACAGGGCGGGTCCGACGTGCGCGCCAACGCCACCCGCGCCGAGCCGACGGGCGAGGACGGCTGGTATCGGCTGACGGGGCACAAGTGGTTCTGTTCGGCCCCCATGTCCGACGCCTTCCTGACCCTGGCCCAGGCGCCGGGCGGCCTGACCTGTTTCCTGCTGCCGCGCTGGCTGCCCGACGGGACGCGCAACGGGGGCTTCCGCGTCATGCGGCTGAAGGACAAGATGGGCGACCGCTCCAACGCCTCGTCCGAGGTCGAGTACCACGGCGCCCTGGCCCAGAGGATCGGCGAGGAGGGGCGCGGCGTCGCCGCCATCATCCGCATGGTGCAGCACACGCGGCTGGACTGCGTCGTCGGTTCGGCCCAGCAGATGCGCGGGGCCTTGTCGCAAGCCGTCTGGCACGCCCAGCACCGCACAGCCTTCCAGCGGCGGCTGATCGACCAGCCGATGATGGCCGCTGTTCTGGCCGATCTGGCGATCGAGAGCGAGGCGGCTACCGCTCTGTCGATGCGGTTGGCGCAGACGTTCGATCAGGAGGATTCGCTGGGACGCCTGCTGACGCCGATCGCCAAATACTGGGTCTGCAAGCGCGCGCCAGGCATGGTCTATGAGGCGATGGAAGCCCTTGGCGGCGCGGGCTATGTCGAAACCGGCCCCATGCCGCGCCTGTTCCGCCAGTCGCCGCTGAACGCCATATGGGAGGGGTCGGGCAATGTGATCGCCCTCGACGTCTTGCGGGCGGTCGACCGCGAGCCCGAGGCGGTCGCGGCCTTGCAGGGCTTTCTTGAAACGGCGCGAGGCCGCGATGTCGTCTATGACGCCTGGCTGGACAGGCTGGACTTCGCGCCCGTCTCCGAAGCCAAAACCCGCCTTGTGGTCGAGCGTCTGGCGCTGGCGGCGCAGGCGGCGGTGCTTCTGACGAACGAAAGCCCCGTCGCCGGGGCCTTTTGTCGTCTGCGTCTTCTGCCTCGTGGCGCGGCCTACGGCGCGTTCGAGGCGAAGATTGATGCGGCCGGAATCCTGGAAAGGGCCTTGCCCGCCTGAAACAACAGGCGGCGGCTCGCGAGCGCGCGAACCGCCGCCGCCGACTAGTTGAGGACGACGATCGCCACGCGGCGATTCTGGGCGCGACCTTCGCGGGTGTTGTTCGGCGCCACCGGCTTGGTTTCACCATAGGAGATGGTGGCCATGCGGTTCAGGGCGATGCCCTGATCGCTGAGATAGCGGCGGACCGCCTCGGCGCGCGACTGGCCGAGTTGTTCGTTGGCGCGGGTGTCGCCCGACGAGTCCGTGTGGCCCTGGATTTCCAGATAGACGTTGCGGTTCTCGGCCTTGAGGCGCTGAACCAGTTCCGCCAGGCGCTGTTCGGCTTCCGGCGACAGGGCGTCGCGGTTGACCGGGAACTTCACCGAGTCGTCCGACAGCACCACTTCGTACAGGAACTTGCCTTCGGCCAGCTTGTGCGCGGCGTTGGCCCGTTGCAGCGCTTCGCCGGCGGTGCCTTCAACCTGGGTCAGATGGGCGTCGACCTGGGTGACGCGCTCATCGACGACAGCAACATTGTCACGCACGAAGCGATGGCTCGCACACCCGCTCGCGGTCAGTCCGACCAGCACTACTACTGCACTGGCGGCGACCGCCTTAGATGTCAGTTTGATCAAGTTGAGTCTCCTTCGTGCCGGTGCGCTACTCCGGGGATTGCGCGGCGCTGCACCCGCAGATGCAGGGAACGGCGAAGCGAAGACGCGTAACGAAGAGGATGGTTTCAGCTTAACCATACAAAAATTTTAGAAATCGATGGTTTTGTTAAGTAAGGCTTATTTGGGGCGCGCCGCCATCATGCTGCCGCGGATGGCGGGTTACGAAAGGCGCGCCTCCTGATCCTGAGGTCGCGCGTCGGGATATTCATGTTGTCCAATCTGACCTTGTTCGGGACTGATCTGACGGAACACGCTGCTTGAACGGACCGGAGCACGAGCGGCGACGCGCGCGGCTGCGAAGGCTGACGATCGTCGCCAGCGTCGGCGCGCATCTGCTGGTGCTGGCCGCCATTCTTCTGGCTCCGGTCAAGACGCCGGTGTTTCCGCCCGAGTATGAACCGATCGAAGTCATGCTGATCGACCCGCCGCCGCCCGCGCCGGTCCCCGCGCCTTCGCCGGACGAGGGCGGCGGGGGATCGCCTGCGCCGGCCCCGACGCCGGCCCCTGCGCCCGCACCGACGCCGACGCCGGAGAAGACGCCGGCCAAGGCCCCGCGGGCGGCGCCGACGCGGCCCTCGCCTCGACCCAGCCGACCGGCCCCGCGCTCTCCCACGGTGGCGCCCGTGCCGATCACGGCTCCTGCGCCCAGCGTCTCCTACGTCTTCATGGGCGACTCCGCCCTGGCCGGCGCCATGACGGCGGGCGGAGGGGCGGGGAACGGCGCGGGTTCCGGCAGCGGCAGCGGAACGGGCGACGGCAGCGGATCCGGCAGCGGTTCGGGATCCGGCTCGGGCGCCGGCGGGTCCTGCGACATGGTGCGCCGGTTGCAGAACGCCCTGCGCGACGCGCCCGGCGTCCGCTCCGCCCTGACGGAGGCCTATCGCAACTCGGGCGCCAACGGCCGCGCCATTCTGATCTGGGACGGCGACTGGGTGTTGAGCCCCGGCCAGGAGGGCAAGGGGCTGGCGGGCGTGCGTCAGGCCGTGGCCGTCACGGTCGGCTTCTCGCCGCGCGCCTGCAAGGCCGAGACGGTGCGCGGCTATGTGGTGCTGACCCTTGGCGATCAGGCGGGGGCGCCGCGCCTGGCCTTGGGGACCGGCCAGTGGCGCTGGGCCGACCTGCTCAACTAGGAAAGGCCGAGCGGACCGTAGAGCCAGGTCATCCAGATGCCGATCGACAGGAAGACGCCGAACGGCAGACGGTCGGTCCCCGAGACCCGGCGTCGCGCGATCAGCATGGCCAGGACCAGACTGAGACCCGCCGCCGAGGCCCACAGCAGGACGCTGGGCAGACCCGTCCAGCCCACCCAGGCCCCGCCCGCCCCGAGCAGGAAGGGATCGCCCCCGCCCAGACCCTCGCGCCCGCGCGCGAGCTTGTAGAGCCAGGCCAGCATCCACAGGGCCCCGAAGCCGACGGCTGATCCGATCAGCGGCGGGATCAGGCCCGAGGGGAGGGCGGCGCTCAGGCCGCCGGGATAGAGCAGCACCGCTGTCAGCAGGCCGCTGAGGAACAGGGGCAGGGTCAGTTGGTCGGGCAGCCAGAAATGCTCGGCGTCGACCAGGGCGATGATCAGCAGGTTCCAGCCCAGCACCCCGGTCATCAGCGCCATGGTGAAGTCGGCGGAATGCAAACCCGCCCAGACGCCGATCAGGCCCGAGCCGAGCTCGATCAGGGGATAGCGGACCGGAATCGTCGCGCCGCAATCGGAACAGCGTCCCCGCGAGAGCGCCCAGCTGAGCACGGGGATCATCCGCCAGGGCTTCAGCGTCTTGCCGCAGCCGCCACAGCGTGAGCGACCGAACACCACGTCATCGCCGCGCGGCAGACGCAGGCTGACCAGGCCCAGGAAGCTGCCGACGATCAGGCCGAGGCCTCCCAGAAAGGCGGCGTAGATCACCATGCGCGCCTCCCCCGACGTCCGTTCCTCCTTCTGCACTAGCGGGCTCAGGCGATTTGGGGGAGGTGAAATCGAAGATTGAGGATCGACGGAATGTGAAATGCGCGCCGTATCGGGACGGCTTTTCACGCAAGCGGCGCCACAGCTTCATGGAACGGCGTCTGATCTGTCTTGGTTCGGCGGCGGCGGTGTCACATCCGGCTTCTAGGGGAAGGACCGGGCAGGCGGGCGCCGATCATCCAGTTTCGGACAATCCGTCCGGACGTCCTCCTGCATGTCTCATTTGATCAGACACGGTGGACGATGACCGCTCTCAAGACGAAAACCCTGCTCGCGGTCGCCGCCAGCGCCTTGGCCCTGGCGGCTTGCGGCGGCGACGGCACCTCTGAACTTCAGAACCCCGGCGACACCGGCTCCAACCCCGGCACGGGCGGCGGCGGCAATAACGGCGGCGGCAACGGCGGCGGTTCGACCGGCGCCTGCCCGACCCACCCGAACGTGACCAAGGTCACGGTGGGCACCGAGGAGCACTGCCGCATCTCGGGCGAGATCACCACCAACCTGACCCTGACGGCCGGTCCGGCCTATCAGCTGATCGACAACGTCAAGGTCGGCAAGGACGTCGGCTTCAACGGCCAGGCGGCCGGCGGCGTTTCAGCGGTCCTGTCGATCGATCCGGGCGTGCGCATCTATGGCGGCACCCGCATCGCCCAGCTGTCGATCCAGCGCGGTTCGCGCATCAACGCCCAGGGCACGGCCGCTCAGCCCATCGTCCTGAGCAGCGCCGACGCCATGGGTTACGCCACGACCCTGGGTCTGGCCAACGCCCGTTCGCCCCTGGCCGCCGGCGTCCGCGACGACCCCTATTCGGGCGAGTGGGGCGGCCTGCAGATCCTGGGCCGCGGCGTGATCAACAACTGCCCGGCGGCGCCGGCCGTCTGTGAAGCCGAAGCCGAAGGCGGCTCGGGCAAGTACGGCGGCAACGTGCCGAACGACAACTCCGGCACGCTGAAGTACGTCCGCGTCGAGTACGCCGGCGTCCGCTTCTCGGAAACCAACGAACTGAACTCGATCGCCTTCTGGGGCGTCGGTTCGGGCACGACCGTCGACTACATCCAGGCCCACAACGGCGGCGACGACACGGTCGAGTTCTTCGGCGGTTCGGTCAACGCCAAGCACCTGGTGCTGACGGGCGCCGACGACGACAGCTTCGACTGGACCTTCGGCTGGACCGGCAAGGTGCAGCACGTGGTCATCGCCCAGAACCCGCTGCAGGCCGCCGGCGACGCCGGTTACGAGGCCGACAACAACGAACTCGGCTTCGACATCCTGCCGCGTTCGGCCCCGACCATCTCGAACGTGACCCTGGTGGGCAACACCACGGCCGGCGCCGGTCTGCGTCTGCGTCGCGGCACCGCCGGCAAGCTCTACAACCATGTCGTGTCGGGTAACTTCCAGCGCGGCCTGCGCATCGACGACGCCCCCACCTTCGCCCAGGCGGACGCGGGCAATCTGTCGCTGCGCTCCTTCTACATCTCCACGGCCACGCCCTTCCACAACGCCCAGGCCCAGGCCGTCTTCGCCAAGGACGCCAACAATCGCACGGGCGCCTCGACCCTGTCCGCCAACACGGCGGGCGGCAAGGCCTACATCAACGGCGTCAACGAGAACGGCGTGACCTCGGTCGATCCGCGCACGATCGACGCCTTCTTCGACGCCGCCCCCTACGCCGGCGCTGTTCGCGATCCAGCCTCCAACTGGACGCTGAACTGGACGCGCTGGCTGAACGACTAAGGGTCTCTCGACCCTTGAGCGGCGGGCGGCTGAAAGGCCGTCCGCCGTCTCGCCTTTCCTCCTTCTCTCCGGCGCTCGCACCGAAGGACTTCTTGAGATGACGCCTACCCGCACGATCGGCCTCGCCGGCCTGCTCGCCAGCACCGTCCTGACCGCCCCCGCCCTGGCCTGGGCCCAGGACGCCGCGCCTTCGACCCCCGCGCCGCAAGACCCCGCCGTCTCGACGGTCGAGGACATCGTCGTGCGCGGCCGTTTCGTGCCGGACGTGAAGCGCGAGACCTCGGCGGTCGCCAACATCCTGACCGAGGAAGACATCAAGCGCTCGGGCGACTCGGAGATCGGCGAGGCCCTGGCCCGCGTCACCGGCCTGTCCATCGTCGGCGACGGCTATGTCTATGTGCGCGGCCTCGGCGATCGCTATTCCAGCATCATCCTGGACGGTTCGACCCTGCCCAGCCCCGAGCCGCTGAAGCGGGTCGTGCCCCTGGACCTGTTCCCGACCTCCCTGGTCTCGAACGCCCAGATCCAGAAGACCTATTCGGCCCAGTATCCGGGCGAGTTCGGCGGCGGTCTGATCGCCCTGTCGACGCGCGCCATTCCCAACGAACGCTTCCTGTCCTTCGGCGCCTCCATCGCCGCCGAGACGGAAACGACCGGCAAGGAGGGGCTCTACTGGGATGCCGGCGGCAAGCTGTCGAACATCGGCATCGCCGACAACAGTCTGAACCTGCCCAAGTTCATCGGCATCGACCCGTCGCTGAAATCCTTCGCCAATGACCCGGTCATGTTGCAGGCCGCAGGCCGCTCGCTGCGCAACATCTGGTCGATCGACGGCGACAAGAACCTGCCGGACTTCGGCTTCAACATCTCGGGCGCCGAGATCGTCGACCTTTCGAACGGCGTCCGTCTGGGCGGCTTCGTCGCCCTCGACTACGATTATCAGGTCCGCAACCGCGAGGGCGTGCGCAACTCCTTCGAGGTCAACGGCGGCGTCAACGACCAGATCAGCCCCGAGGCCTGCGCTGGCGCGGGCGGCCTGTCGAACGCTGTGAACTGCGGCTTCCAGCGCACGGAGCAGGAATACGCCCTGAACGCCCTGGGCGCCTTCGGCATCGAGTTCAACGAGAACCATGAGCTGAAGCTGACCACCCTGCTGCTGCGCAAGACGCGGCAGCAGGCCCTGATCGAGCGCGGCCTGTTCTCGGCCGACCCCGGCCTGATCCGCAGCTTCCAGCGTCTGAACTGGATCGAGCAGCAGATGAACTCGAACCAGCTTTCGGGTCGTCACGTCTTCCAGCTGCCGATGGCGCTGGACCGGCTGCAGATCGACTGGCGCGCGGCCTATTCGACCGCCTCGCGCGACACGCCCTATCGTCGTGAATATTCCTATCGTCTGGAGCCGGACAACGTCTTCCGCCTGACGCCGGGGTCGGATTCCAACCGCACCTTCTTCAGCGCCCTGGAAGACGAGAACATCGAGTTCGGTCTCGACTTCACCCTGAACGGCATGATCGCCGACCGCGAGATCACCCTGAAGGCCGGCGGCCTGCATCAGGAGCGCGAGCGCGACTTCGCCAGCCGCCGCTACTCCTTCCAGCCGGCGGCCGGCGTGATCATCACGCCTGATCTGCGCAGCTACGTGCCGGAGATCATCTTCAGCCCCGACAACATCGGCGGCGACGCGGGCTACACCCTGCGCGACGTCACCGATCCGTCGGACTTCTTCGACGCCACGATGGAGGTCAATGCGGCCTACGCCTCGGCCGAAGTCGAGCTGATCCGGGACCTGCGCGTCACCGCCGGCGTTCGCTACGAGGATTCCGAGCAGCAGGTGAACAGCTTCATTCCCCTGGGCGAGACCGGCGCGGGCGATCCTATCGCCGCCAACCTGGCCCAGGACTTCTGGCTGCCGACGGCGACGGCGACCTGGGAGTTCTTCGACAACATGCAGCTGCGCTTCGGCTATTCGAAGACGATCAACCGTCCCGATCTGCGCGAACTGTCGAACGCCCTCTTCCTCGACGACGATTCCAACACTCTGGAACGCGGCAATCCGAACCTGAAGATCGCCGAGATCCAGAACTACGACCTGCGCTGGGAATGGTATTTCGGCCAGCGTCAGTCGGCCACCATCGGTCTGTTCTACAAGTCCTTCGACAACCCGATCGAGCGCACCTATCAGCCGATCGGCGAAGGCTTCGGCCGGTCCTTCCAGAACGCCGAGGAAGCCACGCTGAAGGGCGTCGAGGCCGAGATCGACTACACCCTGCCGATGGACGTCTGGGCCCCGAACCTGGGCTGGTTCCAGGATAACGAGGTCTTCGTCGTGGCCAACGTCACCTGGTCGGACTCCGAGGTAAAGGACGCGTCCTACACCCGCGCCCTGCAAGGTCAGTCGGAATGGCTGGGCAATCTGCAGCTTGGGTTCGAGAACACGACCGCCCGTCGTCGCGCCACCCTGCTGGTCAACTATCAGGGCGAGCGGATTTCAGACGCCGGCATCATCACCGGAACCACCCGTCTGCCGGACGTGGTCGAGACGCCGCCGATCATGCTGGATCTGGTCGCCAGCCAGACCTTCACCGTCGGCGGCCGCGACTATGACGTCGGCGGCAAGATCGAGAACATCCTGGGCGAGGAATACGAGCGCAGCCAGTCCTTCGCCAGCGGCGGCAAGGGCGTGGTCGAGGCCTACAAGCTGGGCACGACCTTCTCGCTCAACCTTTCGACCACCTTCTGATCCGCATACGGCGGCGTTGTCACAACAACGTCTCGCCGCCGTCATCCGCGCGTGAGGCTTCGACCCCGGCTGCTGGAGTAAGCAGCCGGGGTCTCCTTTTTCGGGGGTGTTCGGAGCGTCGGGCGTGATCGCACGGGTCGGGGAATGGGGGCGTCAGGCGCGCACGGCGATCGCCGCGCGGCCGGGGCGGATTCGCGCCGGGGTCGAGATCGCCCTGGTCGCCCTGCTGGCGGTGCAGGCGGGGCGTCTGGCCTGGATCTTTGTCGCGCCCGAGCCTGAAACGGCGGTCGCGAGCCGCGCCGCCGCCGCGCCCATGGACGCCTCCATCTTCCAGCGTTTTGACGCCTTCTTCCGCACCGGCGACAAGAGCAGCCTGGCCGAGGCGGCCGGCGCCGACAGCGACGCCCTGCGCCTGTTCGGCGTGCGGGCGGGCGGGGCGGACGGGGGTTCGGCCATCATCGGCCTGCCCGACGGACGACAGGTCTCGGTCGGCGTGGGCGAGACCATTTCCGAGGGCCTGACCCTGGCCTCGGTCGGCGAAGACTTCGTCACCGTCTCGCGCGGCGGATCGGTCAGCCGACTGGTCTTCACCGAGACGCCCGCAGGCGCGGCCGCCCCCCCGCCGCCGCCCGCGACGGCGCAGGTCATGAGCCCGACCAGCGGCGCGCCGGCCCCGGTTTCGGCGGCGGCCCCCGCCGCCGCTGCGGCGACCGGCCCGGTGGTCGATCCCAAGCGGCTGATGGCCCAGGCGTCCTTGCGTCCGCGCATGGACGGGCTTCGCATCCGCGGCTTCACCCTGGCCGCGCGCGGCGACGGGGCGGCGCTGCGGGCGGCGGGGCTGCAATCCGGCGACGTCATCCTGGCCGTCAATGGGGCCGAACTGAACAGTCTGGAACGTCTGTCCGAACTGGGCGGCGAACTTTCCGGCAGCAGCGCCGCCGAGATCCGCTTCGAGCGGAACGGCCAGGTGCAGACCACCACCATAAGGACCGGCCCGTGATGCGCCTTCCCCGCTCTTTCGCCGCCGTCGCCCTGTCGGCCCTGATCGCGGCCCAAGGCCCGCTGCTGGCCTCGCCGGTGATGGCCCAGGACGGCGGACGCCAGACCCTGAACGTCCAGGGCGCCGACATCCGCGCCTTCATCCAGGATGTGGCCCGCACCACGGGCCGCACCTTCATCGTCGACCCCGCCGTGACCGGCACCGTCACCGTGACCAGCCAGCGGGCGCTGAGCCGGAGCGAGCTGTTCGAGGTCTTCCTGTCGACCCTGCGCGCCAATGGTCTGGTGGTGACGCCGACCAGCTCCGGCGCCTATCGCATCAGTCCTGCCCAGGGCGCGGCCCAGGGGCCGTCCACGGTCGGGTCCGAGCGCTTCTCGACCCAGGTTTTCCAACTGCGTAACATCGACGCCGCCTCGGCCGCCGAGACCATCCGGCCTCTGGTCGGACCGCAAGGCCAGGTTCTGGCCAACCCCAGCGGCAACAGCGTCGTGGTCGCCGACTTCGCCGACAACCTGAGCCGTATCCGCAGCCTGATTCAGCGCATCGACGTGGACCGCGCCTCGTTCGACGTGGTGACGCTGGAGAACTCCTCCGCCGCCGAGATCGCCGGCGTCCTGGCCCAGGTCCTGACCCCGCCCGGCGGCCAGCCGGGGCAGGGGATGGTGTCGGTGACGCCGGTGGCCAGCTCCAACTCCGTCATCCTGCGCGGCGATCCCGCCGCCGTGGCGCGGGTGCGGCCTCTGGTCGAGGATCTGGACCGCCGCGCCCGCTCGGCCGACGACGTCAAGGTCGTCTTCCTGCAACACGCCAACGCCGAACAGCTGCTGCCCGTGCTGCAACAGATCGTCGGCCAGCCGGTCACGGCGGCCAGCGCCACCGCGACGCCCCCCGCCGCGCGCGGAACCGGCGAAGCCGCCGCTGCGCCTCAGCCTGCGGCTGCTCCCGCCGCGCCGGTCGCGGGCCAGAAGGCCAGCATCGCCCGCTTCCCCGGCGCCAACGCCCTGGTCATCTCGGCCTCGTCCGACACACAGCGGATGCTGGCCGAGGTCATCCGCCAGCTCGACAGCCGCCGCCAGCAGGTGCTGATCGAGGCCATCGTGGTCGAGCTGGGCGACACCGCCGTGCGCGAGCTGGGGGTGCAGTGGCTGCTGGCCGGGTCGGACGGCAATCCCATCGGCCTGACCAACTATTCCGACAGCGCGACGCCTCTGCTGCCGATCGCGGGCGGGGCGGCGGCGGGCCAGTTGGACAAGGATGATCCGCTGCGTGAGCAGCTTCAGAACCTGGCGCTGAACAGCCTGCTGGGCGCCAACGGCTTCATCGGCGGGGGCGGCGGGCGCATCGGCTCGGACGGCCTGTTCGGCTTCATCATCAATGCGGCCAAGTCGGACGAAGGCTCCAACCTGCTGCAGACCCCGTCGCTGATGACGCTGGACAACGAGGAGGCGACCATCCTGGTCGGCCAGGAGGTGCCGATCACGACGGGCGAGGCCCTGCTGGACGGCAACTCCAACCCCTTCCGCACGACCCAGCGTCAGGACATCGGCGTCAAGCTGATCGTCAAGCCGCAGATCAATGCGGGGGGCTCCATCACCCTGTTCCTGCGCCAGGAGGTGTCCAGCATCAACGGCGTCCTGACCAGCAACGCCTCGGACCTGGTGCTGAACAAGCGCGAGCTGGAGACGACGCTCGTGGTCGACGACGGCGAGATCGCCGTCGCCGGCGGCCTGCTGGATCAGAACGACCGCCTGTCCGTCGACAAGGTGCCTGGGCTGGGCGACATCCCCGTGCTCGGCAATCTGTTCAAGTCGACCAGCCGCCAGCGCGGGCGGACCAATCTGATGGTCTTCATCCGCCCGACCATCATCCGCACGCCGGGCGACGCCCAGCAACTGAGCGCCGACCGCTGGGGCTATATGCGCGGCGAGCAGCTGCGGGCCCAGCCGGGCGTCGAGCCCAGCCTGGACGAGATGCTGCGCGACTATATGCGCACCCAGGCGCCGGTCGCGCCGCGCGCCATCGACAACCCGGCGCCGGGCGGGACCGCGCCGGTCGGGGAGGTGACCATCTCGCCGCTGGCGCCCGCCCAGAACGCGACGCCGCCGCAGGGCTGAGGACCATGATCACCCTGGTCAATCCCACGCTGCCCTATGGTTTCGCCAAGCGGAACGGCGTCATCCTGCTGGACGCGGGCGACATCGCCGTGGTGGGCCTGCGCGACGGCGCCGACCCTCTGGCCCTGGTCGAGACGCGCCGGGCTCTGGGACGGCCCTTGCAGGTTCAGGCCATGGATCAGGCCGAGTTCGACCGTCGCCTGTCCGACGTCTATGCGGGCGACCTGAACGCGGCGGGCGATCAGCAGATGGAGATGCCGTCGGGCCTCGACGGCCTGATCGAGGACCTGCCCGCCGCCGCCGACCTGCTGGACTCGGCCGACGACGCCCCGGTCATCCGCATGATCAACGGCATCATCGCCGAGGCGGTGCGCGCCGGCGCCTCCGACATCCATCTGGAGCCCTATGAGAGCGCCCTGGTCGTGCGGATGCGGGTCGACGGCGTCCTGCGTGAAAGCCTCAGTCTGAACCCGCGCATCACGCCGCTGCTGGTGTCGCGCATCAAGGTCATGGCCCGTCTCGACATCGCCGAAAAGCGCGTGCCGCAGGACGGGCGCATCCCCCTGGCCCTGGGCGGCAAGACGCTGGACGTGCGCGTCTCGACCTTGCCGTCGCGGGCGGGCGAGCGGGTGGTGCTGCGCATCCTCGACAAGGATCAGGCCGACCTGCGGCTGGAGGATCTGGGCATGGACCCGGTCGCGCTGGACGCCTTCCGCCACGCCCTGCGCGAGCCCAACGGCATCATCCTGGTCACCGGCCCGACCGGCTCGGGCAAGACGACCAGCCTCTACGCCGGCCTGTCGCTGCTCAATGACGCCACCCGCAACATCCTGACGGTCGAGGACCCGGTCGAATACGCCATCGACGGCGTCGGCCAGACCCAGGTCAATCCCAAGGTCGGCATGACCTTCGCGGCGGGCCTGCGCGCCATCCTGCGTCAGGACCCGGACGTGGTCATGGTCGGCGAAATCCGCGACGTGGAGACGGCCAGCGTCGCCGTCCAGGCCTCGCTGACCGGGCATCTGGTGCTGTCCACCGTCCACACCAACGACGCCGCCGGGGCCGTGACGCGGCTGCGCGACATGGGGGTGGAGCCCTTCCTTCTGGCCTCGACCCTGCGGCTGATCGTGGCCCAGCGGCTGGTGCGGCGGCTGTGCGGCGAATGCCGCCGCGCCGAGGCCGCCGACGCCGCGACGGCGCGTCTTTCCGGCGTGGCCGAGGGCGCCACCGTGTGGCGAGCTCAAGGCTGCGGATCGTGCAACCACACCGGCTATGTCGGCCGCGTCGGCGTCTATGAGACGCTGAAGATCGACGACAGGGTGCGCCGCCTGATCGCCGCCGAGGCGGACGAAGACGCCCTGATCGCCGCCGCCTTCCCCCAGGGCGGAACCCTGTCGGACCGGGCGCGCGGCCTGGTGCTGGCGGGCGTGACCTCGGTCGAGGAGGCGGTGCGCGTGACCCGTCAGGAAACGCCCGAGGCGCACCCGCTGCCTGAGCCCGCCTTGGGAAGCGCGGCCTGATGCCCGCCTTCGACTACAGCGCCGTGGATGTTTCGGGCCGCACCGTCGCGGGCGTGCTGACCGCGCCGGACGAGGCGGGCGCGCGCAAGGCGCTGGAGCGCCGTCGCCTGATGACCCTGTCGCTCAGCCGGGCATCAGGAGCCGCCGCGACGAGCGACAAGGCCCCGCGCCTGCGCCAGAAGCTGTCGGCGCGGACCCTGGCCCTGACCACGCGCCAGCTAGCCACCCTGATCACCGTCGCCCCCGTCGACGAGGCCCTGCGCACCCTGATGCTGCAAGCCGAGCGGCCGAACGTGCGCCGCATCCTCTCGGGCGTCCATGCGGGCGTGGTCGAGGGCCAGCGCCTGTCGGAAGCCATGGCGCGACAGGGCGCGGCCTTTCCGCCGCTGTACCGCGCCACCGTGGCGGCGGGGGAGGCGTCCGGCGCGCTGGGCCCCATTCTGGAGCGTCTGGCCGACGGGCTGGAGCGCGACCAGCAGGTGCGCGGCAAGGTGATCACGGCGCTCGTTTATCCCGCTGTCCTCGCCCTGGTGGCCCTGGGGGTGGTGATCGCCCTGATGGTCTTCGTCGTGCCCAAGGTGGTCGATCAGTTCGACAGCATGAACCAGACCCTGCCCCTGCTGACGCGGGCGGTGATCGGGATTTCGGACCTGATGCGGAACTGGGGCTGGCTGTTCCTGCTGCTGCTGGTCGGCGGCGGTGCGGGCTTGGTCGCGGGGCTGCGCAATCCCAGGTTTCGGCTGGCGGTGGATCGGCGGATCCTGCGCCTGCCGGTCGTCGGGCGGCTGACGCGCGACCTGCACGGGGCGCGCATGGCGCGCACGCTGTCGACCATGATCACGGCGGGCCTGCCGGTGCTGGAAGGGCTGACCATCACGGCCCGCACCGTGTCGAACCGGGCCTTGCGCGCCGCGACCGAGATGATGGCCGACGCCGTGCGCGAGGGCGGGGGCCTGTCGGCCGCCATGCGTCGCGCCGACGTCTTTCCGCCCATCCTGGTCCACATGACGGCCTCCGGCGAGGCCAGCGGCCGGCTGGAGCCGATGATGGAGCGCGCCGCCGACTATCTGGAGCGCGAGTTCAGCACCTTCACCGCCGTCATGCTCAGCTTCCTCGAACCCGCGATCATCGTCGTCATGGGCGGCGTGGTCGCCCTGATCGTCCTGTCGATCCTTCTGCCCATCCTTCAGATCAACACCCTGGCGATGGGGTGAGACCGGAACCCGCCATGACCGAAATGCAGCCGCAACATCCCGCCGAGCCAGTCGCCACCGAGAGCGCTTGTGTCCGCGCTCAAGCAGCGAGCGACCGCGTCGCTCGCGATAGCGCTTCACGGCGCAAAGCCCGCCAGGGCTTTACGCTCGTCGAATTAATGGTGGTCATCGTCATCATCGGCCTCTTGGCCACGGTGGTGGCGATCAACGTCCTGCCGACCCAGGACAAGGCCATGATCGGCAAGGCGCGGGCCGACATCTCGACCCTTGAACAGGCCGTCGAGACCTACCGACTCGACAACCTCAGCTTCCCCGACGGCCAGAGCGGCCTGCAGGCCCTGACCGCGCCGCCCGCCGGGCTGGCCCGCCCGGAACGCTACCGCGAGGGCGGCTATATCCGCCGCCTGCCGGAGGATCCCTGGGGCAATGCCTATCAATACCGCCGCCCGTCCGCCCACGGCGGTCAGTTCGACGTCTTCTCCTACGGCGCCGACGGCCAGGAAGGGGGCGAGGGCAATGACGCCGACATCGGCAACTGGCAGAGCTGAGGCGTCCGCCCAAAATCCGTTGTCTCGCGCTCGAAATCTCGCTCATGCAGCGAGCCGCCGCGCGGCGAGCGATAGCGAAAAAGATCAAGGTAGAGCCCGTCAGGGCTTTACCTTGATCGAGCTGCTGATGGTCGTCGCCATCATCGGCTTGGCCGCCGGGGCCGTGGTGCTGGCCGTGCCCGATCCGCGCCCGCCCGTCGGCGACGAGGCCGAGCGTTTCGCTGCGCGACTGGTGCGGGCGCGCGAAGAAGCCCTGCTGACCAACCGCGCCGTGGCGGTCGAGGCCACGGCGACGGGCTACGCTTTCTCCAGCTTCGACGGCGTCCAGTGGTCGCCCCTGACCGACGGTCCCTTCGGCGAGGAGCGCTGGGCCGAGGACACCGCCGCTAGGGCCGAGGGCCAGCCGGCGGACGCGCCCCTGCGCGTCGTCTTCGACCCGACCGGCGTGGCCGACGCGGCGGCGCTGACCCTGTCGCGCGGCCCGCGCGCCGTGACCGTCGCCGTCGATGCGGCGGGCGAGGTGCGGGTGAAATGAAGGCGAGCGGCAAGGGGAGGAGGGGCTTCACCCTGATCGAACTGCTGGTGGCGCTGGCGGTGTTCAGCTTGGCGGCGCTGGCCCTGCTGAATCTCGGCGGCGAGAACACGCGCTCGGCCGCGCGCGCCGAGACCCGGACCCTGGGCGGGATCGTGGCCGAGAATCTGGCGGTCGAGGCCATGACGGCGCGGCCGGCGCCGGCGCCGGGCGACAGCGACGGCACGCAACCCCTGGCCGGCCGCGACTGGCGCTGGACCCGGTCGGTGACGGCGACCGACGACCCCGACATCCTGCGCATCGACATCCGCGTCTCCGACGACGAGGGCCAGGCCGCCGAGCGCGTCCTGTTCCGGGCGGTCGCGCCGTGAAATCGCGCGCCCAGACGGCGAGAAGCGGCTTCACCCTGATCGAGGTGATGATCGCCCTGCTGATCTTCGCCCTGCTGGCGGCGGCGGGGGTGCTGGTGCTGAGCCAGAGCATCGACAACCGCTTCGTGGTCAAGGCCGCGACCGACCGCACGGCCGAACTGCAACGCCTGCGCGCCTCCCTGAGCGCCGACCTGGGGCAGGCGGCGCCGCGACGGGTGCGCGCCGCCAACGGCCAGCCGGCCTTCTCGACCATCCTGGCCGCCGAGGCGCCGGGCGATCCCCTGCTGGTGCTGGTCCGCGCCGGGTGGGGCAACCCCGACGGCCGTCCGCGCGCCTCGCTGCAAAGGGTCGAATACCGGCTGGTCGAGGACCGGCTGGAGCGACGGGTCTATCCCTATCTGGACGGGGCGCGGCCCGGCCCGCCGCAGGTCCTGTATCAAGGCGTCAACGCGCCTACGCTGGCCTTCATCAGCGAGGGGGCCGAGGCGCCGCGTTTCCTGCCGTCGCCGGATCGGCCCCTGCCGGACGCGGTGCGGCTGGACCTGACGCTGGAAGGCTATGGCCCGGTGCGCCAGCTGTTCGTGGTCGGGGGCGGGCGATGAAGATGCGCCCGAAACAGCGTGAGGGCATGGCTCTGCTGACCGTCCTGCTGCTGGTGGCGGTGATGGCGGCGGTGGCGGTGCTGGTGCTGGACGACATCCGCTTCTCAGTCCGCCGCACCATGAATGCGGAAACGCAAAGCCAGGCTCAGTGGTATGCGGCGGGGGCGGAGGCTCTGGCGCGGCGCCAGATCGGGCGCCTGCGTGATCTCGACCCGGTCAAGACGCCGATCCAGCCGGACTGGAACGGCCGTGTGCTCAGTTTCCCGGTCGAGGACGGTTCGATCACCGCCCGCCTCAGCGACGGTCAGGCCTGTTTCAACCTGAACAGCGTGGTCGAGGGCCAGCTGGAGGTCTATGTCGCCCGACCTCTGGGCATTCAGCAGTTTGTCGCCCTGGGCCGCGCCCTGAACCTGCCGGACGGGCGGATGCGGGCGATCGCCGACGCCCTGACCGACTGGATCGACACCGACACGACGCCGCGCGCCCAAGGGGGCGAGGACGCGGCCTATGCCGGTCAGGCCCAGCCCTATCGCACCGCTGGAACCCTGCTGGCCGAGGTCAGCGAGCTGCGCGCCGTAAAGGGTGTGGACGCCGAGACCTATGTCGCCCTGCGGCCCTACCTCTGCGCCCTGCCGACCACGGATCTGTCGCCGATCAACCCCAATACCCTGAGGCCCGAGCAGGCGCCCCTGCTGGTCATGCTGGCCGACGGCAGGCTGAGCCTGGCCTCGGCCAAGGCCGCCATCGCCGCCCGACCGGCGAACGGATGGAGCGACGCCAACGCCTTCCTGATGCAGGGGCCGATGCGGGGCGTCGAACTGCCGATCACGGTGCAGGACCAGCTGACGGTCCTGACCCGTTTCTTCAACCTGCGCGTGGATGTGGAGTTCGGCGCAAGCCGCGCTGTCCGCACCGCCCTGATCGAACTGCCTCAGGCCGGGCCTGCGCGCACTGTCATCCAACGCTGGACCCTGGACGAATGAGCCGCATCCGACTGATCCTGATCCCGCCCTCGGCGGCCCTGCCGGCCTCCTGCCTGACGCTGGACGCGCAAGGGACCGTGCTGACGCGCGGCGTGGTCGAACTGGGCGGGCCTGCGCCCGAGCCGATGCGGACGGTGGCGGTGGTTCCCGGCGCCGACGTCCTGATCCGCTGGCTGGACCTGCCGTCGGGCAGCCCGGCCCAGGTGGCGGCGGCGGCGCTGCATCTGCTACGCGACGACCTGGCGGCGCCCGCCGACCGGCTGAGCGCCGCCCTGGGGCCCGTCGCGGCGCCGGGCGAGCGGCGGCTGGTCGCGGTGGCGGCGCGCGGTCTGTTGCAGACCTGGGGCGACTACCTGTCCAGCCTCGGTCTGAAGGCCGACGTCATGATCCCCGACAGCCTGATCCTGCCGGAACCGGCGGAGGCGGGGGCTCTGAGCGCGGCCGTCTTCGGCGCCGATCTGGCCCTGCGCGGGCGTGAACTGGCGCTCAGCGTCCAGCCCGATCTGGCCGAGGCCGTGGCCGTGGGGCGCGCGCTGGAACGCATTGGCCGCGCCGACGAGATCGAGCGCCTGCTGGCCGCCGCCGCCCTGAACCCGCCGATCAACCTGCTGGCGGGGGCGGGACGCCGGATCGAGGCGGACCGGCGGGGATGGAAACGCGCCGGGGCGCTGGCGGCGGTCCTGGTCGTCTCGCCGCTGATCCTGACGCTCGCCGCCGCCGGGCATGATGAATGGCGCGCCCGCGACGCCGACCATCGCGCCGAGGCCGCTGCGCGCAAGGCCTTTCCCGACATCCCGCCGACAGCCGACGCCGTGGCGGAGGCCTCGCGTCGTCTGACCACGGCCCCGCCGCCGGGCGGACCCACGGCGGCCGCCGCCGCCCTGTTCGCCGCCGTCGAGGGCGTGGAAGTGGCCGAGCTGGACAGTCTGACCGCCGATGAAGACGGCGTGCGGGCCACCGTCACCTACCCCGCCTATCAGGACCTCGACGCCCTGCAGCAGGCCATGGCCGCCAAGGGCATGAGCCTGACCGATGAAAGCACCGTGGACGACCAGGGCAAGGTCGTCTCGGAAGTCCGCGTGGGAGGCGCCTGATGAGCCGGATCATCCAGTCGATCGGCCTGTGGTGGGACGGCCGTTCGGTGCGCGAGCAGAGGATGCTGGCGGTCATGGGGCTGCTGATCGCGGCGGTCCTGATCTGGCTGCTGGTTCTGCGGCCCGCCTGGACCTGGCGCGAGGCGGCGGCGGAGCGGCGGGTCGCGGCGGTCGCCAGCCTGAACCGCATCGAGAGCGGTCTGGCGGCGCTGACGCCTGAAAAGGCCGGGGCGCCCATGCCCCTGATCGAGGTCGAGCAGGCGGCGCGCAGCGCCGCCGAGGCGACGGGCCTGTCTGTCGCCCTCTCGGTGGACGAGGCCGGCGGTATCGGGTTCGAAGCGCCCGGGGTCGCTTCCGCGGCCCTGTTCGGCTGGATGGCGACGCTGAAGACTGAGTATGGGATCGACACGGTCGGCGTAACGGTCATCGAGAATGCGGACGCGACGCTGGACGCTTCGGGAACATTGGCCGGGTAGCGCCTTGCGACGCAGGCTAAACAGGTGCGCCCTGCATGATACTATCTAGACGTGATGGGGGCGGAGTCGTTAACGCTAGGCTGTGACGAAGGAAATTTCAGACCCGAAGCTGACGCCGCGTGAACTGGAAATCGTCCGGTTGGCGGGTTTGCGGCTGGGCGACAAGGAGATTGCGCAGCGGCTCAACCTGTCGCCGCGCACGGTTCAGAACCATCTGCATCGGGCCTATGAAAAGCTCGGCGTGTCCGACCGCCTGCAGGCCGCGCGTCGCCTGAGTGATCTCTACTCAGGGGGATCATTCCCCCTATCCGACGCGGCTCTGGTTGCTCCAGTTGAGCCTGTCTCTGCAGCGCCTTCGACAGCGCTCGGGGGCGGGAAGGCGCGGCGTTCGCTCTATGAACGGTACGCAGCGCTGGACGGCTGGCGCCGGCCCAGGAAGCTGGGGGGCTCCCTGCTGTGGCTGATCATGGGCTGGTCTCTGGCCTGGTTGATCATCGCCGCAGTCGGCGCCAGCCTCGCCAATCCCGTTCTCGAGTCCGTCCAGCGCCTGCGGTGATCGTCACTCAGGAGGCTCGACGCCGATGCCAGTCCCGAAACAGAGGCGCCCGGTGCGGGCCGCCGTATCCGCTGGCGGCGGGTGCAGGCCATGCACGGGCTGACGACCAGCGGTGCACCCCTTTCATATCGTGATGCTGAGCGCCAACCTGATCGGCCTGGCGCTGATCCTGTGGCGGGGGGAGTGGATCGATCGTGCAGCGACCTTCGCCCTGATCGGCGCAGTCGCTGCGACCACGGTGCTGCAAATGCTGCATGTGCCCGGCATGATGGTATGGGCCGCCCTGCTCGACGTCGCGCTGTTCCTGACCTTCTGGGCGCTGGCCGAGCGCGGCGAGCGATGGTGGATCGTCGCCCTGGCCGGGTTCCAGTTCATCGCGGTCATCGCCTATCTGGCGCCCTTCTTCGCCTGGGAGCGGCTGCAATGGGCGGTCGTCACGGTGAACTGGGCCGTCTGGCTGCTGGACAGTCTGTGCGTCTTCTTCGGCGTCTGGGAGGCGTCCTACGCCCGGCGCTTCGCGCGGGAGGCGCGTAATGGCGCAGGAATGGACCATGGAGGCGGCGCGCGCCCTCTTGCGTCAGTGGAATAGAAGCCAGGTCGAAGGCGCTGTGAGGGATGGTGGTCTGACGGTCGATCTGGGCGATCTGGAGCGGTGGCTTCTGGACCAGTCGCCGACCTCGCTGGCGGAGGCGGAACGCCTGCTGGATCTGATCACGACATACGAAACGGGGGCCGGCGGCGATCCTGGTGCGCTTTGTCGAATGAGCCGGGCGGGGCGCAACGACATCGGCAGCGGCAGCCGGGTCGAGGTCAGTTTCGCCCCTTGCGCCTCTGGCCCCATGGCCGGGCGGGCCTGAAAAGTCATCATCGGCTGACGTCAGGGAAGGCTTTCAACCGTAAAGCCGGACTGCTAGAGCGCGGCTCCAGTCCGCGACAGAGCCGTGCGCCGTCGCTCCGCCAAGCGGTTGCTCCTCTCCATGAAATTCCCTGTCCGCGCCGCGTTTCTCGCGTCCGCCTCCCTGTCCGTGCTCGTTTTTGCCGCGCCTGCTGTCGCTGACGACCGGCCGACGGCGATGACCGAGGGGCCGACCCAGGTGTCCGAGATCGTGGTGACGGCGCAGCGACGCCAAGGGGCTCTGGCGACGACGCCTCTGTCGCTGACGGTGGCGGGCCAGCCGCTGCTGAACGACGTCGGCGTGCGCGACATCAAGGACCTGCAGATCCTGACGCCGGGCCTGATCACAGCCTCGACCTCGAACCAGACCTTCACCACCGCCCGCATCCGCGGCGTCGGCACGGTGGGCGACAATCCGGGGCTGGAAAGCTCGGTCGGCGTCATGATCGACGGCGTCTATCGCCCCCGCAACGGCGTGGCCCTGGGCGACTTGGGCGAGGTCGAGCGCATCGAGGTGCTGAAAGGCCCGCAGCCGACCCTGTTCGGCAAGAACGCCTCGGCGGGCGTCATCAACGTCGTCACCGCCGCGCCGTCGTTCACCCCGCGTCTGGCAGGCGAGGCGACCTTCGGCGACTACGGAACCCAGGGTGGCTCGGTCTCGCTGACCGGCCCCATTGTGGACGAGGTTCTGGCCGGGCGCCTCTATGTCGCCGCGCGCCGTCGTGACGGCCTGTCCGACGTCAAGACGGGCGACGGTCCCCGCACCGCGACCGACGACCAGAACGAGCACTACGACACCGTGCGCGGCCAGCTGCTGTGGCGCGCCACGCCCGACCTGACCGCCCGCCTGACCGCCGACTGGACCGAGCGGGACGAGCGCTGCTGCGTCGGCGTGCAGCTTGTCACCGGCGGCACGGCGCCCCTGCTGGCCACCTTCGCCCCCGACGGCGGGGTGGCGGCGACGCCCGACCCCTGGGCGCGCGTCGCTTATTCCAACCGCGACACCAACACCCGTATCCGCGACAAGGGTCTGGCCCTGCACCTGACCGCCGACCTGGGCTGGGCGACGCTGGACAGCACCACGGCGGTGCGCGACTGGCGCGGCGTCATCAGTCAGGACTGGGACTTTACGTCGGCCGACCTGGCCTATCGTCCGGACGACGGCAGCTGGTCCAACCGCTTCCGCACCCTGACGCAGGAGGTCCGCCTGTCGGGCCAGCGCGGGCGTCTGGACTGGTCGGGCGGCCTCTTCCTGTCGGACGAGAAGCTGACCCGTCGCGACAGCCTCTTCTATGGCGCCGACTACGAGGCCTATGTCGGCCGCCTGCTGTCGCGCTCGACCGCCAATCCGCTGGGCGACCCCGCCTACGTCTCGACCCTGACCGGCCTGGCCGTGGGCCAGAGCTTCGTCGAGGGCGAGGGTCAGCTGGACCGCTACTGGCAGACGACCCGGAGCGCGGCCCTGTTCGGCCAGGTCTCCTACGCCGCCACCGACCGCCTGACCCTGACCGGGGGGCTGCGCCGCACGCATGAGACCAAGGACATGAGCGCGGCCTATGAAAACACCGACGGCGGCCGCGCCTGCGCCGCGGCCTTGGCCAATGGCGTGGTCAACGGCACGCTCTGCCTGCCCTGGTCCAACCCGGCCTTCAACGGCCTGACGTCGTCCGAGACGGTCAAGGACGAGGCCTGGACCGGCCTGGCCCGCGCCGAGTTCAAGGCCGGCGAAGGCGTGCGCCTCTACGCCTCATGGTCGCGCGGTCGCAAGAACGGCGGCTTCAATCTGGACCGGGGCCAGACCAATCTGGTGCCCGACGCCTCGCGCGCCTTCGGGGCCGAGACCGCTGACGCACTCGAGGTTGGGGTCAAGAGCGTCCTGCTGGATCGCCGCCTGCTGATCGGCGCCGCCGCCTTCCGCCAGACCTATGACGACTTCCAGCTGAACACCTTCCTCGGCACCACCTTCCTGGTCCGCTCGGTGCCGGAAGTCCGCGCCAAGGGCGTCGAGGCCGACTTCATGTTCCGGCCCGTCGAGGGCCTGTCGCTGCAAGGCGGCGTCACCTACGCCCAGACGGAATACGGCGACGAGGCCGTGCCGGGCCTGCCCCTGCTGGCCGGTCGTCGTCTGGCCTTCGCGCCTTTGTGGAGCGGGTCGCTGGCGGGAACCTATGAGCGTCCGGTGGCGGCGGGGCTGACCGGCCGCGTCACCCTGGCCGCCAAGTATTCGTCGGAATACAACACCGGCTCGGACCTGGACCCGGCCAAGAGCCAGCCGGGCTTCTGGCTGGTGGACGGGCGTGTGGCGCTGGCGAAAGACGAGGCCTGGAGCGTCGAGCTGTGGGGCCGGAACCTGTTCGATCAGGACTATCGTCAGGTGGCCTTCGGCGCGCCGTTCCAGACGGGCACGCTCGGCGCCTTCCTCGGCGCGCCGCGCACGGTGGGCGTGACGCTGCGATTGATCCGCTAGGTCGGGTGGCGCCGGACGGGGAATCCCCTATGTCTGGCGCCATCATTCCTTGGAGAGACAGCATGACCCAGACGCGCGATCAGGTTCTGAGCGGCGAAGTCGAGATCGACGGCGCCACCTTCGTGAACTGCGAGTTCAAGAATGCGCGGCTGGTCTATCGCGGCGGCCTGGCGCCCAATTTCAACAACTGCCGCTTCACCCAGTCGAACTTCGCCTTCTTCGACAGCGCGGCGAACACGCTGAACTTCCTGCGCGCCATGGCGCCCAAGGAGACCAACATGCGGGGCGTGGTCGCCGGCCTGATGCCGGAACTCGGGATCTAGGGCGTCAGTCGGCCTTGCGCGCCTGCTCGCGGGCGGCGCGCTCGGCCTGGCCGCGCCAGCCATAGCCCTCGCCGTGCTTGCCGACGCTGGAGAAGACGGCTTCCTCGGCCTTGTGGAAATACTGCTCGGCCACCATCCAGCCCTTGAACGGCCTCAGCACGCCCAGGCACATCAGGGCCAGGATCGGCAGGGTGACGACGAAATGCACCCAGATCGGCGGGTGGACGTTGAACTCGAAGATCATGAAGCCGATCATGCCGACGATGCCCACCGCCGACATCACGAAGAAGGCCGGGCCGTCCGCCGGATCGGCGAAGCTGTAGTCCAGACCGCAGTTCGCGCAGTCCTTGCGGATGGTCAGATAGCCCTGGAACAGCGCACCCTCGCCGCAGCGCGGGCAGCGGCAGCGGACGCCGGTCTTCAAGGGGCTGAGCGGCGGATAGACGGGGTCTGACACAACAACACCTGACGGAACGGGGTGACGATAACGTCGATACCCTCGGATGTCGGCCTTTCGCGCCGGCGTCGCAAGCGGGTGATTTGTCCCACCTGAATTCTCAGGTTTTTCATGCAGGAACGCGGCGAGGGGGCGTCCGTTGTTTTGCCGATGACCGAAACCCTGAGCGACAGCCTGCCTGCGGATGTCGAGGCCCTGATCCGACGGGTGCTCCAGGCGGCCTGCGATCAGGAGGTAGCGCTGGCCACGGCGGAAAGCTGCACCGGGGGCCTTCTGGCCTCGGTCCTGACGGACGTCGAGGGCTGCTCCCATGTCTTCGAGCGGGGTTTCGTGGTCTATACCGACAGGGCCAAATCCCAGCTTCTGGGCGTGCCTGCGGATCTGATCGCCGCCCAGGGCGCGGTGTCCGAAGCCGTCGCGCGGGCCATGGCGGTGGGCGCGATCACAGGCTCGGACGCCGATCTGGCCCTGGCCATCACCGGTTTCGCCGGCGCGGCCGGGCCGGGCGACGAGGCGGGGCGGGTGCATTTTGCCCTGGCCCGGCGCGAGGGCGACGTCACCCATGTGCTGCGCCGCTTCGGCGACATCGGGCGCGGACCGTGCCGGCTGGCCTGTCTGCGTCAGGCGCTGCAGATGATGGCGACGGCGCTTAACCCGCGTTAACCGCGATGAAAGCCCTTTCGCGCGAGTGTGCGCGCGTATGTCCGGGGCCACCGCCAGCAAGCGCGTTCTGAAATCGACCGTGGCGGCCGCCGCGGCGGGCGTCGTCGTGTTCGCGCCGATGGCTCCGCACGCCGAGGGCGTCAACGTCGGCAGCGGTCCGGTCGAGATCCGCGTCGGCGCCAACACCGGCTTCACCAAGATCGAATTCGCCGGGGCTGTGGGCGCGCGCGCCCGGGTGCGCCAGGACGGCCGCGCCGTCATCGTCCGGATCGGCACGACCGCCGCGCCGGACGTCAGTCGCTTGAGGGTCGATCCGCCCAAGGGGGTCGAGAAGGTCGAGACCCGCGCGGCCTCGGGCGGCACCGAACTGGTCCTGACCCTGGCCGAGGGGGCGGGCGTGCGCACCGGCTCGGCCGACGGCGCGGTCTGGCTCAACCTCTATGCCCCCGGCGCCGTGCCGGAGGGCGCCAAGCCCTCGGTCGTGCCCGCCGGCGGGGCCGTGCCCGTGACCGCCGAGGTCAAGGACGAGACCACCCGCCTGACCTTCGCCTGGGCCGCGCCCGTGGGGGCCGCCGTCTTCCGTCGCGGCGACGCGGTCTGGGTGGTGTTCGACGCCGCCGCCCGCATGAACATGCCCGCCGCCGCAAAGGCCGGCGCTGCGGCCAAGGCGCGCTGGGCCGCCGGCCCCGAGTTCACCGCCATCCGTATTCCCGCCGCCGAGGGGCAGACCGTCTCGGCCCGCGCCGACGGCGCGTCCTGGATCGTCACCCTGGGCGGCGCGGCCGCGAGCGTGACCGGCGTCGAGATCGGCCGCGACGACAGCGCCCGGACCGCCCTGACCGCCCGCATGGCCGGGGCCACCAAGACGGTCTGGCTGACCGATCCCATGGTCGGCGACCGCTTCGCCGCCGTCACCGCCCTGGCCCCCGGCAAGGGGCTGAAGACCGGCCGTCGCACCGTCGATCTGGCCCTGCTGCCCACCGCCCATGGCCTGGCGATCGAGACGCCGACCGACGACCTGACGGTCGAGGCCGAGGGCGACATCGTCACCCTGTCGCGGCCGAAGGGCTTGCGTCTGTCGCCCCCCAGCGTGGGTCTGGAAGCGGCGGAGCAGGAAACACAGGCCCCGCGCGCCGCCGTGCGTCCGGCCCTGATCATCGCCGACTGGGCCGATCTGGGCGGGGACAGCTTCAGCGCGCGCCATCGCGTGTTGCAGGAAGCCGCCGAACAGGAAAGCGGTCGCGCCGCCGAAGACCCGCGCGCCCCCATCGAATCCCGTCTGGCCTATGCCCGTTTCCTGGTGGGGCAGGGGCTGGGTTATGAGGCGATCGGCGTGCTGAACGCCCTGGTCAAACAGTCTCCCGCCATGCAGGGCGTGGCCGAGGTGCGCGGCCTGCGCGGCGCGGCCCGCGTCTCCATCAACCGTCTGGCCGAGGCCGAGGCCGACTTCTCGTCCGGGGCGCTCGCCGGCGATCCGTCCACTCGCGTCTGGCAGGGCTATATCGCCGCCCAACGCGGCGACTGGACCACGGCGCGGCAAGCCTTCGCCGCCGGCTCCGGCGTGGTCGACAACTTCACGCCCGAATGGCGCGCCCGTTTCGGCACGGCCCACGCCATGGCGGCGGTCGAGACTGGCGATCTGGACGCCGCGCGCGAGCTGCTGGCCTATGTCTTCAGCCAGCCGGGGATTTCCGCCCCGGACCAGCTGGCCGCGCGTCTGGTCCAGGCCCGGCTGTTCGAGCTGGAACAGACGCCCGAGCGCGCCTTGGCCGTCTACAAGGCTGTGGCCCGCGCCCCGTTGGACGGCATTTCGACGCCCGCCCGTCTCGGCGTCGTGCGTCTGGAGATGGCCAAGGGGACGATGAAGCCCGACGCGGCGGCGGCTCAGCTGGAGGCGCTGAAATGGCGCTGGCGCGGCGACGCGACCGAACTGGCGGTGATCCGCAGCCTGGGCGAGCTCTATCTGTCCCAGGGCCGCTATCGCGAGGCCCTGACCACGCTGAAGGCGGCGGGCCGCAAGATCGTGGTCCTGCCCGGCGGCGACAAGCTGCAGTCCGATCTGGACAACGCCTTCCGCGCCCTCTTCCTCGACGGGGCCGCCGACGGCCTGCAGCCGGTTCAGGCCCTGGCGCTCTTCTTCGACTTCCGCGAACTGACCCCGGTCGGCGCTGACGGCGACGAGATGGTGCGGCGTCTGGCCCGGCGTCTGATCGACGTCGATCTGCTGGATCAGGCGGCGGAGCTGCTGAAGTATCAGGCCGACAACCGCCTCGACGGCGTGGCCAAGGCCCAGGTCTCGACCAATCTGGCCGCCGTCTATCTGATGAACCGTCAGCCGGAGCAGGCGCTGCAGGCCCTGTGGAGTTCGCGCACCACCCTGTTGCCGACCGCCATGAACACCGAGCGCCGCGCCCTGGAGGCCCGCGCCCTGATGGAACTGGGCCGCTATGATCATGCGCTGGAGCTGCTGGGCAATGATGCGTCGCCGGCGGGCCGCGACGTGCGGGCTGAAATCTTCTGGAAACAGCAGCAGTGGGGCGCGGCGGCGGCCATCTACGAGCAGCAGCTCGGAACCCGCTATCGCGACGCCGTCATCCCGCTGACGGCGGACGAGGAGAACCGGCTGATCCGCGCCGGGGTCGGCTATTCGCTGGCGCGCGACGCCGGGGCGCTGAACCGTCTGTCACGCAACTATGGCGGTTTCGCCGAGAAGGCCCGCTCGCCGGGCGGCATCCGCATCGCCCTGGCCGGGCTGGACGGCGCCGATGGTTCGGGCCGACCGCAGGACTTCGCCACGCTCAGCGCCGGGGCCGACACCTATGCGGGCTGGATCGCGGCGACGAAGGCCGAGTTCCGTGAAAAGACAGGCGGGCAGAAAACGGGCGCCTAATTGAAAAACCCTCTCCCGGCGGGAGAGGGCTTGAGCTTCGGAGAGCCGGAGGCGATCCGCAAAGCGAAAGGGTGAGGGGCTAGGGTTTCCGAAAGAAGCACCGAGCGGCGGCTTGCGCCGACATCACCCGGGAACCCTCACCCTTTGGCTGCTACGCGCCGCCCTCCGGGTCGCCTGGACCAATCGCTTCGCTCTTGGAGGCTCAAGCCCTCACCCACAGGGAGAGGGGCCGATGCCCTTCCCCCGCGAGGAGGGAAGGGCAAGCCAGAAGGCTTAGCCGTTGACGGCGTCCTTCAGGGGCTTGGAGACGCGGAAGCGCACAGCCTTCGAAGCAGCGATCTTGATGGTCGCGCCCGTTGCGGGGTTGCGGCCTTCGCGCTCGGCGCGCTCGGCGGTGTCGAACACGCCCAGGTTCGAGATGCGAACGTCCGAACCCGAAACCAGGCTCTTGTGGATGTTCTTGACGATCGCGTCGAGGACGCGGCCGGCGTCGGCCTGCGAGACACCTGCGTCCTTGGCGACGGCGGCGATCAGTTCGGCTTGAGTGGTCATAAGGGTTTTCCCAGTGGTGGTCGTCCGATTCCCGGACGAAGACCGGAGGATCAACACGCGTTTGCCTCAGCTTGGCAAGCCCGCATGACGCTCAAAGCCCCGGAGGCTGGGGATTTATCCCCCGCCGACCCCTCTCTGGAAGCTCTCGACCAGGCTTCCCGCCACCAGTCGCCAGCCGTCCACCAGCACGAAGAAGATCAGCTTGAAGGGCAGGCTGATGACCACCGGCGGCAGCATCATCATACCCATGGACATCAGCACGCTGGCGACCACCAGATCGATCACAAGGAACGGAACGAAAAGAAGAAATCCGATCGTGAAGGCCTTCTTCAACTCGCTGATCATGAAGGCCGGCGTGACCACCCGCAGGGGCAGTTCCTGCACGTCCTGGGGGGGCTCGATTTTCGACAGTCGGGTGAACAGGGCCAGGTCGCCGCGATCCACCTGGGCCAGCATGAAGGTTTTCACCGGTTCGGAGGCGGCATCGAAGGCCTGGGGCAGCTCCATCTGCTGATCCATCAGCGGACGGATGCCCGAATCATAGGCGTCCTGCCAGGTCGGGGCCATGACGATGGCGCTCAGGAACAGGGCCAGGGAGACCAGGACGGCGTTCGGCGGCGACTGCTGCATGCCCAAGGCCGTCCGCAGCAGGGACAGCACCACGATGATGCGCACGAAGCTGGTGGTCATGATGACGATGGAGGGCGCCAGCGACAGCACGGTCATCAGGCCGACCAGTTGGACCACCCTCTGGGTCAGGCCGGAGCCGGTGCCCAGGTCGATGTTGATGGCCGACCCGGACTGCGCCGCCTCCTGCGCCAGGGCGCCCAGAGGCCAGACCAGGCAGAGTGCGGTGGTGATCAGCGACAGCAGGGCTGCGCGTTTCAGCTCGGCGCGGTTGGGCAGGGCGAAGACACTCTCCCTCCCCTTTTTGGGGAGGGTGGTCGCGGAGCGACCGGGTGGGGAGGGCTTGATGATACGAGCGCGGCGCTTGGTCGGCGCAAGCGCCCCCACCCGTCTGGCGCTGCGCGCCAGCCACCCTCCCCATGAAGGGGAGGGAGAAGGGCTGAAGCGGCTCATTTGACGTCTCCCGCCTCGACCGCCACGCCGCGCGGCTCGATCAGTTCACGGCCCTCGCCCAGCAGGATCAGCCGCTCCTCGGCGTCCACCCGCACCAGGACCAGGCGCCTGGCCGGGTCCAGCACCAGGGTTTCGATCACCTGAAGCCGCCGCGCGCCGCGTTCGGCCTGGAACCTGGCCAGCACCTGGGGCGCATAGCGACGCGTGGCCCAGGCGGCCAGGCCGATCAGACCGAGGGTGATCGCCAGGCCGAACACCGCCCGGAACAGGTCGAGGAAATTCATGCGGATTCGAGGCCCCCAAGGCGCGGGAATGCGGCGCCTAGGAGCGCGCCGCTTCGCCCGCACGTTTCGCGCCTCGTGGTTAACGGCGCGTTTAGGAAGACGGAATATTAACCATGCAGGCGGCAAATTCTGCCGATCAACCGTTCGAGGGCCTTTCGTGTCCGTCACCGACATTCCGCTGCTGAACCAGATCAAGGGCCGTCTCGGATGGCTCGACGATCGCCAGCGCGTGATCGCCCAGAACGTCGCCAACTCCGATACGCCGGGCTTCATGGCCCGCGACCTGAAGGCGCCGACCGACTTCGCCGAGGCCATGCGCACCGGCGGCGGTTTGAAGATGGTCGCCACCAACGCCCGCCACATCGCGCCGCCGGGTCAGGCCGCCCGTTTCGACTCGCTGAAATCGCCCGATTCCGAGACCACGCTCGACGGCAACTCGGTCGTGGTCGAGGAGCAGATGCTGAAGATGGCCGAGAGCCGCATGGCCTATGACGCGGCCATCGGCTTCTACCAGAAGTCCATGCAGATGATCCGCATGGCCGCCAAGAAGCCCGGCGTCTGAGGCAGGAGACTTAAGCCATGCCTGATCCCGTCACCGTCGCCCCCCGCAACAACGCCATGGGCGTCGCCGCCAGCGCGCTGAAGGCGCAGCAGTCGCGGATGCGCGTCATCGCCGAGAACATCGCCAACGCCCAGTCGACGGCCACGGTCGCGGGGGGCGAACCCTATCGCCGTCAGACCCCGATCTTCCAGGCCAAGAACGTCAACGGCGCGACCGGCGTGGTCCTGGCCGAGGTCCGCCCGGACCAGAGCCCGTTCCGCATGGAATACGACCCGTCGCACCCGGCGGCCAATGCGGAAGGCTATGTCCAGCGCCCCAACGTCGACACCCTGGTCGAGGCCATGGACATGCGCGAGGCGCAGCGCGCCTATGAGGCCAACCTGAACATCATCGAGACGGCGCGGAACATGGAGTCCCGCACCCTCGACATCATCAAGAAATAAGAGGGCCTAGATCATGAACCCCATGATGGCGGCCAAGGCCTATGCGGCGGTGCAGGGCGGGGCCATGCCCACAGCCACGCCGCCCAGCGCAGCCTCTGCGGCGCAGGGGCCGGGCTTCTCCGAACTGTTGCAGAACGTCATGACCCAGACGGCGCAGCAGACGCGCGGCGCCGAAACCCAGATGGCCCAGATGGTCCAGGGCCAGGGCAGCCTGATCGACGTCGTCACCGCCGTCTCGTCCGCCGAAGCCTCGCTGGAAACCGTCATGGCGGTGCGCGACCAGGTCATCTCGGCCTATCAGGAAATCATGCGGATGCCGATCTGAGGGCGCGTTTCTTCTTTCCTCCCCACGACGTGGGGAGGGGGACCGCGTAGCGGTGGAGGGGGCGGCGCGACTTTAGCAGTCAGGCGCGCGAATTGACGCCGCAGCGCCGCCCCCTCCGTCTCGGCCGCTATCGCGACCGATCCACCTCCCCATCGCTTCGCGACAGGGAGGAAAGGGGTCGAACCCCCGCCGTCAGCGGTTCTCTCCCGATCAGGGAGAGAGACATCATGCTCAAGGACAAGAACTCATCCGCCATCGTGGCGGTGAAGGATCTGGACCGGGCCAGGGCCTTCTATTCCGACGTGCTGGGCCTGAACCTGGCCGATACGTCGATGGACGGGATGCTGGGTTATCGCACGGGCAACACCTGGCTGACCGTCTACAGGTCCGACTTCGCCGGGACGAATCAGGCCAATGCGGTGACCTGGGACGTCGGCGTCGAACTGGACGACATCGTCGCCGCATTGAAAGTCAGGGGCGCGGCCTTTGAGCATTACGACGACATGGGCCGCGAGGGCGACGTCCACGTCTGCGGGTCCATGCGTCTGGCCTGGTTCAAGGACCCCGACGGCAACATCCTGCATCTGGTCGGCTCGACGGGGTGATCTTGATCCTCCCCTGCGAAGCGGGGGAGGGGGACCATGCGCAGCATGGTGGAGGGGGCGGATGCAGGCTGGTGTTCAAAATGACGAGAGGACCGCGTGTGGCGCTCGCCCCCTCCCCCGTCGCTCCGCGACAAGGGAGGATCAGATCAGCCTTCCAGCGACACCACCGGCTGCTTGATCTCGGCGCGCGAATGGCCGCGCTTCTTCAGCCAGGCGCGGATGCGTTTCTGGATCGGATTGTCGACGCCGTAGTGGAACAGGAAGGCGAAGACGAAGGCCGCGCCGACGCCCATGATCCACAGGGCCCAGCGCCAGATTTCGCCCAGGTTCAGCCTGTTCGCCGTGGCCTCGGCCAGGCCGAACCAGCCGATGCGGACCACTTCATTCGAGATGAACATGGCGAAGGAGACGACCGCCGCCTGCTCGACCAGTTTCGACGGCCTGGTCACCGGCACGGCGCCCGCCGCCAGGATGATGATGGAGATCAGGGTCAGCGAGATCAGGGCGTGCTTGTCGAAATACTGGACCACAGCCAGACCGACCGAGGCCAGCAGCAGGGCCCATCCGGCCAGTCGCGGGTGGATCCAGACGCCTTGCGCAAACCAGGCCAGCCCCATGCCCAGCACGAACAGGGGCAGGGCGCGCCAGATGCCCAGGGCCAGCGGCATCTGATAGACCGGATACTTGAGGATGGCCCAGCACAGTTCATTGGCCGCCAGATAGCCGACCACCACCAGCCCCAGCGCCATCCACGGCCCGACCCGCGTCAGGCCGCGCAGCACCCAGGGGAAGGCGAGGTAACAGCCCAGCAGGGCCGAGATCGACCAGCTGGGCGCGTTCCAGCCCAGACCGCCATGCACGCCGAACGACTGGACCAGGGCCGCCTGCGCCGGCAACTGGTCCCAGGCGAACCACTCGGGATGGGTCGGCGGCAGGCCGATGGCCGTGCCCAGCAGCACCATGGCCACCAGCAGGCCCAGCATGATCAGATGGGCCGGAAACACCCGCAGCGACCGCTTGAGGAAGAAGTCGGTCTTCGACATCCGCCCGCCGCCGACGGCCGCGCCGTACACCCGCATCAGCACATAGCCGCTGTCGATCAGGAAGAAGTTGGTCAGCAGGAAACCGCCCCGCTCGAACACCGGATGCACGGCGTCGGCCAGAGGCACGGGCGCCGAAGCCTGGAAATGGTGCAGGATGATCAGCGAGGCCACGATGAACCGCAGGGCGTCCAGCCATCCGCCGCGCATGATCGGCGGCGGCTCATTATGAGACGAAAACGCGGTCCAGCCCATGGCGATGGCTCCTTCAGAGCTGGACACGCAAGAAGGGGGCCGGTCAGCCGGCGCGACGCTCGGCTCCTCGCCGACGGCCATACGCCTGAACGGCCACGACCCGGGGCGACACGGAAAGCCACGCCCGCCCATGACGACAATCCCTCCGAGGACGCCTTGCGAGAGAGGGCGCGCGGATTCGTGATCGGCGGGCGGGCGCGATACAGCCTCGATCGTGCTAGGCTTGGCATGGGCGACCTTCCCCGCCCCTTCAGTCCAGTTTCCGATCTGACGTGCGGCTTCTGACCGTGACGCCAGACGCGTGCGTGCTCTCTTCCAACGGGCTCGCGGGCCCATGGCGACAGGATGCCAAACCATGCCTTTCATCACGACCGACGACGGGACCGAGATCTTCTACAAGGACTGGGGCGGCGGGCAGCCCCTGGTCTTCCATCACGGTTGGCCGCTCAGCGCCGACGACTGGGACGCCCAGATGCTGTTCTTTCTGGGCCAGGGCTATCGCGTCATCGCGCACGACCGGCGCGGGCACGGCCGCTCGACCCAGACAGACAACGGCAATGAAATGGACACCTACGCCGCCGACGTGGCGGCGCTGGCGAAGCATCTGGATCTGAAGGACGCTGTTCATATCGGCCACTCGACCGGCGGCGGCGAGGTGGCGCGCTACGTCGCGCGGCACGGCGAACCGAACGGCCGTGTGGCCAAGGCGGTCCTGATCGGCGCCGTGCCGCCCCTGATGCTCAAGACCGAGGCCAATCCCGGCGGTCTGCCGCTGGAGGTGTTCGACGGCTTCCGCGCCGCCCTGGCGGCCAACCGGGCGCAGTTCTATCGCGAGGTGCCGGCCGGTCCCTTCTACGGCTTCAACCGCGAGGGTGCCCAGGTGTCGCAGGGCGTGATCGACAACTGGTGGCGCCAGGGCATGCAGGGCGGGGCCAAGGCTCACTACGACTGCATCAAGGCCTTCTCGGAAACCGATTTCACCGAGGATCTGAAGGCCATCAGCGTGCCGACCCTGGTCCTGCATGGCGACGACGACCAGATCGTGCCCATCGACGACTCGGCCCGGCTGTCGGCGCCCCTGCTGAAGAACGGGACGCTGAAGATCCATCCCGGACTGCCGCACGGCATGTGCACCACCCACGCCGACGTCATCAACGCCGACCTGCTGGCCTTCATCAAGGGCTAGGGCGTGAGGCTAGCCCCGGACGAGCCGCAGGAATTCCTCGCGCGTCCGGGGATCTTCGCGGACGGTGCCCAGCAGGCAGCTGGTCGACAGGCTGGCGCCGGGGACATCGACGCCGCGCATGGTCATGCAGCTGTGCTCGGCCTCGATGACCACGCCGACGCCGTGCGGGCGCAGCACGTCCTGAATGGCGTGGGCGATGTCCGAGGTCATCTTCTCCTGGATCTGCAGACGCCGCGCAAAGCCGCGCACCACGCGGGCCAGCTTGGAAATGCCCACGACCCGGTCGGTGGGCAGGTAGCCGACGTGGGCCACGCCGACGACCGGCAGCATGTGGTGTTCGCAGAAGCTGACGAAGCGGATGTTCTTCAGCACGACCAGTTCGTCGTAGCCGCCGACCTCCTCGAAGGTCTTCTCCAGATATTCGCGCGGCTCGACCTCATAGCCCTGGAACAGCTCGCGATAGGACTTGGCCACCCGCTTGGGGGTTTCCACCAGACCCTCGCGGTCGGGGTTGTCGCCCGCCCACTGGATCAGGGTGCGGACGGCGGCTTCGGCTTCGGCCTGCGAGACGGAGGGTTTGTGCGCGTGGTCGGTCATGGCTTGTCCATATAGCTGGGCGTGGCGATCAATCCAGCCGCTTTCCTCCCATTCCCATGGGGAGGGGGCGACGCGAGGTTGGCCGGTCAATGCGCCTCTCGTGTTGACCCCGGCGTCGTCCCCTCCGTCTCGACCGCCTTCGCGTCCGATCCACCGCCCCATGGAATGGAGAGGAAAGTTCGGAGGTAAACGGCCTGTTAACCATCCTGTCGGCATTTTCTGCCGAGTTCCCTGGGGTGGTCGATGAGCGGCGCGGAAGTTCTGGATATTGGCCGCGACGCCATCTGGCTGACGATCCAGCTATGCGCGCCCGTGCTCGTCGTCGGCCTGGTGGTCGGCGTGGTCATCGGCCTGTTTCAGGCCCTGACGCAGATTCAGGAACAGACCCTGATCTATGCGCCCAAGATCATCGCCATCTTCGTGTCGCTGCTGCTGTTCCTGCCGCTGATGGGGGCGCTTCTGGGCGGCTTCATGCGCGAGATCGCCGCCCGCATCGCCGGGATGTAGTCGAGGCATGGAGTCCTACGCCACCGCCGAACAGATCTGGGCCGGCGGGCTGATCTTCGCCCGGGTCGGCGCGATCCTGATGACCATTCCCGGCATTGGTGAATCCTATGTGCCGCCGCGCGTGCGCCTGTCGCTGGCCCTGCTGCTGTCGCTGGTCATGTGGCCGCTGGTGGCGGGAACCCTGCCGGCCCTGCCGCCGACCCTGGGCGGCATGGTGGGCTGGATCATCCGCGAGGTGGCGACCGGTCTGGCCATCGGCGTCATCCTGCGCAGCTTCATGACGGCCCTGGTCACGGCGGGCGAGATCATCTCGCAGCAGACGACCCTGGGGTTCGCCCAGACCGCCAACCCCTTGCAGGCCTCGCCGGGTTCGACCCTTTCGGCCTTCCTGATGCTGCTGGGGGTGACGCTGATCTTCGCCACCAACACCCACCACCTGTTCATCGCCGGCATCCTGGGCTCCTACGAGGCCATATCGCCCGCCAAGCCGATGATCACGTCCGACTTCGCCGCCATGGCGGTCAGAACCCTGAGCCAGAGCTTCATGCTGGGCGTCCAGCTGTCGGCCCCGGTCCTGGTCTTCGCCCTGATCTTCAACCTGGCCTCGGGTCTGATCGCGCGGGTCATGCCGGCGTTCCAGGTCTATTTCGCCGCCGCCCCGCTCAGCGTCCTGCTGGGGCTTTCGATCTTCGCGCTGAGCCTCGGCGTGCTGGGGACCATCTTCATCGACCGCTATCGCGCCCTGGCGCGGGTGTTCACGGGAGGGAGCCTTGGCTGAAGGTTCCGATCCCGAGTCCAAAACCGAAGAGGCCACCCCGCGAAAGCTTGAGGAGGCCCGCAAGAAGGGGGATGTCGCCAAGTCGCCGGACGTCGCGTCGGCCATGTCGCTGGCCGGAGCGACGGCGGTCCTGCTGATCGGCGGCGGCTATTTCTCGCAGCAGATGGCCGAGGACATGCTGCCCTTCCTGGCCGAGCCCCACGCCATGATCGGCGGGCTGGAGGCCGGCGCGGGTCTGGAGATCGGCATGCGCGCGGTCTGGGCGGTGACGCCCTTCCTGGCGGCGCTGATGCTGGCGGTCATTGTCGGCGGCGTGGGCGGCAACCTGTTCCAGTCGGGCTTCATGTTCACCGCCGAGAAGATCAAGCCCAAGTGGTCGGCGGTCAGTCCCCTGTCCGGCTTCAAGCGCCTCTTCGGGCCGGACGGCATCGTTCAGTTCATCAAGACCTTTCTCAAGCTGGTCGCCATCGGGGCCGTCTGCTGGCAGGTGCTGAAGCCGCACACGCGCGAGCTGGAGAACCTGGCCGCCATGAGCCCGGCCATGATCCTGCCCTTCGCCCGCGACCTGGCGGCGGCCCTTATGATCTCGGCCCTGATCTTCCTGGCCTTCACCGCCGGCGCCGACTTCATCTGGCAGAAGTTCCGCTTCGCCAAGCGGATGCGGATGACCAAGGAAGAAACCAAGGAAGACTACAAGCAGACTGAGGGCGACCCCCACATCAAGGGCAAGCTGCGGCAGATCCGCATGCAGCGCAGCCGCCAGCGCATGATGCAGGCCGTGCCCGGCGCCACGGTCGTCATCACCAACCCGACCCACTACTCTGTGGCCCTGCGCTACGAGCCGGATCAAGGCGACGGCGCCCCGACCTGTGTGGCCAAGGGCGTGGATGCGGTGGCTCTGCGCATCCGGGAGCTGGCCAGGGAGAGCGGCGTGCCCATCGTCGAGAACGTGCCCCTGGCCCGCGCCCTCTATGCGACGGTCGAGGTGGACGAGGTCATCCCGCGCGAACATTTCGAGGCGGCGGCCAAGGTGATCGGCTTCGTCATGCAGAGCCGGAAACGGCGGTGAGGACGGGGCCGAAGCGCTGCGCCTCTCCCTCCCCTTCATGGGGAGGGTGGCTGACGCCTCGCGTCAGACGGGTGGGGGCGGCATGGCTGATCAAGCGCTGCGTCCGTTTCGCCAAGCCCTCCCCACCCGGTCGCTGCGCGACCACCCTCCCCGAACGGGGAGGGAGAGGCGTCCCGTTAGGGTGCTGGAACGAGCTTCGATATGCTGACCACCACTGATTCGCGCGGGCGAGGCGCCATGACCGTTTCCAAGACCAAAGCAGCGGCGACTCGCCGTCCGACCTTTGATCCGCTTCTGGTGGTGATGGCCCTGGGCTTCGCCCTGGCGGTCGCCGCCATGGTCTATCCGGCCTTTCGCGCCAACGCCTTCACGGCGCCCGGCCTGATCCTGATCTTCGCGGCCGGGGCCACGGCCCTGATCTGGCTGTTCGCCTTCGGCCGCGCCGAGGTGCGTCGCGCCAACGGCGACACGGCGGTCGAGATGCTGGACGCCATGGCGGAGCCCGCCGCCCTGGTCTGGCCGTCCGGTCAGGTCCTGGCCTACAACGGCGCCTGGGCCGAGGAGAACGGCGCCGTCACCGCCCTTCCGCGCGGCAAGTCGGCCCAGGCCCTCTACATGGCCTTCGCCCAGGCGCGCGAAGGCCATCAGGGCCGCGCCATCGTCCAGATCGGCGCGCGCGAGATCGAGGTCCTGATCGGTCAGGCGGGGCAGGGGCGTTTCCTGGTGCGCGCCGCCCCGGACGCCGTCCTGCCGGTGCCGCAGACCGCGCCCGTGGTCGCCCCCGCCAAGGTCAGCGGCGAGGCCCGCGCCATGGCCGCCGGCGCGCCCTTCGGCTCGACCGTCATCGCCGGCGACGACCTGTTCGCGGGCAAGGCCGAGGATTCCAACGCGGCGCTGGCCGTCCTAACCGGCCCCGCCGCCTCGGGCGACGCCGCCTTCGGCCACCTGTTCGACCTGGCGGGCGTGACCGAGGCCAGGACCAAGCTGGCCGCCGGGTCTTCGGGGCCGATCGAGCTGGTGGCGCGCGCCTATCCCGACCGCCACCTGCACCTCTATGTCGCCCCGGAAGGCGACAAGCGCCGCGTCTGGCTGTTCGACGTCTCGTCGCAGAAGTCGATGGAGCTGCAGCTGTCGCAGGCCCAGAAGATGCAGGCCGTGGGCCAGCTGGCCGGCGGCGTGGCCCACGATTTCAACAACCTGCTGACCGCCATCCAGATGCAGCTGTCCGAGCTGCTGGAGCGGCATCCCGTCGGCGACCCCTCCTATGACGGCCTGAACCAGATCCGCCAGACCGGCATCCGCGCCGCCGATCTGGTCAGGAAGCTGCTGGCCTTCTCGCGCAAGTCCACGGTGCGGCGCGAGCGTCTGGACCTGGGCGAACTGGTCGGCGAGTTCGCCGTCCTGCTGCGCCGCCTGCTGCGCGAGGACGTGCGGCTGGAAACCGACTACGGCCGCGACATGCCCCTGGTCCTGGCTGACAAGAGCCAGCTGGAAACCGCCGTCATGAACCTGGCCGTCAACGCCCGCGACGCCATGCGCGGCGTGGTCGAGCCGGGTGCGGGCGTGGTCACGATTCGGACCCGCCGCCTGACCGAGGCTCAGGCCCGCGACCTGGGCTGGCGCGAGGCTGCGGGCGAAACCGCCCTGATCGAGGTGTCCGACACCGGCCCCGGCGTGCCGCCCGACCTGCTGGACAAGATCTTCGAGCCCTTCTTCACCACCAAGGCGGTCAACGAGGGCACCGGCATGGGTCTGGCCACCGTCTATGGCATCGTCCAGCAGGCGGGCGGGCACATCAGCGTGAGCAATCTGGAGGGCGCCGGCGCCGCCTTCCGCATCTTCCTGCCCGCCGCCTCGGCCGAGGAGCTGGTCGCCGCCCCGGTGGTCGAAAAGGCGGTCAAGGCCGCCCCGCGCGACCTGTCGGGCGCCGGCCGCATCCTGTTCGTCGAGGACGAGGCCGCCGTGCGCGGCATCGCCGCCCGCCTGCTGCGCCAGCGCGGCTATGAGGTGATCGAGGCCTGCGACGGCGAGGAGGCCCTGATCCTCGCCGAGGAATGGGCGGGCCAGATCGACATGATGATCTCGGACGTCATCATGCCGGGGCTGGACGGTCCGTCCCTGCTGAGAAAGGCGCGGCCCTTCCTCGGCGACGCCCCGGTCATGTTCATCTCGGGCTATGCCGAGAGCGACTTCTCGGACCTGTTGCAGGACGAGACTGGCGTCTCCTTCCTGCCCAAGCCGCTGGACATCAAGACCCTGGCTGAACGCGTGAAGCAGGAACTGCACGCAGGCTGATACTCCTCTTTCCTCCTCATGAAATGGGGAGGAAAGGGGGCAGGCCGTTGGACATCAAGACCTTGGCCGTGAAGCAGGACCTCCACGCGGGCTTGATGACGCCACGCCGTCATCCCCGGGCTGCGCAGCAGAACCCGCGACCCTGGCGGCGGATTTCAAGCCCCGCCCGCATCAGGTCCAGACGCCTGGGGCCCGGCTCTTCGCTTCGCTACGGCCGGGATGACGGCGTGCTTTCGGGTCGGTAGTCATGTTCGCAAATCGACCCATTGCGGACATTGGTGAAGGTCATGGGTTTAAGCTATCCTGAAATTCGAGAGTGCGGGGGGCTGCCTTTTGAAGTTATCAATCTTCGGCCTGGCCATGGCGGCGGTGATCGCGCCAGCCTTCACCATGGGTTTGGGTTCGATATTCTTGTGGGCGTTCGACACCCTACCGTACATCGTCAGCATGGACGGCTCGCCAGCCGCTACACGACAGCTACTCGGTTACACCTCGTTTGGGCGTGAATTATGGAGCAGTTTCGGTAGGCTTCTCTACGACGTATTCCTGGGGCCTCTCTTGTCGGTGCCTTTTGGGTTTATCGGCGCAGCTATCTTCCTTGCCCCATCTTTCGCGATTGCGAGCCTGAGGGATGACAGCCGAAGCTACATGGTCGCAGGGGGGCTATCCGGCGCAGCCCATGCCGCTGCGGGGATCATACTTGGGCCTCTACTGCTGGGTTCATACGGAGGGTTGGCCTTAGTGCTAGGCTTCACGCCGTACGGGTTCCGTCAAATTGCGGCAGTGACAACGGCAGTAAGCGCACCTGCGGCTGGCATTCTAGCGGGCTATCTCTATGGCAGATTGGTGAGGCGGACCTCCGCATAGAGCGTCCGCTTTCCACCCTCAGCTGACATTCGCCGCAGCCGCTTTTGACGCTCAACCTCCAAAGCGCGGGCGGGAACGGCCCGGGGGCTGAAGCGCGTGGCGCCCGAAATCCGGCTAGGTGTCGCCGCCAGCGCGGGTTCGCTCCACGGTCGTGGTGGTTTCACCATTGGGCCGGGTGGTGGTGGTTGTCGTCGTGGTGCGCTGCCACAGGGTGCAGTCCATGGTCGAACCGCCGCCCGGTTGCGGCGTGGTTCGGCATTGGGCGGTGGAGGCTGCGGCGTCCGCCGCGCGCAAGGACTCCGTCACACCGGTCGAGCAGGCGGACAGCGTCAGTCCGGTCGTCAAGATGATGCACAGTCTCAGCACGAGGACGCCCCTGTCGAACACGCCAGGCAGTCTGCCTGTCCGGGCGCGCCGCACAAGGGTCAGAGACTATCTTCGCGCCGCCTGATCGGACGAAAAGGGTCGGCTAGACCCTCATGTCGAAATGGCGCGGCTCGCCGCTGCGGCGTTCGCGGGCGGCTTCGTGAAGGGTGTCGGCCAGATCCAGCAGCTGGTGCCGACGCAGGCGGGGGATGATCTCCAGCAGTTGCAACCGCAGGGACTCGGCTTCGGCGTCGCTCAGGGGCGCGGACTTGCGGAGGGATCGCGAGGGCATGTCCTCCTCCTTTCCGAACAGTGTTGGCGATAGGGGGCTGGGGAGGAACAGCCGTCTGGACCGTCCAGTTCCAGATCAGGGCGTTTTCGGCAAAAAACCGAACAAACTCCGGCCTAAAGGCTTGGGTCTTTCGCGCGCGGCCCTAGATAGGGTGCAGAAGACTCGAAAACCCCCAAGAGGAAGCTCCCCATGGCCTTCACCCTGCCCCCGCTGCCCTACGCCTATGACGCGCTGGAACCGGCCATCGACAAGGAGACGATGACCTTCCACCACGACAAGCACCATCAGACCTATGTCGACAACCTGAACAAGGCCGTGGACGCCGACGTCTCGTTGCAGGGCAAGTCGCTGGAAGAGCTGTTCGCCACCATGTCGAAACTGCCCAAGGCGGTGCGCAACAACGGCGGCGGCCACTGGAACCACAGCCTGTTCTGGGAACTGCTGGCCCCGGCCGATCAGGCGGGCGAGCCCTCGGCCGAGCTGGCCGCCAAGATCGACGCCGAACTGGGCGGTCTGGACAAGTTCAAGGCCGACTTCGACGCCGCCGGCGCCGGCCAGTTCGGCTCGGGCTGGGCCTGGCTGATCCTGCAGGACGGCAAGCTGAAGGTCACCTCGACCCCGAACCAGGACAACCCGCTGATGGACGTGGCCGATGAGAAGGGCGCCGTCCTTCTGGCCGCCGACGTCTGGGAGCACGCCTACTACCTCAAGTATCAGAACCGCCGCGTCGACTACCTCAAGGCCTTCTGGTCGGTGGTGAACTGGAACAAGGTCAACGAGCTGTACGAAGCCGCCAAGGGCTGAAACGCCCGTCTGGCTTGACTCTGGAGGGCCGGGCCTTCATAAGCCCGCCCTTCTCGCATCGGGTTCCGGCCCGAGGCGCAGATTGACTACGGACGATGCGTGGACCGCCGTTGAGATCGCCGCTCCAATCGGGGAGGGGCCGGGCCGCATCAGCATGAAGAGTGACTTATGTCCAAGCGCCATAGCGCCAAGTACAAACTCGATCGGGTCATGGGTGAAAACCTGTGGGGCCGCGCCAAGTCTCCGGTCAACAAGCGCTCGTACGGCCCCGGCCAGCACGGTCAGCGCCGCAAGTCGAAAGTCTCGGACTTCGGCCTGCAACTGAAGGCCAAGCAGAAGCTCAAGGGCTACTACGGCAACATCACCGAGAAGCAATTCTCGGCCATCTATGATGAAGCCGGCCGCCGCAAGGGCAACACCTCGGAAAACCTGATCGGCCTGCTGGAATCGCGTCTGGACGCCATCGTCTACCGCGCCAAGTTCGTCCCGACCGTCTGGGCCGCTCGCCAGTTCGTCAGCCACGGCCACGTGACCGTCGACGGCAAGAAGGTCGACATCGGTTCGTACCGCGTCAAGCCGGGCCAGGTTGTCGAGATCAAGGAAAAGTCGCGCAGCATGGCTCTGGTGCTTGAAGCCCAGCAGTCGTCGGAACGCGACATCCCCGATTACCTGGAACAGGGTGATCGCGGCTTCTCGATCCGTTACGTGCGCGTTCCCGAACTGTCGGACGTGCCGTACCCGGTCAAGATGGAACCGAACCTGGTCGTCGAATACTACTCGTCCTGATTTCAGGCGTTCGACGATAGAGTTGATGGAAGCCCCGGTGAGAACCGGGGCTTCTTTCTTATTCAGGATCGCTGTTCCCTTGGGGAAAGAAGCAGCGCATTCTGCACGGGCGGACAGGGGTCCGCTCCGGAAGGCCGAGATGAGACGAACCATCGCCCTTTGCGCCGTCGCCGCCGTCGCCCTTTCGGGGGCAGCCTGCGCCACGACGTCCGGCGATCCGGCGGTGCGCACGGCGGACATGCCGGGCCAGCTGGAGCCCATTCACGCCGCCGCCTTTACGCGCGACACGGCGGTTTTCTGGGTCAGCTCGAACGGCTGCACCAGCAAGGCTGACGTCAAACCCTTCATCACGCGGCTGCGCGACAGCGCCGTCATCACCCTGCGCCGGGTGGACGAGGACCAGTGCAGCCAGCCGCGATCCGACGGGGTGCAGCTGCAATGGAGCTTCGAGGAGCTGGGCCTGCCGCCCGGCGCCGAGGTGTCGGTCAACAACCCCTATATGATGCGCCCGGAAGACAAGCCGAAAGAGGCGTCCTGACCCCCGGTGTCACGGCAAGGCTTTGTTAGCCATTTAAGACGACCACGGATTAAGGATTGGGGCTCTAGGGAAAGGGTCGTTTCAGTATCCTTCCCCCCAGGATCCCATGCGTCTCGTCGATTGCCTGACCACCGCCCATAATCCGGCGCTGGTCGCCCTGGCCGCTCTTGTCTGCGTGCTGGGAAGCTGGATCACCATCAGCCTGCTGAAGCGGGTCCGCAGCACGCGGGCCGGCGCGCGCATCGCCTGGGTCTTCCTGGGCGCCGTCGCCGGCGGCGCCACGGTCTGGTGCACTCATTTCGTCGCCATGATCGCCTATGAGCCCGGCGTTCTCGTCACCTATGAGCCGGGCCTGACGGGCGTGTCGCTGCTGGTGGCCATCGCAGGGTCGGGGGCGGCCCTGCTGCTGGCCGCGCAAAGGCTGCGCGGGGCGGCGATCATGGGCGGCCTGCTGTTCGGCCTGAGCGTGGCCAGCATGCACTTTATCGGCATGGCGGCGTTCGCCGTGGATGCGGTGATCCATTGGTCGAGCGCCTATGTCGTCGCCGCCGTGGCGGGCTCCCTGCTGTTCGGCGCCCTGTCCTTCCGCCTGGCGGACAAGGCCGCCGACGCGCGGGGGCGCTGGCTGGCCATCGTCTGCATGGTCCTGGGCATCGTGATCCTGCACTTCACCGCCATGTCGGCCATGATCATCCTGCCCTTTGCGCCGCTGGACGGCGCCCTGACGGGAAATGACGCCCACCAGGCCATCGCCATCGGCGTCGCGGGCGTGGGCCTGCTGGTCCTGGGCGCCGGCGCCGCCAGCTATGCGCTGGACAGCCAGTCGCGCGGTCAGGCCGAGGTGCGGCTGCAGCACCTGATCGAAGGCAGCGTCGACGGCATGGCGGTCGAGCGCGACGGCGTCATCGTCGCCCTGAACGGCGCCCTGACCGCCCTGATCGGCGTCGAGCGCGAGGCCCTGATCGGCCAGAGCCTGTCCGACTGGGCCGAAGACGCCGCGCGCCTGGCCGACGGGGACATGGTGCAGTCGTCGTTGAAGACGGTCTCGGGCGAGGTCCTGCCGGTCGAACTGTCGGCCAAGCATGACCACGTCAGCGAGGGGGCGGTCATGATCTACGCCGTGCGCGACCTGCGCGCCCGCCAGGCCCAGGAGCGCCGCATCGCCCATCTGGCGCGCAACGACAGCCTGACGGGCCTGCCCAACCGCGCCTCCTTCCTCGAACGTCTGAACCGCCAGACGGCGACCATCAAGCCGGGACAGACCCTGGCCCTGTTCGCCCTCGACCTGAACCGGTTCAAGGAGGTCAACGACCTCTACGGCCACGCCGTCGGCGACCAGCTGCTGTGTCGGATTTCGGATCAGTTGCGCGACGCCCTGAAGGAGGGCGAGTTCGTCGCCCGGCAGGGCGGCGACGAGTTCGTGGCCATGGCCCCGGTGGCCTCACGCGCCGAGGCCCAGGCCGTTGCCGAGCGGCTTCGCGCGGCCGTGGTTCGTCCCGTGACCATCGACCACGCCGACCTGTCCTGCGGGGCCAGCATCGGCGTCTCGCTCTGGCCCCAGGACGCCGACGACCTGTCGACCCTGATCAACAACGCCGACCTGGCCATGTACCGCGCCAAGGGGTCGCTGACGGTCGACATCTGCTTCTACGAGGCCGACATGGATCAGGCCGTCCGCGCCCGGCGCCGCGTCACCCAGGCCCTGCGCGAGGCCTTGGACAACGAGCAGTTCCAGCTCCACTATCAGGTCCAGGCCTCGGTCGAGACCGGCAAGGCCACCGGCTATGAGGTCCTGCTGCGCTGGAGGGACGAGACCGGCCGCAACATTCCGCCGTCGGACTTCATCCCCGTGGCCGAAGAGACCGGCCTGATCCTGCCGATCGGCGAATGGGTGCTGCGTCAGGCCTGCAAGCAGGCCGCCGCCTGGGCCGAGCCCCATCGCATCGCGGTCAATCTGTCGCCGGTGCAACTGGGTCATGTCGACCTGCCGCGTCTGGTGCAGCAGGTCCTGGCGGAGACGGGCCTGGCGGCCTCGCGGCTGGAGCTGGAGATCACCGAGACGGCCATGATCAGCGACATGGAGCGGACGACCCATGTGCTGCGTCAGCTGAAGGCGCTGGGCGTCACCATCGCCATGGACGACTTCGGCACCGGCTATTCGTCGTTGTCGACCCTTCGGGCCTTCCCCTTCGACAAGATCAAGCTGGACCGCTCCTTCATGACCGAGCTGGACGGCGAGGCGCCGCAGTCGCGGGCCATCATCCGCGCTGTCCTGACCATTGGCGAAAGCCTGTCGATCCCGGTTCTGGCCGAGGGCGTGGAGACGCCGGAACAGCTGGCCTTCCTGCGGGCCCAGGGCTGCAACGAGGTGCAGGGCTACCTGCTGGGCCGACCTCAGCCCGAGGCCGACGCCCTGTCCAACGGCGCCGCCGTGACCGCGGCGACGCCGTCAGGTCCGGCTCAGGCGGCGACGGAATCGTCCGCCAGGGCCCTGGCCGCCGCATAGCCGGGCCAGTGCGCCGCGCCGGCCCGTTCGTACTGGACGGGCAGGCCCTCCGACTGGCCCAGGGCGACGGCGGCGTGGTGGCCCCAGTTGGGATCGTCCAGCACGGCGCGGGCCACGGCGATCAGATCGGCCTTGCCCTGAACCAGCAGGTCCTCGGCCTGTTGCGGGGTGACGATCATGCCCACGGCCATGACATTGGCCTCAGGCGTCGCCGCCTTGACCGCCTCGGCGAAGGCGACCTGATAGTTGGGCTGGTCGCCGGGGATGCGGGCCGTGGCGACATTGCCGCCGCTGGTCAGGTGCAGATAGTCATAGCCCATGGCGTGCAGGGCGGCGCCGAATGCGGCGGCCTCGTCCGGGGTGATGCCGCCTTCGGTCCAGTCCGAGCCGTTGAAGCGGACGCCGAGCGCCTTGTTCCGGGGCCAGGCGTCGCGCAGGGCCTGGGCCACCCGCAGCGGGAAGCGCATCCGGTTTTCCAGCGAGCCGCCGAACGCATCGGTCCGTTCGTTCGACAGCGGCGACAGGAACTGGGTCAGCAGATAGCCGTGGGCGGCGTGCAGCTCGACCAGATCGAACCCGGCCCGGTCGGCGCGTTTCGCTGACTCGACAAAGGCCTCGACCACCCTGTCCATGCCCGCCTGGTCCAGGGCCGTCGGCGTGTGCCAGTCGGCCTTGAAGGCCTGGGCCGAGGCGGAGAAGGTCTCCCACGCCTTGTCGGCGGGGGCGGGGCCGCCCCGGTCGATCCACGGCGGATTGGTCGAGGCCTTGCGGCCCGCGTGGGCCAGCTGGACGCCGATGGGGGTGTCGGAATAGGTGCGGATGTGGCGGATGATCTTCGCAAAGGCGGCTTCCTGCGCGTCGTTCCACAGGCCGGTGTCGGCCCAGGAGATGCGGCCCGCCGCCTCGACCCCCGTCGCCTCGATCACCACCAGGCCGGCGCCCGACAGGGCCATGCGACCGATGTGCTGGGCGTGCCAGGGCTGGGGAAGGCCGTCCACGGCCGAATACTGGCACATGGGGGCGACGACGATGCGGTTCTTCAGCGTCAGCGGCCCGACGGCGCGCGGGGTGAACAGCAGGCTCATGCAGAGGTCTTTCGATGGTCCCGGGGAGGTGGGCGACACAGTAGCTATGGCTGTGGCGGTTTCGTTCAACCCCCGCCTTTCCGATTATTCACGTGATACGGAACGGCGACGCTGGCAGTTTGCGGCCAGCCAAGAAGGGGAACACCTATGCGCCGTCTCATCATCGCTCTCGCCGTCGCCGCCGTCGCCGCGCCCATGCTCTCGGGCTGCATCATCATCGCCAGCGACAAGCCGACCACCCGCGTCATCCACTCGTCGCCCGCCGAGGCCAACTGATGCGTCTGGCAGCCGTCGCGGCCTTCGCCCTGCTGCCGCTGCTGGGCGGCTGCGTCATCTATTCGAGCGAGGGCGGGGAGCGGAAGGTCAACATCAACGCCGCCAACCAGGTCGCCGTTCAGACCGAAGTCCTGGAAGCCGTCCGCAAGGTCGACTTCGACGGTCAGCGTCTGAGCGTCGTGGTCGGCTCGAACGGCTGCACCGAGGCCTCCAGCTTCGAGGTCAAGATCAAGGATACAGATCCGACCGAGCTCAGCTTGATCCGCCGCGCGCCTGACCTGTGCAAGGCGATCGTCCGCGAAGGCGTGACCGTCAGCTGGACCTACGCCGAACTGGGCCTGGAATCGGGCGCTGCGGTGCGCGTGCTGAACCCGATCAGTTTGTAGGCCTTGCTCTTTCCTCCCTGTTGCGCAGCAATGGGGAGGGGGACCACGAAGTGGTGGAGGGGGCGACGCTGTGGCTGACAGCATAAGCTACGAACGGGCGCGTCGTATGCGACGTGCTTTGACGCCGCCGGAAGCTCAGCTTTGGTTGCTACTCAAGGGGCGCAAGCTCGATGGGCTGAAGTTTCGCAAACAGCATCCTGTCGGTCCCTACATCCTCGACTTTTACTGCGCCGAGGCGAGGCTGGCCGTTGAGGTGGACGGCATGGTCCACGGCGACCCCGATCAGGCGCGTCATGACGCCAGGCGTACGGCGTGGTTTGCGGGGCGAGGGATCGCCGTGCTCCGGGTTCAAGCCAGCGATGTGCGCGGCGAGATAGAGGGCGTGTTGAATGCCATCAGGGGCGTGGTGCTGGAGCGGCTGACGTAGCGCCGCCCCCTCCGTCACGTCGCTATTGCGACGCGCCACCTCTCCATGGAATGGGGAGGAGAAAGTCAGTCAGCTTAAGCCGAAAACGGCCCCAGCATCTCCGCCGGGATGCGGGCGGGGCGCAGGGCTTCGGCGTCGACCAGGCACCATTCCGACAGCCCCTGCGCGCACAGGCGGCCCTCGCCGTCCTCGATGCGGACATAGCGGTTGAAGCGCGGGCCTTGCGGGTCGCCGACCCAGGTGCGGGCGACCACGCCGGTCGCGCCGGGGGCGATGGCGCGCAGGTAGTCGATCTCGTGCCGCAGGGCGACCCAGGACCACTTCGCCCGCGTCGCCTCGTCGAAGCGCGCGTTCCAGTGGGCCGTGCCGACGTCCTGAAGCCAGCCGACATAGACGACATTGTTGACGTGGTTGTTCTCGTCGATGTGTTCCGGCCGCACGTCCAGAGGGACGATGAAGACCTCGCGGTCCTCGCGCGGGATCAACTGCGGCCGGGCCATCGGGGCCTAGGCCTCGCCGAGGGGCACGCCCTTCTCGACCATCAGGGCCTGAAGTTCGCCCGCCTGGAACATCTCGCGCACGATGTCCGATCCGCCGACGAATTCGCCCTTCACGTAGAGCTGGGGAATGGTGGGCCAGTCGGTGAAGGCCTTGATGCCGTCGCGCAGGCTTTCGTCCTGAAGCACGTCGACGCCGACGAAGGCTGCGCCCACGTGGTCGAGGATCTGCACCGCCAGCGAGGAGAAGCCGCAGCGCGGGGCGTCCGGCGTGCCCTTCATGAACAGGACCACGTCGTGCTCGGCCACGGTCTGGGCGATGAAGGCGTGGACAGGGTCGGCGGCTTGGGCGGTCGTTTGATCGGTCACGATTGGGGCCTTTCAGAGAAGCCCGTCAGCTAGGCGCCCGGAGGGGCCGGGTCAAGGCCGCTGCGGCGGAAGAGCTCAGGCCGTCTCGGGCGTTCGCGCCAGTCGCTCGGCGCGCTGAGCCAGGGCGGTGGCTCCATACTCACGCGCCGTCGCGGCGGCTTCGACCAGCATCAACCCCAGTTCGCGCGGCGTCTCGCCGGTCCAGCGGGCGCGGGCCAGGGCGATGCGCGCCATGCCGATCTGGTCGGCGGCCCAGTCCAGCGGCGTCGAGACGCCTGAGGGGCGAACCAGACGACGGCGCAGGCCGGTTTCGATGTCCAGCAGGGCGCTCAGGTCGCCGACCGAACCCGCGCGCGTCGCTTCCTGGGCCACCCGCCGTTCGTGCGCCAGGGCGCCGAGCACCAGTCCGCCGCCCTCGGTCAGGGCCTCGGCCTGAACCAGGACCAGCAGGGGCAGGGTCTCCCGCTCGGCCCGCAGCACCTGGATGGCGGCCCAGTCCAGGGGGCTGTGATCGGGCGTGAACTGGTCAGCGGCGGCGTCGAACAGGGCGTGGGCCTGGTCGCGCGCCATGACGTCGTCGGCGACGGCGGCCAGGGCCGCCATCCCGGCGGCGCACAGGGCCAGGGCGCGGGCGCGGCTCAGCGGGCGCTGTTCCGGCGTGGCGGCCTCGACCAGGGCGCGCAGGTCGGCGCCGGCCTGATCCAGCATGCGCGGGTCGCGCGCGGCCAGCCCCGCCTCCAGCATCAGGGCGGCGCGGTCCAGGCGCAAATCCTCCTCCAGGGGTCGCTGCTGTCCCTTCAGTCCTTGAAGGGCCCCGTCGAGCAGGGCGGCGGCCTCTTGCAGGGCCTCCGTCTCGCCCGAGAGGGAGGCCTGCCGCGCCCTCAGGCGGGCGTGCAGGGCGGTGACGGCGGCCAGGGTGTCGCTGCGGCGTGCGGCCGGCAGGGCGGCGAGCAGGGTGAGCACAGCCTCCAGCCTGGCGGGTTCGCCGCAAAGGTCGAAGGCGAGCATCCCGCCCTGGGCCAGTTCCAGCGTGGCGCGGATGGCCTCGTCGTCATTGTGGGCGTGATGAAGGGCGTCGCGGGCGGCGGCCTCGGCCTTGTTCAGGCTGGCGGCGGCGCCGCTGCGGCGCGCGTGCTCTCGCCACAGGGCGGAGGCGCGAAGCGCCGCCTCATGGGGACGAGCGCAGGAGACCCGACCCGCGTCGACGCTCTGCTGCCGGGCCTCGATCTCGACCAGGCCGACCCCGATCAGTTCCAGCCAGCCCAGATCGTCGCTGTCGCGCGCCTTCTCGAACAGCCGCCGCAGATCTCTGCCGAATTCGAACATTCCAGACCTTCGTCGTCCCGCTTCGGGATCGCGAGGGCGATCCTGCAGACGCACAAGCAAACGCAGCGCCGCTGGAACGGTTCGGCTTGAGCATAACGAGGAAAATGTGGGGCGTGTCGGCGGGCCGAGGAATCAGCCCAGGCGCGGCGTTTTCTGACGGCAGCGTTGCAGCACGGCGCGGGCGTCCGCCTCGCCGGCGGACAGCCGTTTCACCGAATCGACGCGGGCGCGGGTCTGGTCGTTCTCGGCCGCAACGGGATCGCGGCCCGAAGCCGTGGCGGCCTGCATCGCCGCCAGCGACCAGTAGAGGGCCGCGTCATAAAGGGTGCGGCCATAACGGCTTTCCCCGCCTTCCAGCTCCGACGCCGCCTGGGTCAGCCCAGCGCACCGCACCGCCTCGTCATAGGAAACGAGCCGGGTCGTCGGGGCGGTCTGGCCCAGAACCGCAAGCGCGGTGACGACAGGGATGAACATCAGGAACTCCACGGCGCGCCGGGCGGGAAGGAGCCGGCGCCGCCTCTCCCTAGACAACCACGAGCGTGTGTCGGATGAAAGACGTGTTCAGTAAAGCTTCAGGTTGCAGTCAGGTCGGCAGGGGCGCCGGGCGCATGGCGCGGCCCTGATCGACCAGCCAGCGGACGAAGGCGCGGCGCGCCCGCGACGGCTCGCCCGCGCCGGGGATGGCCGCGACCGCTCCGCCGTCGGCCTGAAACCCGAACGGGGCCAGCAGCCGACCGTCCCCGACCGCTTCCGCCGCCAGCGCCCAGGGCAGGACCGCTGCGCCCCAGCCTGACAGGGCCGCATCGAGCACGAAATGCAGATGGGCTACCGGGCGTTCGGCGGTCGCGATCGAGGTCTGGCCGCTCAGCGCCGACCAGTCTTTCCAGCCGCTGGGATGGGTGCGCGCGGTCAGGCGGGGCGCGGTCAGGACCGCCGTGCGCGCATCCTCGCCCGAGAGGGCCGGCGCGATCACCGGGCCGACGGCGCTGGGGATCACGACCTCGGCGTTCAGGGCGGTGATCTGGGCCGCGGCCAGCAGGCGCAACACCACGTCGGCCCCGCGATGGCTGACCGCATGGGGCGCCAGTTCGACCAGATGCACTCGCACCTCGGGATGAAGCCGGCCGAAGTCGGGCAAGCGGGGGATCAGCCATTTGACCGACAGGCTGGCGTTGACGGCGACACGCAGGTCCTGACCCTCGCCCCGCGCGCCGGCGACCGCCGCGGCGATGCCGTCAAAGGCGGCGGTCAGCCCGGGCAGCAGGTCGCGGCCCGCGTGGGTCAGCGCCAGGGCGTGACGCGGCCCCTCGAACAGGCGCACCCCCATCTGGGCTTCCAGCGCCTTGACCTGACGGCTGACGGCGCTGTGGGTCACGTTCAGCTCGGCCCCGGCCAGGGTGGCGCTGCCGGTCCGCGCCATGGCCTCGAAGGCGCGCAGGGCGTTCAGCGAGGGCAGGGCGCCGGAAGGTGTGAGGTTTTCGAACATGCCCTTCCCGATAGGTCGCTTTCGCCACGACGGCAATGCGGCGACACCGGCCCATGTCGTCCTCCCTCGCGCACCGTCTGATCGTCCCCGTCCTCGGCCTTGGTCTGATCGTCGCCTTCGCCTCCAGCTACTACCTGCTGGGGGTGCTGGCCGAACCGCTGGCGGCGGGGACCGGAACCAGGCCGTCGCTGGTGTTTGCGGGTCTGTCGGGGGCCTTCCTGATCTCGGCGGCGCTCAGTCCCTTTGGCGGGCGCTGGGTCGATCAGCGCAGCGGGCGCGAGGTGCTGGCGGCGGCCTCGGTGGTTTTCGCCGCCGGTCTGGCGGGGCTGGGCCTGTCGCAGGGGCCGGTCAGCATGGTCGCCTCGATCCTGACCCTGGGGATCGGCATGGGCGTCGGCTTCTATGGTCCGGCCTTCGCGGTTCTGGTCGCCATCCACGGCGAGGCGGCGAAGAAGCCGATTACGGCGGTCTCCCTGATCGGCGCCTTCGGCGGGGCGCTGGGCTGGCCCATGACCCTGGCGATGACGGAGCTGGTCGGTTGGCGCGGCGTCTGTTTCGGCTGGGCGGCCCTGCATCTTCTGGTCTGCCTGCCCCTCTATCTGACCCTGCTGCCGGACGGTCGCGCCGGGCCGCGTCCCCCGGCGGACGGCGAGCCGGTGCATTGGGACGGGCGCATGATCCGGCTGGCGGTCCTGTTCGCGGGGGCCTGGTGGATCGCCACGGCGATGAGCGCCCACCTGCCGCGCCTGCTGGGACGGCTGGGGCTGGAGCCGGCCCAGGCGGCGGGCGCGGCCAGCCTGATGGCCGGGGCGGCGGTGGGGGTGCGGCTGCTGGCCTTCCTGGCGCCGGGCCAGGGTTCGCCGGTCGCCGTGCTGCGGCTGGCCACCCTGCTGCACCCGCTGGGCGCGGCCGTCGCCTATCTCGGCGGCAAGGGGGTGGCGGGGGCGGTGGCCCTGGGTCAGGGGGCGGGCAACGGCCTCCTGTCCGTGGCCTCGGGCGTCCTGCCGCTGCACCTGTTCGGCAAGGACAACTACGCCACGCGTCAGGCCCTGATCCTGACCCCCGCCCGCTTCCTTCAGGCGGCGGCGCCGCTCAGCTACGGCGTCCTGCTGGACCGCTCGGCGGGCATGGCGCTGCTGGCCTCCAGTCTCGTCTGCGTCCTGATGTTCGCCATGACCTTCGGGCTGGAGCGGCGAGCCTAGAGCACGGCGTCCTCGACCGTTTTCGCCGCCCTTCGCGGCGCGCTGCGGTCCAGCGTGGGCCAGGCGGCGGCCAGCCCGGCGACGGCGCGGTCCAGATCGGCCTCGGTCTGGCTGAAGGGCAGGCGGATGAAGCGGTCGAAGGCGCTGTTGAGGCCGAACCGCGTGCCGGGCGCGATCCGCACCCCATGATCCGGCGCGGCCAGGGCCAGCCGCGTGCTGTCGGGCCGGGGCAGTTCGACCCACAGCGACAGGCCGCCGTCGGGGCGGCGCGTCTTCCACTCGGGCAGGGCCTCGGCCAGACGGGCGCGCAGGTGGGCCTCGCGCGCCGCCAGCGTCCGGCGACGCGCGGCCAGGGGCGCCGGATCGCCGCTCAGCAGCATGGCGGCCGCCAGTTGCTCCATGACCGGGGCGCCCAGGTCCAGCGACGGGCGGTGGCGCACCACGGCCTCGACCACCGCGTCGTGGCCCCGCAGCCAGCCGACGCGCAGCCCGCCCCAATAGGGCTTGCTGGTCGAGCCCAGCCGCACGACGTGGGGGCCGTGGTCGGCGGGCGGCGGCGGCGGGCGGTCGAACCAGACCTCGCGCAGGGTGTCGTCCAGCACCAGCAGGGCGCCGACGCGTTGGGCGGCCCGCGCCACCGTCGCCTCGTCCTCGGCGGACAGGACATGGCCGGTCGGGTTCTGATGGGCGCCGATCAGATAGATGAGGCGGGGCCGGTTCCGCTCGATGGCGGCGATCAGTCCCGCCATGTCCCAGCCCGACGCCGTCATGGCCACCGGCAAGGGGCGCAGGCCCGCCCGCAGCATGGCGTCCAGGGCGTGGGGATAGGTGGGGTGCTCGACTGCCACGGCGTCGCCGGGCCGGGTGACGGCGCGCAGCAGCAGGGCGAGCGCATTCTGCGCCCCCGCCGTGGTCACGATCTGATCGGGCGAGGTCGCCATGCCGTCGGCGGCGTAGCGGTCGGCGACGACGCGGCGCAGGGCCTCGACCCCGATCGGCTCATAGCCGTGGCCGGGCAGGTGGGCGGGCAGGGCCTCCAGCGCGCGGGCATAGGCGGCGTGGACCTGTTCGTCGGCGGGCATGACGGCGGTGGCCATGTCGATGACGCCCGCCTGATGGCCCTGTTGCAGGGGGCCGTCCAGACGTCGCGCGGGCCGGGCCGCCGGACTGGCGGGCAGGGCGGTGAAGCTACCTGAGCCGACGCGGCTGGCGACGAAGCCGTCGGCCCGCAGCCGGTCCAGCGCCGCGCTGACGGTGATGCGGCTGACGCCCAGGGTCTCGGCCAGACGCCGCTCGCCCGGCAGCCGCGCCGCCAGCGGCAGCCGCCCGTCCAGGATCATCAGCTTCAGCGCCTCGGACAGGCGGCGATAGGCGGGCTCGCCCTCCGGCCCGCGCCAGCCTTTCAACTGACGCGACAGGGAGGCGGGGTTGACGAGCAGATCGCGCATAAGGCCACCCTCGCCAAAGCGGCCCTATAAAACAAGGCCATTGATGCGCTCTATGGCCCTATGTTCATGCGTCGTTTCATCCAGCTTCAGCTCGGTCTTCTGCTTTATGGGGCGTCTCTGGCCCTGATGGTCCGCGCCGACCTGGGCCTGAACCCGTGGAGCGTCCTGCATCAGGGCCTGTCGGAGCTGACGGGGCTGAGCCTGGGCCTGATCGTCAATCTGGTCGGGGCCCTGGTGCTGCTGATCTGGATTCCGCTGCGTCAGAAGCCGGGCGTCGGCACCATCTGCAACGTCCTGGTCATCGGCACGGCGGCGGATGTCGCCCTGTGGGCCCTGCCGCCGATCGAGGGGCTGGCGCTGAAGATCGCCTTCCTCATCGCCGCCATCGTCCTGAACGGCGCGGCGACGGCGGCCTATATCGGCGCAGGGCTGGGCCCCGGCCCGCGCGACGGCCTGACCACCGGTCTGGTGCGGATCACCGGCTGGCGGATCGGCTGGGCGCGCACGGCGATCGAGGTCGCGGTCCTGGGCGGGGGCTGGCTGCTGGGCGGCGTGGCCGGCGTCGGCACCATCCTCTACGCCCTGGCCAACGGCCCCCTGATCCAGCGCTTCATGCCCTGGTTCGAGATCGGCCCGAAGCGCGAGGCGCGCCCGGCGGCCTCAGTCTGAGGCCTTCTCGCCGGCGGGCTGTTCGGGAGGCGGTGCGTCCGGGGTTTCCGGCGTGTCCGGCGTCGGGGGCGAAGCCCCTTCGTGGGCATAGTTGGCGACCGCCGCCATCAGGGCGTCGGCCTCCTCGGCCCGCCCGGTCCGGCGCAGGGCGTCGGCGGTCTGCATCCTCAGTCCCAGGACCTGGGGCGCATAGGCCTGGGCCAGCCTCAGGGTCGCCACGTCGTTCTCGTTGGGATAGTCGCGCGCCACGCTCCGGGCCCGGGCCAGGGCGACATAGGTGCGATAGTCGGTCGGATCCGTGCGCATCGCCTCGGCCAGATAGGCCTGGGCCTCGGCGATCAGGCGGCCGCGCGCAGCGCCCTCCAAAGCCTTTGAGGCGTCCAGCCTGATCCAGGCCAGGGTCTGCAAGGCCTCCACGTCGCCGGGGGCGATCTCCAGCGCCCGTTTCAGCGCCGCCTCGCCGGCCGCCGCGTCGCCGCCGCGCAGTTCGGCCCGGCCCAGGGTCACCAGCGCCAGTCGGTCATCGGGATAGCGGGCGGCATCGGCGCGGACCCGCGGCAGAAGGCGCGCCATCTCTTCCGGCGTCTTCGCATAGCGCAGCGAGACGCCATACAGCAGCATCCGGTCGGCGCTGTCCGGCAGGACCGTCAGTTCCACCTGCGGTTCGACCTCGGCCATGTCGAGGCGGGAATAGGGCATGCGTCCGCGCAGATAGGCGCGCAGGGCGTCGTTCAGGCTGTCGGGCGTGTGGTTCAGATGCTCCTTCAGCGCCTGCTCATAGGGCGTTCCCCGGCCCACCGCCGCCAGATAGCCGTCCAGGCCCCGCCGCCGCTCGGGATCGGAAAACAGGTAGTGCGTCAGCAGCCACGACTGGGCGTAAAAGGCCGCACGCGCCCGGCCCTCCAGCTGGTTCGGCCGCACGCTCAGCAGCTGATCCATCGGCAGCCAGGACAGGGCGTTCAGATTGGCCAGTCGACCGGGGCTGTAATAGCCGACCTCGATCTTGCCGGCGTCATCGACCGTGGCTGTGGCGAAGAACTCGGCGAAGCCTTCTATGAACCAGCCCGGATAGACCCCGGGGAAGTTCTGATACATGAAGTGGTGGGCGTATTCATGGAACAGGATGTGCTGGCCGCTGCGCCGGTTCAGCGCCGCATAGACGTCGATCGGCGAGGCTGAATAGAAGCCGCCGACCCGTTCGGGCAGTCGGGGATGCAGTTCACGCAGCTCCGCGCCGGTCCGCACCAGATAGACCGGCAGCTTGCGCACGCCGTCGACCGGCGGCAGGCCGAACTGAAGACGCAGCAGGGCGTCGAAACGTTCAAGCTGTTCGGCCTGACGGCGCAGGTCGCGTTCGCCGCCCTCGCCATAGACGACGAAGTTGTCCGTCTCGGCGCGCCGCCACTCGGCCTGGGCCGCCTGAGCCGACAACAGCGCCAGGGCGCCGCCCAGCATCAGATTGCGCAGCGCCCGCGACCGCTGGCGTCCGCCATTCCTTTGAATCATCATGCGAACCTCCCGCTTGGCGATGAGACTAGGCCGGGCTCATGACAACTGCAAAACGTCGATTGGCCGCAGGTCCGCACGACCTGAACGTGCGCGCCCTTGACGCGGCGGCGCGCCGGGGCGACCTTCGGTGCGCCTATTCAAGGGGAGATGCAGATGCAGCCCGTTCTGGTGATCCGGTCAGCCTTGGCGGCCGTCGGCGTCCTGGCCCTCGCCGCCTGCGGCCAGGACAGTCAGCCCGCACCGATCGAGGCTGCGCCCGCCGATACGCCCGCGCCTCAGGCTCAACCCTTGCCGGAACAGGTCGATGCGCGTGTCGCGGGGACGGCGTTTCACGCCACCGGCACGGTCGCCTGCGCGCTGGCCGCTGAGCAGCCCATGGGTCAGTGCGACGCCGGCGTGATCCGCAACGCGGACGGCTCAGCCGTGGTCAAGGTCAGCCTGCCCGACGGCCGCACGCGCAGCCTGTTCTTCGACCGGACCGGCGCCGTCGGCTCAGACGTCAGTCAGGCGGACGGCGCCGCCGCCCAGGGCTTCAGGGTCGAGAAGGTCGGCGACCTCTACAAGATCTTCCTCGGCTCGACCGAACGCTACGAGGCGCCCGAGGCTCTGGTGGCTGGCGGCTGACCCCGAAGGTCAGCCCCGTTCCTTGGTCTTGGTGAAGGCGATCCTGGGGAAGCGTTCGGAGACGTAGCCGGTCTCCCAGCTCGACTTGGCCAGGAAGACCGGGGCCTGGTCGATGTCGACGGCCATCTGCGGGCGGTACTTGCCGGCGAAGTCGTCGAGGTCGGCCTTGGTCCCTTCCCCGGCGGGCGCCACCCAGCGCGCCTCGGCGTAGGGGCTGGGCTCGAAGATGACGTCCAGGTTGTATTCCTCGCCCAGACGATCGGCCATGACCTCGAACTGCAGCTGGCCGACGGCGCCGACGATGAAGTCCGAGCCCAGCTCGGGGCGGAACAGCTGGGTCACGCCTTCCTCGGCCAGACCCTCCAGCGCCTTCTTCAGGTGCTTGGCCTTCAGCGGGTCCTTGACGCGGACGCGTTGCAGGATTTCCGGGGCGAAGTTGGGCAGGCCGGCAAACCGGATCAGGCCGCTTTCCGACAGGCTGTCGCCGACGCGCAGCACGCCGTGGTTGGGGATGCCGATGACGTCGCCGGCATAGGCGTCCTCGGCCAGTTCACGGTCCGAGGCGAAGAACATGATGGGGGCGTTGACGCTCAGCTGCTTGCCGGTGTTCTGCACCTTCAGCTTCATGCCGCGCTTGAAGCTGCCCGAGGCCATGCGGAACATGGCGATGCGGTCGCGGTGGTTGGGGTCCATGTTGGCCTGGACCTTGAAGACGAAGCCGGTGACTTCGGGCTGGCCCGGCTCGACCTCGATCTCGACCGGAGCCGGGGCGTTGCGGGTCTCGGGCGGGGCTTCTTTCCGCGCCGGCATGACCTTGGGCGGCGGCGCCCATTCGCCGATGGCGGCCAGCAGTTCGTCGATGCCGAAGTGGCGCAGCGCCGAGCCCCACAGCACCGGCGTCATATGGCCTTCCAGGAAGGATTGACGGTCAAAGGTCGGATAGCCGGCCTCGATCAGCTCCTGGGTCTCCATCAGGGCCTCGTGCTCGCCCGCCTCGAAGTATTGGGCGGCGTCGGCCAGGGGCAGGGCCTCGGGGTGGCCGGGGTCCTCTTTCGCGCCCGCAGGCTTCTTGGTGTAGGGCTGGAACTTGCCGGTGCCCATTTCGACCATGCCGCGCAGACGGTTGCCGCTCTCGGCCGGCCACCAGATGGGGGCGGGGTCCAGTTGCAGGCGGGACGCGATCTCGTCCAGCAGGGCCATCGGGTCCTGGGCTTCGCGGTCCAGCTTGTTGATGAAGGTGATGATCGGAATGTCGCGCAGGCGGCACACCTCGAACAGCTTCAGCGTCTGCGGCTCGATGCCCTTGGCGGCGTCCAGCACCATGATGGCGCAGTCGGCGGCGGTCAGGGTGCGATAGGTGTCTTCGGAGAAGTCTTCGTGGCCAGGCGTATCCAGCAGGTTGAACATCTTGGCCACGCCGTCGGCCGTGGTGTGCTCGAAGGTCATGACCGAGGCCGAGACCGAAATGCCCCGTTCCTTCTCGATCTTCATCCAGTCGGACTGGGTGCGTCGGTTCTCGCCGCGCGCCCGCACGGCGCCCGCCGCGCGAATGGCCCCGCCGGCCAGCAGGATATGCTCCGTCAGCGTCGTCTTGCCGGCGTCCGGGTGAGCGATGATGGCGAAGGTCCGGCGGCGGCCGGCCTCTTCAGGCAGGGTCAGTTTCGACATGGGGCGGCAGGTAGCGCGGAGCGCGCCAAAAGTCACTCCATCGCCTGCACCCGGACAACGGGCCGGGCGAGCAGCTAGTCGGCGGCGGCGGGCGTTTGCGGTAGGCCTGAGGCCGCCGCCGCATCATCCTCGCTCGGCTCTTCTGCATAGGCCTCCGCTGCCTGGCCGAGGGCCGCCCGGGCCTGGGTGATCATGGCGCGCGCACGGCCCTTGAAGTGGCTGGCGTGAGGGCTGTTGGACACAGGCGTCAGCACCTGGATGGCTTCAGCATTCAGATTTCGCGCGATGTAGGCCTGACCCAGGCGCAATCGGGCGTCGAAAGACTGGGGCGCCAGAGCGTAGGCGACCTGAAGCGTCGACAGGTCGTTGTCGGACGGATAGCCCGTCTGACCACGTCGCACATCGTTCAAGGCCAGGTAGATGCGGAAATCCGTCGGTTCCGCATCCATGGCGCGCGCCAGATAACCGTTGGCCCTGCGTCGCATCGTCAGGGCCTTGTCCGGGTCGGCTTCGCTGGCGATCTGATCCAGCAAAGCCAGGCCGGCCACGCGCAGGATGTCCGCGTCCTGCAACGAGTCGGTGATCGCCGGCTCCAGCACGCCGATCGCCAGATCGGGCCGCTGTGACAGGCGTTGAGCGCGTGCGGCCAACAGCAGGCCCATCCGGTCACCGGGATGTTTTTCGGCCAGGGCGAAGGCGGACCGGATCAGTTCAGCCCGGTTTTCGGCGTTCTCACGAAGCTCGCGTGCTTCGCGCGCCTTCTGGCTGTCAGACTTGTCGCTATCGCTCTTAGTCTCGGCCGGCGTCTCGATAACGGGCTCGTTGTCCAGTCGAATGTCCAGCCAGACGGCCTCTGCCTCGGCCGGCGGGACACGCGTGATCGTGACCTGCGGCTCGGGCAGGGTGATCTGCGGGGACAGCATCGTGATGGACCCTGACATGTAGCGCCACAGGTCGTTCTGCAACTGCTCTGACGTTCGCCCGGTGGCCGCCTGCATGGCGGCGACGGACTCCTGGCCGCCGATGACGCTCGCCAGATAGCGGCTCAACATCTGTGTGCGCTCGGGCGTGCTCATGAAGTAGTGGGTCATGGCCCAGGCCTGAGCATAGTAGAGATGGGCGGGATAGCGGCCGGCCGCCGTCAAACGCCACGTCAGCACGTCGTCTATGTCCGCCCAGGTGTTCGCGCCCATCGTCAGCGAGTTCATCCGGCCAGGATTGTGGCGTCCGAACTGGATTCGGTCGTTCACCACTTCAGCCGTCGAATAGTATTCGGCGAACCCTTCGACGAACCAGGACGGATAGGCGTTGGCGCGCATCTGATACATGAAGTGGTGGCCGTATTCGTGGAAGACCACGACGTCCCCCATTCGACTGCGCGTATCCACGACCGAATAGATGCGGCCGCTGTTGGGCGAATAAAATCCTGCCACGCCCTCGCCGATGCCGGGCGAGACGCGGTTCATGTCACGACGTCCCTCCGCCATGAAGATCTCGAGCTTGGGAATCTCGTGTTCCGTCGGGATCGGATAATAGGTGCGCAGCAGGGCGTCGAAGCGTTCGACCTTGCGGGCATAGCGGCGCAGGCTGGCTTCTGACGTGTCGCCATAGACGATGAAATGGTCGGTCTCGGCCTTCAGCCATTCCGCATGGGCTGCGGTAGCGCTCAGCAGGCTCGCGGTCAGCGCCGCGGCAAGCCCCGCAAGCCCTGCAAGCCTCGGACCGAACTGGCGACTTCCTCGTGCAAAAACACGCATTTGCGATCTCCCCGTTACGCGGTTCAACGGATAGCGAACGCCGGTGTGCAGCGAAAGAGGGGGCCGCGATTTCGGTGCGATCAAGCGCGGCGACAGTCGGTAAACGGCGCAATTTTCACGATGCCGTGAAAGACCCTTCGCGAAGCGGGGCTTTTGGGGGCATGCTCGTTTCTGTGAGACGCCGGTCCATGAGATCGACGCCGCAAGGGAAAGGAAACGACATGGCTTTGGTGCATCCGGGCAAGGTCCCCTCCGCGCGTAGCGAACGGGAACTCCACCCTGTATTCGGTCTGATCTGCGGCTTCGGCCTGATCTGCCTGGCGGCGACGACGGTCCACATCGTCTTCGGACTGTTCTAGCCGGGCCTCAATCCTCGGCGGGCGTGTCTTCGGCCTCGGCCTCGCCCTGCTTCAGCAGTTCGGCCTCTTCGGCGTCGGCATCGGCCTCGCTCACGCCCTTGGCGCGCAGCAGCATGGCGCGGGCGCCGGCTGAGGGGCGGTGCGGGTCGTTGACCAGGGGCTCCAGCAGGGTCACGGCCTCCGGGTTGCGGTCCTTGAACATCAGCACCTGCGCCAGGTTGATGCGCGTCTGGCCCAACTGCGGCGCCAGGGCGAAGGCCTCCTCCAGCACGGTCACGTCGTTGTCGTTCGGATAGCCTTCGCCGCCGCTCCGGTCTTCGGCGATCAGCATCAGCGTGACGTAGTTGGCGTTATCGGCGCGATAGGCGCGGTGGAGCAGGACCCGCGCCTCGGCCTTCAGGCGGTCGGTTTCCTCCAGGGTCTCGGCGTCCTCGGCCGCCTTGAGGCGGGCGCGCACCAGATACTGCAGGGCCTCGACATTGTCCGGCTCCAGCGCCAGCAGGCGTTGCAGCGGCGCCTCGGCGGCGGCCGGATCACCGAAATGCAGTTCGGCGTGGCCGAGCGCCAGCAGGGCCAGGGGATCGTCGGGATGACGGGCGGCGGCGCGGCGCACCTCCTCGGCGGTGGCGGCGCGCATGGAATCCGGGACGCCCATCTTGAGCCGCTGATTCAGTAGCAGGAGATCGTTGGCCGAGCGGGGCAGCCGGGTCACCGTGATCGGCACGGCGGGATAGGACACCGTCACCCCCTGATAGGGAATCCGTCCGTTCATGTAGCGGCGCAGCGTCTGGCGCAGCTCGGTCGGGCTCAGTCCCGTCGCCCGCTCCATCGCCTCGACCGGATCGCCGCCGGCGCCGACGTCGCGCAGATAGAGATCCAGGGTTTTCTGCCGCTCGACATCGCCCAGGAACCAGTGGGTCAGCAGCCAGGCCAGGGGGTAATAGGTGTCGCGATTGCGCGCCCTCTGAAGAGGACGCTTGGACAGCAGCTCCGTCATCGGCATCCAGGACGCGGCCTGCAGGGCATAGGCGCGATTTTCGTTGTACTTGCCGACCAGGACGCGGGATTTCTCGACCTCGACGGTGGCGTAGTATTCGGCGAAGCCTTCCACGAACCATCCCGGATAGGGATAGGAGAAGTTCTGCATCATGAAGTGGTGCGCATATTCGTGCTTCAGCGTGTCGACCGTCTGGTCACGCATGGCGACGCCGAAGATGTCCTCGTCGGTCGCCATATAGAAGCCGGCGACGTTGTCGGGCAGGTCGGGGCGAACCTTGACCAGGCCGGTGCGCGAGGCGACCAGATAGATGGGCAGTTTGCGCGGCGGCGCGTCGCTGGCGTCCAGGCCCATGCGCAGGCGCAGGAAGCGGTCATAGGCTTCCAGTTCCTGCACGAACTCGCGCAGCTTGCCCTCGCCGCCGTCGCTATAGACGATGAAGCGTTCGCTTTCGGCCTTGATCCAGTCGGCGTGGGCCGGCGCGACGCCCGCCGCCGTCGCGGCTGCGACCGACAGGGTCGTGACAACGGCGCCACGCCGCATGGCTTGCAGCAAACGGTTGAAAAGCTTCACGTCGATGGCCCCCCGATGGCGATGCCGTCAGGCATAACCAAGGTTTCCCGGTTGGAAAAGGGGCTGCGGCGTCAGGCCGCCATGCGTCCCCAGACGGCCTTGTCGGCGGCGACCGCGCTCAGGCGGCCGTGGGCGGCGCGGGACTGAAGCTGGCGCATGATCATCTCAGGCAGGGCGCAGAAGCGCGGCTCGACCAGTTCAGGGGCGCAGCCGACGTCGGGGGCGGCGAACAGGGCCGCGTTGACGCCCTCGGTCTTGTGCGCGATCAGCCAGGCCAGACGTCGGGCGCGGGCGGGGTCGTTCCGGTGCAGCAGGGGGTCCTCGGCGAACAGGTCGCAGCCCATTTCCAGCACATAGTCGAAGTCCAGCTTCTCGAAGCGCCGCACGTCATGGCTCGGAGCCGGGCAGGCCTCGTCCAGATCGAAGACGACGTCGTTCAAGAGAAACAGCATGGGCCGTCCACCGCTACGCAGGCCGTTCTGGCCCGATGAAGACCGGTTTACGCCGCCTCGCTTGCGGTCCCGTTCACGAACGCGGTGAACGTGCGGTTAGGGATGATGAGGTGAGGCCTACCGCCCTTCGGGCTACTTGAGGCCCGATCTTTCTCCCTCCCACTTGGGGGAGGGGGGGCGCGCAGCGACCGGGTGGGGAGGGCGCGGCGATAGAGGGGCGTCGCGCTTGATCTGCCTTGGCGCCCCCACCCGTCTTCGCCTTCGGCTCAGCCGCCCTCCCCGAACGGGGAGGGAGAAAGAAAGTCGCCTCTAAGCCGCCTGCACCTTCTCCGTCAGGAAATGCCTTCCCTGCCGATCCTCGATCTCCACCACCCAGAGGTCGGGATCATAGCGGCGCTGGCGCTCGATATAGGCGTCCAGCTCGCTCTCCGTCTCGCTGACGACCGGCTGGATCCACAGGGGCTCGCCGTCCATGCCGGTGGCTTCGGTGAACAGGCGCGCCGTGCGGTCTGCGGTGTTGTAGGCCTTGACGATCACGGCCCCGCCGCGTGCGTCGCCCTTCTTGACCACGGTGGCGTAGGCGCCTTCCAGTTCAGCGCGGCGGATCAGGGCGCTGGCCCAGACATCTGTGGATAGAAGCAATTCGCTAACCCTGATTGGACACGGGACCGGAACCTTGCGGCCCTAGGGTCGGGGCATGAGGATAGGCCTTTCCCCCCGATCCGCCAGCAGAATGCTGGCTGTGACGCTCGCCGCCATGACGCTGGCGGCGCCGGTCGGCGCGGCGCGTGCGGCGGTGACCGACGCCTTCTACGACCGGGTCTTCGTGCTGGCGGCCCATCAGAAGTGCGACCTGTTCGAACCCAAGCTGATCGCCGCCCTGGACGCCGCCGCGCTGCAGGCGCGTGGAGCGGCCCTGCGCGCCGGCACGCCTGTCGCCGACCTGTCGGCGGCGGCGACGCGGGCGCAGGCGAGAGCTTCGCGCACCGCCTGCGACGACGGCGACCTCGGCCGCGTGCGGGCGCGGGTGCAGGCGGGCTTCGCGGGCTGGTCGCGCGCCGCGCGGATGAGCTTCCCCGGCGACCACGCCGCCTGGCGCGGCGATCGCTATGCAAGCCAGGCCGTCGGCTGGCGACTGGTGCAGGACAGCGCCACCGGCGGCTCGCCCGTCCGCTTCGGCCTGGTGGGCGTGGGCCCGACCGCGACGACGCCGGCGGCCGTGGTCTCCTTCGTCGGCCGGCCCCGACCCTATGCCGCACGACTGGTGATGCGCGATCAGGCGCAGGCCCCGCGCGTCTGGCTGACCGGCGGCGGCCTGCCGCCCGAATCCGTGCGCCGCGTCTTCTTCGCCGCCGCCGCCCATGCCGCCGACCCGACCCTGCTGAGCGAGGGCGCGCGCCAGGGCGAGATCTGGACCTTCTCGGAAACGGCTGCCGACGCCATCGCCCAACTGGACCCACGCGAGACCTTCGTCGTCGAATTCCTGTTCCGAGACGACAGCGTGGCCGAGGCGCGTTTCGAAGCCGGTGACTTCGCCGCCGGCCGCGCCTTCCTGGCCATGGGCGCGATCTAGGCGTCGCCCGGTGCGGTCCCCGTGGCGCAGGCGGCTATGACTTGCAGAGGTTCAGGACGCCGGCGCGCGGGCGATCAGGGTCAGGGCGATCAGTTCCTGGGCCTTGGCGTTCATGTAGATGAGCGCCTGTTCCGACGCCTTGCGGTCGGCGCGAACCGAGTGATCCAGACCCAGCCCGCTGGCGAAGGCCTGGGGCGCGCGGCGGTCGGCGCAGGCGGGACCGTCGATGCCGAACACCTTGGCGGCGTTGGCCAGGGTGCAGTTGCGAGCGTCAATGGGCGCCGCGTCCCAGGCCGCATCCAGTTGAGCGCGGTCCAGGCCCTTTTCTGACAGGACGACGCTGGCCGCGCCCGTCTGGATGACATGGGCGGCGACGGCGGAACGCACCCACATAGGCGGCAGGTCGCTGCGCCCGGCGCAGGCCGGAGCCGCCGCCATCACCTTCAGATCGCGGTGATTGAGGGCGCTCATGCCCGAGGCCACGCTACGCTCATAGGCGGTCAGGATCTGCTGCTGTTCGGCCGGGGACAGGCGAGACCAGACGCAGGCGCCCAGGGCCTGAGGCTCGTTGGCGACCGGGGCGGTCGCCATCATGGCGGCGAAGAGCATGGCGATCATGATCAGGCCTGAAAACTAGGGGACGAGCGGATGCGGATCAGAGCGGCAGGAGCAGAAGGCCCAGCATCGTCAGGACCATGACGGCGCCCAGCAGCCGCCACAGGCCCAGACCTGCCCGCCGCGCGGGGTAGGTTTCCAGCGCGCGTCGCTCCTCGAAGAACCTCTCCGATGCGCCGGCGTTCAACGCCGCCAGCCGCCGCCGACGTCGGCCTTCGGGAATGCCGGCGACCAGCTGCGGCCGCACCATCAGGGCCACGCCGAACGTCAGACACAGAATCTGGAAAATCATGGGTATGTTCTAGGCTGGGCGCGATGGCCTTGACAAGGGAGCGGGCCGGGGAGCCTAGGCACTGCGGTTTAGGGGAATGACCTCGCCTTCGACATCGGCGCGGGCGGGCGTCGCCACGACGACGGGCAGGCGGACCGTGACGGCGGTGCCCTCGCCGGGGGTGCTGTCGATGCTCATGGCGCCCTGGTGCAGTTCGGCCAGCGACCGGACCAGGGACAGGCCCAGGCCGGTGCCCTGGGCGCGCTGTTCGGCCCCGCCGGCCTGTTCGAAGGGGCGGCCGATCCGGGCCAGGTCCTCGGGCGCGACGCCGACCCCGGTGTCGGCCACGGTCAGTTCCAGGCCGGCGCCCAGAGCCTCGACGCTGACGGTGACGGCGCCGCCGGTCGGGGTGAACTTCACCGCATTGGACAGCAGGTTCAGCGTGATCTGCTTCAGGGCGCGGCGGTCGGCGGCGACGGTCAGGGCGTCGGGCGGCAGGACGGCGGCCAGATCGACGCCCTTGTCGTCGGCCTGGACCCGAACCAGGGCCAGGGCGGCGGACACCACCTCGCGCATGTCGAAGCGCTCGATGGTCAAGCTGTAGCGGGCGGCCTCGATGCGGCTGACGTCCAGGACGTCGTTGATCAGGTCCAGCAGGTGGCCGCCGGCCTGATGGATGGATTGGGCGTAGTCGGCGTAGCGGTCGGGGACCGGGCCGAACAGCCGCTGGCGCATGATGTCCGAGAAGCCGAGCACGGCGTTCAGCGGCGTGCGCAATTCATGGCTCATATTGGCCAGGAAGCGGGACTTGCCGGCGTTCTGGGCCTCGGCCTCGGCGCGGGCGGCTTCCAGGCCTTCCTCGCGGGCGTGTTGCAGGGTGGCGTCCAGGGCCAGGGCGATCAGGCGCGTCGGTTCGTCCTTGCCGAGGCGGCGCACGACCAGAAGGATGCGGCGGTCCAGCGCCAGACGCGGGGCGAACCGCACCTGGGCCTCGGCGCCCGCACGCGCCTTGGCCAGGGCGGCCTGGACGGCGGGCCGGTCCGGCGCGTGGACGGCGGCGATCAACCCGTCCTCGAACAGGGGATCGACCGGCAGGGCCGCCGGCGCCGCGCCATAGGCCGCCAGCGCGATGTTCGACGCATCCAGCACCAGGGTCAGCCCCGGCTGGCCGGCCAGAACCGTCTCGACCTGGGTTACGGCGGCGCGCGTCGCCGCTCGACGGCGAGCCTGACTGACCGCATTCATGCGGAAGGCCGAGGCGGTGGCTCCGGCGGTCAAGAGGCCGGAAACGGCCGCCATGCCGGGCGAGACGTCCGGCGCGCCCTTCATGGCGACGGCGATCAGCCCAGCCAGGATCCCCAGGGCCGATCCCAGGGCGCCGAAGGGCCCCAGCCGCGACGGCGCCAGGGCGATGGCGGCGGCCAGGGGCATGAAGACGAACCCGCCCAAGGGGCCGGTCAGTCCGCCTGAGAGCCCCGCTGCTGCGGCCGCAGCCAGAGACCAGGCGACCAGAAGCGCCGTCCGCACTGCATGTCCGTCGCGGCCGAGCAGGCTCAGTCCCAGCAGGCCCGGCGTCGCCATGGCCAGGGCGGCCGGAACGTCCAAGGGGGACTTGCCCTCGCCGAGCCAGACGCCGCCCAGCGCCGTCAGGCCGACCGCCGCCGCCCAGCCGGCGTGCCAGGCAGCCAGCGCCGAGCCCCCCGGCGCGTCGTCGGGCAGGGCGTCGGCGGCTTGAGGCGGGGTGGAGGGCGGGTTCAATCCGGAGCTTTACGCGAGTGAATCAAGCGGCGCAGTCTAGGCTTGGACGACGCCAGTCCCTAGGCCGCTCGCCTTGCGGGCGACTGGAACCCTGCATCATTGGCCGGGGAGTTGGGGAAGAATGCGGCGGTTGTCGTGAACGTCGGCTGAGCCTATGTCGCCCGCATGAGTACGACCGACGCCATCCCTGCCCGCGCGATTGACGAGGTTCTGAGCGAACTGGTCGAGGAATTCGATCTGCTCGGCGATTGGGAGGGCCGGATCGAGTATGTCATCGATCTGGGCAAGGGTCTGGCGCCCCTGCGCGAGCGCGATCGGGTCGAGGCCAACAAGGTGCCGGGCTGCGCCGCCCAGGTCTGGCTGGCGACGCGCCGCGCCGATGGGCGGCTCTTTTTCGACGCCGACTCTGACAGCGCCCTGTCCAAGGGCAATATCGCCCTGTTGCTGAAACTCTATTCCGGCCGCCGCCCGGCCGAGATCCTGGCCTTCGATGCGCGCGCCGCCCTGGATCGTCTGGGTCTGCCGTCGGCCCTGACGCGCCAGCGCGCCAATGGTCTGAACAGCATGGTGGGCCGCATTCGCGAAGCCGCAGCGGCCGAAGGGCTCTGATCCGACAGCCGCTCCGGATCGTGTGATCAGCCGATCGTCAGGAAGGCGCCGATGAGCGCAGCGATGGCCAGGGTCAGGAGCAGGGCCTCGAATGGCGAGAGCGACCAGGCGGAACGACGTCGACGGATTCTTGCAGCCATTGTGGCCTCTCGCTTTCAATGATGACCTTGAGGGCGAGTTCGGGCGCGCCGCGGAGCGGAAGCGGCTGGCCGTAAAGGCTCCGCCACAATACATCCAGTGCGCGATCGGCTTCCCCCAAGGGTTCCATGCGAATCATCGAGCCACGTGCGAGCGGGGGCGTCGTTAACAATTGTTGGGAGATTCGGACAACGGTGATTTTTGTCGACGCCTCGGGGCGCGGCGACCGGTGTCATGCCCCGGCAGCGATCGGGTCAACCTGGGCCATAGTGCTCGGCGAGCGCCTGAAGGCCCAGCTTGAGCAGGGTCTTGCCCTGTCGGCGGCGCAGGAACAGCGCCTCCTCAGCCATCTGCAACGACGTGCCGTGGATGCAGACCTGCTCGACCATGGCGCGCAGGCGCGGGCCGCAGGCGGTCAGCGCCGCCTCGACGCGGGCGGCGGCGGACAGGGCGCGGTCGGTCGGTTCGACGCGCGCCGAACTGCCGCCGCCGGCCCGGGGCAGGGCGTCCCAGCGCATGGTCAGGGACGGGCCGCTGAGAGCGATCTCGGCCTCAAGCCGCAGGCGTTCGCCCGCCGCCACCTCGGACGGGGTCAACCAGGGGCGGCCCGAGGCGTCCTTGCGCCGGGCCAGCCAGGCGACGGGGCTTTCCCCCAGGTTGGCGCGGCGGGTGGTCAGGCGGCCGTCGGGCTCCATGACGGCGCGTTCGCCCTCGATCAGGCCGGGACGACCCGGCGGGGACGGGGCGAGCGAGGTGTTGGTCGCCGGGCGGGGGCGAGGCAGCCAGCCGCCGCCGTCGCGTCGTCTCAGGCCGGGCCGCTCGACCAGGGCGCGAAACGCCGCCTCGTCCAGGGTCAGCACCACCCGGCCGCGCCGGTCGCCGCCCAGCCGCAAGGGGTAGGCGGCGCCCGACTGATCCAGCCAGGCGCCGGGCCGGTCCAGCAGCGACCGGGCGCGTTCGAGCGTGCGGCTCATCGGGGGGCTCCGGACGTCAGTCCAAGATCAACGGCGGGCAGTTCCGATACGGCGCGAAGGCAGGCCTCCAGCCCCTCCATCACCGTGTCGTACTTGTCCTGATCGCGTTCATCCTCGGCCCATCGACAGGCGGTCGAAGCCGTGGCCCGGTTCAGGCCGAAGGCGTGGCCGACGCGTTCCAGCGGCCAGCCATAGGAGACATGGGCCAGATACATGGCGGACCACCGGGCGCGGCAGGCGCGCGGGCGCGTCCGCTCGCGGCGCAGCATATCAGCCGCCGGCACGCCGAAGGCATAGGCCGCCAGATGCAGGGCGGCGTCGGCGCGGATGCGGTCGCCTTCCGTCACCGGCACGCGGTAGGGCTCGATCCTGTAGGATTCCATGTCGTCAGTTGCTCCCGAACGCTCGTTTGTTCTTCCCATCGTGCCACGGGCCGAGGGGTGGGATAGGAATGTTGTCCTAGCACGCGTCAAAATCGGTCGCTTCCCCTTGCCGGGCCCGGGATCGGCTGTGGACCAATGGATGCGCCAAAGGGGATGTCGTGTGCGTCAAGGGGGTATTGTTCGCGTCATGGTTAATAAACTAACGAATCCTTGACTCGGGACTCTCGACGGCGATTCGCAAATCAGCCTAAGCGTTTCATATCGGGACCGTTAACCCTTCTTAAGGTTTTAACCCGTTAACGTTGGAACAAGGTTACCCGGCCGTCGCTCCCTTGGCGGTCGCACCCAAGCTTTGCCTGGAGGGGCATGAATGCGCGTCCTGCTGATTGAAGACGATCACGCCACCGCCCAGAGCATCGAGCTGATGCTCAAGTCGGAAGGCTTTAACGTCTATACGACCGACCTGGGTGAAGAAGGCATCGATCTGGGCAAGATCTATGACTACGACCTGATCCTGCTGGACCTGAACCTGCCCGACATGAGCGGTCTTGAGGTTCTGCGTCAGCTGCGCGTCGGCAAGATCAATACGCCGGTCATGATCCTGTCGGGCACGCACGAGATCGAAACCAAGGTCAAGACCTTTGGCGGCGGCGCCGACGACTACCTGACCAAGCCCTTCCACAAGGACGAGCTGATCGCGCGCACCCACGCCGTGGTCCGTCGCTCCAAGGGTCACGCCCAGGCCATCATCCACACCGGCGAGATCGCCGTGAACCTGGACGCCAAGACGGTCGAGGTCGACGGTCACCGCGTGCACCTGACCGGCAAGGAATATCAGATGCTGGAGCTGCTCTCGCTCCGCAAGGGCACCACCCTGACCAAGGAAATGTTCCTGAACCACCTCTATGGCGGCATGGACGAGCCCGAGCTGAAGATCATCGACGTCTTCATCTGCAAGCTGCGCAAGAAGCTGGCGACGGCGGCGAACGGCAAGCACTATATCGAAACCGTCTGGGGCCGGGGCTATGTCCTGCGCGACCCGTCGGAAGGCGCCGTCAGCGTCGCCGCCTGATTTACGACCTGGGGCCTCCACTCAGGGTTAGTATTCGAAGCGCCCGCCGGGAAACCGGCGGGCGTTTTGCTTTGTTGGGACGCTAACGGCCTTCGGCCTGCTTGAGCGCTCGCTTCTTTCCTCCCCATTCATGGGGAGGGGAACCACGGAGTGGTGGAGGGGGAGACTCCGCCATCTGCCATTCGTGCACAAACCCGGACAGGGCGCCGCCGCCCCCTCCGTCTCGTCCGCTGCGCGTCCGATCCACCTCCCCATGAAATGGGGAGGAAAGGGTCTTACCCCCTGACTGCGATCACCGACTTGGTCAGGCCCAGCACCACCTCGTCGTGGTGGGCGGCGTCGGGAAACAGGAAGCGGAACTGGGTCTTGTCCAGCAGGCGGGCGTGCTGGACGTCGCGCATGGCGGCCCCGATGTCGGGGGCCTTCTGCGAGAAGCCGTGGGCCTTGCGCATCAGGGCGCGCGCCCGGCTCTGCTCGCTGCGCCAGTGGAAGAAGGGCGCCGAGAAGTGGGGCTCGATCGGGAACCAGAAATAGGGCGTCTGGACGTAGTAGCGCGGGGCCAGCCGGCGCGCCTCGGCGGCGAAGGCCTCCATCCGCACCCAGTCGCCGACATGCTCGACGACGGAGTTGGAGTGGACCAGGTCGAAGCTGTTGTCCGGATATTGCGGCAGCGAGCAGGCGTCGCCGTCGACATTGTCGAACAGGGTCGCGTCCACCGCGTCGAAACCGCCCGGATTGACCAGGGTGATGCGGACCTTCTTGGCGTCCAGAAACTCGCGCGGGAACAGGTTCCAGTATTCCGGCTCGCCGCCCAGGTCGATGATCCGCACCGCGCCCTTCTCGGCATGGATGGCCTCGATCAGGGCCGTGACGCGCCTGGCTCGGGCGCGGCGAAAGCGCGACACCAGCGAGTTGGGGTCAGAATTGTCCTGAAGGGCGTGGATCAGTTTCATCACGCCGTTAGATCAGGCGGGCGTTGCGTTCCGGTAAATCAGCGCCGGAACGTCTTTCCTCCCCATTTCATGGGGAGGGGGACCGAGAAGCGGTGGAGGGGGCGACGCGACGCCTGTCCATCGGGGCTCATTCGGAAAAGGTGGCGTCGCCCCCTCCGTCTCGGTCGCTTCGCGCCCGATCCACCTCCCCATGAAATGGGGAGGAAAGAGGTGGTGTCAGCCCCGGAACGCCGCCTCCAGCGCCGCCGCCAGGGGCTTGGGGCGGCCCAGCGTATCGAACAGCAGGGGTTGATCGCGGCCGTCGTCCTCGCCCCCGCGCCGCAGCCAGCTGTCGGTGTCGCGCAGGCCCCAGACGGTGAAGGCGAAGCGCTGGGCGGGGGGCAGGGCCATGAAGGCCTCGGCCAGTTCGACCACGCGGGCCTTCTGCTGCTCCAGCTTCTGGTCGCGAGATCGGGTGTCGAGGCGCCGCCCGTTGCGGAGCGAGGCGTCCAGTTCGGAGACATGGATGGGCAGGCCAAAGGCGGCCAGTTCGCGCATGAAGGCCGTGATCTGACCGGCGGGAATCTCGATGTCGAGGTGGGACTGGGTGCCCAGGCCGCCGATGGGCGCCCCGGCCTTCAGCAGACGCTCGACGGTGCGCAGGAAGGTCGCGCCCTTCTTCGGATTGTTCTCGAGATTGTAGTCGTTGATGAACAGGACCGCGTCCGGATCCGCCAGCCTGGCCTGTTCAAAGGCGCGGATCATGTAGCCGTCCTGGCCCAGGCGCTGGCTCCACAGGCAGTCGCGCAGGCCCTCGCCGTCATCCTTCACCGGCTCGTTGACCACGTCCCAGCCGACGGCCTGTCCGCGATAGCGCCCGGCGACCGTGGCGATCCAGCGGTCGTAGTCGGCCTCGAACCGGGCCTGGTCCAGGTCGTGGAAATGCGGGTGGTCCTGGGCGTACCAGATCAGGGTGGTGCCATAGAGCCGCAAGGCATTGTCGCGGGCGAAGGCGGCGATGCGGTCGGCGGCCGAGAAGTCATAGCCGCCGTCGGCCGTCATGATCCGCTCCATCTTCATCTCCCACTCGGGGGTCAGCTGATTGAAGTGGGTGCGGACCAGATCGACCCATTGTGGATCGTCGAACTGACCCGTCATGGCGCTGAGGCCGACGGGGAAGGGGGCGGTCGATTTCAGCGGGGCGATGGTCGGCGGCGGCGCGGGCGGCTCGGCGGAGCCGCAGGCGGCCAGGGCGACAGGCGCGGCGAGGATGAGACGGCGGTTGATCGTCACGCCTCTACCTCCCCGGAACGGGGAGGGAGAGGCGTAGTGACTACCCCTCCGCACGGCGCCTCAGGCCCATTTCGTCGAAGGCGGCGGTTTCGCGTTTGGCGGCGGCCAGCAGCTTGCTGAGGCGGGTGGCCTCGGCGACGTGCTCGAACTTCTTCAGCTCCTCGAAGGCGCTGGTCAGGGCGTCGCGGGCGCCTTCTTCTTCAGCCCCGACAGCGACGACCAGCCCTTCCGCGTCAGCGCGCTTCATGGCCCAGCCCTTGAGGTAGGCTTGCAGCATCATGCCCGAGGACGGGTCCAGACGGGCGTTCTGGCGCTCGATCTCTACCTCGGCGTCCAGAACGGCGACGCGCATCTCGGCCTCGGCCTTGCGGGCGGCGACCTCGGCCAGGCGCTTTTGCAGCGTCTCGACTTCGTAGTTGGAAATGCGGATCAGGGATTGAGCCCAGGCGGTCATGTGGCGGTCTTCCAGATCACGGTTGCACCATTCCTTGGTTCAGAATGGTTTCCAGACGGTCAAAGCTTTCGCTCAAACTGGTGTGGTCGTCCTTGTCCTGGCCGAGGAAGTCCTCAAGCGCGGGGTTCAGGGCGATGGCGCGGTCGACGATGGGGTCGGCCCCGGTGCGATAGGCGCCGATCTTGATCAGCTCTTCCATGTTGGCATAGGCCGACAGGCACTGACGGGCGCGGCGGTTCAGCTCGCGCTCGGGCGGCGTCTGGCAACCAGGCAGGGTCCGGCTAACCGACTTCAGCACGTCGATGGCGGGGAAGCGGCCGCGCTCGGCGATCTTGCGGTCCATGACGATGTGGCCGTCCAGAATACCGCGCACGGCGTCGGCGATCGGCTCGTCATGGTCGCCGCCGTCCACCAGGACGGTGAACAGGGCGGTGATGGGCCCGGCCTCGATGCCGTCGGCCCGGATCGGGCCGGGACCGGCGCGCTCCAGCAGCTTGGGCAGTTCGGTGAAGACGGTGGGGGTATAGCCCTTGGTCGTCGGCGGCTCGCCCGCCGCCAGACCGATCTCGCGCTGGGCCATGGCGAAGCGGGTGACGCTGTCCATCAGGCACAGGACTTCCAGCCCCTGATCGCGCAGGTATTCCGAGATGGCCAGGGTCATATAGGCCGACTGGCGCCGTTTCAGCGCCGGTTCGTCCGAGGTGGCGACGACGACGATGGCGCGCTTCAGCCCCTCTTCGCCCAGGGTCTCCTCGATGAACTCGCGGACCTCGCGGCCCCGCTCGCCGATCAGGCCGACGACCACGACGTCGCAGGTGGCCTGCTTGGCCAGCATGGACAGCAGCACCGACTTGCCGACGCCCGAACCGGCGAAGATGCCGAGACGCTGCCCCCGGCAGGTGGTGGTGAAGACGTCCATTGAGCGCACGCCCAGGTCCAGCCGCTCGCCGACCCGGCCGCGCGAATGGGCCGGCGGCGGCGAGGCGCGCAAGGGATAGGGGACGGCGCCCTGCGGCAAGGGTCCCAGCCCGTCGATGGGCAGGCCGAAGGCGTCGATGATGCGGCCCAGCCAGGCGGTGGTGGGGCGCACGCTGGCGGCTGTGTCGATGATCTTGATGTCGGCGCCGGGGGCCACGCCCTCGACCGGGCCGAAGGGCATCAGCAGGGCCTTGGCGTCGCGGAAGCCGACGACCTCGGCGGGCAGGGGGGGCTGGCCGCGTCGCTGGATCTCGGCGCGCGCGCCGACGGCCAGTCGCGACAGGCCGCCGCGCGATTCGATCAGCAGGCCGCTGACGCCCGCCACCTTGCCGGTGACGACCAGCGGGTCGATCGCTTCGACGGCGGCGACAAGATTGCGCAACTTTTGGCCCCTCGGGCTGCGTCGGATCGAGAAGGCGGAGCCTTCTGAACGCAGCCCACAAAATGCACGTTAACGGATGCCTCATCGTGGTTAACGAGCGGTGAAGCCGGCCTACGGGAATGCCCTTAGCCGGCCCCGCAGAAAAACTAAGGTTTCAGATCCTACAGTTCGGTGAAAAGGCGCGTCATCAATCGAGTCTATCGCTGGGGAGCGGACTGGATGTTCGGCAAGGGTCGTCAGAAACACGATGTGGAGCAGAAGCTCCATGACCTCGACAGCAAGATGGCTGCGATCGGTCGATCACAGGCGGTGATCGAGTTCGATCTCGACGGGTGCATCCTGGACGCCAATGACAACCTGTTGAAGACCATGGGCTACAGCCTGGACGAGATCCGGGGCCAGCATCACCGCACCTTCATGGACCCGGCGGAAGCGGCCAGTCCGGCCTACGCCGCCTTCTGGCGCGACCTGAACGCAGGCCGGTTCGCGGCCGCCAAGTTCCGGCGTCTGGCCAAGGGCGGACGGGAGGTGTGGCTGCAGGCCTCCTACAACCCGGTCATCGGGGCGGACGGCCGCCCCACCAGGGTCATCAAGCTGGCGGTGGACATCACCGAAGCCGAACAGGAGGCGGCCCGTCGCGAGGCCGCGCGGCTGGACGCCGAGGCGGCGCAGAACACCCTTGTCGAGGCCCTGGCCGAAAGCCTGTCACGGTTGTCAGACGGCGACCTGACCGCCCTGATCGACCAGGACATGAACGGCGCCCATGGTCGGGTGAAGGACGATTTCAACAATGCGGTCGATTGCCTGCGCCAGACGATGAACCAGGTGCTGCAGTCGGTTGCGGGTCTGCGCGGGGGCTCGGACGAAATCTCCAGCGCCTCGGACGACCTGTCGCGGCGCACCGAGCAGCAGGCGGCCTCGCTGGAAGAAACCGCCGCCGCCCTGGACGAGATCACCGCCACGGTGAAGCGCAGCGCCGAGGGCGCGCGACAGGCCGCCGACGTGGCCGGCCAGGCGCGCGATCAGGCCGACCGATCCGGCCTGGTGGTGCGCGAGGCGGTGGCCGCCATGGACGGCATTCGCCAGAGTTCGAACCAGATCAGCGACATCATCGGGGTCATCGACGAGATCGCCTTCCAGACCAACCTTCTGGCCCTGAACGCGGGCGTCGAGGCGGCGCGGGCGGGCGACAGCGGGCGCGGCTTCGCCGTGGTCGCGTCCGAAGTGCGGGCCCTGGCGCAGCGCTCGGCCGAGGCGGCCAAGGAGATCAAGACCCTGATTTCCGCCTCCGCCGCCGAGGTGGCGCAGGGGGTCAGGCTGGTCAACGAGGCGGGCGCCTCTCTCGGCGCCATCGCCGGCAAGGTGGGCGAGATGGACGCCCTGGTCGCCGAGATCGCCGCCTCGGCCCAGGAACAGTCCTCGGGTCTGGGGCAGGTCAATGCCGCGGTGAACCAGATGGACCAGGTCACCCAGCAGAATGCGGCCATGGTCGAACAGACCACGGCGGCGGCGGCCAACCTCAAGACCGAGGCGGAGGGCCTGGCGCGGCTGGTCGGCGGCTTCCGCACGGGGGCGACCGGCGCGCCCGCAGCCCTGGAGGATCAGCGAAGCCGGCTGCGGCTCGCGGCCAGCGGCGGCGTCTTCTGACGCCTCAGGCCGGCGCGCCGGGTTCGGTCAGGGGCTGGGCCTGGCCTCTGGGCGCGGTCAGGACGGCGCCGATGGAGGCGGCGATGATGCAGCCGATGGCCAGCCATTGCAGGGGGCTGAGTTGCTCATGCAGCAGGACCATGCCCGCCAGGGCGCCGATGGCCGGCTCGACGCTGAGCAGGACGCCGAAGGTGCGTTTGGGGATGTGGCGCAGGGCGATCATCTCCAGCGAATAGGGCAGGGCGCTGGACACCAGGGCGACGCCGAGGCCCAGCAGCAGGACCGAGGGCGCCAGCAGGGCCACGCCCGCCGTCGAGACGCCGAACGGCAGGATGACCAGGGCGGCGGTGCTCATCCCCAGGGCCACCGACTGACCCGCGTGCATGTGCGACAGCCGCGTGCCGAAGATGATGTAGAGGGCCCAGCACAGGCCGGCGAAGGCGGCGAAGGCGACGCCGACCGGGTCCAGCCCCTCGACCCCGCTCCAGATCGGCAGCAGCAGGGCCAGACCCGCAACAGCCAGGCCGACCAGGGCGAAATGCACCAGCTTGCGCGAATGGATCAGGGCCAGGGTCAGCGGCCCGGCGAACTCGATGGCGATGGCGATGCCGAGCGGAATGGTGCGCAGCGCCATGTAGAAGCTGAGGTTCATCAGGCCCAGCACCAGGCCATAGAGCAGCACCCGCCCGGCGTCTGACCGCGTCAGACGAAAGCGCCAGGGCCGCCAGATCGCCACCAGCACAAGGGCGGACAGGCCGACGCGCAGGGCCGCCGTCCCCTCGGCCCCGACGAGGGGGAACAGGCTCTTGGCGAAGGAGGTGCCGACGGCCAGCGACACCATCCCGCCCGCCAGGGCGAGATAGGGCAGGGCGGCCGAAAGGCGCGGCGAATTCAGGGGCAGGGTGGGGGAGGACATCGGCCGGGAACCTAGTGAAAAGCCGTCTGTGTTTCTCGCTGATTTCTGCTGATAGAATGCAAGAAAACGTCTTCAGGGTCCAAGATCATGCAAGAAACGGTTGTGCTGGATGATTTCGATCGCCGACTGCTGGATCTGGTGCGACGCGACAATCTGCAGCCGGCGCGCCTGATGGCGGAAGCCGTGGGCCTGTCGGAATCGGCGGTGTCCCGACGGCTGCGCCGCCTGCGCGACGAGAAGGTCATCGTCGCCGACGTGGCGGTGATCGACGAGGCGCGCCTTGAACGCGCCCTGACCATGCATGTCCTGGTCGAGATGGAGCGCGAGGGCACGGCGGTGCTGGACGCCCTGATCGACAGTCTGACGTCTCGCCCCGAGGTCCAGGCCGCCTGGTACGTGACCGGCGAGACCGACTTCGTCCTCTATGTCCGCACGCCCACGATGGAGGCCTATGAGGTGTTCACGCGGGACGTGCTGAACGACGACGCCCGCGTCCGCGCCTTCAAGACCCTGATCTCGATCCGCGAGGTCCTGCCCTTTGATCCGGCGCGGCGGGGGCTGACGCGATAGGGCGGCGCCGCCGGTGATAGCTGCGCTTAACCGGTCATCAGAAATCCTGTGCGGCGCGATCTTGCCTCGGGCGTATAAGGGCTGTCACTTAGAAGAAACTCGCCGCACGGAGATCTCCCCATGTCCGACCCCGCCTATGACGCCAGCCGCCACAAGAAGGCCGGCCGCGGCCGCGTCTATGACAGCATCATCGACACCATCGGCGACACGCCCCTGGTGCGGCTGCCCAACCTGACGGCTGAGTATCGGCCGAAGGCGACGGTGCTGGCCAAGCTGGAGTTCTTCAACCCGATCGCTTCCGTCAAGGACCGGATCGGCGTGGCCATGATCGAGGCGCTGGAACAGGCGGGACGCATCCAGCCGGGCGCTGTCCTGGTCGAGCCGACCAGCGGCAACACCGGCATCGCCCTGGCCTTCGTCGCGGCGTCCAAGGGCTACAAGCTGATCCTGGTCATGCCGGAGAGCATGTCGATCGAGCGCCGCAAGATGCTGGCCCTGCTGGGCGCGGAACTGGTGCTGACCCCGGCGGAGCAGGGCATGAAGGGCGCCATCGCCATGGCCCAGGACCTGATCGCCCGCACGCCCGGCGCCGTCAGCCCCTCGCAGTTCGAGAACCCCGCCAATCCGGCCATCCATGAGGCCACGACCGCCGAGGAAATCTGGAACGATACGGCCGGCGCCGTGGACATCGTCATTTCCGGCGTCGGCACCGGCGGCACCATCACCGGCGTCGGCCATGCGCTGAAGTTCAAGAAGCCCTCGGTCCGGATGATCGCCGTCGAACCGACCGCCTCGCCGGTCCTGTCGGGCGGCGCGCCGGGGCCGCACAAGATCCAGGGCATCGGCGCGGGCTTCATCCCGACCATCGTGGATCGCGCCGTGATCGACGGCGTGGAGCAGGTCTCCAACGACGAGGCCTTCGACATGGCGCGCAAGGTGGCCCGGGTCGAAGGCGTGCCGGTCGGCATCAGTTCTGGCGCGGCCCTGGTCGCCGCCTTCCGTCAGGCGGCCCTGGATGAAAACGCGGGCAAGACCATCGTCGCCATCATCCCCAGCTTCGCCGAACGCTACCTGTCCACCGCCCTGTTCGAGGGGTTGTAGGGCGCGGTTTCGCCCTCACGCGCGGTTAACCGGCTCGCGCTAGGGTAGCAGCCATGTCGATTTCGGCCGCCAGTTCCGAACCCGAAACCCCGCCGGGGCCCTCGAAGGCGCGCCAGACCTTGCTCAGGCGCCTGGCCGACGTCGTCTGCCTGCCCGCCAGCCGCATCAACGCCTTCGAGCGGTCCGTCACCGGCGACCTGCTGGTGGAGTTGTTGCGGCAGGCGTCGACCGAGGAGCGGCGTCGGGTGGCCGCACGGCTGGCGCCCCTGGCCGAGATACCCGACAGCCTGGCGCGGCTGCTGCTTCGCGATGAGCCGTCGGTGGCGGCCCCCCTGATTGAACAGTGCGCGTCGCTGACCGACGTGGACCTGATCGGCTGTGCGCGCGATGCGGGGATCGAGCATCGCCTGCTGATCGCCGAGCGTCGGGGCCTGTCGGAAGTGGTCACGGAGACGCTTCTCAGCTTTGGCGAGGAGGCGGTGATTGAGGCGGTGCTGAAAAACAGCTCGGCCCGCCTGGCGCAATCCGCTGTCGAGGGGGTGGTCGCCATGAGCCGCCGCAGTCGCGGGCTGTGCGCGTCGCTGCTGAGACGGCCGGAGCTGAGGCCGTCCGGGGCCTATGTCATGTTCTGGTGGTGCGGGCCCGACGAGCGCCGCATCGTGCTGCAGCGGTTCGCGGTGTCGCGCGAAGTGTTGCAGGACAGCGTCGAAGACCTGTTCGCCCAGGCCGCGGCCGAGGGCTGGGCGGATCCCGTCACGCGCAAGGCCCTGCAGTTCATCGAGCGGCGCCAGCGTAATCGCGCGGCCATCGACAAGAGCCCCTACAGCGGACTGGAAGCCGCCGTGGCCGCCGCGGGCCAGGGCATGACGCGTGAGCTGGTCGGCGAGATTGGCTATCTGTCGGGGATCAAGCCCCTGACGTCGGCCAAGATCATGGGCGACGCCGGCGGCGAGGCCCTGGCCATCCTGTGCAAGGCCACGGGCCTGTCCCGGCTGGACCTGCAGACCCTTTGGCGGGCCATGCGCCGGCCCGAGGCGACGGCGGACGGAGAAATTCATCCCGACTGGGAGCGGGTGCAGATCACCTATGAGATGCTGGCCGTCGATCGGGCTCAGACTGTGCTGCGTTACTGGAACTGGTCGCTGTCCTCGGCCCTGACGCCCGAACTTCTTCGCGCCATCCGTGAAGGCGAGGAAGACCTCGTCGACGAATACTCCGCCCCCGAGCGCGCCGCGATGTTAGCGCTCGCGGAGAACTTCGGTCGATGAAGGCCGAGCACTGATTTCGGTGTAGACAAGTAGAAGACGTCGTCAGCAAGACGATGTTTTAAGCTTGCATTGCCTTCGTCATCGAACATCCGTATGAAAACGCCTAGCGGCGGGTCTGTCAGATCAGTCGAATGCGTTTGGCTCCTGCAACAGGCGATCCCCCCATGGAAGAAAAACCCGAACTGCTCGAAATGACGGCGGACATCGTGTCGGCTTACGTCAGCAACAACACCGTCTCGGCCGACGCCGTACCCGGCCTGATCGCCCAGATTCACGCCGCCCTGTCCGGCGTGTCTTCCGGCCCGGTTGAAGTCGAGCCCGAGCCCAAGGAACCGGCGGTTCCGGTGCGCAAGTCGATTACGCCTGACTTCCTGATCTGCCTGGAAGACGGTCGCAAGTTCAAGTCGCTGAAGCGCCACCTGCGCACCAAATACAATATGAGCCCCGAGGAATACCGGGCGAAGTGGGGTCTGGCCAAGGACTATCCCATGGTCGCCCCGAACTACGCCAAGGCCCGCTCGGACCTGGCCAAGCAGATGGGTCTGGGCCAGGGCGGCCGCAAACCCGCTCGCGTCGCCCGCGCCAAGAAGTAAGACCCGGCCTTTCAGGTCGGACGCAGCGCCCGTCTTCCGAAGGAAGGCGGGCGTTTTGCTGTCTGGAGCCGGCTTCTCCCTCCCCTTCATGGGGAGGGAGAGGCGTCGCGCTTTGGCTCACGCCGCGTGCATGGCCTTGCGCATGCGCCAGAAGCGCAGGGTGCGCTGGGCGGCTTCGTGGGTCAGGTCGTTGTACATGCCGGCATAGGCGCGGGCCTTGCCCATGGCGTCGCCGTCGGTGTTCAGAAGCACGACGGCGTAGGTCAGGAACAGGGCGCGATCCAGGTCGGCGGCCTTGCAGACCACGGCCAGGGCGTCCAGCTCGCGGCGCTCGACGATCTGGCGGGCGGTGTGGAACTCGATGTCCGCCAACTGCGACAGGGCGATCAGGAAGGAGGTCCGGCCGCCCGAGCGCAGGAAGCGGGCCAGGACCTGGGGCGTCAACTGGTTGGCGGCGCGCAGTTCCTCGACATAGGCCAGGCTCTCGGCGTAGTCGGGCGGCAGGGCGCCGTCGTCGGTGGCGACGCGGGTGCGGCCGGCGGCCAGGGCGCTTTCCAGCAGGGCCGGGTCCATGCGCGCATTCTGTTCCAGAATGCGCTGACGCAGACGGGCCTCGACCTCGAAATACATCTCGTTCAGCAGGTCGGCGGGCAGGCTGGCGCGCTCGACCGTGGGGGCGTGCAGGGCCGGATTGGCGCGGGCGCGCTCCACGGCGGCCTCGCAGGCGGCGCGCGACAGGTGGGCGCCGTCGTTGCCGAGCAGGACGCCCAGGGTTTCGTCGTCGCCGCGCTCGACGATGGCGTCGGACACGGCCTCGGACACCTCGGCGCGCTGGCTGACGGCGCGCATATGGCCCTGACCTCGCGAGCGGATGACCTGGATCAGGTCCTCCTCGGTCAGCATGGGCGAGGCGCGCAGCACGGGCTGGGCCACGTCCTCGGCCTCGTCATTGGCCAGGCGGCGGATCAACTGGATCGGAGCGTCGGCTGCGGCGGCGAAGCGCTCGGCCAGTTCGGCGCGGACGGCGACCTCCATGGCGTCGGTCAGCCCGCTGAGCACGGAGCCGTAGAGGGCCGTCTCGGTCTCGCTGCGTTCGGGATCGCCGAAGAAGTGATCGGTCAGTTCGCGCAGCAGGGCGCGGCGCTTCTCGCTGGACGTCTCCTGGGCCAGGGCGATCAGGTCGGGCAGGCGCGAGGAGGCGTCCACAATCGGGGAGAGGGCGGCGCCGTCGCTCATGGCAGGACAGGGTCTTCGTTGGCCGGCAGGGCCTGAAGGCGGCCGTTGGCGTTGCGGATCAGATTGGGGGCGGCGGGGGGCTCGGCCAGATCGGTCGAGGCGGGCATCGAGGTCAGGTCCACCGGCAGGGCGTCCAGATAGACGGGCGGGGGCAGAGGCGTGGCGTCGGGCTGACGACCGGCCTGACGATGGACGGAATAGTAGCGGGCGCCGCCCTGGGCGACCGGCGTCGCTGCGGCGGGCGGCGTATGGGCTTCGACCGGGGCCGGGCTGGCGGGCGCCTGGGCCGGAGGCGCTGCGGGGCGTTGCAGGCGGAAGATGGGCGCGTCGCGTCGCGGGGCCATGGGATCGACGGCGGCCGCTTCAGCGGGCGCGCTGTCGATCTGGGGCGCGGCGGGCGCCATGGGCGCCGGAGTCGGAGCCGGCGAGGGCGCGGCCTCGGCGACGGGGGCGGGCTGCTCGAAATAGCCGGTCGAAGCCGGAGCGGAGGCCGGGACGACAGGCGTGACGCTATGCGCCTGGCTCCAGGGGCTGGTCGCCTGCGGGGGGCTGATCGGGGCGGAGGCGGAGGCGACGGCGAAATAGGGCTGAGGACCCGGCCCCTGATTTTGCGGGGCGGGCGGCGGGGCATAGGCGGGCGTCTGGGCGCCGATCCAGGCGCTGGCGGGCGTCAGGCCCTGACGCGGCTCCAGGTCGGCCGCCGGCGCGGCGGACCGGCCGCCGCGAGGAATGATCGGCGGGCGGCTGGGCGCGGGCTGCGCCGGGACAGCAGCGGGCGAGGAGAGGTCGGCCGGCGCGGGTGTCGCCGCCGCCGGAGGCGCGGGTCGGTAGGTCCGGCCCGGCCAACTGAGATAGCGCAGGCCGGCGGCGTTGGCGCTGGTCGGCGCCGCGGTCTGGCCAGGAGTCTGGCCGGGAGCCTGGGCTGCAGCGGGCGCGACAAGGCTCAGGGCGCTCGCCCCGAGGGTCAGGATGGCGGTGATCGGCGGGCGTCGCACGGACGGCCTCCTGCTGCGGGACGGCGTTCAGCGGTCAGACTAGGCCATGACGGCTTAATCCGCTGCTAACGCGACGCTTCAGTTCCGGCCGGGCAGGTATTGGGGCGTGAAGGCTTCGCGCCAGTCCGGCAAGGAGGGATAGGCCGTCTCGGTCTGTTCGGCGAAGGCCTGCCAGCGGTCGGCGGTCATGGCGCCCAGACCGTAGAGGGCCGCATCACCGCCATCGACCACGGCCTCGGTCCGCAGGCTGTCGCGGACGGCGTTCAGCAGGCGCTGGTTCAGCTCGGGATTGGCGCGGCGGATCAGGGCGTCGCCCCTGGAGCCGTCGCCGTGGACATAGTCGCGCCAACCCTCGACCGAGGCGGCGATGAAGTCGCGCAGGGCCTTGGCGTTGTCGCGGGCGAAGGCGTTGGGGGCCAGCACCAGGCTGGAATAGGAGGGATAGCCGTCGTCGGCGGGGATCAGGACGCGCGGTTCGAACCCGGCTTCGCGCGCGACCATGGCGGGGTCGCCCGCCGTCAGCCGGCCGACCAGGACGGACCTGGGATCGGCGATGAAGGCTTTCAGATTGTCGTCGGGCGTGCCCGGCCGGGCCTGATCGGCGCCCAGTTCGAAGCGGGTCCGCAGCCAGTTCCAGAAGCCTGCCTGGTCGGCGGGGCTCATCAGGATCGGGCGGTCGCGCAGGGCTGACAGGGCCTCCAGCGGCTGATCCGGGCGCGCCATCAGGACCACGGGATCCTTTTGCAGGAAGGCCGCGACAGCCTTGACCGGGGCGCGATCCGCGACCAGCCGCATGGGGGCGAAGCTGTCGGCCCCAATGGCCAATTCGACGGCGCTGGCGGCCAGAAGAGCGGGGATGTCGGCCCCCGCCGCGCCGGTCAGGATCTCGACGTTCAGCCCACGCCGCTCATAGGCCCCGACCGCAATGGCCTGATAGAAGCCGCCGTGGGCGGCGGTGACCGGCCCGCCGGCGGCAAGGCGCAGACGCACGCGGCCGGCTTCATCGACCGGCGCCTCGGCGCGGCCGCAGGCGGAAAGGGAGCCGGCGGCGGTCAGGCCGGCGGCGCCCAGCAGCATCTTGCGGCGGGAGAGTCGGTCGAGGGTCATAGCCTGCCGGTTTAGGGGGCGAGGACGGGCTTGGGAAGGTCGGGCGGGGCTTCAGTCGGTATTCGGCGCCTCGTTCCCCTCGGGCAGGCGGAAGATGACGCGGTCGGTGCAGCGGATTCCCGCCACGTGGCCCGGGGTGGCCCTGCCGGGCCTGTCGCAGGGCGCGCCAGAATTGAGCGAGGGGACGCGATCCTGAACCGCCCGAAGGCCAGCCCGCGATCACGTCCCCTCGCCAAGTCCGGGTTGGACCTGGCCGTTCGGGTCAGGGCCTGGCCTTTTCCGAAGCGAGGATCCGCATCCGGGACGCGAAGCGTCCGAACCGATTTCGCTGCGGCGACGTCGGGCGAACCCGGCGGCGTCGGCTAGTCTCCTGGCGGCTCCTGGTCGCGTCGGGCGCGTCGTCGGGACGCGCCGTCTTCGAGCCCGGCCTGGTTCTCCGTGATCCCCGCACCGAGGCGCTCAAGGATCGGGAGCCTGTGGCCCTGCGTCGGTGTCTCCGCACCCTTCGAAAAGGCTTTGGAACCCTGGGTCAGAGAGCCGGGCCGGTTCGCTCGAAATCTCTGTAACCCATTGCTGAGTTTGAGATTTCCGCGCCGCCGTGTCCCGTTGGCCTGTTGACGGTCTCGCGGAATCCGCTATGTGGCAAGCGTCCAGATCCGGTCGCCTGTGCGGAACCGTCCCGAGCCCGGGGGACAAGCCTGTGGATATCTGTGGGCGGACGGAATTCGCGGCTGCGGATCAGGGCCTTGCGGCTGTCCACAGGAAAGCGGCCCGTTGCGGCATACCGCCACGACCGGGGAACAGTCGTCTTTTCCGAAACGCTTCTTCGCCATCAACCGAAGGAGAAAGAGCCATGACCGTTCAGTCAAACTGCACGCCTGACCGGAATGACCGCAAGACCCCCGCCTCGCCCGCTGAAACGGCGACGGCCAATCTTCGTGCAGCGGTGCAGCGCAGGGCCGAAAATCCCAGTTGGACGGGGCCTGAGGACCTGACCGCCAATGACGGCCCGGTCGAGACGCCGAACCACAAGATCGCCCCGTCGGGCGCCCTGCACGCCGAGGGCATGAGGGCCGCCATCGCCCGGTCCACCGGCAGTCGCTGATCGGAGGGGGCGGACCGGAACCGCAAATGAAATCCGTCGTTTCGCCCTCATCTGAAGGAGAACGACATGATCAAGTGGGCCATCATCTTCGCCATTATCGCTCTGGTCGCCGGCCTTCTGGGTTTTGGCGGCATCGCCGGGGCTGCGGCTGGCATAGCGAAGTTCCTGGCGGTTCTGGCGTTGATCGTCTTCGCGGTCTTCCTGGTTCTGGGCTTTACGGCGGCCAAGAAGGTCACCTGAGCCGACACCGGCAGGGACAGAGGAATAACGGCGGCTTCTCGCGGAGCCGCCGTTTCTGTTCGACAGGGCCGCGCGTGACGGGCATCCCCATCCCCGTCGACCTGGTCTGCCGCCCCCGACGAAAGCATGAACAGGGTCTCTGGCGGTCCTTGAAAGACGGCGTCATAGAGAGAGACGTGAGCCGCAGTAGTCGCCCGGGCGACAGGAAGCCTCTGATTTGATCGAGCAATACGGATGGTCGGACCTGCTGGCGGCGGCCTTTGCGCCGCATGCGCGCGCCGGCCACACGCCCGGACGGGTCGTGCTGCAGCAGCGCGACGGCTATCTGGTCGTCACGCAGGGGGGCGAGGTTCGGGCGAAGGCGTCCGGTCGGCTGCTTCACGAGGCCCGCGAGCTGGGCCACCCGGCGGTCGGCGACTGGGTGGCGCTGTCGCAGAATCCGCAGGAAGGCGCCGCCACCATCCACGCCATCCTGCCGCGCAGCACGGCCTTCGTCCGTCGGGCCGCGCACAGCACGCGAGGGCTGCAGATCATCGCCGCCAACATCGACGTGGCCTTCATCGTCACCTCCATGAACGCCGACCTCAATCCGCGCCGCATCCAGCGCTATCTCGCCGCCGCATGGCAGAGCGGGGCGCGGCCGGTGGTGGTGTTGACCAAGTCCGACCTCAGCGATGATCCGCAAGCCCAAGCCGCCGAAATTGCGGCCCTGGAGCCCGGGTGTCCGGTGCTTGCGGTTTCGGTCCGGGAGGGCCACGGCCTTGATGCGCTGCTGGCCCAGGTCGCGCCCGGAGAGACCTGCGTCCTGATCGGCTCGTCGGGCGTCGGCAAATCCAGTCTGGTCAACGCCTTCCTGAGCGAGGACCGGATGGCGACCCAGGCCATTCGTGAATACGACGACCAGGGACGCCACACCACCAGCCATCGCGAGCTGATCCGCCTGCCCGGCGGCGGCATGATCGTGGACACGCCCGGCATCCGCGAAGTCGGCCTGATCGACGCCGACGAGGGGGTCAGCGCCGCCTTCGACGACATCGAAAACCTGCCTCAGGACTGCAAGTTCAGCGACTGCAGCCACGCCAACGAGCCGGGCTGCGCCGTGCGCGCTGCGCTGGAGAGCGGGACGCTGGACCCGGATCGCTGGGCTCATTTCCAGAAGCTGAAGCTGGAACTGGCGGCGGCGGAAGAGAAGGCGGACCGCGTGGCCAAGGACGCCGAGCGCCGTCGTCTGGCGGGGCTGCAAAAGCACTACCGCGCCACCAAGCGCAATGACCGGGGTTTGCGGGACTAATCGACCGCGATCACCGGATCGTTTGCCGAAATCAGGCGGCGTCGGCCGGCAAAGGGTTTAGGGGTGGGGTTCCACCCCCAAGAGAGATGACCATGCCCGCTTATACAATCGTCACCACCAGCGCGACCGAAGGCAGCGAGGCGGCCGAGGTCAATACGCTGACGGACGACTTCACCAATGAGAGCGAAGCCGTAGGCTATTCGCGCCGCATGGCCGAAGAGATGATCGGCCTGGCCGGTCAGCTGCTGCTGGACTTCGACTACAGCAATGTCAGCCTGTATGACGGCGACCTGCTGGAAGAAGATCTGGAGCCTGAGCACGCCGCCTTCATCGGCATGTGGGTGCTGGACGAGGAAGGCGCCGCCTTCGTCTCCGCCGAAGAATACCGGGCGGAAGAAGCCGAGGCTGAGCCCGCCTGATCAGGCGCCCGCCTATCCAGGCGACCACTCTAGAGCGCAATCGGTTCAGATGCGATCGCATCTGAACTCAGATATTCGCTCCAGCATCAATCCTGGAGCCTGATTCACGGCATCGGCGTAATCGCGAAGCGATTCCGCCTCAACCGATCAGGCTCTTGAGGCGGCGGTGGCGGCTCAGGCCCCCAGCGCCGCCTTTTTTTCTTCCAGTTCCAGCCATTCCAGTTCGGCGGCTTCGAGGTCGGCTCTGGCCTTGTCGGCGGCCTTCATGGCGGCGTCGAAGGCGGCGGGATCACGGGTGTAGAGGCTCTGGTCGGCCAGGGTCGTATCGTATTTGGCGATCTGGCCGGGGAGGGCTTCCAGCAGGGCTTCCAGTTCCTTCAGCCGGTGGGCGTCCTTGAAGGACAGCTTGCCGGGCTTCTTGGCGGCGACGGCTGCGGGCGCGGGGTTGGCCTCGGCGCGGGCGGCGGCCTCCTTGTCCTGGGGGCGGGGGTTGGCGCCGGGCTGGAGGAAGCCGGGGTTCTGGCGGATGAAGTCGGTCCAGCCGCCGGGGGTTTCGACGATGTCGCCGCGCCCGTTCATGGCGATGGTCGAGGTGGCCAGGCGGTCAACGAAGTCGCGGTCGTGGCTGACCAGGATCAGGGTGCCGTCATAGGTCTCGAGCAGCTCTTCCAGCTTGTCGAGGGTGTCCATGTCCAGGTCGTTGGTCGGTTCGTCGAGGACCAGCATGTTGGCGGGCTTGGCCAGGGCGCGGGCCAGCAGCAGGCGGTTGCGCTCGCCGCCCGACAGGGTCGAGATCGGTTGGCGCAGCTGGGCCTCGGAAAACAGGAAGTCTTTGGCGTAGGCGGCGACGTGCTTGGAGAAGCCGCGCACGATGATGCTGTCGCCGCCGCCCGGCGTCAGGGCGTCCCACAGGGTCATGTCCGACTTCAGCCCCTCGCGCGACTGATCCAGATAGACGGGTTCGAGGTTGGAGCCGAGTTTGACCGTGCCCTCGTCGGGCGTCAGTTCACCCAGCAGGGTCTTGACCAGGGTGGTCTTGCCCGCGCCGTTGGGGCCGACGATGGCCAGCCGGTCGCCGCGGATGATGCGGGTGGTGAAGGGCTTGAAGATGACGCGGTCGCCAAAGGCCTTCGACACGCCCTTGAGGTCGGCCACCAGCTTGCCCGAGGTGACGCCGGAATCGACGCCGAGATAGAGCTCGCGCGGCTGATCCTTGGCCCGCTCGGCGTGCTCGGAGCGCAGGGCCTGAAGCGAGCGGGCGCGGCCTTCGTTGCGGCTGCGGCGGGCGGTGATGGAGGAGTAGAAGGTCGCGGTCTCGCGCTCGATGGTCTTGGACAGGCGGCGCAAGGACTCGGCCTCTTCCTCCATGACCTTGGTGGACCACTCGTCAAAGGCGTTGAAGCCCTTGTTCAGCGTGCGGACGCGGCGGTTTTCCAGCCAGTGGACGGTGTTCGTCACCTTGTTCAGGAAGGCGCGGTCGTGGCTGACGACCAGGACGGCGAAGCGGGCCTGGACCAGCTCGTTCTCCAGCAGTTCGATGGCCAGGATGTCGAGGTGGTTGGTCGGCTCGTCCAGCATCAGGACGTCGGGTTCTTCGGCGAAGGCCTTGGCCAGGGCCGCGCGGCGCGTCTCGCCCCCCGACAGGCCGACGGCGGGCTTTTCCGGGTCGAGGCCGAAGGTGGCCAGCCAGCTTTCGGCGGTCCAGCGCTCGGCGCCGCCGGACGAGGCGTAGTCCAGCAGGGTCTCGCCCTGAACGTCTGGCTCCTGGGGCACATAGGCGAAGCGGGTGCCGGCCTGGACCGAGCGGTCGCCGGAGTCCTGCTCGATCAGGCCCATGACGATCTTCATCAGGGTCGACTTGCCGGCCCCGTTGCGCCCGACAAGGGCGGCGCGGCTGCGCGGTTCAACCGCCAGATCGACGCCGTCGAACAGGGGACGCTGGCCGTCCTGAAGGCGGACGTCCTTGAGGGCGACGAGAGGGGGGCGAGCGGCCATGAAGACGATGCGATCGATAAAAGGGGAGGAGGGGCGTCCCTATAGACCGAGGGGGGCGGTCAGGCCATCGCTTGAAAACATACCAACTGGACGGTAGTAAGGCTCAATGGACGCCCAGACCCGCCGCCGCGCGCCGGAAGCCACCCGCGCCGAGATCATCGACATGGCCATAGAGGCCGCCGCCGAACAGGGGGCGACGGGGTTGAAGCTGGACGCCGTGGTCGCGCGCCTGCCGTTCAGCAAGGGCGCCCTGCTGCATCACTTCCCCACCAAGCTGGCCTTGCTGGAGGGGGTGATCGATCATCTGGCGTCCGAGATGACGGCCGCCATCCAGGCCGAGGCGGCGCGCGATCCCAACCCCTATGGCCGCAATGCGCGCGCCTATCTGCGGGTGACGGTCAACGACCCGGTGACCGATCGCGACGTCAGCATCGGCCGGGCGGCGCTGGTGGCCTGCGCGGTGGAGCCAAGCCTGATCACGCGCTGGCAGGCGGCGATGCGGGCCCTGGCGGAGGACGACCCGGTGGATTTGGCGGGCAAGGACGACGCCCTGATGCTGAGGCTGATTGCGGACGGTCTGTGGATGAGCGATCTGTTCGGCACGCACGAGGTGTCGCCGGAGCAGCGCAAGGCTCTGTTGTCGCTGCTGACGCCTGGCGTCTTGCTGGCAGAGACGGGTGACGCGGAGTGAACCCGGTCACCTGGGCGGCCCTGCTGGGCGCCATCAGCTTTGAAGTGCTGGGGACCACCCTGTTGCAGTCGTCGCAGCAGTTCACCAAGCCCTGGCCGACGGCGGGGCTGGCGCTCTGTTACGGCCTGGCCTTCTACCTGCTGACCATCGCGCTGAAGCAGATGCCGGTGGGACTGGCCTACGCCATCTGGAGCGGGCTGGGCGTGGTGCTGATCTCGGTGATCGGCCTGTTCCTGTTCAAGCAGAAGCTGGATCTGCCGGCGGTCGTCGGCCTGGTCATGATCGTCGGCGGGGTGGTGGTGATCAACGTCTTCTCCAAGAGCGTGACGCACTGAGGCTGGCGATCCTCCCTTGCGTAGCGGGGGAGGGGGACCGCCGTAGGCGGTGGAGGGGGCAAGCGCCCCGCGCCTCGCTGTGTTCTTCTGAACGCCAGCCCGTTTCCGCCCCCTCCACCATGCTGCGCATGGTCCCCCTCCCCCGTGAACGGGGGAGGATCGAAGGGTTAGCGCGTGCGGGACAGAACCAGGGTCCAGATGGAGTGAGCCACGGCGTCGGCGTCTTTCAGGACATCGGCGGCGGCGTAGCGGATAACTTCGATCCCTTGTGAGCGCAGCCAGGCGTCGCGTCGGTCGTCATGGGCGGGCGTTTGTCCTGTGCCGTGGATCAGGCCATCGACTTCGACGGCCAGGCGCAGGCGGGCGCAGTAGAAGTCCAGGATGTAGGGGCCGATCGGGTGCTGGCGGCGAAAGCTCGGCAGGCCGTCGCGGCGTGGACGCAGGCGCATCCAGAGCGCGGCTTCGGGCGGCGTCATCGTACGACGCAGACTCCGGGCGCGTTTTTCTGTAAGGAGCGGCGCTCTCATGGCTCAGCGTACGCACATTTCCGCCCCCTCCACCATGCTGCGCATGGTCCCCCTCCCCCGCTGCGCAGGGGAGGATTGAATGGAGCGTCCCTTCTGGGAAACAACGCCGCTGACGGAGATGTCGGCCACCGAGTGGGAGAGCCTGTGCGACGGGTGCGGCCTGTGCTGCCTCATTCGCTTCGAGGACGAGAACACCGGCGAGATCGTGCCGACGCGAGTGCACTGCAAGCTGTTCGACCCGGACAGGTGCACCTGTTCGGACTACGCCAACCGGCAGGAGCACGTGCCGGACTGCATCAAGCTGACGCCGGGCAAGATCGCGGGGCTGCGCTGGCTGCCGCCGTCGTGCGGCTATCGCCGGGTGCATGAGGGGCGGGGCCTGGCCTGGTGGCATCCGCTGGTGTCGGGCGATCCCGAGACGGTGCACACGGCGGGGGTATCGATCCGTCGGCAGACGATTTCCGAGACCGCGCTGGCCACCGAGGAAGACGCCCTGGACTTCGAGGCGCCGGAGTGGGTCCTCGAACGCGGGTCGAAAAACCCCGGCTGATAACGTTTCGTTCGGCGCTTTCGGCGAAAACGAAAGCTTCGGGAGGCGTAATCTTGTCATTCACCACCAAGAGCATCGAGGCGCTCGACGCCCCGGGGGGGCCTTTCCACCGGCTGGTCGATCTGGCGGCGACCCTGTTCGACTGCCGGGCTGCGGTGGTGACCCTGCTGACCCCGACGGAAGCGATCATCCGGTCCAACGCCGGGCTGTGTTCGACGCGAACCCCGCGCGAGAACAGCCTTGCGCCTCTGGTGACCGCGATGGGGCGCGGGGCGGTCCTGGTCATCCCCGACACGACCCAGGACCCGCGCGTCAGGGACCATCCGATCGTGGCGGGGCACGCCAACCTGAGATTCTTCGCCGCCGCGACGGTGTGCGGGCCGGAGGGGACGCCGATCGGGGCGCTGAGCGTCCTGCATGATCACCCCATGCCGGCGCCGAGCGACCGGGAGCTTGCTCAGCTCAAGCTGCTGGCGGGCATGGCCGAGGACATCATCGCCGGCATCGAGGCGGCGCGCATTCGCGACGAGCGTCTGGAGACGCTGCGGCTGGTCGAACAGATGTCGGGCGTCGGCCACTGGCGGCTGGAACGGGCCACGGGCGTCGTCGAGTGGTCGGATGAGGTCTATCGGATACACGGCGTCGATCGCGACAGCTTTGATCCCAACCTCGACAGCGCGCTGGACTTCTATGTCGAGGGCGACCGCCAGGCCCTGACCGATATGATCCAGCGGGGGCTGGAAGACGGCGAAGGCTATATGGCCAAGCTGCAGATCGTTCGCCCGGACGGCGAGGAACGACGCGTCCTGACCCACGCCGAGACCGAGGTGGACGAAACCGGCCGGGTCATCGCCATGTTCGGCGTCTTCCAGGACGTGACCGAGCAGGAGAGGGTGCTGGCTCGCGCGCGGCGCGACGAGGGGCGGTATCGCCTGCTGGCCGAGAACATCGGCGACGTCATCACCCGCGTGAAGATGGACGGGTCGAGCAAGTATATCTCGCCGGCTATCCAGCAACTGCTGGGCTGGACGTTCGAGGAGATGAGCGGCCAGTCCCAGGACTACGTCTATCCGGAAGATCGCCACCTGGTGCTCAAAGCCATCGGCGAGGCCGTGAAGAGCGGCACGCCGAGCCGCCTGGAACACCGGGCGGTGCACAGGAACGGCACGGTGATCTGGGTCGAGTGCACCTTCAAGGCGCTCAAGGATGAGAATGGCCATGTCGACGACGTGGTGGTGGTGATCCGCGACATGACCCGGCGCAAGGCGCTGGAAGACGAGGTCATCGACGCCAAGGAAAGGGCGGAAAAGGCGGCGCAGGCCAAGAGCGAGTTTCTGGCCAACATGAGCCATGAACTGCGGACGCCCCTGACCAGCGTGATCGGGTTCTCGGGCCTGTTGCAAGGATCGGAAGCCCTGCCTGCACAGGAGCGGACCTACGTCGACCGGATTGCAACGGCGTCCGAGGCGCTTCTTGGCGTCATCAACGACATCCTCGACTATTCCAAGCTGGAAGCGAACGCGATCGAGATGGATCCGGAGCCCTTCCAGGTGGCGGCCCTTGTGGACGGCGCGGCGGCGATCGTCGAGGGCCAGTGCCTGAGCAAGGGGCTGAAGCTGAAGGTGGTGGTCGACGCCGCCATGCCCGCCGTGCTGACGGGAGACGCCGGACGCCTGCGTCAGGTCATGCTGAACTTCCTGTCCAACGCCGTGAAGTTCACCGGCAAGGGCGGGGTGACCCTGCGGGTCGGCGGACGGCCGGAATCCGATGGCCGCTGGCGCCTGCGGGTGGAGGTGACCGATACCGGGATCGGCATCCCGGCGGAGAAGATCGAGGTCCTGTTCCAGCGCTTCTCGCAGGCCGACGCCTCGACCACGCGGGTCTATGGCGGCACCGGACTGGGACTGGCGATCTCGCGTCGTCTGATCGAGATCATGGATGGCGAAATCGGCGTCGACAGCCAGCCAGGCAGGGGCGCGACCTTCTGGTTCGAGACGCCTCTGGCCCAGGGCGGCGCGGTGGGACGTCTGGCCAGGGGCGACGAGCCTTTGCCGACGCCCGGCGGGATGGCGGGGGGACGCATCCTGCTGGCCGACGATGCGCCCGGAAACCGGGAACTGGTCAGCGCCATCCTGCGGGGTCTGGGCCTGGAGATCGACACGGTCTGCGACGGGGCCGAGGCGGTGCAGGCCATGCAGACCGGGGCCTATGACCTGGTGTTGATGGACGTGCACATGCCGGTCATGGACGGCCTGACGGCGACGCGGGAAATCCGGCGGATGCAGGTCGGCACCGGACGGCGGACGCCGATCCTGGCGCTGACGGCCAATGTGCAGGCGGATCAGGTGTCGCGGTGTCTGGACGCAGGCATGGACGGGCATCTGGCCAAGCCCATCCAGATCGTCGAACTGGCGGGAGCCTTGGGGCGCTGGCTGGCGGAAGCCGGCGGGGGTGGGGACGAAGCGCTGGCGGGGTGATCGCGTGCTTTCCTCCCTGTCGCGAAGCGATGGGGAGGTGGCGCGGGCGCGCAGCGGCCGTGACGGAGGGGGCGGCGGCACCCTGTCCGAATTTGCGCCCAAATGATTGATGGCGCCGCCGCCCCCTCCACCGCTACGCGGTCCCCCTCCCCACAAAGTGGGGAGGAAAGAGCGGCATCCCGCGGCGGCTATCGCAGTCGCCGCGCCCAAACCCGGTAAATTCCAGCGATTGATCCGTTCTTGCGGCTGTTCGCCAGCCTGAGGACGCTGGTCCGCTATGGTTTGGGCATGACGGGAAATGGGGACGAGGCGGGGCAGGGCGCGGACTGGCTGGACGAGGTGTTCGACCGGCTGAAGACCCTGACCGATCAGGCGATCGCCGTGGTGGCGGCCGCCCCGGCGCCAAACGACGTGGCCGAGGCCGAGAAGCGGGCGCGGGCCGTCGGCGTTCTGGCGCGCACGGCCAAGGCGGTGGCGGCGCTGAAGTCGCGCCCCGCCCGCAAGACCCCTGATGAGGATGAAATGAGCGAAGACGATCGTGATGTCAGCGACGCCGAACTGGCCGGGCTCCAGGCCGAATTCTTCGCCCGTGTCGATCATCTCGTCGCAGCCTTCGAGCGCAAGTCCCTTGCTGCGGGACTGGGTCGAGGGGCTGCCGCGCGAGGAGAAGATCCGGGTGCTGCGGGCCTGGATCCGGGCGACGCCGAGGCTGAACGACGAACAGATCGCGCCGCGTGAGCCCGACTGGCGGACCTGGGTGCTGCTGGGCGGACGGGGGTCGGGCAAGACCTTCGCCGGCGGGTTCTGGATGAACGAGCTGGCGCGGGAGAAGGAGCTGACGTTTGCTCTGGTCGGGCCGGCGCTGCACGATGTGCGCGAGGTCATGGTCGAGGGACCGTCTGGGCTGAAGGCCCAGGCGGCGAGGGACAACCGGCCGCGCTGGGAGGCGGGGCGGCGCAGGCTGATCTGGCCGAGCGGCTCGGCGGCCTACGCCTTTTCGGCGGAGGACCCGGACAGTCTGCGCGGGCCGCAGTTTCATGGAGCCTGGGCCGACGAGTTCTGTGCGTGGAGACACCCGGAGACGACGCTGTCGAACCTGAGGTTCGGGTTGCGGCTGGGGGATGATCCCAAGCTGGCGATCACCACGACGCCGAGGCCGATCGCGGCGCTGCGGCGGTTGCTGGCCGAGCCGGGGGTGGTCAAGGCGCGGCTGGCGACGGCGGCCAATGCGGGCAACCTGTCGCCGGGATTTTTGAGCCATCTGAAGGCGCTCTACGCCGGGACGCGGCTGGAGGCCCAGGAGATGGAGGGGCTGATCGTCGAGGCGGACGGCGCCCTGTTCCGGGCCGAGGATCTGGCGCGGGCGCGGGGGAGCCGACCGGCGAAGTTCGAGCGGACGGTGGTGGCGGTGGACCCGCCCGCCAGCGCCCACGGCGACGCCTGCGGCATCGTGGTCGCGGGGAGGAAGGACAAGGTCGGCTACGTGCTGGCGGACCGTTCGGCGCGGGGGCTGTCGCCCGCCGGATGGGCGCAGCGGGTCGCGGAGACGGCAAGGGCGTTCGACGCCGACCTGGTGCTGGCCGAGGCTAATCAGGGCGGGGAGATGGTGCGGACCCTGCTGGGGCAGGCGGACTGCGAGGTTCAGATCAAGCTGGTCCACGCCAGCCGGTCGAAGAAGGCGCGGGCCGAGCCGGTGGCCGCCTTGTACGAGCAGGGGCGGGTGGTTCACTGCGGGGCTTTCCCGGCGCTGGAAGAAGAGATGATGGCGCTGGGGAGCGAGGCGGCGGGGGCCAAGAGCCCCGACCGGGCGGACGCCCTGGTGTGGGCGCTGACCCATCTGCTGCTGGCCGGGAAGACGCAGCCGAGGCTGCGGGCGCTTTAATACAGGAGCGGGCTTCTCCCTCCCCTTCATGGGGAGGGTGGCTGAGCCCGAAGGGCGAAGACGGGTGGGGGCGGCAAGGCTAGGCAGCCGTCGCGCTCCGTGTCGCCACGCCCTCCCCACCCGGTCGCTGCGCGACCACCCTCCCCATGAAGGGGAGGGAGAAAGATCATGGAGATTTCAATGGATTGGCGACGACCGTTTGGTCGGCGGCGCATCGACGCGCCTGAAACCAAGGACAGCCGGGCGGGGCCGTTGATCGCCCTGACGGGGGCGGGCCGGGCGCGGTGGACGCCGCGCGACTATGCGCATCTGGCGGACGAGGGGTTCGCGAAGAACGCCGTGGCCTATCGCTGCGTGCGGATGATCGCGGAGGCGGCGGCGTCGACGCCCTTGATGGTCATGGTCGGGGGCGTGCGGACGACGGAACATCCGCTGGCGCGGCTGCTGGCCAAGCCCAATCCCGAGCAGTCGGGCGGGGAACTGATGGAGGCGGTTTACGGCGCCTTGCAAACGGCGGGCAACGCCTATGTCGAGGCGTCGGGGGACGCCGATGGCGACGGGGTTCCTGATGAGCTTTGGGCGCTGCGGCCGGACCGGGTGAAGGTGGTCCCCGGAAGGGCGGGCTGGCCCGAGGCCTATGAGTATGCGGTCGGCGGGCAGGCGGTTCGGATCGGGCGGCACGGCGACGGCTGGTCGCCGGTCATGCATCTGAAGCTGTTTCATCCGACCGACGACCACTACGGGTTTTCACCGCTGGAGGCGGCGGCCTTCGCCATCGACGTGCACAATGCGTCGGGGGCCTGGAACAAGGCGCTGCTGGACAATGCGGCCAGGCCGTCGGGGGCGCTGGTGTACGGCGCCAGGGACGGCGAGCGGCTGACGGGCGAGCAGTTCGAGGCGCTGAAGGCGGAGCTGGGCGAGGCCCATGCGGGGGCGAGGAACGCCGGGCGGCCGTTGCTGCTGGAAGGCGGGCTGGACTGGAAGCCGATGAGCCTGACGCCGCACGACATGGACTTCATCGCCGGCAAGCACGCGGCGGCGCGGGAGATCGCCCTGGCGTTCGGGGTGCCGCCGCAGCTGCTGGGGATACCGGGCGACGCGACCTACGCCAACTATCGCGAGGCCAACGCCGCCTTCTGGCGCGGGACGGTGATCCCGCTGGTGAGGAAGGCGGCGGGGGCGATGACGGGCTGGCTGGGCGGGCGGTTCACGGATTGCCGGATCGAGGCGGATCTGGATGCGGTTCCGGCCTTGCAGGTCGAGCGGGATGCGCTGTGGGCGCGGCTGAATGCGGCGAGCTTCCTGACGGATGAGGAGCGGCGGCGAATGGCGGGGGTGGGCGAGTAGGCGCGAGGCCTCTCCCTCCCCTTCATGGGGAGGGTGGCTGAGCCCGAAGGGCGAAGACGGGTGGGGGCGGCAAGGCTAGGCAGCCGCCGCGCTCCGTGTCGCCACGCCCTCCCCACCCGGTCGCTACGCGACCACCCTCCCCATGAAGGGGAGGGAGAAAGGTGAAGATGACGGACTGGAAGAAGGTGCCTGTCGCCCTGATCGCGGCCCTGCTGGTGCAGACCATCGGCGGGCTGGTCTGGGCCGGCGGGGCGGCGGCGCGGATTGCGACGCTGGAGCAGAGGGTGGGTGAGCAGAGGCTGGTGGCCGAGCGACTGGCGCGGGTGGAGGCCCAGGGCGAGGCGGTGCGGGCGACGGTGGACCGGATCGAGCGTCGGCTGGAGGGGAAGTGATGCAGCGCAGTTTTCTCCCTCCCCTTGATGGGGAGGGTGGTCGACGCGAAGCGGCGACCGGGTGGGGCGGGCTGGAAGTGAAGGGCGCGGCGCCTGGCTCGCCACAACGCCCCCACCCGGCCTCGCCTGACGGCTCGGCCACCCTCCCCATGAAGGGGAGGGAGAAGGGTGTGGTCTGGATCGAAGGCTACGCCTCGCTGTGGGGGGCGGCCGACCTGAACGGGGACGTGGTGGCGCGCGGCGCATACGCCGACAGCCTGGGAAAGACCGGCGCGGCGGGGGTGCGGATGCTGCATCAGCACGAGAGCCGGGCGGTGGTCGGCGTCTGGGACCAGATGGTCGAGGACGAGCGGGGCCTGCGGGTGCGCGGGCGCCTCTGCGACTGGTCGGCCGAGGCGCGCTACGCCCAGGCGCTGACGCGGGCGGGGGCGCTGGACGGGCTGTCCATCGGGTTCCGCGCGGCCAAGGCGCGGCGCGACGGGCGCTTAAGGGTGCTGAGCGCGGTGGAGCTGTGGGAGGTGTCGCTGGTGACCTTTCCCATGCTGCCGGGCGCGCGGTTCAGGCCGGTCTAGCGCTTCTTCGACGTATCGACCTCGCGGATCAGGGCGCCCTGGACGCTCCAGACCTTGTCGCCGGCCGCGACGTAGATCGGCAGGCGGTTGAGCAGGGACAGGAAGACGTGAACCTCCAGCGGCTGGGGGGCGACGATGACGCTGGTGATCAGACCGACCGTCTGGCCGCCTTGCTGAGCCTGACGACGGTCGAGGTCGAGGCAGCTGTTGGACAGTTGCTCGCGCTTTTCGAGGGTGCGGCCGTCGGCGCTGACGTGGAAGCGATAGTGGCCGCCCATCGGCACCTTGTTGGCGTCGGTGGTCGAGGCCAGCAGCCAGACCAGCCAGCCGTCGCTGTCGGGATCGTCCAGAACCACGGCGTTGTAGCGGGCGGCGCAGCGCAGGGCGCCGATGCCGGAGGCGGCGGTGTTGCGGGCGAAGTAGCGCACGGCCTGATCGTCGGGGAGGGCGGCGCCGGTCGCCTCGATCACGGCGCCGGCGCGGCCGTTCTTGTCGACCAGGATGTCGTAGCCGGGACGCGGGGCGGCGGGGTCGCCGAGGAGGAAGCGGACCAGCTGATCCTCGCCGTTCTCGACCACGATCCAGCCGATCAGACCCTCGGGCGGCTTGCCGCCGAAGCGGGCGAGCAGGGCGTCGGTGGCGCGGGCGGCGGCGCGGTCCTGAAGGAAGATCGAGGAGCCGATGGCGCCGGTCTGGGTCAGCGGCCAGGCCTCGACCTGGGCCGGGGGCGCGTCGTCAGCGGCTTGCGCGGCGGGCGCCAGCGACAGGGCGGCGAGCAGAGACAACAACAGCAGCCGCATGGGCGATCCTTCAAGGGAGCGTCCTGCGCGGCGGCAGGATCAGGGTGCGACTCGATACGGGCCGCGCACCGAGCGTAACCGCACATCGCGGTTCTTCAACCGGAGAGAGCATGAAAGAGATCAAGACCGTGTCGGGTAATCCCGAGGCGCGCGCCGCCCTGCATGAGATGATGGCGGCGTTCGAGGCGTTCAAAGGGGCCAACGACGCCCGGCTGGACGAGATCGAGAAGAAGGCGTCGGCCGATGTGCTGCTGGAGGAGAAGGTGGCGCGCATCGATCAGGCGGTGACGGGGGCGCAGGCGCGTCTCGACCGCGCGCTGAGCGAGGGGCGCAGGCCTATGGTTGAGGGCGGCGTCGCCCCCTCCACCGCTTCGCGGTCCCCCTCCCCATTCCATGGGGAGGAAAAGAGCGCCTGGGACGGCTATATGAAGTCGGGTCAGTCCTATGGGCTGGAGCTGAAGGCGGGGCTGTCGTCGGCCTCGAACTCGGCGGGTTATGTCGTGCCGCCGGAGACGGAGCGCGCCATTGAGCGACGCCTGATGGCGGGATCGCCGATGCGCGAGATCGCCACGGTGCGCACGGTGGGTTCGGGCGTGTTCAGGAAGCCGGTGTCGACGGCGGGCGTGACGGCGGGCTGGGTGGCCGAGACGGCGGCCCGACCCGAGACGGACCCGGCGACACTGTCCTTGCTGGAGTTCTCGTCGGCCGATCTCTACGCCTGTCCGGCGGCGACGCAGAGCCTGTTGGACGACGCCCTGATCGACCTGGACGAATGGCTGGCGGCCGAGGTCGAGGACGCCTTTGCGGCGCAGGAGACGGCGGCCTTCGTCAGCGGCGACGGGGTCAACAAGCCCAAGGGCTTCCTGGCCTATGCGACGGCGACGGAAGGGACCCAGACCTGGGGCCAGATCGGCACGGTGGCCTCGGGGGCTGCGGGCGCCTTCGCCTCGACCAGTCCGGCGGACAGGCTGATCGACCTGATCTATGCGCCCAAGGCCCAGTATCGACCGAACGGGCGCTTTGTCATGAACCGGCGCACGGTCTCGACGGTGCGCAAGTTCAAGGACGCGGACGGGAACTATGTCTGGTCGCCGGCGACGCGGCCGGGCGAGACGGCGTCGTTGCTGGGCTATCCGGTCACCGAGATCGAGACCATGCCGGACGTGGCGGCCAATAGTCTGTCGATCGCGTTCGGCGACTTCTCGCGCGGTTATCTGATCGTCGATCGGGCGGGGGTGCGGGTGCTGCGCGATCCCTATTCGGCCAAGCCCTATGTGCTGTTCTACACGACCAAGCGCGTGGGCGGCGGGGTGCAGAACTTTGATGCGATCAAGCTGATGAAGTTCGCGGCCTCGTAGAGGCTGAGGACTTTCCTCCCTGTCGCGGAGCGATGGGGAGGTGGCGCGTCGCGGTAGCGACGTGACGGAGGGGGCGGCTCGACGTCTGACGGCGGCGTCGCCCCCTCCACCACTTCGTGGTCCCCCTCCCCATGGAATGGGGAGGAAAGGGGCAGCGTCCGAACATTGGAGATTTCAAATGAGCGCACCCGTGAGCCTCACGGAGGCGAAGCTGTTCCTGCGCGTCGAGCATGAGGCGGAGGACGGGCTGATCCGGACCCTGATCGAGGCTGCGAGGGCGCGGATGGAGGGGGAGGTGGGGCTGAGCCTGACCTCGACGTCGCCTGCGCCGTTGCGGCTGGCGGTGATGATGCTGGTGCTGCGGGCCTATGAGCGCGGCGAGGGCGAGATGAGCACGGCGCCGGTCGAGGGGTGGATCGCGCCTTATCGCGTGGTGCGGCTGTGAGCGGGATGATGAAGGTGATCGCGAGCCTGGTGCGGGCGGTGGAGGCGGAGACGCCCTATGGCGGGCGGGTCGTCAGCTATGAGCCGGTCGGGTCGTTGTGGCTGAGCCTTGGGGCGCGGCGACGGCGCGAGCGGACGGAAGCGGGCGTGACGCGCGGGGTGGAGACGTTGAGCGCCACGGTGCGGGCCGATCCGCGGCTGGCCGAGGGGCTGGTGCTGCGCTTCGGCGGAGCCGACTGGGCGGTTGCGGGGATCGAGGCCGATCCCAAGGCGGCGGGGCGCGTGCGGCTGAACCTGGAGCGGGCGCGATGAGGGATCATGAGGGGGCGCTGATCAAGGCGCTGATCGCCTGGTTGAAGGGCGACGCGGCTCTGGCGGCGCTGCTGGGCGATCCGGCAAGGGTCTGGGACCAGCCGCCGGAGGGGGCGGCGTTTCCGCATCTGCTGATCGGCAAGGGCGAGAGCCGGGGGCTGAACGCCGACGGCGGCGGGGTCGAGCATCGGCTGACCCTGACCTGCGCCAGCCGCTTCGCCGGCATGGAAGAGGCGCGGGCGGTGGCGGCGGCGGTGCGGGCGCGGGTGGCGGATGCCGCCGTCGAGGCCGACGGGGTGAAGGCGGTCAGCCTGGGCGTGACCTTTACCGACGTGTTTCGCAGCGCGGATCTGAAACGCGCCTGGGCGGTGATGCGGCTGCGGGCCGTGACGGAAGAGGTTTAGCGCGACGCCTCTCCCTCCCCTTCATGGGGAGGGTGGTCGCGATAGCGACCGGGTGGGGGCGGCGGGGCGATGCTAGGCGCTGCGTGTGAACAGCCTGGCCCTCCCCACCCGGCTTCGCCCTGCGGGCTCAGCCACCCTCCCCATGAAGGGGAGGGAGA
>NZ_JBMOSL010000008.1:0-122617 GCF_049315965.1 Brevundimonas sp. NPDC058933
ATCGGCAAACGGATGGAACTTGAAGCAGCCTAATGGGCACCGCTCGAACAGCCATGAGACGAACTGCGCCCGTCATCACAGTTTGCAACAGAGCCGGCTGGCCAGCATCATCGAGCGCGCAAAGCTCGCCATCCAGCACGCAGTCCTCGAGCATCGCGGCCGCGGCCGAGTGCAAGGGCAGCTTCTGGGTCCAGTCGTGGCCGTTGCGGGTGAACCAGGTAGCCCGTCCGGACTGGACGTTCAGCTGAAACCGGTAGCCGTCGAATTTGATCTCGTGGATCCAGCCCACGCCGCTAGGCGGCCGGGCGACAAGGGTCGGATGCGCCAGGGGGAGGAAAGTCCCGGGCATCGAGGGCGTCAGCGCTAGATCCTGATTTCTGCGAGCCATGATCCGGACTCCAACGGAGGTCGGCCGGAATCGCTCCGCACCCATATTCACCGGACTACTGGCCATCGGTGTCGGCCGACGCGGACAATCCCCACCATCCAGTCAGAGCAGGCCATCGCTCTTTGAGCGAGGGCGGCGAAAAACCAATCCGGGAGGGCAAGGTCAAGGCTGATGGAAGGGCAGGGGACCCCTGCTGCAGCCGAAGGCGAAGCTGGGGACGCCCGAGATCACCGCGCCAGCGGTCGCCTTGAGCAAGCCCGGGCGAAGCCCATCTCAGGGGATGTCTGGGCGATCAGCAAAGAACCGGGGTAGATGCGCTACAGCGTCAGCGACCATGTCGTGCACGAGGCCGCCTTCGCCGCTGAGAATCCGCGACGCGACGTCCAACTTGCCGACGACATCGGCGAACGATCTGGCTGAGGTCCTGGCCAGCGCCTGAGTGCAGCTGGCCTTGTCGGCGTCCAGGAAGACGAGGCGATCATCGATAAGCGTCATTTCATCGGCCGCGCCGGGGCTGATGTCGCCCGATTGAGGCGGCGGCCTCAACACCAAAACCTCCAGAGCCGACCATCGACCGGTGAGGTGCTCAATCTCGCGGTCGACGGAAAGCCATCGAGCGCAAAGGTCCGCGATCGAAGCGCCGGCGACGGCGACGTCTTGTGCTGGACCGTTTTGACCTGACATCTGGTGCGTCCTGACACCGCCTTGGGGAAAGGACTATCGGAACGAGATAGCGGCCGGTCCAACTATATTTGGAATATATTTGAGGCTGCCGGCCTAGAGAGGCCATCACCCTGCCCAAACGCCCACCTTTGCGCGAAGTTGGCCTCTGTGTCAGACAGAGACACTAGGGGGAATTCTAAATGCGCGACTTAGGCGGGGTTATCGCTCTTATCGGCATGGTGCTGTTCATCGTTAGCATCATAGCCCTCGTCCGGCCGATCAAAAGGATCAAGCTTGGCACCCGAAAGCGCGCCGGGCTCGCGCTGGGCGCCTCAGTGGTGCTGTTCATCGTCGGCGCCTCGATCATGCCGCCGCCAACGCCTGAAGAGAAAGCGGCCCGTGCAGTCGCCGATGCCAAACGGGCTGAGGACGAGAAAGCGCGCGAAGCCGCTGCGCCGGCCGCGACAACCCCTGGCCGCACAGAACCTACGCCCGAGGTCACGGCAGCGGTTCAATCCATGTGGACGGAGGTGACTAACCGTCTGGCATCATGCGACCAAGCCAGTGGCTATGTCGCTGAGGTCGCGGGGCGTCCGAATCCCAGCCCCTATGATCTGTGGCCGATGGTGCAACAGGCCGAACAGCTTTGCCGGGCCGCTGCATCCGAGGTCAGCCGCATCCGTGTGCCAGATGCCATCCCGCGCGCTTCCCGGCGCTCATTCGATGAGGCGTTCGACACCTGTCGCGACGCCTATTACGTCAAGAGTTCGGCCTACGGCGCTATGGGCGAGGTCCTGAATGGCGACGTGAGCCCACGGGCGGTCACAGAGGCCCGGTCCGCGTCTGAAGCAGCTCAGTCGTCGGGGCTCCGTTGCGCAGTGGGCTTCATGAAAGCCGCGACTGATCTTGGCGTTCCCGTCGAGTCCTTCATGCCCGACAACACCTCAGAGTGAGAGCACAGATGAAACGATTGGCCGTAGCGTTCACCGCCCTGACCCTCTTCGCCGGAGGGGGCGGATGCGTCTCCATGGGGACCAATTATGATCCGGTAGCTGTGTCGCAGATCGCGCCAGGCACCCCCATGGCGGAGGTCATCGCCCTGCTGGGCGAACCGAACAGCCGGACCACCTTACCGGATGGCGCCACCCATCTGATGTGGTTGCACTCAACTGGCACCGCATGGGGGACGGCGGAATCCCGCGCGGCCGTCCTGTCCTTCGATCGCCAAGGGAAATTCATTCAGGTGGTTACAACGAACCAGACGCGGATCAACTGATCCTCGCCGAACAGGCAACCGTGAGAAAACCCATGCGTCGATTTGCAGTACTCAGCGCCGTAGCCCTGCTGGGCGCCTGTGGGGACTCGGGACCGTCAAACGACGTGCCGGCCGACGTGGAGATCGTCGAACCGGACGCGGCACCCAAGTTCGGCGAGTCGGGCCCGGAGATGGCACGGCGCGAAGCAGCAGACCGCGCCGCCGGTGTGGGCTCTTATTGGGTGTCTGGCGATGTGGCTACGGAGCATTCCTCTCCCGGAGGAGCGGTAGTGAACAGGGTCTACTATCGCCAGAAACTGACTGCATATGAGCGTCGCGACGGGTGGGTCAGGACCACCCAGGACGGTTTCACGCCCCGATGGACCCGCCTGTCGCAGCTAACCGATACCCAACCACCTGAGAAGCCGGCCTACGCCGGTCCCGCCGACTATGCCGATGACCGGATCATGCCCGACGCGATCCCTAACCCCGGCGAGGACGGCCTGACCCGCGCCGACATCGACATCATCCGCAAGGGCGCAAAGATGGTACTGCAGACCCGGCCCGACTGCGCCCAAATCGAACTTGGTGACAAGAGCGTCAGCCGGGCGAACACCTATTATGTTATGTGTTCGGTCAATGGCTCGGTCGAGAACGTGTTCTTCACGCGGGCTGAGGTCGAGGCCGCAACGGTGAGACGGTAGGTTCAGATGCGCACCTCGACGCTCGCCCTAGTGGCCTCCGCCCTCGTAGTCGCCTCGTGTGGTCAGCAGTCCATGTCGGGCGTTGACGCCTTCCGAACTGTGGCCGAAGCCCTTCAAGCAGGGCGATCCGCCGAGGCTGCGGTGATCCCCGCGAAGGCCCCACTGATCGAGATCAAGTATGTGGACTACAACGGTCCGGATTACTGTTCGGAAAATGGCATTAAGGCCAGGTTGAACCAGCTGGGATGGGAGGCCTCCCGACGTCTCATCGACATCTACGGCAGTGAGGCCACTGCCGTTGGACGCTACGCCGCTGCGCAATCTGATTTTGACGCCCGCCTGGACGATAGCGACGGCTTCGTGAGCACCATTTGTGAATTCGATACGAACGCGGCCCTTGCCCAGGAGCGGGAGCGCGCTCCGATCGCCTTGGCCCTGAAAACGGCGCTCACACCCATGGAAGCAGCGGCGCGCGCGGAGGTCGGAACCGGTGACTTCGACGCTGCTTTGGAGAGCGCCCGAAAAGCCTCTACCGAACGCGGTCAGGAGGAATCGGCGGCGCGGTGCGCCCAGATCAAGGCCGAGGCGGCGAAACCGTCGTATGACACCTCACCTTTGGTCAAGCGGGCGCAAGACCTGTTGCTCCAGAACTGTCGGAACGCAGGCTACTAACCCGTCCGCAGCCCTAGCCGCCGATCGCCGCGGGCCGCCGTATGGAAGTCCGGGAGCAAACCCACCTCGATCACGCCGGGGCGGTCACCGAGTAGGCCAGCAAGGCGAGCCTGGCGCTGGTCGTTGAAGTCCCAACCGGCGCTGCAGGGCGCGATCGGCGAGACCCATCTGGCCCCAGCCTCGATCCAGGCCGCGCTGGCCAGCACTGCGCAGAGCATTGCCCGCATGTCCGCATCGAGGACCTCTTCGACGGCCTCATCGTCCTGACCATTGGTGCGGATCTTGATTGGCGTCATGTCGCGATCCAGACAGATCATAGGACTGCCCCACGGGGCCTCGGCGGGCTCGGGCCATGTGAAAGCCGGGAGGAGGGGGTTTCGCTGCAAATTCCGCAGATCATGGCGGCCCCGGCTGTCTGGCTGCAGGCCACCCTGCAGAGCATCGAGATCGAGAGCGGCGACGGCCCGGACAGGAATACCGATCTCACACGCGGCGGAGAGCGTGGTCTCGATTCCTTCGCCGCAGACGAGGGGCCCCTTGGACGTGGGCGGCGTGAGCCAGACGCCACCGGGATGAACAACGCCGTGGTCGTCCATCCGCCCGGGCGGCCCCCATTTGCGACGCTGGGGGTCCAGGTGAGTTTTGGTTTTGCCGTCTGCAGACAGGTAGGTCGCGTGGACGCCGCCCGTGGGGCCGAACGGCGTCATAAGCAGTCCGATCATCGCTGGGGCGGTCACCGGGTTGGCGATCGGGCCGGAATGATAGGCGGCTGGATGATATCGGACTTGCTTCAGCGCCTCGGCAAGAGGCCGGCCGGATATGCCGCGACCCCGGAGGTAGGTCTCGACAGGTGTGCCGGCGGCGGGGAGGGCGTCTCGCCACAACGAAAGGGCCATCGCGGCCTTCCAGAGGCGGGTCCGTTCGTTATCCGCATCGGCCTGGCGCGCCAGCGCCTCGCGTTCGGCCCGCGCCTTCTTGACGTCGATGCTGGCTGGATCTTCACCGACGATCCGGATCGCGGCGTCCCTGAGAGTTTGGTCAAGCCGGGAATGCAGACGGTGTTCAAGGTCGACGGCGTCGCCGCCACGAACATCGCAGCCCCAGCATTTCCATGTCTTCTTGACGGGGTCGACGGAGAACGCGCCGCCATCCTTACGCTTAGGCGACGCCTTGCAGAGCGGACAGGACCCCCGCAGCCGATGGCCGGAGCGGTATAGCTTCACGCCAGCGATCGCCTCCATGTCTGCGACAAGGAGGGCGAGCTCGAATAGGTCCTGTCCGCCGTTGCTGGCCACGGGCGGCCGCTAGGCCAGCACGTCTTTGCGCGCGAGATCCCATCCCGCCGGCAGGTCGAAGATGATCTTGCCGCCGCCGGGTTCGGAGTGAGCGAGGGACTGCTTCTTGTCGATCTTGGCTTTGGGGGTCAGCTCAGGCGCCTGCAGGAGGGAAACGGCCTTGCGGGGGCTGAGGCGGAACTTTCCTTCTGGGTCCGATACAAGCTGGATGCAGCGGCGCCGGCCTTCCTCGCCGTAGAGGATGCGAACGGGCGTGGCGTCGGCGAAACCAGCCTCCTTCAGGAGGGCAAGGGGGATGCTGAGGGCGGCGCCCTGTTTGTTGACGGCGATCGTGGCGCCGTTTGCGCCCGGCCGGGCCTTCTGAACTTCACGAAACTGCATGGTTGGCTCCTTGATTAGGGGGTGGTGGTGGATGAGGGAGTGGGAGCGCCGCCAGCGATGACGCTGGCCAGCTCTGCATCGGCCCAGGCGTCCATGACCTGGGACAGGCGTTCGGCCGCCAACAGATAGACGGCCGCCGGGAAGCGGCGGGTCCAATCCTGCTGAAGACGGATGACGGCGTGCCGCACAGGCGGCGCCATTGAGACGTTGGCCCCGTCGCGCCGAAGGCGCTGCCAAAGCAGACGGGCGTCCAGCGCAGCATCCACCGGGTCGCGTTGCCACCAGGTGCGAACGACGCCGGCGGCAGGATCGTCCGATTTCGACCTCGCCAAGAACCGGGAGAGGACCGCGTGCATCTCGTCGTTGGCCGCGCGAGGAAGGTCAGAATTGCTAAAGATCGAAAAACCTGCTAACATATTGATTTCCCTCGCATAATAAGCATTATGTGAAGCGACACAGTAGCGGTTACTAATAGATATTGGTTTTCCGCAATCGCTGGATTCGCCCGCTGTCATGGCGTCGGTTCCCAAATGTCTGGACTCCGGTGCCTGAATCCCTGGACTCGAACGCCGGGGCGCTGTCGTTTTCGGAGTGGTCCGGTTCCACATCACCGGCCGGGGCCTCCGGCGATCAGCGCAAGGACGATCATCGCCACGAGAAGAGCGGGCGTTCCGACCAGGAGCCAGCGGGCGGTTTCGTTGCGGTGGAAGAAGGGAATGGCCTTGGACAGCCACATCACGACGGGTGCGATCAACCACGGGACTGCAGTGGTCGCCGCGTCGGTAACGCGGGCCGCCAAGGTCGCACCCGCCGAGAACCAAAGCAGCACCGTCAGGAAGATCCCGGCGGCGAAGAGCAAGGCGTATGCGACGTCGAAACGCGATACGTCGAGGCGGTCTCGGAGATCCGGCACGGCCCGGAGGTTGCTGCGGGGTAGCCTGGTCCTACTGGCTTGCCATTCGATCATTTGAACTTCTTCCTTGTGAATGAAGGGGTTTCGCAGTGGAGCGGCTACGGGAAGGCGGTAGCCGGTGAGCCGCCGAGGCGGCTAGGAGGCGTGGGCAGAACGGGGCCGCCATCACAGCCCCATCGCCGGGCTGTTGATCTCGACGGCCTTATCGAAGGACTTGTCCTTCTCGGCCTCCTTGGCGGGCTCGGACTCCTTGGGCTTGTCGGCCTCCAACGTGCCCGGCAGGGGCTTGTCGGCCCCATCGTCCTTTTCAGGACCGTCAGCGCCGGCAGACCGGGCGAGGTCGGTCTGATCCTTGGAAGAGCCGTCAAGTCCGTCGGCGGCCAGCGTAGCCAAGGGCTCGTTCGAGCGATCGGCATGATCCGGGAGACTGGATGCGAGCGCAGCCAGCTCGGCGCCCGCAAGCTTGGCCTCGTGCATGGCGATGAGGTTCTGGCCGTCCTGTTTGTTGAGGCGCATGGCCAGCAAAGCGGTGTCGTTCGTCACCAAGGTCAGGGTTTCCGCTGTGCGGGAAACCTGAACATAGGCGCGAGCCTGGTTGGCGCCTTCGCCGTGGGTGCTCGCTAACACGGCGACCACGTTCTGATAGGTCGAGCCCTGCGAGCGGTCGGCCGTTTCAGCGTAGGCGTAGCCTGTGAACCGCAGCGCCGGGTCGCTGGTCTTCAAGGTGTGTTGTTTGCCGTCAGCGCCGCGAATGTCCCAGCTATCCCGGCCAAGCCGCTCAACGGTGAACCCCTCCCCGGTCTTGAAGCCCCGATCAGCGTCCCGTCGCTCCCACACCAGACGGTCACCCTGCTGAACGTCGAGATCTTTGGAACGGTACGCCTCAAACTTGGACTTCCGCTGATCGCGGAGCGTCGTGAGGTCGATTGTGGTGCGGCGATCGCGGTCTGAAGCGACAATGAGCCGATCATTGCGCTCATCTCGGCCGACAACCGTCACCGTGGCGCCCTTGGTCAGGCCGGCTTCCTTGATGCCGCTGTGGAGCACGAGGATCTGGCCCTCGCGGTAGCTGGCCGCCTGATATGATTCCGCGCGGGTCATGCGGACGTGCGACAGGGTAGGTACGGACGTTGTGGGGCCGGTTAGAACGCCTCGGGCGGCCAAGTCGCCGCGGATGAGCTGAGAGACCTTTTCTCGAAGCGAGTGGGTAGGCACGATGACGGGAGCATCACCGCCACGTTCTTTCACCTGGGCCCACGCGGTATGAGCCGCCTCTGCCAGTTTGTCGTCGTTGGCGTCACGGCCGACTTGGACGACGCGAGAGCCTAGGGCCCGGAGCGCCTGGGCAGGCGCTCCCTGAGCCAGTTGTTCGACGGCGGCGCGAACCTCCGGATCTTTCTGGCGACGGATCTCGGTCATGCGGGCATGATCAAGCCCTTCCTCGAGAACGAGACGCCATGGCGCCCCAGCCTCGGGAGAGCCGAGCTGCTTTTCGTCCCCGACGAAGATGATCCGGGGAATCTGCAGGGTTTCGCTGACACGCATCAGACGGTCAGCTTGCGAGTTCGACAGCATCGACGACTCGTCGACCAGGAGCGTCTTCTTGGCCCAGCTTTCGCGGGCTTGGTCGAGCCCGGCTCCCGCGCCTCCAGTCTCGGCCCGAGTCATCAGGCCCTCATATCGCTGGAGGAAGCTTTCGACTGTGCCAGACTCGATCCCGGCGCCTTTTGACAGGGCTTCAGCGGCTTGGTGGGTCGGTGCCAGTCCCGCGATTTCGACGCCCCGTTCCGCAGCTACCTCGCGGACGACTTCGAACATCTTCGTCTTGCCCACGCCGGCAAGACCCTGAACCCCAACATACCGGTCGTGACTGGTGAGGAGCTTCTCCGCCCCTGCCCGCTGGCCGTCGCTGAGGACGATTCCGCCCTCCCGGCCAGCCGCGTGGGTCAAGGCGGCCCCAGCCTCCGCCAACGTCATAAGCGCGGGTGCAGTGTTCTTGCCCTGCTCAATACGGGAGACGATGCCGCGCTCCAGGTCGAGCGCCGGTTTGGTAGTGACGCCACCATTTAGGCGCGCATCGGCGTTGATCACTCGCCCGTCCTTCTCGAGGGCGGACAGTTGCCCCTCGATGCGAGAGGCGGTCATCCCTGCGCCCGCAAACTCCAGCGCCCGGCCCATTACCTCGTGGCGGGTGAAGACAGCCCTCCCCTGCTCAGCAACGCGCAACCCGAAGGAGACAGCGGCGCGGGCCGCATCGTCACGCACCAGGTCAGGTCTGCGATATCCGTAAGGATCATTCGCCGTCGCCGGATCGGACCGCCCGGTGATGCGCCGCAGGGCGGCCACGAAACGAGACGCCGCATCGGAAGCGGCGCCAGACACCAATGAGGACACGTCGCGGCCGTTCGCGCTGCGCTCCATTGCAGCGCCGGCCAGCGCGCGAGCGTCCAGGCCTGCGGCCTTCGACTCCACCGCCCAACGCGCGATGAGTTCAGCGCGAGGGGTGTCTAGCTTCTTCGGCCGGTCCCGTAGTGCCAGCGCATCCTTCTGGGCGCCGGTAAGGGGGGAACCCTTGCGCTTCTCCTCGATGGCAATGGCCGCCTCGATCTGCTCTCGGCGCTTGCTGAACTGACGCAGCTGCTGCTCGCCGAACGAGGCCAATTCGAAGGTGCCGGCCTTGGCATCACGACGGACGTCGTAGCCGAGCGCCAAGGCCTCCTTGGCCAACTCGGCGCGGTAGATCCGGCCGACCAGCTGGATGTGTTTGAAGAGCTGATAGCTCTCCAGGGCGCGGACCTTGCCCGTGGAGGGTTCTACAGTCGCGTTGGCGACGACGACATGGGTGTGACGCTGGGGGTCGCCCTGACGGGAAGTGCCGTGAACGGTCTTGGCGTAGACGAGGTTGCCGGTGTTCACCTCACGGATCTTGCCCTGATCGCGCACACGGGTGATCGCGAAGTGCTTCTCCGCATAGACCATCGCCCGATCGACGGCCTTGTTGTGAGCGACGTCGAGGCGGCGATCACCGCCAACCAGGATGGCCAGACTGACGCTCTTGGGCGCGGAGAAGGTGAGATCCCATCCCGCCCGGTGCTTTGTGTCCGCGCCAGCGGGTGTTTTGTCGCCGTCCTTAAAGGCTGGGTGGGTGCCCTGGAGGACCTTCTTGAAGTCCGTTCCTTCAGCCTTGCCCTCCAAGCCGATCTTGGCGGCACCCTTGCCGCCCCATTCCAGGCCGGGGGTGTCGGCCTCGCCAGTGACGTAATAGTCGTCCTTGCCGTAGTACTCGGCGGCCCCGGAGGAGCTTCCAATGCTGCTGACGGAAAGCATGGTCAGAGCCCCCGGCCATAGTCGCCGGTCAATTCACCGAGTGAGCCGAGGCTATGCTCCTCGCCGGCAGGACGCGGCTCTGGGGTAGGCCGGTCCCCGTCGAACAGCTCGCGCTGTTGCTTCTGTTCGTTCTCGCGGGCGGCCTCCTCCCGGGCGGCCTCGGCGCGAGCGAGGGAGATTGCCCTGCCCTTCTCTGTCGGCAACGCGCCGGGATCCGCGACCAGGTCGTTCTCGTTGACTGCCTCGTCCGCCTCGCCGTCGACGACGAGGTCGCCATCGACCGCCACGAGGACCGGGCCGCCGGCGGCGGCTGCGGGCGCAGCTGCAGTGCCTTCAGCCGGATCGTCCGGCCGCTCGCCCCGCGCGCGCGCAATGAACTCGCGGATGGGGTCAGGTCCAGTGCGCGGAACATAGGGGTCCGCGATCCGGGGACTGGCGTCGAAGCTGAAGGCGACCGGAGCGATAGGGAATGGCCGTCCGGCGCGCTTGTTGCTCATCCGAATGACGCCCTGCAGCGACGGCAGGTTCATCAGGTCCGTGGGGAGGTAAACCGGCTCCTTCTCTTCGCGCGGCGCGATGCCGACGCCGTCGCGAATGCTGTTCGCGCCATAGGAGGTGTTCTCCGAGACGCGGTGCATGACGCGCTCGCCGATCGTTTCGCTCATGATCTGTGCGGTCTGAAAATCGCTGCACCGCAGGATCAGCTTATTGAGGCACTGACCCATGATGGTGCTGGCCTTCTCCTTCCCGTAGATCTCCTGGATCTGCGAGACCTGCTGCATCCCGAAGACCATGGCGCCGCCATACTTGCGAAGGCGCTGGGGGCCGTCGGCCAGCTTGTCGATACGGCCAAGCGAGGGGAACTCGTCCAGGAACAGCCACGTCGGATGCGGCGCGATACCCTCCGCGTTCCGCGACAACAGGGCGCTGATGACGATCTCGGACCAGAAACCGAGAAGCGGCCGAAGGGTGTCGGCATGGGTCTCAGGTGCGGACAGGAAGAGAAGCCCGGGGGTCCGACGTTCCTGATTGACCCAGCGGCGGATGGAGAAGGGCTCGCCCTTTCCGAGGAGGTAGACGAGTGGCGTCACGCCCTCGACCAGCACGGACTCAATCGACGATACCCGGGGTCCCGCGCCGCCGCTGATGTGCTTGTGGGCTGGGGTGCCGACGAGGAGACGTTCCAGCCGCTTCGTCGAACCGAACAGCATGTTCAGCGCCGTATCGAGGCTGACGTTGGGGTCGCGCTCTTTCAGAGTGAAACAGGTCCAAGAGAACAGCGACCGGGCGACGTTGCTCCAATAGGGGTCGCCGCTCTTGGGGTCCTTGAACAGGCCGTGGGCGAGACGATCCCATTCGACGTGATCTGTGGCGTCGTGGAACGGCGACCAGGCGGGCGACCGTTCGTCAAAGGGGTTGAGGATGAGGTCGGTCTCGGGGTTGTAGTGCTGGGCGATGTATTCCAGCTCCGGGTCGTAGACGACGCCGCGATCTCCGCGCGCGCGGACGGACCGAATAAGACGGTGCATGGCGACCGACTTACCCGCGCCCGGACTGCCGGTGATGAGGGTGTGTTCCTGCTCGGCGTCCATCGGGTACGGGATGCCAACGAGGTTCGCCGGGAGGTGGTCGGGCCGGTTCTTCGCCTTGGCCTGCTCCTGATTGAATAGGGTGATCTCGTGCGCAAGCTGGGGTGCGCGAACAACCTGCTGTCCTCGGATTTGCCGGGTCTTCAGCTTCTCCTTGCCCGCTCGCGTGTACCAATAGGCCGTGGCGATCCCGGTCAGCGCCGCGCCCATAATCCAAAGAGCGAAGCCCAGCTTGGCATGATGGAAGTAGCCGTAGGCGTGGGGCGCGACCCAGCTGAGCTGCTCGACTTCGCCAACAGGGTACGGGCGGGGTCCACGTCCGGGTGTGGGCACGCTGATGAGTTGGGGTGCTGGCGGACCAACCCATTCGAGGACGTTCGCCATAAGGGCGAGGGTCCCATAGCTCTGCTCATCATCCGAAGCGCGGAGGTTCACGCAGATGACGCAGACGGCTCCCCACAGAATGAGGACGATCACGATGCGCGCGAGAACCTCGCGGATCATGTCGAAGGTATGCCCGATGGTCTGTCCACCACGAAGCCAGGCGGAGAGGTTGCCCTTGGAGGGTCGGCTCATTGTCACTTCCCGATTGGGTTAGGCGACAAGAGCGGGGCGGCGTCGGAAGGGGTGGCGCTTGATACTACTCTGACAGCGCCGCGAAAAGGGCCACGAGGCGATCATCTTCCGGCGGCGGCGCATCGACGTCGAATGGACGCTTCCCAAGGGGACCAAAAAGGAGCGCCCCAGCCTGGCCTCCCATCTGTCTCACCTTCGCCAGCTCCTCCTCGTTGAGGGTGCGCTTGGCCAAGGCTGTCAGGAGCGCGAGGGTCAGCATCGTCTGGTGACCAGCCTGCTGGGCGATCCAGTCGCGCCGATCCTGGTGCGCGGTGTTGATTAGCTCCTCGATCACTTGGCTTTGCGACAGACCACGGGTTTTCGCCAGCGTGCGAAGCCGTTGCTGGGCCTCTTTTGAGACATAGGCTGTGATGCGAGGGAGGTTGGTTGGCATTGGCGATCTGGGATTATGGCGGCACTAGTACCCCTCCCGTAGCACGTTGTTTCAGCGAGGGAAACCGGCAAATCCCCGAAGTGGGGGCACTAGTGACACCCGGTTGCGCCCGCCGTTTCGCCTGCAAAAACCGATACTTAGAAGAACCGCAGGTGTGCGTAAGGTGTGCACCTCCCACAGGGAGGTTTCTTCAACAGGCCCCCCCAGGGGCCACTCCTCACTCACGTGACTGGTTTGGGACTCCGAGAAAGGCCTCCCGACCCTCTAGGCACAGACCCAATTCGGCATCACCGACCAGATCGAGAACACCTCGACCGAGGCCGCCTTCGGCCGAGCAAAGACCCGCGAACAGCGGCTCGCCAGATCCGCCAGAGGCGGTTCGCCTCCCGTCGCCCGTCAGGGCCAGGGCAAAGGCGAACCGTCAGCGGATCAAAAACGGAGTCGAAGACGCACGTGCGTATCCGAGAGGGTCCTCCCGGCGGCCGCGCAGCGACCCCGGGCCGGAAGAAAGGCGCCCCGCGCCTCTAGGCATCGACCTCATGGCCCCCGCCATGGCCACCGTCCCCCGCGCCGCAGGCGCAACAAATCCACGCCGACCCGCGCACCGAGCACAGAAAAGGGCCCGCCCTGGACAAGCCAAAGCGGGCGCAGCCCGACGCGAAAAAACAGCGCTGGCGATCAGGGCCGAATGGGCAACAGCTCGCGCGCAGCGCAGCCGCCCAAAGGCCCGCGAGGCGTCGCAGAACGCCTCGGCGTTTTCGGTTCAATCCCGCGCCGAAGGCGCAACCGAAAACACGCCGCGCGCCCCCTGCCGGAACAGACGCCTATGGCGTCCATCCGCTCTCGAAAGTCGCCTGCGACAGGTCCGCTATTTCATCGGCGCAGCCGACCCAGACCACGCGGCGCGAAAGGTCACTGTTCCACGGGGCGACCGCGTCGCCATCGTCCTGGTGGCTCAGATAGAAGACCTCGAACCGGAAGGGCGTGCCCAGCGCCGAGAACACCCCGCACCGGCGCTCGCCGGATGGATCGATGTTGTGAGTGAAGCCGACGAAGTCGGCAACGCCATCCCAGAGCAAACACCAGCGACCCCGGCTGACATGTAGATAGACCTGCGGCCGTTCGTATTCCTCATCGGGCACGAAGCCCGGCGCAAGGAAGGCCATCGCCCCGGGGGAATAGGCCCGCCGGCAGCGGGTGTTGGTGTCCCCCGCGCGTGCGCGATCATTGAGAGCGGCCACGGCGGAGAGACGTTCCGCCGCAGGCATCGGGACAAGGGTGGATGCGGGCACCGCGACACCCTTCAGCGTGTCCCAGATCAGAGAGGCCAGAAGCCCCGGATTGCGGGGAAACCATCGGCTCGAATTGTACCGGGCCAGCACCGCCGCGCGGGCATGGTCCGGCAGGGCGAATAGCCGTGTCCGGACCTCCCGCCACTTGGCGGCATGAGCATCCCGCGCGCTCTGCTCCCAGACGATATCGCCCGCCTGACGACGGGCCATCTCCTCCTCGGCCGGAAGCTGAGCCTCCGCGATGAGCGGAGCCAGCAAGGGCAGCTTTTCGCGCTTCGCGCGACAGCTGCGCTCATAGGCCGACAACTGGCGGGGGGTGATGACGCGGGGGCCGTGGCGCTGTTTGCGAACGAACTGCATGACGGCGCTCCTAGGCCAGACCGTGCGCGGCGCGGGCTTCCGATTCACGCTCCCACAGTCGGCGGCAGGTCAGCGGAAGCCCGCCGTCCGACCGGTCGCCGTCGTAGCTGGGCCACGCCCGCGACCGCGCCCACTCCGCGCCGGAACGGCGCCAGACATAGTCAGCCAGCACCCCCCAATGCGGGTCGTCGTAGATGACATAGGCCCACTCATGCCGCCCGATCGTCATGACCGGGGAGACGTAAAGGACGGGCGCAAGGAAGAGATAGCGGACCTCGGGCGACGCCGAAGGCGGCGCATCCGAAGCCGTGAACAGGGCGAGCTGCGACACCGTCAATGCTCCGTCGGTTCGCCAGCCAGCCGCAAGGCCTGGGCGGCGGCGCAACGCGCCTCGCCCAACGCCGCGACCAAAGCCGGATCCACGGCGAGCCTGCGCGAGCTGATATCCTCGGCGACCGCGCCGGCGGATTGCTCCAGGGCGACCAGAGCGGCGAACAGCCGCTGGGCGCCAGCGAGCATCACGCCATCGGCCGTGGTCCCGTTGACAGTGGCCACGACCCCACGGCTCGGATCGACCACGACGCGGCGCTGTTCGAGGTAAAGCCAGCCCGCTGGCAAATCGGAAACCGGGCTCACATCGCCCCCCGCATCTGGTCCGCCTCGGCGGGCGAGGACAGTAGCAGCCGAAGCGCGAGATGGGGCCGGGTCGCCCGCTCGATCCGCCGCTGCTCCCGGCGCGCCTGCCGCAGGACCGCAAGCGGCCGAGGGATCACCCCGCGAGCCAGGGCGGTGACCGCAATGCGGGCCGCCGTCGTATCGTGCAGGCCGTGACAGGCCAGCGCATATCGCACAGCATCCCCGGCGAGGCGGTGACGGTCAGCAGCGCCGAGGCCCGTCTTGGCCGACGCGGCCAGCGCTTCCGCCAGGGCGAAGTCGGCGGACGTTTCATCCAGCGCCACGGCATAGATGCGCGCGCGCTGGCGGCGGGGCAGGTCCCGCAATGTGATCGGGGTCATGACTACTCCTTTCGGCCACAGACACGGCGGGCGAAGGGTTCGCACTGGGCCAGAAATCGTGATGGAAGGCGCCCGCGCTTTTCCGAAGCGTGGGCGGCAAAGCCGCACCGCGGACGGGGGAGGAAGGAGATCAAGGTCGTGGCGGCGGAGGGGGATCACCCGCCCTGCAGGCGGAGCCGAAGGGCGGGGACACCGCCGCCTAAGCCGCCTTGGCGGTCGCCTTGAGGGACGACCGGGGGCGGAGCCCCCCAAGGGGGAAAGAGGTAATCCGACGCGACCAGGCGCAAGCGACCGCGAGGCCGAAGGCCAGCTGGTCGCCAAGCCCGGGAGCGCACCCTGCCCTATCCGTCGCCGGGTCACCGCGCGCGAAGCGCTGCGGTCGGCGCCCCGCTGAGACGCTGACGCGACAGGCGGTAATGATCGCGAGGCCGAAGGCCAGCGATCGGCCCGCCCAGAGCGCCCGCAACCTGACCATCCGGCAGGCCGTCGTCGCGACCCGTAGGGAGCGGCGCGCGCAGCGAGGCCGTCGCCGGCAGCACTTGTCGAACGTGACCAGGCGCAAGCGACCGCGAGGCCGAAGGCCAGCTGGTCGCCAAGCCCGGGAGCGCCCCCTGCCCTGTCCGTCGCCGGGTCACCGCGCCGTCAGGCAGCGGTCGGCGCCACACCAACGGAGCGCGCACAAAAAGGGGGCCGAAGCCCCCGGGGATCAGTAGGGACAGCGAGCCAAGGCCGTCTGCGGGGTCAGGTCCGGGTCGCGTTGCCAGAGCTTCCGGGTCTCGGCCTCGACGGTGTCGTAGATCGACACCGCCGTGACATAGGGGTGCTGCGCCTGGCAGCGGTCAAACTCGGCGGCGGCGACCGCGAGATCCGAGGTGCGGTAGGCTTCTTCCTCGCCCACGATCTCATCGACGACCAGGACGAGGTAGCGCCCGTTCGCATCGCCGGGGCCGTAGTACCGTTCGGTGCTCGTGAGCCCGGCCGGGGCCGATTGGGTCGTGGCGGATTCGGACATGATGGATCTCCATGGGGCCGGTCCCAGCGACCGGCTATGGAGCCTCGGGGCACGGGTGGGCGCCCGGCAGTCACCGGAGCGGCGGCCTCGGCCGACGCGCAGGGGAACGGCGCAGCCGTTGACTTTCGGGCTCCCGTGACACGATGCGGAGGAGACGTGCGCGCTCTCTCTCAGTCCGGCAGGCCGTCGTCGCGACCCATAGGGAGCGGCGCGCGCAGCGAGGCCGTCGCCGGCGCACTTGTCGGACGTGACCAGGCGCAAGCGACCGCGAGGCCGAAGGCCAGCTGGTCGCCAAGCCCGGGAGCGCCCCCGCCCTATCCGTCGCCGGGTTACCGCGCGCGAAGCGCTGCGGTCGGCGCCGCACCCGTTGTGCGCGCGAAAAAGGGGGCCGAGGCCCCCTAGACGATCATCTCGTCGGCGATCGTGAAGGCGCTGTCGAAGCTGCTGGCGAGGCGCATTGAATGGTTCCCCCGGCGGACTTGGCTAATGGTCCAGGTCCGATGCGCGGGATCCCAATAAATTCGAACGCTGGCGGTGACATCGACGGTGTGCCGGAACGACGCCGGGGTAGCGTAGCGAGCCCGTGCCCACATCTCGTCCACGAGGGCCGGTCGGTTCAACCAGAGCCGGAAGCGGAACCGGCGATCCGTGGCGACCTTGTCTTCGGCGTAAGCGGTCAATCCCGCATCAGCCGTCCGCCATGTCTGGCAGACAGTTTCTGCATCGACCCAACGGGGACCGAGGATGGTCCAGACGCGAACCTGCCGAATGACGGCATGAGCGGGATAGATGCTGTCCCACGCACGCCCGAAATGCTCACGCGCCTCGGCGAGGAAGGCGGTGCTGAACTGGTAGGTCTCACGGACGATGTGACGTTGGGTCATGGCGTTCTCCTTTAGTCGGCCCCGGGGCGAGGCGCGATGAACCAGACGGGCACAGGTGGGTGCCCGGCAGTCACCGGAGAGCGCGGCCTTGGTCGCGATCGAAGGGAAACGGCGAAGCCGTTGACGGCTGGGCTCCTGTGACAGGATGGGAAGACGCGCGCGCTCTCTCTCAGTCCGGCAGGCCGTCGTCGCGACCCATAGGGAGCGGCGCGCGTAGCGAGGCCGTCGCCGGCGCACCTGTCGGACGTGACCAGGCGCAAGCGACCGCGAGGCCGAAGGCCAGCCGGTCGCCAAGCCCGGGAACGCCCCCGCCCTCGCCTTCGCCGGGTCACCGCGCGCGCAGCGCTGCGGTCGGCGCCCCGCTTGTGGGTCGCGCACAAAAAGGGGGCCGAAGCCCCCTCGATTAGAAGGGGCAGCCCATCATGGCGTCCGCCGCCGCCGGATCGAAGCGATCCCAGAAGGCGTTGTCGCTGGGATCGTTGGCCAGGATCATGGCATCGAACCACTCGTCCGCTGCGCTGGTGTGCTGCAGCTCCTCGATCGAGTCCCGGATATACTCGTCCTCAAAGGGGAAGGTGCCCGCATCCCACATGGGCTGCAGGACCAGGTAGAACGGATCATGACCTTGATCTCCGTAGTCGATCGAGCGGGTGAAGGCGTCCCAGGCCTCGATTTGAGCCTGACGGTCCAGAGCGGCCCAGGCGGCTTGAACTTGTTCGATCGTTTGCATGACTGTTCTCCATGAAGCCGATCCCAGCGACCGGCGATGAAGCTTCGGGGCACGGGTGGCGCTCGGCAGTCACCGGAGGCGCGGCCTCGGCCGCGGCGGAGGGGAACGGCGAAGCCGTTGACTTCCGGGCTCCCGTGACACGATGCGAAAACGACGTGCGCGGGAAAGTGCCCGCGACTAGCGGGCACACGATCAGCAAGCCCGTCAGGGCGCAGCGTGTGCTGACGATGATCCGGACGCGGACAGCCGAAGTCGCGGCGACGGCCACAGGCCGCCGCCGTCGTGCCCCGGTAGCCCGACCCATCGCCCGCTCAGGCAACAGGTCGGATCGGTGTCGGTGTCAGAAGGCGAAGGCCCCCTGCCCCGACGATTGTTCGATGAAGGTGGCGGACGGTCCGGCTTGGTGTCGGTCCCGGCCGAGGCGCGTCCACTGCAGGTGGCCGCTGCGGTCCTTGGCGAACCATCCGGTCTCAAGTCCGATGACGATGGCCCACGCGGTATCGCCCGGCGCGTCGCAGCCCGTGTTCACGGGCCAGCGCTCCACCTTGTCGTCTGCCGTAACGGAGCCCGGCCGGGGGAAGCTGCAGAGGATGGCGTTCGGATCGGCGGGACAGGCAACGCCCAGCACATCGAAGATGTGGCGGGCATCGGCGGGGGTGAGGGCGTCACCGTCCTCCCGACCACAGCTCAGCGAGAAGGTCACGGCCTGCAGGAGATGGGCGTCAGTCGTGAACTGGCGGGTGTCGAGGGCATCTTGCCAGCGACCCGCCGAGATCAGATCGACGGCGTGCCACCACATGCCGAGGCCGGTTTTGGTGTAGCCGTAGGGGTTCGGAGCGCCACCGGCGGGGATGGCCATGCCCATGACCTGGCAGACATGTTTGACGAAGGGATGATCGACCAGGGCCGGGTGCATGAGGCCCAGCCGCCGCCCGCCCTCCTGATACTCGCTGACCTCGATTGGGAAGCGGAACAGACGAGAAGGGAGATTCCACGGCGCCGGGAGGGTCCAGTCGTGGGGGACGGTGAGGGCGTGGTTCAGATCCAGCAGGAAGCTGTTGTGAGCCAGTCCTTCGGCGATCAGGCGGTCGCCAATTTCGTCGCGCGGCAACTCGGCCGCGGGAGCCTCGGCGATGATGACGGGAGGGGCGGTGACTTCGGGAAGGGCTTCGATCGCTTGCATCGTGGTCTCCATCGTTGGCCGGTCCCAGCGACCGGCTATGGAGCTTCGGGGCACAGGTGGGCGCCCGGCAGTCACCGGAGCGGCGGCCCACTCGGCCGACGCGAAGGGCGAACGGCGCAGCCGTTGACTTCCGGGCTCCTGTGAAACGATGCGAACAAGACGTGCGCGTTTCTTTTTCATTCCGGCAGGCCGTCGTCGCGACCCATAGGGAGCGGCGCGCGAAGCGAGGCCGTCGCCGGCACACCTGTCCGACGTGACCAGGCGCAAGCGACCGCGAGGCCGAAGGCCAGCTGGTCGCCAAGCCCGGGAACGCCCCCTGTTCTATCCGTCGCGGGTCACCGCGCCGTCAGGCAGCGGTCGGCGCCTGAGATCAGGCCGCGCGTGGATGAGGGGTTTCGGCAAACAGCCGAGATGACGGAGAGACGTCGAAGACGCCGGCGTCACGCTTGTCGAACAGGGTTAGCCATTGGCCGAGGTCGGCGCGCTCTGTGACAGGCACGCCGGATTCTGCGTCCTGGAAGCGGACGAGGGCTTGCGGCGCCATCGCGGTGATCTCGTCGATCGCTTCCGACGATAGAAGCCCCTGTTCGCGGATATAGTCTGTGATGCGGCCCGGCTTTTTCTCGCCGCCGCGAGTCCCCTTGACGCCGTTGCGCCATAGCCCCTCGATCTTCTGAAGCCGGGGCGCGGCGTGGGCTTCCATCAACACGATCCTGCGCAGCTGTTCGACAGGCAGGGTGTGGACCTCCCACGTCTTCATGGCGCCGCACATGAAGCAGGCGCTCTTCGGGGGAACGGGAAGGCCTGCACGACGGATCCGCTCTTCGCAATCGCAGCGATGCCAGCCCAGCACGCGAAGCGGGTAGCCGTAGACGTAGCGGGGATCGACATAGCCTTCGCGGTGCGCGTAGCGCTTGGCGTCGGCTGGGGAGCAGTCGTAGCCAATCAGCTTGATGACCTTGCCCCCGTTCGCCCAGGCAGTGACGGCAGGCTCCCACTGTTCGGTCCATTTGTTCTGAGGCTCGATCTTCCACTTCTGGGAGCAGCTGGAGAACCCGAAAGAGATCGACGGCAAAGTGCCGTTGGTCAGGCAGTTCTCATCGAGAGAGCGGTAGGGAGGGAAGTTTTTGTAGTTCTTGGGCTGATAGCGGACGGTGATTAGCGTCACGCCGCGATCAGCGAGCCATTTGGCGAAGAGTTCGATGAAGGCATAGGTGGTGGGCTTCTCGCTGCCTGTGTCAGCAAACAGGACAATGTCGATGCGGATGCCGGTCTCGATCAGCTCTATCAGCATCGCGGTGCTGTCGACGCCGCCGCCGTATGCCACCATCACCGGGGTATCGGCCTCGAAGAAGGAATGCTGATTGCCTGCGGCCTCGGCCTTCCACGCCTCCATGGCCTCGATGAGTGGACTGGTCATGATGATCTCCTCGAATCCCGATCCCAACGATCGGCTTCCGAGGCTCGGGCCACGGGTGGCGCTCGGCAGTCACCGGAGCGGCGGCCCACTCGGCCGACGCGGAGGGCGAACGGCGTAGCCGTTGACTTCCGGGCTCCCGTGTCACGATGCCAAGATGACGGTCGCCCCCCTTTCATTCCGGCAGGCCGTCGTCGCGACCCATAGGGAGCGGCGCGCGCAGCGAGGCCGTCGCCGGCGCACCTGTCGGACGTGACCAGGCGCAAGCGACCGCGAGGCCGAAGGCCAGCTGGTCGCCAAGCCCGGGAACGGTCCCTGCCCTGTCCGTCGCCGGGTCACCGCGCGCGAAGCGCCGCGGTCGGCGTCGCACCGACCGATCGCGCACAAAAAGGGGGCCGAAGCCCCCTCGATCAGATGAGGCCTTTGGACCGGAAACTGACGCAGCTCTCGCTCGCTACGATGACGTGGTCATGGACGGCGATGCCCATGAGCTTGCCGATCTCGATGAGGGACTTGGTGATGTCGATGTCAGCCCGCGACGGGGTGGGATCGCCCGAGGGATGGTTGTGGACCAGAATCAGCGCGGCGCAGCCAAGCTCCAAGGCGCGCCGTATAACCTCCCGTGGGTAGACCGGCGCGTGATTGATCGTGCCCGCCCCCAGCAGCTCGTCGCGGATCAGGCGGTTCTTGTTGTCGAGGAACAGAACCCGGAACTGCTCGATCTTGGCATGGGCCAGCCGCGCGCGCAGGTATTCGTTCAGGACGGACCAGGAGCTTAGGACGCAACGGTCCTCGATCCCGGCCCGCGCCATTCGGGCGCCCAACTCCGAGGCAAGCTGCAGATCCTGATGAACCGCCGCGTCGAGGCCGGTTCGATGGGTGAAGTCGCCTACGGTGGCGGACGTTGCCGCCGCCGCTGAGCCGAACTCGTCGATGATGATGTAGGCGGCCCCGAGGCCGCCGTTGTGGCGAAGAAGCCGACCCAGCAAGTCGGTATCGCTGAGTGATCCGCAGTGGTCGTGGTTCGGCGAGACGGTCTCGCGGGGCAAGAACCCGGTGAAGGGCAACGCCAACTCCGAGACGCCGGGCGGGGTTGAGGAACGGCGGGCCATCTTAGAACGCCGCCACTTGCTGAGCGGTGACCCAATGCAGCGGAACCTCTTGCCAGGCCGCGACCTGTTGGCGGGCGGCCAACTCCGTGGCGGCCCAGGTGATGACCGAGAACTGAGTGACGCTGCCGACCAGGCATTGCCATTTGGGGAAACCGTTGATCGTGACGGTGTTCATGTCGATGCTCCTTTTTTGGCCGATCCCAGCGATCGGCGATGGAGCTTCGGGACACGGGTGGCGCTCGGCAGTCACCGGAGCGGCGGCCTCTTGGCCGCCGGCGGAGGGGAACGGCGCAGCCGTTGACTTCCGGGCTCCCGTGACACGATGCGAAAACGACGTGCGCAGTAAACTTTCCGGTACGGGCAGGCCGTCGTCGCGCCCCATAGGGAGCGACGCGCGAAGCGAGGCCGTCGCCCGCCGCACTCGTCAGACGTGACCAGGCGCAAGCGACCGCGAGGCCGAAGGCCAGCTGGTCGCCAAGCCCGGGAGCGCCCCCGGTCTATCTGTAGGCAGGCCGAGGCGGCGAGCGGAGCGAACCGCCCGCCGCATGGCGCGGCCGTCGCCGGCGCAACAGGCCGGAGATGTCACCAGGGCAGGATCTTCCAGGTGGCGTGAGCCTCGGCCTCAAGCCGATCGGCCAGCTGGATGTCCATCAGGTGATCGCCCTTGGCGAGGCACCAGGCCTCGTTCCAGAACCACATGTTCGCGTCGGCCCGGGCCTCTTCGGCCGGGTCGTCCGCGACATGGTAGCCCTTGGCGGGATCGTAGTGGGTCTCGTAGGACCCGCTCGGCTCGTGACCGACGACGTCGAGGAAGGCCGCCGCCATGACCATGTTCGAGTCGCAGAAATCGTGCGACGCACAGGTGTCGAATGGGCTGTCCCACGCCTCGGCATTGCGCCGGAGCATTTCGGCCCACTGTTCGGTCGTCAGCGTCTCCTTCAGACGCTCGACGAACCGGGCGGAGAGCGAGGCGACCAGACCGGTCAACAGCTCAAGGGCACGCCCCAACGCGGCGCACGCGGTGGCGTCCTCGTCGATGTTCGGGGTGTGGCCGCCGGAAAGGTCAACCAGGCCATCCGGACCGGGCTGCAGCGCGCGCCATTCGTCGACGCTGTCGGACTCGCCGTCGAGCCAGATGGCGACTTCGGTCTGAACGGCGGGCGTGATGCTGATGTCGGCCCAACCGTTCCAGGTTGTGCCGTGGGCGAAGCCGTCCCAGATCGGGGAATCGTCAAAGTGCCATTTGACGGGACGCAGCGAAGCGCCGGTCATTGGACCGGGCCCCGCGCGCCGTCGAAGCACAGGTGGAAGGGGTGGAAGACCGCCTCGCCAGCGGCCTCGGCTGCGGCGTAGCTGTTGGCCTGCGCCATGCGCTCGGTGCCCGACAGGCTCTGGAATGCGGCGATGATGGAGGCGCGCTGCATCTGCAGCTGTTGTGCGATGATTGACATATCGGGACGGGGCATCTTGTTTCTCCAGCTCCCAGCCAGGTGATCCGGCTGGCTCGCGGGTGTCCCGCGATCACGCCCCTTGCCAGGCGGGGTTTGAGCCGGAAGCGCACCCGAAGGGCCGGAACGGAGTGGAGGACGGCGTAGCCGTTGAGCGACCGGCGACCCCGCCCCTCTTGGGCGTGATTGATCGCGGAACCCGCAGGCCGGAAACCACGGGAGCGACCGAGAAGCGCTCCGTCGTCCTGTTTGACCGACGACAGCCAATGCCCGCCGCCCTGCCCCCTAAGCCGCACCGGGAGCCCACGAGCGGGCGGCATGGCCGGGGAAGTTCGTTGACCGCCTTGCGCCCCCAGCGCGGTCCCACGCCCACCAGCGGCCATTCTCACGGCTCACACAGCCAGCGCCGGAGCTTGGCGCGCATGTAGCCGATCTGGTCGTTGATGATGGTCAAGGGCGCGGTGGCCGCGATGAACCCGTGATCGGTCATCTCAGCGACATAGGACTGCCCGACCCGGACGTACTCCTTGCCGCCGCAGATGGCGACGTCCTCAAAGGCGCGACCCGCTTCGCGGACGAGACGAGCGATGACGCCGCCGGCGGTCCGCAGCCGCTCGCGGCTGGCAAGGTGCCGATCGCGCGCGCCCTGGGTGCGGAACGTGAGGTCATAGTTGGGATAGTACCCTGCCAGCCCGCGCTGGATCATCGTCTCGGCGGTCTTGGCCGTGAGCAGGGTGTTGTAGTGGGGCAGAGGATCCCGGGAGTGCCCGAAGCCGTAGCGGGCTGAAAGGAACGCGACGTGCGCTAGGGACCCATCGGGGTCGGCCGCTTTGAGGGTTTGCCAGAGCGGCCCGGTGTAGCGGTCCCGCGCCGAGAGGTCTTCGCCTTCAGCCTTGGACGAGGAACAGGCGAGGATCAGCAGCCGCGGCCGCGCTAGCGGGCGCGCTGCAGGAGCGCGGTCGGCCGGAGCGGTGAAGTCCAATTCGTGCTGGCGCATAAGCTCGCACAGTGTTGCGTGGGTCATCGGGTTCTCCTCGGTGAGCCGCCCGGAACGGGCGGGGCGCGCCCTATCCGTTGCGAGGTGCCGGCCCGTCACCGAGGACTCGGCCGTCCGGCCGGTCAGAGGGGAACGGCGAAGCCGTTGACGGGATAACCGGCGGTGCCCTTGCATCAGGATCGGCCGACCCCGCCGCCCCTCTCTCAGTCCGGCAGGCCGTCGTCGCGACCCATGGGGAGCGGCGCGCGCAGCGAGGCCGTCGCCGGCGCACTTGTCTGACGTGACCAGGCGCAAGCGACCGCGAGGCCGAAGGCCAGCTGGTCGCCAAGCCCGGGAACGCCCCCTGCCCTCACAGTAGGCAGGCCGAGGCGGCGAGCGGAGCGAACCGCCCGCCGCAAGGCGCGGCCGTCGCCGTCACCCGGATGGGTGAAGGTCCAGGATCGCGTCAGCCTCATCCCGGGCGAGGACGTAGCCACAGTCCGCCGGGATCTCGCTCTCGTCCTGGTAGATGTGCGTCAACAGGGCTTCATCGACGAGGTCGCGCAGGGTGCGAAGCACCGTGAGACCGTCGGCGCTGAGCTCCGCGGCGGAGGCCGAGGCGCGCAGCGCCCGGGCCTCGATGATGAGATAGGACAGCGTGTCCACGGCGTCGGCGCCGGACATATGGCCGTCAAGCTCCTCGCCGGTCTTCATGCCGGCGATGCGATCGAGGAAGGTGATGAGGCTCATTGGGTGATCTCCTGGGTCAGGGCGCAATGCAGTTCGACAGACAGACCGGACAGGCCCGAAAGGGTGTCCGCGACAGCCTTGGCCTGGTCGAGGTCGGCATTGGGAAGGTCGGTGATGGCGAGCGCTTCACCGTCAGGGTTGATGCCGTACACGGTGTAGAATTCGGTGCTGGCGCGGTCCTGGCCGCCGTCGACGACACCGTCGTCGTCGGGGTCCATGCGACAGCCGCCGATCTGCAGCACAGTGAACTCCCGCCAGTCCGGCTCGGCGCCGTCGGTGCAGCAGTTGAACAAGACAGCCGGATCGACCGGGACGGGGTCGGCGACGGCCGAGGGTTCCTCGGGAAGCAGGCCGTTTTCGATCGCCATGCGCGCGAGCGCGCCGGCGATCACGCGCGCGCCGTCCTCGAGGGCCGCGCTTTGGCAGGGCAGGAAATCGCCGGACGTCCAGCTCATGGCGTCAGCCAGGACGGAGGCCATGGCTTCAACGCCGGCGGATGCAGCCTTATCGAGGAGATCAGACGAGACGGAGGCCAAGGCGGCCTGGTCGTGCAAGTCAGCGAGATTCATGAAGGTCTCCAGCTTCCAGCCGGGGGATCCAGCTGGCCCGCGGGCTTGCCGCGATCACGCCCCTTGCCTGTCGGGGGTAAGGAGGACCTGCACCCGGAGGGCCGCAACGAAGTGGAGGACGGCGGAGCCGTTGCGGGGACGATGTCCCCGACCTCTTTGGGCGTGATTGATCGCGGCGGCCGCGCCTGGACCCGTGCGATGCTGGAATGAGCGGTTTCGCTATTCGCGAACGGGCCATTCAGCCCGGAGAGGAAAGGCGGTGTAGACCTCGGGCGGTTGGGCCCAGAAGGTCACCCGGCCCTCGCAACCGACCCGCCGGCAGTGCGGGTGTCGGTTCCACAGGACGCCCTCCCCGCCGAGGAGGAAGGCCATGACGCGAAGATCGACGCCCATGTTGAGGTGGCAGCGGTTGCACACGACGGTGACCCGCCAGCGTTTGGTCCGCATCGAGTCGACTGTGCCGCAGACAGCGCGCCAGTCCTCACGGGTGTAGCGGTCTGGGTTCTTGCGTCCCACGGTCCTGACGTCGCTGGCCTAAGCGCCCCTGCCAGCGGACGGTCTAGAGGACTCGACAGCGCGAACGCAAGCGTTTGTTCACGTCCCGTTCTCATTCCGGCCAAGGCGACGGTAGACGGTGGCCCGGCCAACGCCGAGCCGATCGGCGGCTTGTTCGACGGTGATGGTTCCCGTCGCGAGCAAGGGTGACACCTCTGCCCATGCCGCGTCGGTGATTGCCTGCTTGGGACCGGGCGGACGCGGAGCGTCGAGGATCTCGCGCTCTGCGCGGCGATCCTCTGCAGCCCGGGCCTCGTGGGCGAGCATCATGGCGGCGAAACGGAAGAACGCCCCGCCGTCATGCCGGGTGTCGATACCGTCATCGAGCGCGACCAGGTGCAGGCTCGTTTCCTGCAGCCTGACGGCCAGATCGAAGATCTGCCGATGGTCCCGCCCGAAGCGGTCCAGTGCGGTGACGTAGAGAACGCCGCCGGGCGAAAGCGCCGCTATCGCGCGGTCCAGCGCTGGCCGAAGGACCGTGGCCCCGCCGCGAAGGTCCTCATGGACCTCGCGGACGCCGGCGGCGACCAGCCGCTCGCGCTGGGCGATAAGAGCGGGGCCGCGGCGAAGCGCGCGGGCATAGCCGATCATGGGTGACTCCGTCTCAAGTCTCAGATTGGACATGGCGCAACCTGAGACAAGACAGACCCGCGCGACTAGCGCCGGTCCGCAGGATGCGGAACAGCGCCCGCCTAGTGAAGGCGACGACCGGGCTGCGCCCGGTTGAGGATGCCGAGCTGGTGGCGGGCGCGGGCGACGGCGACATCTTGCTGGTGGATGATCGCATGAAGCACGATCGCCTCATCCAGGAGCGCGAGGGCCTCGGTCATGTCGGTCGTCTCTTCGACCGCCTGCGCTGCGCGGCCGAGAAGATAGGCGGCGCGGGCAAGTTTGCCCGCAATGCCGCCGGCGCCGCGATCGCGCAGATGCTTGGTGAGGAAGGCGCAACGGTCGCTGGCTAGCTTCCGGGCCCGATCATCGAGGGCGAGCGACAGGCCTACGGCCTGGCTCATGGCCGAGCGGAAGCGAATGTCGTTCTGCAGCTTGCGATCGACGGTGTTCGCGACAGGATCGCAACCGCAGGCCTGGGCGACCGACATGATGGAACAGGCGACGAAGCCAATGGCCTCGTCAGGGGACATCGAGGCCACAAGGGCGCTTTGCGCCGAGGTGGCGAACAACCCGGGCAGGGTAGCCTGTGCTGCAGACATGGGAGGCTCCTTTTGAAGCCGCCTCGCTGGCGGCCGGAGCCTGGCGGTAGTGGGCTCACGAAGGCGGCAAGGGCTTCAGAGCGAAGCGTCCCTTGCCGCCGAGTGTGGGCGCCCACGAACGATGGGCCGGGCCGACAGATGCCGAATCCGATCAGTCTGCTGCGGAACCTGCCGTGCGTGCGGCCAGCGCCGTCCGTCCCGTCTCGGTCAGGGCGAAGACCGGGAAGTCCGGACGATGCGGCACGGGGACCTCCGCAAGATAACCCTCATCTGCTAGGCGATGGAGGTGACGCAGGGCCGCCTTGGTGGCCTCGCGCCCTTCAGGGCTGGCCGAAGGGCTGATGCGACAGCGGCCGTCGGCCGCCGCATCCGCGTTGGCCAGCACGCCGTAGTCGTCTGCGGTGAGGGTATGGGTCTGGGACATGAAGGGGCTCGCGATGTATGGCCCCCTCAGATCGCAACAGGGCTGCAGCTGGACAAGGGGACGACGAAGCGGGTCGCGCCTCACGCGACCCGCCCGGGCTAGAAGCTGAAGGCGAACTGCCCGGTCGGCTCCTGGTATTGGGCCGGAGAGGCCGCTTCGCCGGCCTCGGCCCAGGGGAACGCCGCGAGGAAGTCGCGATTACGGTATTGGGGGCCGATGAACTCCCGGCCCTTCTTCTCGGTCAGGATCTGGCTGATCCAGATTCTGGCGGCCTCATCCATGGTCGTCTCGTAAATCGGCCGGCAGCCGCACAGGGACCGATAACCCGTGTTGGAGATGAATGGGCCGGTGGCGGACACGGCGCGGAATTCGACCTGCAGGGACGAAGGCCCGCCCCGGGCGATGACGATCGCCCTGATGCCGGCATGATCGACCAGGAACTCTCCGGACTGGCCCCACAGGGGGACAGCACCCGGAGCGGCGGCAAGGCGTGCCCGCAGGCGGGGTGAAACCGCCTCGTTGCCTGCCTCGCAGGCGAAGAAGGCGCCGCCGTTGAGTTTCCAGACAACCGCATCATAGCGAATGCTGGCGGCCATCATGGCGGCCTCGTCGCCTATGACGACGGCCGCGTGGAAGGCCTCGAACGCTTCGCGCGCCACAGTGTCCAGTCCGGCCTGGTCGGCCGGGAGATCGGGCGCCATGCGCAACACGGCGGCATCGCGGAGATCGATGTACGAAGGCTCCCGCGAGCGACCCCGCTGCGCGGGGACGTCGTCGATGTCGTCATCGTCCCCTGTGAAATCGGTATCGTCGTCGAAATCCTCATCGAGCGCAGCGGTCGCGTCATCGAAGATGACGGCGGGGTCAGGCTGAATGGTTTCGATGGAAACGGCAGTCATGGGATCCTCCAGTGAAGACCGCCCGGGCTGGGCGGTGATGGAGCAATCCGAACGTGAGGTGCCGGCCCGTCACCGAAGCGCCGCCTTCGGCGGCGCGAGGGGAACGGCTTTAGCCGTTGACGGGATAACCGGCGGAGCCCTCACGGTGGGATGGGACAGAACCGCGCGCCCCCTCCCCTTACAGAGACCCCAACGGCGGAAAGCAGGAGAACGCCGTCAGGATCTCTGGAGCGGTCGACGTCGGGGGGGAGTGAGACGACCGCTCTATGCCCGCGAGCGGGCATAGAGCGACCTTAGACGGCACGGACGGCGTCCAGCTAGGCCAAGCGCACAGAAAGCGACCGCGCTTCGCGCGGACGGCCTTCGCAGGCGGCGAGAGCCAGCGCTGAGCGGATAAAACGAAAAAGGCCCCGCCGGGGAACGGCGGGGCCTCGAATGGCGGTGCGAGAAATCTACTCGGCCGGGATGGTCGGCTGCGTGGCCGAGGCCTGAAGACCGGCGACAAAGCCAGCAACAAGCGGCTTCACGAACCAGGCGATGACCGCGCCAGCGGCGAGGCCGACACCGAAGAGACCAACTTCAATCATGGACGATCCTCCTTCTGGGGCGTCTGTGGATTGGGAATATAGCCCAAAAGAGCGTGGGCCGCCACGATCAGCAACATAACGCCGATGCCGCTTGAGATGATCCACGCTGGCGTGACCACGAAGGCCGCGTTCAGCTGGGGCGTGACGAACACCGCCACGGCCAGCGTGAGAGCCGCCGTCTGGCAACCGTTGGCGCCGAGTTTCAGGCGCTCCTCGGTGACCTTGGGATGGTCCGGACGGAAGACGCCGGACGCCAAGGCCAGCCCGCGGCCGATCAGTCGGCCTCCTCGCTGTCCGAAGGTGAACAGGTGGTCCCGCAGTCGGGACAGTCGTCGTCGCAGGCGCATGACCATTCGTCGCTCCATTCCGTGCCGCACGGGCACTCATACGTGTTTCTGAACCAGGGACCAGTGTCCCCCTCGGGCCGCCGGCTGCTCACGGCAGACGCTCCAGCGGCACGATCCACTTCACGCCCGGCAGCTCGACGGCGAAGCCGAGAGCGGGGATCGAGTCCATCGCGTCATAGGCCTCGTCGAAGCTGTCGAACGGACCGTAGAAGCGGGTCTCGATGTTGAGCCGGCCGTGGGGCCGGTGCATCACCGCGAAGGGTCCCGGATGGTCCGGCCGGGGCTGGACCTCGTCCCAGGGTGGGGTGCTTTGGATGCTATCGAACATGTGAGCCTCCAGGCTGCTGTGGTTTCGCAAACCAAAAGGCCCCCCGGTTTCCCGGGGGGCCGCTGCTGGCGGATCAGCCTTCCGAGCCGGGCTCGTCGTCGGCTTGTTCGGTCGGCTTCTTGTCCAGGAAGATGACTTGGTGCTTCGGGCCGCTCAGGTTGATCTTGGCGCGGACCTGCTTGACGCCGTCCTTCTCGTACTCGTCGTAGCGCAGCTGGCCGATGATGTGGACCAGCGAACCCTTGCGCAGGCACTTCTCGATCGCGTTGACCTTGCCTTTGCCGAAGACCTCGACGGTGTGCCAGGTGGTGCGCTCCTTGCGCTCGCCGGCATCGTTCTTCCAGGTTTCGGTCGTGGCCAGCCGGATGTTGCACACGCGGTCGCCGCTGTTCAGGGTGCGGAACTCCGGGTCGTTGCCCAGGCGGCCGATCAGTTCAACTTGGTTCAGCATCGTCGTTTTCCTTCTTTCTCACCGGTCGGGATTTCCCGTCCGGCTCGCGGGCACTGCCGCGATCACGAGACCGTCAGCGACGGGGACAAGGGGACGTCCGAAGGCCGAGACTGGTGGAAACCGGCCTGCACAAGCGCAGCGCGGAAGGCCGAGGCGCGCAGCGCCGTGAGGGTCCGCCAGGCTCGCCCCGCGCAGCGGGGTTGCCTTCGGTAAGAACCCGACCCGTCGTAGGTTAAGAGTGATCCATTGCGGCTACCCGCCCAGCCGGGGGAACCCATCCTTCAGGTGAGCGGAAAACGCGCTGAAGCCTGTTGGACAGGCCGCCCTTGGTCCATCAACGTCCCGATGCTTCCACAATGACGCGCCCCCGAACGCGCCCAACTCCGACGCCCCCAAGACGCCCGGGGACGGGCCCAGAGCCAGACGCCCACCCCCTCCCCGCCTCGGCCTTCAGCAAAGGCATTCGAAGCGACGAAGCCGTCGAAGAGGACAGCGATCCATCGTCGTCACCATGAGCCTATGCCCTGTACGAAGGGCGTCCGACGGGGTCTGTGCTGGTCAATGAGTGGCTGGCCCAGAGATCGGTGATGGGCATCCGCCCCTGAACGGCGAGGATGCGGCCCCGCCGGTTCCCGGTCCGTTCGCTGCGCTCTCTACCCGGATCGAGTGGCCGCTAGTCGCGGCCACAGGCCCCACGCGCGTCGATTACGCATCGTTTCACGGCACCCTGCCCGTCAACGGCTTCGCCGTTCCCCTCCGCGCCGGCAAGAGCCGTCGCTCCGGTGACTGGCCGGGGCCCACCGTGCCCCGAAGGCTTCATCGCCGCCCGTTGGGGGCGGCTTCAATGGAGGCTTCGCCATGCAAACCGTTTCGATCCAAACCGCCAACCGTCACCAGGTCATCGTCGAACAGATGATCGACCAGGCGCAGCAACTGGCCGCAGGCTGGGAGAAGCTGAGCCGGAAACAGAAGCTGCAGGCTTGGGCGGACTGGACCGCTACTCGTCCGAGCGAGCGGGTGTTCCACCAGTTCCACCGGGTGCTGTCGGCCATCGAGAGCGTCCACTAAGGGAGGGGGGTTCGCCCCCCTTTTGCGCAGGGGCCGTCAGTCCGAAGCCCGGGCGGTTTCTGCAGAAGGGCCGGGGCGGAGGGAGTGGGTTCGTCGATCTGCGCCCTCCCCCGTGACAGTGAACCTGTGAGCGAATATGCCAGTGGGGGTTGTGGTAATCCGTTGGAGATTGAGATGAGCGGCAAGGTGGAAGACGAAGGTCCGGACCCCGTGGATGTGCATGTCGGGCTGGCGGTGAAGGCGTATCGGCTCCGCGCCGGGATGAACCAGCAGTCCCTGGGCAAGGCGGTGAAGGTGACCTTCCAGCAGATTCAGAAATACGAGAAAGGCGCGAACAGGATTTCGGCCTCGATGCTGCACCGGATCGCGGGCGTCCTGGACTTCCATCCGGGGGATGTCTTCCCGGTGCACGGTGTAGAGGCGGCAAGCCCCCAGGCGGGCTTCGGCGCCATCAAGGGAAGCCACGAGCTGGCGGAGAGCTTCTCGCGTATGCCGGCGCCGAACCGGGCGTTGCTGCTGAAGGTCGCGAGAGAATTCGAGCGGCCGGACGCGGCCTAGCCGCCATAGGTCTCGCAGATCGTCCGTAGGCGATCGCGTTGCGCCGGGTCGAGGTCGCGCCGGACTGCGCGGCAGGCCCGGCGGAGTCGTCTCCGGCGGCGAGCGAGGCCTTCGCCGCCGCATGTGGTGCCGAGATAGTGGCGGACCTCCTCCCATCCCGTGACGAAGTCATGCGGGAAGCCTTCGGGGATGATCCAGGCCCCGTCGACCGTGCGCCCGTGCGTCACCGTGGGCGACGCCCGCAAGGCGGGCTTTGCCGCGGCGAGCATGAGGCGGCATAGTTCCTCGTGAACAGGCGCTTCTGCAGCACGGCGGGCGCGCCAGCGCAGCGCCGCCCAGCCAGAGGCGGCGATCCCGATACCTGAAGCGGCTATCACGACAAACACGCGGCTCTCCCCCGCCACTGTGAGTTGAACATAAGCCGAGCGGTGTTACTGGAATCGCAACGTGCGCGAGAAGGGCGAAACAAGCGTGGGTAATGAGATGCCGGAATGGTGGATGCCGATGGATCCGGACAAGATCGAACACGTGCGTTCGCTGCTGAGCCCAGCCGCGTTCGTGGAGCGACCGTTCACCTTCGGGATCATCATCCGGCCGACCAATGAGAAGGAGCGGATCGTGCTCGAGATGATGGGCGAGGACCTGGTGCGGGTGTCAGCGGACGTAAGGGGGCGATAGACGATGCGGCAGCGATCGGCGGACGCCCACCTGGTGCCGGTGTTTCTGGAAAATGCGCAGGGCTTCCTGCGCGCCGGCTCCGAAGGGCCTGAGCCGGAGGCGTGGGCCCCGCGCGCGCAGATGCTGTGCTGCGCCATCGAGCTGGCGCTGAAGGCCGCCCTGATTGCAAACGGCTGGACGGACGATCAGAACCGGCGCGAGATCAGGCATGACCTGATGCGTGGTCTGAAGGCGGCGACCGGCGCGGGGCTGAAGGTGCGAAACGACCGGACGCAGGCCGTCGTCGCGGCCCTAAGTCCCCGCTATGCGAGGCACGAACTGGACGACATGGCGAAGGATGCCGGTAGGCCGTCGCTCGTTGACTGCGCGGCCGTCGCCCGCGATCTGCTGGACGACTGCAGGGCGTTCGCGGACGTGGTCGAGGCCTAAGACCTGGTCCGGACCAGAACGGCGGCGGGCATAGCCCGGCGCCGGTCGATGGCGATCCCGGCGGTCATCAGCGCCAGCATGAGGCCGCCGGCGACGATCGCCAGCGGAAGGCCGGAATGAATGACCGGCGTAAAGGCGATCAGGAGGGAGGCGATAAGGCCGATCGCCATGGCGGCGAAGGTCATCGGAAAGAGGGGCGAGGTCATGCGCGTCATGAAGGGCTCCGTTTCAGGATGGTCACACGCGGCCACCGGTCGTGTCCAGCGGCCGCGCGCGTGGTCACCAGTCAAAGACCGGTAGAGCGGCGCCTTCGGGGAGGTGCGGAGCGTCTCGGTCGAACATGACGTAGTCGAAGCCCCAAGCGCGGGCGAACTCGATGACGGCCCAGAGGTCGTTGTGGGTCTCGTCGTCGCGTTCCTGGTGAACGTAGACGATGAAACCGAACTCGGTCGGGCCGGTGTTCGCCCAGCTGATTGCCTTGGCGGTGGCGGCGTCACAGGTCTCCTGGGAGATGTGAGCCGTTGAGACGTCGAGCATCCGGCGGGTGTTGTTGTCGAGGGATTTGGGGTCGAAGTCGGACATGGGGCCTCCAGACAGCACCGGGATCAGTGCGTGACCGAACGCGTAGCGGGTAGGGTCTGAGCCGCACCCGGAGGGCCGGAACGGAGTGGAGGACTGCGCAGCGGTTGGCGGCGACCGGGCCCGGGCCGCTAGCGATCTGGGGTCCGCACCTTCCGGTCTCGAGGAGCAGGGCCGAGGGACAGGCGGTGTCCTGTTCACGACATAGGAACGGAACGAACCGTGAAAGTGGCCCGGTTTACAAACCGAGCCGTGGTTGACAGATCGCAGTTTGGTTGACGAACTCGGCGAAATGCCCAGACGGACGGCGGAGTCCTAGCGCTTGGTATCGTACCGCACGAAGGGCTTTCTGCGTTCCTGGGCGCGTACCAGAAAGCCGTAGGTCGAAGGTCCGACAAGCAAGAGCAAGAGCGCGGCCACCGATACGGGCATAAGGCCGAAGAGCTTCACCGCGAAAACGGCGATGGCGCACATCGCGAATGCGAAAAGCGGCACGGCCAAAGCGACCGTTACGATCTTCAGAGGGGTCGGAAGTCGTTCCAATGTGCTCTCCTTTGGTCTCGGGGAGACTGCACACGGGGTGTAACGCTGTCCAGCATCCCGCGTCAGGGATCGTCACCCGGACGGGACGAAACTCGCCCCTTGGCGAGGTTCGGTGAGGAGCGCAGCGACGAGTAGAGCCCGCCCCCGCCTCGGCGGGGAGACGCCCGAATTTAACCCTCGCCGTTAAAGACTTCGCCGGAAAATCGTGGCAAAACAGTCGGGCTGTCAGTCCGATCCCTGCATCCCCAACCCCAGGATGCAGGACATGAGTGAAAACGCGGCTCTCGAAGCCACTAAAAACATCGACATCGCCGGTGCCCTTTGGACCGCGATGCAACCCGCCCTGCCCTATCTGGCGGGGTTTTTCCTGTTCGCGATCTTCATCGGTTTCTTGCAACGACCGAAACAGACGAAGGCGCAAAAACAGCACGCCTACAACGAGCGCCGTTCCTGGGACGACCTGAAGCTCATCCGCTCGATGGCGCCGCTGGAAAACCCGGGGCGCGTCTTCGGCTACCTGCGCAAGGTGTGCCCCTACCGGTTCGAGGACATGATCCTCTCGGAGTTGGCCCGGCGCGGCATCAACATCATCCGGGGAACCTCCTACTCCGGGGACGGCGGAATCGACGGCCAGTTCACGCTGAACGGCGAACGCTGGCTCATCCAGGCCAAGCGTTACAAGGCCTACATCAAGGAAGATCACGTCTGGGCCTTCGACGCCGTCTGCCAAAGGCGCAAGGCGCGAGGGCTGTTCGTCCATACGGGACGGACGCCCGAGCGACTGCGCCAGATGCAACGCCAGTGCGGCGACGTCCGGATCATCAGCGGCGAGGAGCTGCTGAAGTTCTTCGCCGGGCATAGCGTCAGTCTGACCCTCGCGCCGGCGTCGCCGGTCTCGCCCGTCGAAGCCGGAAAACCTCAAATCGCGCGCGCCTCTGTCCCCCCTCCCTCCAAGGGGCGCGCAGCGATCGAAGGGGCGGTGCTGTGAGCGCCGCCCCGAGATCGCCCGCGCAGCTGGCCGCCGAGCGCGGCCATGACTGTCGCGGAGACTTCTTCTCGACGGGTGTGGATCTAGATCTCGCCCATGCTGCAGACGCCGATCTGGACGGGACGTTCGAGGCGACGTGCATGGACACCGGCGAGGTCCTGCAGGTGAACGGCTGGCTCTTCGTGAGAGAGGAGCAAGTCAGTGGGCGTTGAGGACAGAGAGTGGTTCCGGGAGGCCCGGGCCGAGCGTTTGCGGAAGGCGTTCGGCGATGCGACCCCGCGTCAGATGCGTCATAAAGGGCGACGCCGGGTGATCGATAGGCAAATCCTCGCGGGCGTTGCCATTCTGCTCTCGGCTGGAGCAACTCTCGCGCTCGGCGCCAAGAATTGGTGGCGCACGATCGACTTCGGGTTGGCCGATGTGCCGGCGGTCGTCGAGCTAGGGCCACAGGAGGCCTTCCCGACGAGTGGTACGGTCAATCTTCACGAGCCGAACGACTATTCCGCGGGCCACGAGCCCTTCGTGGTGCGAGGCGCCGGCGGCGAGACCCGCGCAGTCGTTAGGGTTCGGCGATGGGAAGACGGAAGTCCTGTCGCGACCGGTTTTGTCGCTGGAGATGGGCATACCGAAATACTGTTAAGGCCAGGTCGATACCGCGTGAGCGTCGCCTATGGCCGCAACTGGCGCGGCCTGGCGGAACTGTTCGGCCGAGAGACACTGGTGGAGGAGATCGTCGAGCCCATCGATGTCGTGTCGGGTATGGGGCAGACGCTCTCCTTGCGGAAAACGCCGACAGGAAACACGCCGACGGAGGGCCGCCGGCGTGCCGCCTTTTGAACACGAAGAGGGTAGGGAAAGGCCGTCACGCGGCCTCTGCGAGATCCTCCGTGACAGGGGCGACCGCGCGTCCAGCGATGGCCAGAAGGTAATCGGTTGCGGCCTGGGCCTGGGACGCGGCGCGAAGAATGGCGCGGCTGTCGGTGCGCAGGACCTTCAGCCAGTGGTCGAGGTAGGCCGCATGGTCCTCGATGTGGTCGGGCCGCAAGCCGAGGTGGGCGCCGAGGAAGGCGCTTCCAAGCTCAGCCACCAGCTCCTCGCGGGCGTAAGCGGGATCGCCGAATTTGGAGCCGAACGTGCGGTCTTGCCGGTGCTTGGCGCCGGTCCAGTGGATCAGCTCATGCGCGGCCGTGGCGTAGGCCTGCTCGATGTCGCGGAACAGGTGGCGTTCGGGGAGGCGGATGTGGTCCGGGCCCGGGGCGTAGTAGGCCTGATCGCCGGACCAGCTGATCTGGGCGCCGGTTGCGGCGAGGAACTCTTCGACCGAGGCGATGCGGGCCTGTTCGGCGGCCGCATCGGGTTCCTGGGCGGGGACCGGTGTGGGGTAGAACTCGGCGTCAAGGCCGTCGATCTGTTCGACGTTGAAGACGGGATAGCCCTTCAGGAAACGGAAGCTGCGGGCGTCTGCGTCGCCGGCGGACGGATCGGGTTCTCCCTTGGCCTGGGACTGGCCGTAATAGACGACGAGGGTGGACTTCTCGCCCGCGCGGACCTGCCCGCCGAGGGCGGCGGCCTGGCGGTAGGTCATCCATCGGGAGCCGGAGTAGCCCTCCGTGGCTCCGCGAAGCCAGAGCATGACGACATTGATGCCCTGATAGGGCTCGCCGTTGGCGCGCAACGGCAGTGCGACGGATCCGCCGGCCTTGGACGCCCACGGCTTGGTCCAGGGCCGAACGCCCTGTTCCAGCTGCTCGATGATGCTGGCGGTGATCCGGTCGGCGGGACTCTTGCGATCCTTCATTTGGAAGCCTCCTCGCGCGCGGGGCCGATCCCCGGGCGACCCGAAACCAATCGGGCGGGCTCCGAGCGGGGGACGCATCCGCAGGACCGCAGCGCAGCGGAGGACGGCGAAGCCGTTGCGGCCGCCGCGGCCCGCCCTTCGATTTTCGGGGAGCGCTGCCCGGGGCCGGCTCGCGGCCGGGGCGAAACAGATCTGATCACACAGGAGAGACCGACTTGGAGAACCCAATGATCTTCGATGATGAGGAGCTGGGGCTCTGCCAGCCCTGGTATGACAAGCTTTCGGGGCTAATCGTCGAGCCGACGCACGTCGTGACGGGAGACGACATCGCCAAGGCCATCCGGCTGGGCCATGCGTTCATCATGGAGTTTGTCCGGAGGGCGTCGTTCCACGGGATGACCCCGGAACATCTGCTGCGCTTGCCGTCGGCGCTGGGTGCGTCGGACGGCGGTCTTGTGTTCGCCTGGCGTGAAGGGACTACGGTTCTGGGGTTCCTGCAGGCGGGCGTCATCGCGCGCGGGCCCCTGGGTCACAGGGTGGTGCATCTGCTCGAGGCGGATGGCTCGATCCGCGAGATCCTCGGCCGCGCGAAACAAGAAGCGCTCGATGCGTTCGACCTGGAACGGGAAGCGGTTCACCGGAGCGTGGCCGCATGACCGGCTATCTGATCGATGCGGCCTATGTCTGGCTGGAGAATGAACGGCCCCACTGCAGGACGATGCGGGACCTGCGTCTGCCGTGTGGGGGCAAGGTAGACCTCGCGGTGATCGAGGATGGCCGGATCTGCGGGATCTTCTTCTGGAACGCGGCCTCCGATCGGAGCGCCCTGGTCCATCTGGTGACGGCCGCCAAGGCGTATCTGGCGGAAATCTGGGTTCTCTCGACGCCGGCGGCCGTGGGTGAGCTGCGAGGCTGCCTGCCCCTTCATGTGGGCTTCCGGGTGGCGAAGCCCGGTATTGTGCCGGCGCTGGCGATGCCGGCGACGATCGGCAAGCCGGGCGTGTCCGATCTGCTCAGCCTTCTGCACATCTACGAACTGCGGCAACTGGCGGCGACCCTCGACGTCTCGCCGTCGACGACAGCGGTCGGCGCGGCCGGCCAGCTGGCGTTCGGCAAGCTCAGGTTCATGGAGATGATCTGCGAGGTTCTCCTCGAGCGCGGACCCATGCCGCTTCCGACGAAGCTCGAGATACTCCGCGCCTCGCGCCCGAGATCCGTCGCTTTGCCCCCGGTGTGGGGCGGCTGATGTTCGGAAAGAGACAGCTGCAGGCCGAAGGCGATGCCGGGCCCTGGGGAAGCCGCTCAGGGCGCGATCACCTGGGTTGGCGGCGGATCATTCCGCCGAGGGTCAGGGCGGGCCTGGTGGGCCAGTCAGGGGCCATTCAGCGCCTTTCCCGATTCCTGTTGCGGGTGGCGCTGATCTCTGGCGCAGCGGTGATCGTCCCCCCGCTCCTGGGCGCCTCCACGGTCCTGACGCTGGCGTGCCTGTCGTTTTTTTCCGCCGGCGTGTTGGGCTACCTCAGCTGGATCCACGACGCCATTGAAGGGCGCCAGCGCAGCGCGGCGTCCAAGCGCCGCAAGCGCATCGTCTGGTTCGCGGCCGCGACATGGATGGTGGGGGTCCTGCTGACCGCCCTCGTCGTCCTTCCAACGCCTGAAGCCCGCTCCCCTGCCCTGCCTGAAATCACCGAGACCCGATAATGCGCAATCTCCCCGTCGTCTTCTGGGCCGCCACGATCGCGGTCGGCTTCTCCATCGCCCTGGCCAGCGCCGCGGCCGCTACGGAAAGGCGCGCGACCTATGTCGGCCGGGCCCGCGTCGTCGACGGCGACACCTTGGCGATCGGCAATGATCGGCTACGGCTGTGGGGCGTGGACGCGCCCGAGATCCGGCAACAGTGCCTGCGCAATGGCCAGGCGTTCCTGTGCGGAGAGCATGTCGCCGAGGCGCTCCGGACCTACATCGGGCGCGACCAGGTGCGTTGCGACTACCGCGACTGGAACCCGGCCCGGGCGCTGAACCATGAGGACCGGGCCGTCGTGCGCTGCACGGTGCGGGGCGTGGATCTGGCGGACTGGCTGACGTCCAGAGGGCTGGCCGTTCCCTTCTTCGTGGGAAACTACCGCAGCAGCGCCATGCGGGCCTGTGAGGCGCGTCTGGGCCTCTGGGCGGGCTCCTTCGCCCGCCCGAGCGCCTATCGCCGGCAGGGCGACTTCACGAGCGACGTCATGGGCGTGGAAACGCGGCGGCCCTGCGGCCGGTCTCTCAACCGACTTTAGGGCTATCCGGCATGTGGGGTTGATGCGCGGGTCATTAGCAGCGCCGTGCCCTTGGACGTGAGCTTCCAACCAGCGCCTCCACGGGGGCCAGGACAGTTCTCAACAAGCCCACTGGCTTCGTAATCCCACATCCGCGCAAATGCGGCTTCCGTCGCGGAGGCGCGATTTACGAGAGGGCTACGGGCGCAAAGATTGTTCGCGACCTTGGCCGCCGATAACCGGCTGTCCAGGTCGTCGCCAAAGAGATTGTGCAGTTCGGCAGCGATGCGCCGCTTGTCCATCACTACCTCCGACCGGGACAGCCGGTTATGCCGGCCGAGACTGGACCGGTTCACCCTCGCGGTTGAGCCGGTCGATGATGGCCTGAAGGCCGCGCGTGTCCATTCGGGCGTAGCGTCCGCCGTCAGTAGCGATTTCCTGAAGCTGTTCGTCGGTGAAACCGCCCGGAAACTGCCAGGCCGCGAGGGCGGCCAGAACCTCAGACAGTTCGTGGTCGTTGAGCTGGTGAAGGCGGTCCCTCACTGCTCAGGCCCTTCGAGCGCGTCCAAGGCGGCCTTCAGCACTTCCCACGCCCTGACGCCCCGTTCGTGCTCGATCTTCTTGAACCGCACGATAAGGCTCGCCGGGGCCATCATGTTCAGCTGGGCGCGAGGTTCGTCGGGGACATCGGGCCGGCCTATCAGATCGCTGATCTTGACCTTTCCGGGAGGGTTGGCCCTCCCCTGCCCCGCGCGGCGCGGCGATGCAGGTTTGCCGCGCGACTGAAACCCGGCCGCGTCGGCGACTTCCCGGGCGGCCTCGGCCGCAGGCCTGTCGATCGGCGCCCCTGGCGAGCGCGTGAAATCCGACAGATCGAGGCCCTTGCGCTCCTCGCCGATCGCCTCGAATCCGAATGCGTCGCTGGACTTGGTCATCATGCGGCTTTCTGTGCGGCGGGCTGGCGGAGGATTTCGATGATTTCTTCCGCGAAGGCGGCGGCATTGCTGCGCGCCTGCGGCAGACCGCCCACCTGGTCGGGGGTCAACTCGCTCAGCAGGGCATCGTGTTTGAACATGCCCCGGAAAGCAGGCCGGTCGGCCAGGGAGACGTCCATCAACGGCAAGGCGTTCTCCAGGAGCGACTTGCGGATGTCCCGTTCGTCGCGGGTCATGACGGCGCCGGGGTTCGCCCGGGTGATGACGATCCGGTGCGGGATGGCTTTGCTGGAGATCCGTTCCGTCTGATTGATCTGCCGGATGGTGCGAGCGACCTGATTGGCGTCCAACGTCGTGGGCGCGAACGGCACAAGAACCAGATGGGCTTGGGAGATGACCTGGGCGAGCCATTGGTTCGGGCTCCCCTCCGGATCGGCAATGACGAAGGTTCCCCAGCCCTGCGCGGCCTGAAGCCAGTCAAGGACGGCCTCGTCATCATTGTCCGTGGTGATGACCAGCAGCTTGCTGTCGCCGGCTGCTTCGCGGATCGCGACGGCGGCGTCGGCCGCGCTGCCCACTCGAGTCTTTGGTCCGTCGATAACCGGCGCGCCCCGGCGTTCGGCCCAGCGCGCCAGCGGACGGTTCGGATCGCCTTCCAGGAGCGCCACGTGGGCTCCTGCGGCGAGAAGCTCCGAGGTCAGGGTCAAAGCGGCCGTGGTCTTTCCACTGCCGCCCTTGGTGTTGGCGAAGATGATGTTCGGCATGAGGCTCCCTCCCGAGCGTCCGGTGAGCACGGACGCGCCGTGGCATCCGGAGACCCTACACCACACGGCCCCCACGGACAAGACGGACACCACGGACGCGACGGAAGTCACGGAGGTGACGGATAACCCGGAGGGCACGGACGGCCCGGAGGGCACGGCAAACAACGGAGAACACGGACCACACGGCGGGCGACGGATGGCACGGACAACCCCGGAGGCCACGGACCAGTCTAGACAGGTCTAGAGTGGTCTAGAGTGGTCTAGGCTAGGCAGAAGCCCTGACGCGAATCCCGTCGCCCTCATCGTCAACCAAGACCACGTCAGTGCCAAGGGGATCGTGAACCTCGTTGGCGCCGAGGTCCGAGATAGGCGGGACGATCGAGGAAGGGGTTGCCGATGCGGCCGGAACGGTCGTCTTGCCCGGGCGAGCGGACTTGGAGACGGGCGGAGCCGGCGTAAAACGGATGTCGAACGTCCAGCGCTCGTCGAGCGGCCTGATCCGGATGACGCCAGCGGCAAGCGCGGCGGCGTTGGAGCGCCGAAGCGCCGCCAGGGAGCGATACAGGCGACCGGAGGGACCAAAGGTCTCGCCAGCGGCTGTACGGGCGTCCGGTGGCCCTTCCGGACCGGTAGGAGGGCAGGAGAGGGCGGCCAGGGCCTGTTTAGGCGTCATAGCGCGGGGCAGGGCAGGGCGCGGCCGCCAAAAGGACACTGAGACCACCCAACCCCCCATGACAGGAACGCGGCGGGCGAATTCGGCTACGCCGAGGCGCGCGGCGTCTTGATCGAAGCCTTCAAGCGTCGGCCACGGGCCCGAGAGGTATTCGCTGGCGAACTCGACGGGCCGCCCGCCAAGAACCCGACTGGCGTCCTGCGCGGTCGCAGCTCGCCGCGCATGGCTGTCGAAGTCGGCAAAGGTCTCTACGACGGGGAAGGTCATGGTCACGCCCTCGAATACTTGGACGCCAGTGTGACGTCCGGAGGTTGAATCTTAGTGAAGTCAGTCCGGTGTGGATACGCGGACGAGACGTTTCCAGCTGGCCCAGAGATTGACGGTCACAAGAGGATCGTTGAGGCGCGCGACCAGGCCGAGCAGGTAGGCCCGCCGGTTGCGGACGTCCGCCGTAAACTCGGCCAAAAGCGCCGCCACAGCGAAGGCAACTCCGGCGTCGCCGGCGGAATGGCGGCGGATCTCTTCCTTCGTCAGCCCAACACGGCTCGCGGCGGACTGCCCGTAGGCCACCACAAGGGCCTCGTCGGTCGGGAACATGGGATGGCGCGTGAAGGGGAAGTCCTTCTGGGCGAGGATATCGGGCAGGGCGATGATGATGTCGCCTATGGCCGGGGCGTTGACCCGGGGACGTCGGCGGGTCGTTGAGACGGGTGTGATTTCGATGACGGTCACGCTATCCTGGTCATCCTCAGCAGGATCATCGTCGTAGGTAGCGGATGACTGCCACAAGACCTCGCCATCCTCGTCCAGGGCGTCGGTTTCGGCCGGTGTTGGCTCCGTCGAGGCCGCGTACTCCTCTCGGAGAGCCCCTCTACCTAGAGAAGATTCACTAATTAGAATTTTTCCAGGCTGAGTAGGGAGTAATTGGGCGCCGTTTCTGTCAGGCGCGCCGGACTCTTCTGTCACCCCTGAAGAACTCCAGACCTGGTGGTCCAGCAGGGCTTCAAGGCGTCCCACGGCTGCGTCGGCCTGGGCGACGGCCATCCGGGCCATGTCGAGATCCTTGCCGCGGCGAACCGCCTCGATGGCGCGCAAAGCAGTCTGGGCGAAGCCGTGTTCCTCGCTGGCGAGGAGGACGGCAAGCAGGCTGCGAATGCGTGTTGAACGGCAGCTGAGGGTGCGTCGCAGGGTGCGCAGCTCGTGGCGATCGACGCGGTCCTGGTCGCGAAGGGCTTCCAGTTCGCGGTATCGGACGATCAGGGGCCGGAGATCGACGCCGTAGGCCTCCTCGGGCGCGTCCGCCGCGCCGATCCGGTAGCGGGTGCGATCGGGGCTGTCCCGGAAGCTGATCCAGCCCAGGCGGCTCGTTTTCTCGCGCCAGCGAGCCAAGGTGCGGCAAGTGACGTCGAGATCCGCCATCAGATAGGCGTCGGCGTAGGTCGAGATGAGGGCGAGCCCAGCCGCATCCAGATCGAGCCCCGCCAAGGCCGCCGAGGGTTTGAAGCACTCCGCCGGCTGAAGCTTCACCAGGTGATGCAGGAACGCCCGTTCCCGGGGTTTGAGGCCCATAGCGCGGGCAGGGACGTCCTCCAGGAGGCGGAGGAGACTGGATTTGGTCGCTCCATCCGGCAAACCGGACCACTGGCGCGCGTAATCCTCCGCCCGCCGATGGGCAGGCGTGACTGGTCGTAGGCCCCGCGCACCCGCGCTGGCCTGATGATGCGTGAGCATCGGTCGCTCCCTTATTCAGGGAGGGATTTCGGGCAAAGCTTCGCCGTCGCCCTCAAAGGGCGTTTTTGTCTTGACGATGGGGGGAGCGAGCGCGCATAAGGGTTCTGCACAATTTAGACCCTTGCTTTTTTTGAAGCACGCCCGCCGTTCCCTCTGGGGACGGCGGTTTTTCTTTGTCTGGACCCCTCCGACTCGCTTGGTGGTGCGGTCATGGGACGGCGCCCCACGATTCGCGTCAAGTTTTCCCAACAGCAATTGGGAAACAGGGGCAATGAGCGGCCGAATGGGTTAACGCCAAGTTACAATTCGGCGGTATGTTTGAGTCCTGGAAAGGCCCCGGCGAGGGGTATGCGGCCGCTAGGCGGCGCGCGCTCCGCTCAGGTCGGCGGAGAGATGTGACCGCGTGGACACGCCTTCGAGGCGCGAAGGCGCCCGAAGATCTGCGGTGGCCGAATAGATCAACGAGCCCAGGTCGGCCTGCTGGTCTTTGGCGATTTCTTTGAGGGCATCGACGAAATGCCGCTTGAAGGCGAGGTCAACGCGGCTTCCCGACAGAGGTTGGCGCGAGATGCCGGCGGCAAAACCGTTGGCGACACAACGCTGTAGGCGGCGCTCGACAACGGCCGACACTGATCGCAGGCCGAGGGCTTCCCGTTCAGCCTTCAGCCCAGCGATGACGCTTTGGGGAAGGCGGGCGGCAACATTGGCGTGGGTTTTGTCGGACACGAACAGCACCTCTCGCCCACACTATGCGGTGAGTTACGCCCCGAAACAAGGGCCGGGGCGGTGTCTGGACATGTGAAAATGAGGACTGCGAACAGCCCCGTGCGGATCACCATTAGCGCCGCGCGGAGCCCGACGCAATATAGAGGCATTCCGCGAATCCAACGACATACGTCCGAGCTTGCGACTCCGCTGAAAACTGCGGTTAGGCGGCCTCTCCTTTGGAGATGAGGAGCATCCTGAGGCTGGCGACGCTGCGGGGACGGCCGCCGGCATAGAACAGGCTCGGGTTTGCGGAGGCGGCGCGAGGGAAGAGCCCCGCCGCTGATCTGGCCGGATCATGCGCGTTGGCGCGCAGGAGGCTTACAGCTCCGCCGGAGCCGAGGAAGTGGGCCATATACAGCTCGCCGTCGCGCGGCGGCCGACGCAGGTAGGAGCGCAGGGCGCTCGCGTTCTCGCGCGTGAACTCGCCGGCGAGATATGCGGAAAGCTGGGCGTCATAGCGCAGCGCGAGGATCTGGCGGCGCACGACGCGGTCGTTCACGAAGGGCTCGCCGTTTCGGTCAAGGTGGATTTGAGAGGCGAGGTGACCGAGGCCATAGGATGCGCCGTGGCGACGCACGGTGAGCAACCAGGTCGTTTCGATGAACTGATAGAGGCCCGCCGCCGTGGACGTCGCCGCCCTGGCCGAGGGGTCAAATGACGATTCCCGCTTGGCCGCCCGCCACAGATAGCCGTGCGATACGCCCGACCGCTCGGCCGCGGCCTGGATGGCGAACTGGACGTGAGCCGCCGGCGTCGACGATCGCGACGAAGCGCGGCGGGTCCGGGGCGCGCGAGCTGCTCGAGACAGGTAGCGCTGGAAACTGAACGCCTGGACCGGCGCGGCGGGCCGCGTCGCGCCGGGTTCCGAGAATGCGGCGAAGGTCGAGGCGACCTTGGCGGCAATCAGGGGATCGAGCGGAGCGGCGGCGTCCGGAGCGGTCGGCACATGGGGCAGGGCCCGGCCGACGAGCCGGCTGGCGTCGGCCTCTGCGCGGATCGCGCGCGCCACTGGATCCGCAGCGAGCATATCGAGTGTGGGCGTGGGGTCGGTGAGGAGGTCCAGCCCGGGGCCGTCGCGCACGGCCGCGAACGCCGCCGCCTCGATCTCCGAATGAGAACGAAGCCCGTGAGCGCTGGCGGACAAGGCGAGCGCCGATACGGCGCAGGCGACAATGGCGAAGGCCGAAGGTCGGCCGAGAAGGTTCTGTTTCATCTCTGCATCCATGGGGTGGGGGATGCAGGGATCGGACTGACAGCGCGGGCCTTTTCGCACACCGGCCCCGTCGCGCGCAACCCAGGGCCCACAAGGGCAAAAAAAGGGGCCAGCCGAAGCTGACCCCCAAGGTGGCCTGTCCAGAGTGGTCCAGGCTCGATGCGACGGATGCGGGCTAGTCGAGGCCAGCCGGCGAATGGAAGACGTGGAACCCGGCTTCGGCCAAGTGTTCCAACGGTTGAGCGCGAGGCACAGTCTGCCCGATCAACTGACCAACCTGGGCGGCGGCGTCGGCGAGCGTCTGCGCCTCGCTGAGGCCGAGGACGGCGTAACCGGCTGCAAGGCGGTCAGCGCCGTCCATCGGAACGAGCCGAAAACGTCGGCTCGGAACGTCCGCCCGAACGGCGGCAATGAAGGCAGTGGAAGGCTGTTCCGCGAGGGCGGCCGACGAGGCGCGCTCGATCAGGGTACGCAGGGCGGCGGCCTTGGCGGGATGCTGGGCGATCTCGGCCGACACGCTCAGACGGCGAAGGGCGATGGACACCAAGGTCGCCTGGTGCGCGTCGTCGATAGGGATGCAACGGGACATGGGGGATTCCGACAAGAGTAGGGGAGGGGGCCGAAGCCCCCTCCGCAAAGGTTCAGTCCTCGGCGCCCGCTTCGGCGTCCTCGTCCTGGATGAACTCGTCGTCCGCGAAATCATCGTCATCAACGGCCCCGGCCGGTCCAGCCCCGATATCAGCCTTGTTGTTGCTGGGTGACAGGGTCGGTTCCGCCAGGGTCGCCAGCATCGGCGGGGTCCAGCGGTGTTTGGCGGCGTTCCGGGCCACGATCTCGACCAGTCCCGTGCGCTTCTCCTTGGCGAACGGTTCGGCGTCCATGCCCATATCGGTGATCGCCTGCGTCAGAGCCTTCTTGCCCGCGCCCTTGAGGAACTCCGCATCCGGCGTCCAGCGCTCGGCCATATCGACCTTGGCGTGAGCGGCGATGAGCCCCAGCTGGGCCCACGCGCGAGGCCGCCGATAGTCGGCCCGGCTCTCGACGGCGTTCAACTGGCAGGCCACGCAGAGCGCCAGAAGCTCGGCCTTTTCCCCCGCGCTCAGGGCGACGACGTAGGGGAAGAACTCCAGATAGGTCGAAGGCAGACGCTCATCCCAAGCGGCATAGAGGTCCTCGTATTCGCGATCCCCCTTGACCGTGATCCCCTCGGCCGGTTCGGCCCCCGCCTTCGCGAAGGACAGGGCATAGCCGTGGTCAGAACGGTTCCGCAGAACCATCCAGCCTTGGTGGGCGACCATCGTGTCATAGGCGACGGCCGGGTTGACGGCGACGGCGTTGCGAACGGCGGTCGTAGCGATACGGGTCATCCGTTGGTGGCCTTCGTGGCCGAACGCGGGCTTCTCCTTCGCCTCGCCGGTCCCGCCCCCGCTCTGCGCGGTGGCCCGGAAGTAGGCGCGCTCGATCGTCAGCTTCCCGCCGTGTTGCAGGATCAGGAACACAGTCCCCGCCGCCTTTTGCTCGTCGGTCCAGACCTCAAGCGTTTCCGTGAGCTTGCGCAGTTCTTCACCGGCTACGGCCCGATCCCACGCGCCGATATCGTGGTCGTTGCTGATCGCCCGAAGTTCGGCCATCCGCGCCGCTTCGGCCTCGGTGGCGTCACGCCGCGCCGGATACTGCCGGCGCTGACCGCCCTCGTAGCCATAGGACTTCTGCGCCACCTCGACATTGGCCCATCCCTCGGCCCGAACCGCCTCAACGGCTTCGTTCAGCTTGTCCTGGGCGAGTTGGTGGGCGAGAGCGCTGTCAGCCCACGCCGCCGTGGTGTCGTCCCCGTCCTGAAACAGGTCGATGACGAACGTGCCGCCCGCCGCCGCATAGGCGTCCCGCCCGACAAAGAGGGCGATCCGATCCGACGCGTCGAGAGTGCTGTCCAGCAGCATCGAGCGCACATTCCAGTCGTTGATGTGACGCTGACCCTCGAAGCGACCCCAGACCTGCAGCTGCCGCTCATGATCGTCCGTCAGGGTGAAAGCCTGCAGGGTGTCGATGTCGAACCGACCGGCGAAGAACGCGTCCAGGACGGCGGGGGCCACATGGGACAGGCTCAGAAGCTGCGCGACACGTTTGCGGGTCGAACCCGTCACCGCTGCGATCTCGCTTGCGTCCAGCCCCTTGGCCGAAAGGGCGCTGTAGGCCGACAGTTCTTCCTGAACCGTCATCGCCTCGCGCTGCGCGTTCTCGGCCAGACTGATTTCGAGGGCCACGGCCTTGGGCTTCAGGACGAAACTGACCCCGAGCGCCTGAATGTCGGCCGGGAGACGCTTCTCCTTCTTCAGCCGTTCGAGCGACCGCAGACGCCGCCGCCCGGCGGTGACGTAGTGGACGCCGTCCTCCTCATAGCCGACCAGAGGATTCAGCAGCCCCACGGGGGAGGCGATGGAGTCGCACAGTCCGCTGATGTCGTCTTGGGCGGGCTTGCTGTTGGCCCGCACGTTCTCAGGCGCAACCTTCAACTTCGCACCCAGGCGCACCCGGATGGTGCCGGAAACTTCGGTCGCCGAAGCGGTATCAATAGGGGTCATTTGCATCGTCATCGTCCTTGTTTTTGATTGGACGCAGACGGTTCCCAAGCCTCGCGATGCCCACGCCAGAGACAATCTCCGGCCTTTCCAAATCAGCACCGCAGGAACGACTTAATCGAAACACGCCCGCGCGAGTTTCCGGAGCGCGGGCGGCAAAGCCGCGCGCTTAGGGGGGTGAAACACGTCACAGACCGAGAGGCCCGGAGGGGGATCACCCGGCCTGCAGGCGCGAAGCGGCGAAGGCTGGGGATACCGGGCCTTCTCGCCCCCGCCCGTCAGGGCGAGGGGTCGTCTTGACGTGTGAGGGGGCGGCCCCCCTCCAATGCCGACTGCAACGCCGAGGAATGCGCGAGCGCAGCGAGCCCCTCTCCCGCCGGCCGCGCCAGCGGAGATAGGCGGGATATCTAGCCGTGGCGGGGACGATGGGGCAGGAGGAACGACGAACAATCGGAGGTCAAATGGAGTCGATGGATGCTGGTGCACGCCAGCTGCGGGCGCAGGAAGTCCTGGCCGAGGGGCTGGTAAGCGGCCGAGCGCTGGAGGAGATCCTCGGCGTCGAGGCGGCGCTGCAGATCGATCCCCGATGTCCCGATGCGCTGATTGTCCTCGCGGATCAGGAAGAGGTCCGCCGGCTGGCCAGCGCGCCCTATGTGCGTCTGGCGCTGGCGCATCTTGCGCATGACGAGGCCTGGAATCGCGTCAGGGCCCGGCAGAAGGTGATGGCGCCGCCGAAACGCGATGTTTTCGACATGGTGGAGGCGCGCCCGTACCTCCGGGCCGCGACCCTGCTGGCGGGCTGTCTGGTGGAGACCGGCCACGCCGATCTGGCGCGCGGGATTTATCGCAGGGTGATGCGACAGCAGCCTCGCGACAGCATGGGCGCGAGGTATCTGCTTGCGATCCTGGACGTGCGCACCGGTGATGACGCGTCCTTCGAGCGCCGCCGACCTCATTTCGAGGGCGACGAGCATCCGGCGTGGGTTTTGACGGATTTGCTGGCGGCCCATCGACGCGGGGACGCGGAGAGGATGGGCAAGGCGTTGGAAATCGCGCGGCGTCGCTATCCGGAGATCGTCGCGATGGTCGCCGATACTTCCGGCACTGATCGGAGTGCAGCGCTCGAATGGCGAAGCAGCGAGTTGCACGCGCTATGGCGGGCGAATCCACCCGCGCAGAGGTGGTTGAGAGAATCGGTGGGCGTAGCCGGTTAGGCCGCGAGCTGCATTACGGGGATGCCACGCGCACGGGCCTTGTCGACCATGTTCATGGTCACGCCGTTGCCGGGCCCGGCGACGACGCCGGCAGGCAGTTGATCGAGCATCACATCGTTTCGCTTGAACGGGGCCGCCTTGTCGTGGCGGTTCCAGTCAGGCTTGAACGGAATCTGAGTGACGCCCCGGTTATTGGCCCAGCACGCTGCGATGCGCTCGCCGCCCTTGGGTGTTGCGCCGTGGATCAGGATCATATCGGGGTGTTTTTCCCGGACGCGATCGAGAGCGGCGAAGATCTTGTCGTGGTCGTTGAAGTCTGGGCCTGCAGTGAAGGCAATGAGGGTGCCCTGTGGGACCAGGACCGCGTTGTCAGCCCGGGCCTTGGCGTTCATGTAATCGCGGCTGTCGATCATGGCCGACGTAACCGTCTTGCGGTTGACCATCGAGCCGGCCGCCGGCCGCCACGCGGACCCGGTGTGCTGGGCGAACAGCTGAGCGGCGGTGTCGCGGACAAATTCGAAGGCGTTCCGCTGCTCGACAAGGCTGATCCCCTCCGCCGTAAGGCGCTCCAGCTCGACTGAGCGGACCTCCGAGCCATTCTGCTCCATCATGGAGCGGCGCTGCGCTTGTTCGTTGTCATCGAGCACCCGGCCGACCCGATCGACCTTGCGGTGGAAGATGTTGGTGAACTGCCAGAGGATGTCGGACGTCTCCTCCTCGAGGCGCGTGTCGTTGAGCATCCATCCGATTGCGTCGAAGGCGTCAGCGAGCGCCTGTCGGCAAACGTCCGCTTCCGGAAGTGGACGCGGATCCTGTTCATCGCCGATGGGCCGATAGCCCGTCAGGGCGAGCTCGTCGAGCAACGCGGCCGTAGGACTGATGTCCTGGGCGGGATGGGGATCGGGGTTCAACATGGCGAGTCCTCCTTGTGGCCGGGCCGCACCCTGCGACCTTCACGGGGACCGAACAGGCGATGGGCGACGGGCATGCACCCGAAGGGCCGAAACGGAGTGGAGGACCGCGCCAGCGGTTGCCTGGACCGTCGAGGGCGCTCTAGCCCGACCCTTCGCCGGTCCCCCTCTCGTGAAGGCGCGGATGCGGCTCTCTCAGGCCCCAAAGGACTGGCGCCGTGATCAGCCGACCCTGCAGGACGGCCGCCGACAGGCGGCGGGGTGTTGAACGTCGAGGCCCTGGTTCAGGTGGACCTCATGGAAGGCCTCAAGCGGCCCGCGGGCGGGCGATCGTCGAGACCAGCGGATAGCGAGCGACCAGTCGCGCCAGGATGTCGGCGCCGGCGTCGGTCGAAGGAATGAAGAGACGGGTCCGATAGCTGATGATCTCGGTCATCATACCCATCGCCTTCATGGCGGGCAGGGACGAGGGCAGGATGCCGGTCACCTCGATGCGCTGAGCGCCCATGACCAGGCTGCGGCGGACCGAAACGTCTTCGGCCAGTTGCAGGGTCACGCCCTGATCGCGAACCATGGCCCATCCGGCGACTGGCGATACAGCCGGCGCGTCCAGACCGAACTGGCGGCAGACGCCGCCAAGGTCTGCTTCGGCGACCATACGGCCGATGATACGCTCCCCGTCGTCCGTCTGCAGGCGATAGACCCGCGTCGTGTCCTGGGGCAGTCGTGACCAGATCGGGAGCAGGAGACCGGTGACGACGCTGATGGTCGACTCCATGGTTTCGGGAAGGCTGTCGATCTCGGTCTGCCAGGCCAGAGCGAAGGCGGGCTCTTCGACAGGTTGCCATTGCGACGCCGCCTGTTCGCCGACGCTGACCGTATCGCGAGACATTGGACGATACAGGCGGACGCGGTCTTCAACGCGGCCGTCATCGAACATCCTTGCGGGGGCCTGAACAGCCAGCGCCGCCCGGCCGGACTGACGGTTGATGAGGAAGACCCCCTCGCGATCGGCGCGGATCCCCATAACGTCGGCAAGGCGCAGCGGCTGGACGCGCTGGACCTGGGTCACGGTGAGGAGGCGGGTTTCCGCCCCGCTCTCGGCGTGGGTGAAGATCGTCTTGCGGGCGGTGACGGTGAACCGTTCCGCCGTCAGGGTCTCTACGCCGACTTCGAAGACGCCGGCGGCGACAGCGGCTTCCACTTCGGCCTCAATGCGTTCCTCGAGATAGCCGAAGATGCTGTTCTGCATGTCGATACGAAGGGCGAGGACGCGGTTCAGGAACTGCGTGATCGGGGGCAGGTCCTCCTTCAGCGTGCCATCCGTGTCGCAAAGGGACAGACCGGTCGCGGCCTCGAAGGCGCCAAGGGTCAGTCCGTCGACGCGACCGGCATAGAGCATGTGATACAGCCGACGAAGGCCCGTCTTGGCGTAGTCAGACTCGAGGTTGTCTTCCGGCCGGAAAAGACCCTGGCCGCCGGTCTGGCGCTGGCCCTTGGTCAACGCGCCGAGGCTGTCGAGGCGGCGGGCAATCGTGCTGAGGAAGCGCTTCTCGCCCTTCACATTGGTGGCGACCGGCCGGAAGATCGGCGGGTGCTTCTGATTGGTGCGGTTGGTGCGGCCGAGGCCCTGAACGGCTGCGTCAGCCCTCCAGCCTGGCTCCAGGAGGTAGTGTGCGCGTGTGGCCTGATTCACCGCACCGAGATCCGAGTGGTAGCTGCGGCCGGTCCCACCCGCGTCCGAAAAGACCAGAATGGGCTTCTTGCCGTCCATGAACGCGGCGGTCTCGCCCTGGTTGGCGGAGCCCGGGCGAGTCTCGACACAGAGTCGGCTCTGGCCTTGGGTGGTCTTGCGGACGATCCGGCGAGACCGGCCGGTGACCTCAGCGACGCGATCCGTGCCGAAGTGATGAACGATCTGGTCCAGCGCGGCCTGAACGGGGGGCAGGGCGCCGAGATACTCGATCAGCTCGTCGCGTTGGGCGAGCGCCTCCTGGCAAAGGACGGGCTGGCCGCCGGCGTCGACGGCGGGTCGCGAGCGCATGTTGCCGTCCTCGTCCGAGTACGGTTCGAACAAGGCCACGGGGAAGGAGTGCATCAGATAGTCCATCACGTACTCGCGGGGCGTGACGTCGATCTGCAGGTCGTGCCATTCGGACACGGGTACCTCCGCCAGGCGACGATCGGTCATGGCCTCGCCGGTGCTGACGAGCTGGATGACGGGCGCCAAACCCTCGGCAAGATCCTTCTCGATCCAACGGATGAGCGTGGGGACCTTCATGGCGGTGACAAGGTGGTTGAAGAAACGGACTTTCGCGCCCTCGAACGCCGACCTGGCCGCGCCCTTGGCGTTCCCGTTGAGGGCGCCGCCGTCCTCGCTGCTGATGCCGGTCGCTTTCAGGGCGTCTTCAAGGTTGTTGTGAATGATCGAGAACGCATCGGCGTAGGCGTCGTAGATCTCGATCTGAGCACTGGTCAGCGCGTGCTCGACGATCTCATATTCGACGCCGGCGTAGGACAGGGCGCGCGAGGTGTAGAGACCCAGCGCCTTCATGTCGCGAGCGAGAACCTCCATGGCGGCGACGCCGCCGGCTTCCATCGCGGTGACGAAGCTGGCGCGCGTGGGGAAGGGGAAGTCCGCGCCGCCCCAGAGGCCGAGGCGGGAGGCGTAGCCCAGGTTGGCCACCGTCGTTGCGCCGGTCGCTGAGACGTACAGGACCCGGGCGCGGGGCAGGGCGTTCTGCAGCCGGAGGCCGGCCTTGCCTTGTTCGGAGGGTCCGCGGTCGCCACGAGCCCCCTTTTCGCCTGCGGCGTTGGCCAGAGCGTGAGCCTCGTCGATCGCGACGACGCCGTCGAAGTCCGGTCCCAGCCAGTCGAGGATCTGCTGCAGGCGCGAAGCTTTCTCCTGGCGAGCGCCGGAACGCAGCGTGCCGAAGGTAACGAACAGGATGCCCCCAGACAGGGTGATCGGGGCGCCCTGCTTGAAGCGGGAGAGCGGAACGATCTGCTCGCGGCGGCCGCCGAGGGCGGTCCAGTCGCGTTGAGCGTCCTCGAGGAGCGGGTCGTTCTTCGAAATCCAGACGGCCTTGCGGCGGCCCTTCAGCCAGTTGTCGAGGATGGCTCCGGCGAGCTGACGCCCCTTGCCGGCCCCTGTTCCATCGCCGAGGAAGAAGCCCTTGCGGAAGGTGACTGCGCGTTCATCGCCGTCTGGCGCGGCGCTGACGTTGTCGAAGGTTTCGTCGACGACCCACGATCCGGCCAGATCCGCGCTATGCGCCTCGCCGGCATAGATGATGGTCTCCAACTGGGCCTCAGAAAGGATGCCGTCGTCGACCAGACGGCGGGGGAGGTGGGGACGGTAGGTCGGGCGCGGCAAGCGGACCGCAGCCATGGCGGTGGATTGCACCAGAGGCGTGGGGTGGGGTTTCGCGCCAGCGATGGAGATGCTTTCGACGGCGTAGGTCTCGTAGATCCCGTCGGCGTCGTTGCCGGGGCGGTGATCTCCGGCGTTGGCCAAGGCGTAGTCAAGCTCGATGACGTCGGCGAACGTCGGCGAAGGCGGGGTCACCAGTCCGGATGCAGGGCGAGCCGCGACGCGGGGGGCGGTTGGGCGCAGAACGGGCGCACGGGGTATTGCGATTGGCGCGGGAGCGCCGAGACGACGAGGCGCGTCCAAGACCGCCTGCAGCAGCGCGGCTGAATCGCTGGCGGTCGGGCCCGATTGCGTCAGTTGCTCCGCATCGGCCGGGGCGACCTTGTCGAAGATGGTCAGGCGAGTGTCGATCGTCGTGCCGTGGCGGGCATAGGCCCGACCGTCCACCGGCATTGTGAAAGCGAGTGTGGCGCCCCGGCGCTGAAGGGCGGCGAACCTTTGGGGATGAGCTTCAGGGGAAAGACCGGCGCCGGTGATGGTGACAAGGCGGCCGCCGGGGGCCAGCCGGGCGAGGGCGGAGGCGATGTGCCGGAAGTCTGCGCCCTGAGCCCGCCCAACGACATCTGGCGTGACGGAGAAGGGTGGGTTCATCACGACCAGGTTCGGCTGGACCGACGCAGGAAGGCGATCGTTGATCTGTTCCGCGTTCAGGCGGGTGACGGGCGTGTCGCGAAAGAGAGTGTCGAGCAACTCGGCGCGGCGCGGGTCCAGCTCGTTGAGGTGGACGCGCGCGCCGGCCATTTCGGCAAACACGGCCAGAAGGCCCGTGCCGGCGGAAGGCTCGAGGACCACGTCACTGGACCGGGTGTCGAGGGCGATGCTGGCGACGAAGGCGAGGTCGACCGGCGTGGAGAACTGCTGGAAGGCGACCTGGTTCTCCGACCGGCGCGTCTGGGACGGGGTGAGCGCCAGAAGATCGCGTAACTCCGCGAGAATCTCGAAGGGCGCGTCGCGCCGCCCAATCAGGGCGGAAGCCTGCCGGCGAAGGTAAAGGACCTGGGCCAGCTCCGAGGCCTCGTAGGCGTCCTTCCAGTCCCACGCCCCTTCGGCGTCGCTTGCGCCGAAGGTGTCTTCCAGGGTCGTGCGGAGGAGCCGGGCGTCGAGTTGACGACCCTTGCCCAGGGCGACGGCCAGCACCCAAGCGGCGGCGATCAGTGCATCTGTCCGGCTGGGGGCGTCGAAAAGCGAACCTGTGATCAGGCGAGCGGAAGCGTGGGTCATCGGAGGTCTCCGGAAAGGGTTGAACCGGACCGGAAGGGCTCTCTTCTCTCGCCCTATCGATCTTGCCCCTCTCGAATCCTCCTCTCCCTCTCGCTCTGTCCGCCTGCTCCGGCGGTTGACGATCGGCGCGGTCGGAACGGCGGCGTCAGGCCGGAAACCCAGACGCAAAAAGGCCCCGCTCCAGTTGCCTGGGCGGGGCCTTGTTGGGCCGGGCGGGTGTTAGATGGCGAGGCGGTGTGGCTCGTCGTAGATCGGTTCGTGAGAAATGACCTGGTCGGTGGCGCGTGTGCGCGGCACTGCGAGGGCTTGTGGCAGGAGGCGGCCGCCCGCGAGGCGGTCCTCATTGGTCGCACGGATGGCCAGCTGCTGTTGGGCGACCAGGACGCAGTGCATCATCGCCCAGAAGGTCGCCTCATCGGTCGAGTTCTGAGCGGCGTACATCACCTGGGCGAAATCGTCGCCGGTTGCGCCGAGAATGGCGAGGGTGATGTCTAACTTCTGAGGCCCGCCTTTCGACCCGTAATTGGGATCGGCGTAGGCGCTCACTGTATCTCGATTGAAGCCCGCCTTCTCGGCGATGTTCTTGATGCCCTGCTGGCGACACCGAACGGCAATCAAGTAGGCAACGCGACGCTTGATCTGATCAGGCGACGGCGTCTTGTCTTTCCACGGCATAAGGCCCCCAAAAAACTACTGGCCGCGCGCTGCGGCGTAACCCCAACTTATCTGGCCGAGTCCCCCCTCATCTAGGCCGCCCCCGCAGCAGAGGCGTCTGTGATGTGCGCAAGGCAGAGGGGTAGGTTGCTCAGCCTGGCTTCATTGGCGCTGGGGTCCGGGGCCGCGGATCAGCGTAGAGGCCATTCGTCCGCCAGTTGCAAATCAGCGGAGCCCTAGAATCACCAAATAGGCGAGCGGAAGCAAGCGGAAAGCGGAGCGGAGTCCGCACGATGCCCAAAAAAAGACGCATCCCGTGGCTGGAACGCCGCACAGACGCGGCTGGCGGGTCGTTTTAAGAGACTGAGGGGCCGCAACTTAAGGTATTGTTAAGGACGGTCGGGCGGCGGGAAGTCGTCCTTGCCGTAGGTCGATATCAAAATGGCACGGCAGGCGAGGCCGTACATGTAGAGGGCGACCAGCACGACGGCGCGCGTGGTTCTCCAATAGTGCCGGCGGTGTCCAGGGGCCGAACCGGTGCGACGTGCATCAGTGGCCATGAGGTGCATAGCGACCTCGTCGGCCAAGGGCTTGGTCGACAGCGGGAGCCGCAGCGTGCCCTTGCGCGAGTAGTAACCGATGTCGAGCGCTTCGAGACGCTTCGTCGCGATGGCGCCGGTGCGCTGCTTCAGGGCCTGGAGGGCTGGACCGACGAGGTCCAACGTCGACAGCTGCCGACCTTGGGTGACGCGGTGAAAAGCCTTGGCTGCGTCAACTGCATTCCAGAACACAGGATCGGCCGTGAGCGGGATTTTGAGGACCTGCGGCTCGCGCACGGGTTCGTCCCCACCCGATGAAATGGTGTCGTTGCCCAAAAGATATCCCGTCCTCCCCCCGGACCACTGTTCTTCCGCCCGGGGCACCAATGCGGCGTAACAGATTCCGCCATTAACCGCGCCCCCCGAATGCGGCCCGGACAACGCAACGCGCGGGGCTGAACGCGCGAAACGCAGCAACGCAGCAGTATTACGCAGGCCGAGGGCGGACGGATGCGGAAGCGCGTCCGCATGGCGCGGATGCCGACGGGCGAAAAGCGGGGAGGGGGCCGCATCGCACGGAGTCGCGCGGGCGGCGGGCGGCTTCGAATACGCAAGAAGCGGAAGTAAGACCGCAGCGTGTTAAGTAATCGGAAAGCAACAAAACGCCGATTTCAGGGCGCAACGCAATAAAAAGGATTGCGTTGCTATCCGAACCATGAGTTTTTAGGTCGGGCCGAGGCGGCCTAGCGCGTCGGCTCATCTAGGAACGAGGTTTATAACTATGAAGAGGAATGTGATGACGCTGGGTTCGGCCGCTGTGCTGTCCGACCCGAAGGTTATCCGCAACGTCGAGCGCGCCCTGCTTCTGGGCGCCGTCGCTGTCGCGGTGACCGCCACCGCCGTTGCCGGCACGGACAACACGTTCGACTCGACCGTCTCTCAGCTGACCGACTGGACCGAAGGTTCGCTCGGCAAGCTGGCGGGTGTGGCCGGTGTCGCCGTGGCCCTGGTCGGCATGGTGATGAAGTTCGACTGGCGTCTGATCGGCGGCGCAGCGGGGATCGGGCTGACAGCAGCCACGGGCCCGGGGATCGTCTCCGCTCTGGCTTCGGCCGTTTTCTAAGAGAGGGGAGCATCCCCCCTTTACTCTCAGAGCGATGAGGGCGGGGCGGCGTCGGAAGGGGTTCCACGTCGCTCCGCTCCCTAGCTCAGCAATCCCAAGTACAGCGCGTAGCTTGCAAACCGGCGCACTGTTCTTCGGGGCAACCAGTTAGGCCCATGAAAGACACATATATTCCGCAACACCTCGACGCGCCAGAGCGCTATTTGGTGTTTACTCCGGACGAGCTGGCCGTAGTCGTCGCTCCTCTGTTGATCTGCATTCTGGTTTTCAACTTCCTGGTCGGCCTCATCGTGGCGGGCACGTGCCTGTGGGCGCTGCGGAAGTTCAAACAGGGCAGCTCCCTCAGCCGACTGAAATGGGCGGCCTACTGGCTTCTGCCCTCGGACGTCTTCCGGCTGAAGGCGACGCCGCCCTCCCATCTTCGCGAGCTGGCGGGCTGACCATGAAAACAATGAACGTGAACAATCAGGCGCGTGTGCTGAACCGGCGCCTGACAGCGGTGTCGATTATGCTGGCCGCGAGCATCACCGCCAACGCCGCGATGGCGGTTTCGGTGGCGACGATGAACAAGGTGGTTCTGGTCCCCAGCCTGTCGGACTCGGTCGAGATCTCGGCGCACGGTGGCGTTGACCGTGACTACCTCGAACGTCTGGCGCGGGATGCGACCTACCTGTTCCTCAACAGGACGCCCGAGAGCGCCCGGTATTTCGAGCGGAACCTTGAGCGGATCACCGAGCCGGAAACCTATCAGGAGATCAAGGCGGCGCTGATCCTTGACCGCCAGGAGCGGCAGAACACGCGAACGTCGCAGACCTTCTATCCGAACGACTTCTTCGTCGACCCATCGAAGCTCTACGTCGAAGTCGTCGGTGAGCTTGAAACCAGCAACGGCACGCGGATCGTCGAGACCAAACGGGCGACCTACGGCCTGACCTTCAACAAGCGCGGTTCGATGCTTCGTCTCGCCAGCTTTGTCCCGGTCGAGAAGGACCAGGCGCAGGGCACCCGCGCTCCAGTTTCCAACAAGGATGAACAGCTATGAAGCGTGCGCTTCTCACGGGCGCCGCGTTCTGCGCCGCGCTGCTGGCGACCAACCCAGCCCATGCCGATCCCGTCCAGGTCCGCAACGGACAATTCGAAGCCGTTGTATCGGCCGACCAGATGTCCCGCATCGCAATCGAGGGCGACAAGATCGTCTCGGTGCGCTCGATCAGCGAACCTGACGGCCCTCAGATGATGGTCGAGGCCGAGGAGGCCACAGGTGATGTCTATGTCGCCTTTGACGGCGACGTCCTGGGGCGGACCTTCACCCTGTTCCTGGTCACGCAGTCAGGCCGAACGGTCCAAGCGACCCTCTCGCCCGCTGCGGTGGCGGGGCAGACAGTCACGGTGAATATGGGCGCATCGGCCTCGTCCGGTTCGGGGGAGACCGTCCAGCGCTCCGAACGCCGCAGCGGCTACATGGAAACCGTGACGGCGCTCTTCCGGCTGATGTTCAACGGAGAGGCCCCCGAAGGCGTGCGGCGCGAAGCGCGGGCAGGCCAGGCGACACGGGTCGGGCCGTTCGAACTCCGTGTGGTCGAGACTTACGAAGTCGCGAACCTGCGAGGTCAGGTCCTCGCGATCCGCAACGCCTCCGAGGCGACCGTCCCGGTCGTCGTGGACAGCTTCCTGGTCGCTGGGGTGATGGCCGCCGCCGCCGACCGGGTGGAGCTGCTCCCGGGCGCTGATGGACGGGTCTTCGTCGTGGAGGAAGTCCGTTGAGCCATGAAGTTGAACTGCCGGCGGCCGAGCCCGCCTTTGACGGTCCCATTCCCGGCGACTCCAATCGCGCGGCCAAGCGGCGCCAGACGATCATCTGGGGTGCGATCACCGCGTTGGTGCTCGCGGGCGGCGGCTTCGTAATCTACCAGATGCTCAAGCCGGTTCCTTCGCGGGATAACCCGGAGGCCGCGCGGCGTATTCTCGCAACGGCTGACCTGGCTCGCGGCCAGAACATGTCCGGCGAGGCGCAGGCCTCCGAGCTGGCTGTGCGTGTCCAGGAGTTGGATCGCCAGATCGCCGAACTAAATGGGCAGAACGTGCAATTGAGCGCGGAGGCCCAAGGCGCCCGGCAGCAGCTGGAAGACGAGCGCGCCGATGCCTTGCGCACGATCGACGCGCTGAACAATCAGATTCAGACTCGCGGTAGCAGTGCTCCCCCCGGGCCGGGCGGGGTTGCTGTGAACGCGGGAGGGGCCGCGCCGGCCATGCAAGCTAACGGCGTAGCTCCGGCTCCGATGGGTGGCGGTGATCCGTTTGCACCCGTCGGGGCTGGCGCGGGCGGACAGATGGCTCCCGGCGTCGCCGGGGCAGATTCTGGCGTCCGTCCGCGCCGGTCTCTTTCGACGGTCAGGGTGGCTGGCGCCGCTGGCCCAGGGGGCGCTGCGGGCGGCCCGACCGTCTCCACCTCGCGCACCTCCGGTGGCGCTGCGGGTACGCAGGCAGGCGGAACGGGCGGCACGGGGCAGGGACAGTACATGTCGAGCTCGATGCAGGTGTTCGACACCGAACGGTTCGTGCCCCCCAACGCCTACACCCGAGCGCGTGTTCTGGTCGGCGTGGACGCCGCGACTGGCGTCACCAGCACCTCGGACCCGAAGCCGGTCCTCTTTCGACTGACGGGCCCGGCGATCCACGTCGGCGCGGATGGCCGCTATCAACGCACGGATCTGACCGGCTGCCTGGTGAACGGCGCGGCCTATGCCGAACTGTCTTCGGAGAAGGTCTACATCCGGCTGCAGCGTATTTCGTGCCCGGCGGGGCCGCGGCAGTTTTCGGTCGCGACGGTCGAGGGTTACGCGTCCCACCTGGGCAAGGCCGGCGTGCGGGGCAATGTGATCTCGCGTGAAGGCGGGCTGACCGGCCGCGCCATGATCGCCGGAACGCTGCAGGGCCTGGGAAACAGTCTGTCTCGCTACACCGATCAGATGTCGAGCTCGATCGGCATCGGGGCAGGGGGGTCGCTGACCGCGCCGCCCCGTCTGGAAGCGGGTGACGTAGCGGCTGGCGCCGCCGGTTCCGGCGTCGCCAACGCCGCCGAGATGCTGGCCGACTACTACGTCAAGCGGGCCGAGCAGTACCAGCCGGTCGTGGAAATGCCGACCGGCATCGAGGTCGAACTCGTCTTCCTGAGCGGGTTCGAAATTGGCGGCCCAGCCCGCCGTTGAACCTGTCCTTCAAATCAGAAAGTCACGCCATGAAATACCTCCGTACCGCCGCCGCGCTTGCCGCGTTCGTCCTGACCGCCTCGCCGGTCGTCGCACAGGTCGCGACGGCCTGCGACTGCCCTCATCACGGGCAATCCGCGTCGTCTTCGCAGGTCTGCCCCGATAAGGGCGCTGGAAGCGCTGCGCCGAAGTCGGCCGAGGGTCACGCCCCGCACGACCATTCCGCCAAGGAAAAGACCACGCTGTCTGCCCCGACCGACGCGCCGGGCCAGAATGCCGCAGCCATCGCCATCAAGAAGGCCATGGCCTCGGTCGCCGGAATCCTCGCGTCGCTTCAGGGCGACGATCACTGCTGCGAGGACCCGGCGTGCTGCGACAAGGCCAGCACCGTCGCGGCTGAACCTGTCTGCCTAGACGCTGACGCCGTCACCGCCTGATCGTCCGTCTTCCATTCAAGAAAGCCAGATCTCATGAAAATCTCTCTCCAATCCCGCCGCGCGAAGATCCTCGCCGGTGTTTCCGGCCTGGCGGCGCTTGCCGTCATCGGTGTCGCCACCGTGGCGGTGGCCAGCGGCTTCGGGACTAGCCTGAAGGACAAGGTCCAGAAGGAATTCCCCAACACGCCGATCACCTCGGCGGACTGCGACAAAGGCCCCGCCAACCTGTGCGAAGTCGTCGCCGGTTCGAACGTCTTCTACGTCACTCGCGACGCGAAGTTCGCCTTCGTCGGGGCCGTCCTGGACCTCGAAAACAAGGTGGACGTGACAGACGTCCGACTTCGTGAGCTGGCGGCCGTGGGTCAGGCCGAAGCCCGCATTCGCGGCGCGGCGCCTGCCGCCCCGGGCGCAGCGGGCGCTCCGGGCGTGGAGCCCGCTTCTGCGCCCGCTGCGCCGGCGGACAGCCCGATCATTCGCGTGACCCTGCCGAAGGCCAACGCCGTCGTCCATAACCCGGGCGCGCCGCTGAAGATGACCATCTTCACGGACCTCAACTGCGGCTTCTGCAAGCGTCTGCATGATGATCTGAAGAACGTCCGCGACATCGAAGTCACCGAATATCCGATCGCGTTCATGGGCCCGGATAGCCCGGAGAAGGCCAAGCTCGCGCTCTGCGCCAAAGACCGCGTGGCGGGGATCGATGCGATCTACAGCGGCGGCGAAGTCGTCACCTCGGGGGATTGCGCGGCCGCCGAAGCTGCAGTCGCGGCCAACGTCGAGTTCGCCCGGCAGAACGGGATCAACGGCACGCCGATGATCGTGCGCGCGGACGGCCGGACCAACAGCGGTTGGATGCCGGTCAACGAGCTCCGGGCGTTCCTGGGCGGGGCCAGCTGATGCGGGTAGCGCTGATCTTGCTGGCAGGAGCAAGCCTCGCGGCTTGCTCCACCAACACCAAGGGCAGCTGGGCCTGCGGTGGAGTGGGCGAAGGTCAGACCTGCGCGTCGATCGCGCAGATCGACGGCACTCGCTCCTCGGGGACCGCCAACCCGGAATCGCCCGGTATCGAGAATGCCGTCCCCGTTCGCTGGTGGGAACCGCAACCGTTCGTCTTCTCGGACGGCACAGGCCCCCGCCGCGAAGGCGATCAGATCCTCCCCGTCGTGTTCGCGCCGTGGGTGGATGCGCAGGGCGACTATCACCAGCGGTCTGAGGTCTGGGCGGTGATGCGCCGCGGGGGTTGGTGGGTGCCCGCCCCGAACGCGCCGCGCCCCGGTCCGTCCGCCTCGGAAATCGGCCGCAACGCGGTCCAGGAGTAGCCGGTATGGCTGGCAAGATGGGGGACGCGGTCAAACGCGTTCTGGAACAGGTCGGACGGACGGTTTTCGAAGAGCCGCCGCCCCCTGACATGCCTCGGGGATACTTCTCGTCGGCGCGGTTGAGCGACTTCCTGCCCTACCGCAGCTACGACGAGACGAAGGGCCTCTACGAGCAGAACTCGACGATCGGCTGGATCCTTGAGGTCGTGCCGTTGATCGGCGCGGACGAGGCTACCAGCCGCAGTTTGGCGGAGCTTTTCACGCACAGCGTGCCGCAAGGCGCGACTGTCCAGGTCATCTCCTACGCGTCACCGAAGATCGGCGACGTGATCGATCCATGGGCGACCGAACGGGCGAAGCAGGGGGGTGTGTTCGACACGCTGGCCCGGCATCGGCGCAAGCACTTCCGCGACGCGGCGTGGCGGACGGCCTCAAGCCAGGCGCCCTTCTATTTCCGGGATTTCCGGATCTTCATCGCTGTCGAGATGGAGGGGTCGAACACATCGGTCGCCGCCGAACAGATGATCGAGGCGCGCGAGAAGTTCATGGCCGATATCCGGGCCATTCGGAGCGACTCAGCGATCGTCACGCCCCAGCAGCTGATCTCCCTGGTCGGGGATATTCTCAATCCGACGACCAACATCCGCCCGCGCGAAAACGTCTTCCGTGAAGACCGCTGGCTGAACGAACAGATGGTGGATGCGGAGACGACCTGGACCCGGTATCGGGATCGGATCGAAGTCCAGAGCCGCGCCCAAGGCGACGACCTTCTCCGGCCGGAGCTGTCGGACGATGTCGTGGCGCTGGCGCGTGATGGCGCCTCGCGGGATGAGCGTTTCCAGATCCGCGGCTTCTCGGTCAAGGACTACCCCGAACACTGGACCCAAGGGCTGATGTCCCGGGTCCTGGGCGACATGTTCAACGACCAGCTGCGGCTGATCGGCCCGACCGTGATGTGTCTCTGCTTCTCGCCGATGACGGCGGAAAAGACCCGGTCGACGGCCGAATTCAAACGCCTCCGGACCAACCAGGCGGTGAGCAATCCGATCGGACGCATGTTCCCGGAGTCGCGCAAGGCGGCCGAGGACTGGACGATGGTGATGGAGGACGTCGCGGAAGGCGCCCTCTTGGCTCGCATGGGGATGTTCATCCTGTCGGTCGCGCCGATCGCGGATGCCGAGCGGGCCGAGCGAAGCCTCCGCTCGGTCTTCCGCAACAGCCGGTTCGTGCTTCAGCGGGACGACGACATTCACCTGCAGACGGTTCTTGCCTGTCTGCCCTTGAGCCTTGGCGGCGGCCTGTTCGAGGACCTGGCGACGATGGGCCGGCTTCGTCGGATGCCCACGACGGTCGCGGCCCGCCTCGCTCCGCTGCAGGGCGAGTTCCTGGGCATGGATCTTCCGCACATGCTGCTGGTCGGCCGGCGCGGTCAGGTGATGACCTACAGCATCTTCGCGAACAAGGCGGGCAACCACAACACGGCCGTCGTCGGCGCGTCAGGCTCCGGCAAATCCGTGTTCATGCAGGAGACAGCGGCCTCGCTTCGCGGCGCCGGCGCCGAGGTCTTCGTCATCGACGACGGGGAGTCGTTCAAGAACAGCTCGATCCTGTTGGGCGGGGCGTTCGTGCGTTTCAATCTGGACAAGCGGACCTGTATCAACCCGTTCTCGATCATCGACCCGTCGCAGGCCTCTGAGGAAAGCGCTCAGGAGTATCTCCTGGAAGGCGTCGAGATGATCCGCCTCATGATCGAGCAGGCCGCTCGTGGGGCGCAGGGGTGCAGCGACGAGGAAAAGGGGGCGATCGAGAAGGCGGTCATGACCGTATGGGCCGACAAGGCCCGCGACGGCTCCTTCGCCGATGTGATTGACGTCCTCGCTCGGGACTACGGCGAGCGCGGCCAGAATCTGGCGCTCGCGCTGGGCGCCTACGGTCGCGACGGATCCTATGGTGGGTTCTTCAACGGCGCGACCACGCTGCAGATCGACAACCCCTATACCGTCTTCGAGATGAGCGATCTGGAGAGCAAGGCGGACCTGCGGGCCGTCGTCGTGCTCGCGATCCTCTTCCTCGTCCGCCAGCGTATGAAAAAGGGCGGCCGCGGGCTGAAGAAGGCGCTCATCATCGATGAGGCCTGGCAGCTCCTGTCGGACGGCGCGGCCGGGAAGTTCATCGAAGGGTTCGCGCGCCGTTGCCGCAAGGAAGGCGGCGCGATCATCACCGGTACGCAGTCGATCAACGACTACTACAAGACGGACGGTGCCCGCGCCTGCCTTGAGAACAGCGATCACCAGGTCGTCTTGCGTCTGAAGGAAGAGGCGCTGGAGCAGCTGCGGACGAACGACCGGATGAAGGTCGACGACGCCACCATGACGCTGCTGAAGTCGCTGAAGGTTGTGGACCGGGAATACTCGGAAATGGTGGTGATGGGACCGGACGCGCGCTTCCTGGCGCGCCTCGTCCTCGATCCCTACTCCGCGACGCTCTACTCCACGACACCGGCGGTCTTCGACAAGATCAAGCGCCTTGAGGCGAGCGGCGTGCCGCTGTCGGAAGCGGTGGCGCGAGTGGCCTACGAAGGTAGCCGTCGCTGATGGCCGCAGGACTTACAGCATGGGCGGCGGCGCTCGACGACGCGCCTGCGCTGAACCGGGTTCGCCGCCTAGTTCACGCGGCCGGTCGCCGGGTAGCGTTCGCCGTCGACTGCGCCTGCATCGCTGCCTGCGTGCTGGGGCTGCTGACCTTCTCCCTCGCGGGTTTCGAGCTCCCCACGGCTGCGCGGCTGTGGGGCGGTTTCTGGACCCACTACGCCGACGCCCCGCCCGCTGCCCGCGAGCCGGTGCTGATCTTCATGATGGCGGTGTGGCTGATCGCGACCGTGCTGGTCGGCTTCTGCCGCTTCCCCCGCAAACAAGCCGTCCTGAGCGGGACGGAAAGGAAAGCCGATGACAACCGAGCCTGAACACGAGACCGCCCAGCCCACGCCGCCTCCGCTGCCGCCGGCACGCCAGCCGACGATGCGCGAGAAGCTGGAAAAGTGGATGCCCACGAAGGGGCAGGCCGCCGTTGCGGCGATCGCTCTGTTGGCGGTCTCGAATGTGGCCGCATGGGTGAAGATCGTCCGCGAGGACCAGCCGATGATCGTCACCGTCGGCGTCCGCGAGATGAGCCAAGGCTACGTCTCCCGCCTGGCGCTCTCGGATATCACGCCGGAGGAAGCGCGCGTGAAGACCGAGATGTTCCTCGCGGTGACGCAGGACACAGTCAGGCGCGCTGCGGCGAGCAAGAACGTCCTTTTGCTGGCGCGGGAATGCGTGCTGGCCGGCGAGACGGCCGACATCACCAAGGAGGTGGGCGACGCCGTACAATTGGCGCTGGCGGAAGCCTCCGGAGGCAGCAGGCCGGCCGCACTGGCCGCCCCGACGCCGACTGCAGCGGGAGCGCCGTAAGAGAGTGGGCGAAGGCTGGGTTCTGGATAGCGCCGAGATGGCATTCCTGCGGTTTCATTTGACCGAACCTCTGCCGGAGGCGTGGCAGTTCGTGCCCACTACACCGGGGAGCGACGCCATCTTCCAGGCCGTGAAGGTCCTGGCCGATGGCAAGGTGGTGTCCGCTCAACTGCCGATCACGAGCTTCAGCCGGATCGAGACGTTTTTCGACGACGAGTACCGCGTCACCATGGCCGGTCGCCTTCTTCTGGACAGGGAGAACGCGTGATGCCGTTGGAACCTGACCCCAATCCGCCCTCATGGCGCCGGGTGGGGATGCTCGTCCTTTTCCTGGGCGGGGTGTTGGCCTGGAAGGGTGGCGAGGGCGTGAGCGCCCGCTACGGCTTCGGGATCAATGTGACGGAAAGCTTGCCGCATTGGGCCTTCATCACGGACCGGTCCGACAAGGCCGTGGCCCGTGGTGATCTGGTCGAGTTCGTAGCGCCGCCGACCCCCTATTACCCGGAGGGACAGCGCTTCGTGAAGCGGGTCGCCGGCGTGGCGGGCGACCGTGTCGAGACGCAGGCGCGGAATTTCTATGTCGCCGGAAAACTGGTCGGGGCGGCCAAGGAGCGAGCCCGGTCGGGCGAAGCCGCGCCGATCGGCCCGACTGGCGTGATCCCGGAAGGCCGCATCTTCGTCGTGGGTGACCACGTCGATTCCTTGGACAGCCGCTACGCGGCGATCGGCTGGATCTCGGCCGACCGGATCATCGGAAAAGTGGAGCCCATTCTATGAATCGTTTGCTGTGCGGTGCGGCCGCCGCGCTCTTCATGGCCGCTGCCTCGCCTGCGCTGGCCGGCGACCTCGGGACACATGGTCAGACGTTCGATATCGCCGAGCGCGACATTCTCGAGATGATCTCGGAGCAGCTGAAGCGCGCCGAGGCCTCGGGCCGGATGGGTCAGCTGCAGGATGAGTTCAAGCGGCGGGTCCAGGCCAAGGTGGAACGGCCGAACCCTGTTCCCGGGCTGGTGCGGACCGTTGAGCCGCGCAGCTGGCTGTTCGACCCGTCCATCATCGTGCCGCAGGACTTCTCAGACCATCGCGGGCGCGTCTTTGCCCGCGCGGGCCAACGGATCAATCCGCTGGAACGCCTGCCCGGGTTTGACCGCATCCTCATCTTCCTCGACGGCGACGACGCCGCCCAGGTCGATTGGGCTGTCGGCCAGCTGCGTGAGGGCGGCGAGCATCGTGTGCGGCTCATTCTGACCAAGGGCGCGCCGATGGAGCTGATGCGCCGCCGGCGGGTCCAGTTCTATTTCGACCAGGAGGCCAAACTGTCGACCCACTTCGGGATCCGACAGGTTCCGGCGCGCGTCGAGAAGGACGGCGACAAGCTTCGGATCTCGGAGGTCCGGCCGTGACCGGCGTCGAAATCGCATGGTGCGTTTTCGTCCTGGTCGGCTCCGCCGCCTTGGGCCCGGCGCTGGAGGCGTGGACATGAAACGCCTGTTCTCGCGAGTCGGCGCCGTAGCGGCGGCGACCCTGATGGTCTTTGCCCCGGTGAGCGCGGCCGCGACGGAAGGAAGCGCTCTGGCTGCTAGCGCGGCGGCGGTCGCCGCTGTCTCGGGGGCGGCCACGGCGGTTGCTGCGCAGGACCCGGCTGACGCGGCCCCCTGCGAAGGTCGCTTCGTCAATCCCATCACCGACGTGTGCTGGTCGTGCCTCTTCCCCCTGACCTTGGGATCCATTCCCCTGTTCAAGGGCGACAAGCCTGACACGCCGAATCCGTCGTCGCCCGTGTGCGCCTGTCCGGCCCCGCCGCCGCTCTTTCTCCGGATTGGGCTGTCGGTCGGGTTCTGGGAACCCGCGCGTCTGGCCGACGTGACCCAGCGGCCCTTTTGCTTCGTCAACCTGGGCGGAGTGAAGATTGATCCGGGCTTCGGCTATCCCGGCAAGTCGTCGCGCAAGAGCGACGGGGTGGCCGACCGGTCCGCGTATCACGTCCACTGGTACGTCTATCCGGTCATGGTGTGGCTGGAACTGCTGACCGACTTCCTGTGCGTCGAGCGGACCTCCTTCGATATCGCCTACATCACCGAACTGGATCCGCTTTGGCAGGACGATCACCTTTCGATCCTGATCCACCCTGAAGCGCTGATCTTCGCCAACCCGATCGCGACGGCCGCCTGTTCTGTCGACTGTGCCTCGACGACGGCCGGTCACGCCCGTCACGAGATGTTCTGGTGCGCGGGCTGTCAGGGGACGATGTACCCGATGAACGGCAATATCTCGGGTGAGTATTCGGACATTCAGGGCGCTCTGCTCGCGGCCGAACGCTTCGCCTTCAAGATGCACCGGCAACTGCTGGCCGACGGTACGAGCGGGCCGCAAGCGGTCTGCTCGAAATACAAGATGCCGATCATGGATAAGCGCCAGTACCGCTTCCAGCTGGTGAACCCCGTGCGCCACACGCGCGGCCCGTTCACGTGCCCCGCGATCGGCTCCTCAACGGTCCCCTACGAGAGCGGGAAGACCATCCCGATCAAGGGTGAGGACTACGGCTTCCTCGTTTGGCGCAAGCGGAACTGCTGCGTCACCGTCATTCCATAAGGGGCAGGACCATGCTCGATTCCATCTTACCGTCGTTCTCCGGCACGCTGGCGTGCTGGGCCGGTTTCATAGGCGTCCTGGCGGCCGCCATCACCTTCCTGTGCCTCGGTTTCCGTAACCAGTGGGTCGCCTTCTCCATGGCGGGCTCGCTGCTGGCCGGCGGGGCCGTGATGTGGGCTTCCACCCCGGCGTGGGCACAGGACCCGGGCGCGCTCGGAGCGGCCGCCCGTGAACTGATCGACCAGGCCGAGGCCCGCGGGCGCTCGGCCGAGGAGGCGCTTCAGGGCTGGGCCACTCAGGTCCAGGAGCGGGGGCAGGAGTATCGGCAGGAGGCCGAGACCCTCGCCGCGACGAACCGTCAGAACCTGCAGCGTGGGATGACGATGCTGAAGAATGATCCGTTCTTCGGCGATGCCGCCGAGATCGCTTCAGCGCAGCCCGAGGAGGAGGGAGCGCTCTACATCGCCGTGTCTCTGACGATGCCGAAGCCCGCACTGCGGCAGCTGGCGCTCGATGCGAACAAGGCCGGGGCCAAAGTCGTCATTCGCGGTCTGGTGAATGGGTCTTTTGAGCAAACGTTAGTTGCTGCGAAAGAGATTTTCGACGAGAATAGCATCGGCGGCGTGGCGATCGAGCCTCAGGTCTTTCGGGCCTTTGGTGTCGAACGCGTACCGACGTTTATTGCAGCCAAGGCTCCGGTCCAACCGTGTGACCAGGGCGTCGACTGCGATAGCGTGGCAACCCCTCACGACCGCCTCGCGGGGAATATCAGCCTCGCGGAAGCTCTGCGCCTGTTGGCCCAGGGCGGTGACCAAGCGCCCGACGTCGCGAGAGCGGCTTTGGCCCGGTTAGAGGGGTGATGGACTGTGTCCTATCGAGGTCTGTTGAAGCAGGCGCGTAGCGCCGTAGTAATCGCGTGCGGCGTCGCCCTTATGGGCGGCGTCCTGCCTGTTTTCGCTCAGACCACGACGTCGGGCGACGGGGGAGCGGGCGGGTTCGCCGGCAGCAATCCACCCCCGCCGCTCGGCGACCCCGGCCAGGTCGTGCCCGGCGCCGGGGGAGATACGACCGGCTGGTCTGGCTACAGCAGCGATCCCAACCGGCTGATCAGCGCCGGCGAGGCCAATGCGCCCGGCAACGAATACCTGCAGGTCATTGGCGGCGGCTCCGTGAACGCCGCCCGCTATGATCTGTCGAACAACGACGACTGGCTGAAGCGGTCGCTGGATTTGCTCGGTGATCCGGGCAACGAGGTTGGGGACCTGACAGGGGACGCGAATACGTCGTGCCAGCAGGAGACGACGCAGGTCACGCACGAGGAGAAAAGCCTCTACACCTGTGAGACCGCGACGCCGGTAACGAACCAGCCTCAGAGCTGCACGCGGATCTACAAGCCGGAATTCGACACGGACTACGTCTACCAGTGTCAGGCCGGTAACCAGTGGCGGTCTGAAACCCGGACCTGTGAGCCTGAGCGCGTCGTCACGGTCGACGAGGATTATGTCTACTCCTGCAAGACCGGGACGGTGTGGACGCACACGCCCGCGAGCTGCCAGCGGCGGCGCATCGTCGTGGTGGACGAGGACTATCAGTATGGCTGCGTTCAGACGTGGAACGGATCGACCCATGCCCCGAACGCCGCCTGTACGGCGAACGGTCAACCGGGATGCGTGGCCTCCGGCGGGCGCGTCTGCGCTGCGCCTTCGGGCCTGCCGTCCAGCTATGTCTGTCAGCAAGGCTATGCGGGGACTTCGGTCGATAAATTCTGCGATGTGAACCAGGTCGTGGAGATCTTTCCGACCGGGACCTTTGACGGTGAATCCTGGCGCGCGGTGACGACGGCGGCCGATGTAGCGGCCTACTCCGGGTGCACGATCAGCAACTACCGCAAGGAAGGCACGATCTGGAAATTCTCGGCCAACTGCCCCAACGGCCTCAACATCTCGGACATGAACAAGATCCTGGGCGACAGCTTCGGTCGGACCGGGTGGAGCTCCAGATCGACCAATCCCCACTGGCTCAAATTCTACGTCAAAACGGCGGGGCCGGGCAGAGACCAAGGCGTCAAAACCAACAACACCTGCGCGCCGCTTGAGGCCGACACGACCTGCCGGATGACCGGCGATGTCTGCACCGAGCCCGCCGGCAGTCGCATGATTGATGGGACGTCGGTCTATCGCGAATGCTGGAAGTATGCGCGGCGCTACACCTGCGGAAGCCGGACGGACTACGCGGGCTGCGCCGCCCCGGCCGGTATGGCGCTGACGGGTGAGCGATGCCTCGCCACCGATGCCGGCGGGACCTGCACAGGTTCGGAGCGCACCTACACCGACCCCTCGGGCGGCTGCGCCCGCTTCGAACAAGGGTTCCGCTGCGAGGACCAGGTCCCGGGCGCGGGGACGCCGAGCCAAGTCATCCGCGACGTCGTCTCCGACACCTGGGACAACGGCTGCAACGCCCTCGCCGGGAATGGCGCCTGCGTGAAGCAGGGCGAGGTGGTCATCGAAGGCAGCCAGACCCGGACGATCAATGGGCTGCAGGTGACGCGGAACCCGTGGACCGTCAGGGAAGACTACATCTGCTCGTCGTCCTCGACGGTGAACAGCTGCACGCCGTTCGTCGGCTGCGTTCAGCAGTCTCAGACGTGTGCATCGCAGGACAGGGCCGGAAACTGCACGGCCTATGACCGGACCTATCGGTGCGAGAACCCCGCCAACGGCGGGGGAACGCCTATCGAGACGCCGCGGGAGGTAGTCGGGGAATACTGGACCGACCCATGCGCCACGAACCGCAATGACCCGGCGTGCCGGCTGACGTCGAACGTGGTCGTCATCGGCAATGAGACGCGGGTGATCAATGGCCTGTCGGTGACACGTAATCCGTGGAAACGGCGCGAGTCCTGGACCTGTGATCGTGCGACGGCCGTCAACACCTGTGCGCCGGTGGCCAGCTGTCAGCTGATCGGGCAAAGCTGCGCCGGCACGGCGCCGGACGGCTCCTGCTCGCTGCAGCTGAACCGCTATCGCTGCGAGAACCCGGTGCCGAACGAGCCCGTGGTCGAGACGCCGATCGACTGGACGGGTGGCGGTATGCACGACAACGCCTGCCCCTCCCGGGGCAACGGCGCTTGCACGCTAACCAGCACGACCTGCTCGCAGCCGGGCGAAACCCGCATCGGGCCAAATGGCGTGCCCGTCACGCCGCCGTGCTGGGAAGAGACGGACACCTACACCTGCGAAACGATGGGCGAGCCCGGGAACAACTGCTCGCCGCCCTCCGGCTGCGAGATGAAGGAACAGGTCTGCCTCGACGATGTGCCCGCCGCCCAATGCCGGGCGTGGGAGAACGTCTACGAATGCAAGAAGGAAGTGGTCACCGAAGAAACCCGGAATTCATGCCAGACGCGGGTCTGCATCGGAAACATGTGCGTCGGGAACGAAGATGAGGGCGACACCGACATGCCGGACGCCCTGGCCGCGCTTCTGATCGCTCAGATGGCGGGCGAGGACTACGAAAAGGACCTGACGATCTTCAAAGGCCAGCCGATGCGGTGCCGCAAGGCCGTCCTCGGCTTCCGCAACTGCTGCAAGGACAGCGGTTGGGGCGTCGATCTAGGCCTGACGCAGTGTTCTGAGGAAGAGAAGACCCTCATGACGCGTCAGGAGGCGAAGGCGACCCATTATGTCGGGACATACTGCTCTCAGAAGTCGTTCTTCGGGATCTGCACCGAGAAGGCCATGCGCTACTGCGCCTTCGAAGGGACGCTAGCGAAGATCGTCCACCAGGCGGGCCGCCCGCAAATCGGCAAGGGTTGGGGCACGCCGAAAGACGCCGACTGCTCCGGGTTCACGGTCGAACAGTTCCAGCAACTGGACCTGTCGAACGTCGACTTCTCCGAGTTCACGGCGGGCCTGATGGATCAGATCTCGACGCCCGACGCCGGCGGCACTGTCGGCCGGATTCAGCAGAGCATCGAAAGCCTGATGGGCAACGGCTCGCCCGGGCCCGGCGAAACCAACGAAGCGGGCGGGGGCCAGCCGTGAGCGTCCGCCAATCTCCCCACAACCAGGTAGACTCCATGATCTCGTTCTCGATCCCGCAACGGTTCGGCTTCGCGATGGCGGCTGGCCTTGCCGCCTCGCTGATGCTGACCGGCCCGGTCCGGGCCCAATCGCCGTATCAGACGCAGCCCGCGCCAGCCGCGAGCGGCGCTTCTGAAGAGTATTGCGGTCGCGACTTGGGCATGTGGTTCTACTGCCAGCGACCTACCCCGCCTGAGCCCGCCGAAGAGGCCGCGCCGCTACCGACTATCAGCGCCGCCACGCCGCCCGAAGTACGCGAGCTGGAGGAGTATCAGCGCCAGCTCGAGGAAGCCCGGTCGATTGCCGTCTGGCGGCCGACGCCAGAGACCGTCGAGCGCTACTACCGTCTGCAGCAGGTCGCCCTGGAACGGGGCGGCCTCTTCGCCGACCACTATAGGCGGCTGACGTGGACCAATCCGGATCTCGACTACACCGTGCGCCGGCCGGTGACAGAAGTGGCCAAGCATGGCTGGACCGATGACCGCATGGCGGATCGGGACCTGTTCTTGCGCGGGGTGTCGACCCGCGTCGGGGTCTTCTACGTCTACCGGGGCAGCTGCGGCGCCTGCACGATCGCCAGTCCGATCGTAAAGGCCTTCTCCGATCGCTACGGGATGACGGTGCGCGCGGTGTCGGCCGACGGCGCGCCGAACCCGCACTTCCCCGGCGCGGTGCGTGACCAGGGCCAGCTGGCGGCGTGGGGCGTGCGGCAAACGACGCCGGCGCTCCTGTTCTTCCAACAGTCCGACATGGATCCGCGCACAGGTCAGATCCGGCCGACGCGGGTCCGCGGGAGCAACGGTCAAATCCTCGAGCTGCTGCCGTGCCTCAAGCCCCAGGGTTGTCTGACCTACGCCGGGGCCGGTGTCATGGCGATGGACGACATCGCCGAACGTCTTTTCGTCCTGCTCTCCAAAGAGCCGGGCACAGATTTCTAAAGGAGCAACGCTCATGAAGCGCAAGAACGACCATCGCGCCCCCGGCGCTGATCCTATCGCCAAGTTGAAGGGCCGACGTCGGCGCCGGGCCGCGCTGGCCAGCGTCGTCGCGGCCTCCTTCACGCTCCTGTCGAGCGCAGCGCCCGCAAGCGACGTGAACAGCAGCATGGACACCTATTGGTCCAGTTCGCTGGGTTCGGCGAACGTCACCGGCCCGACTGCCTTCCAGGGGCAGAGCGCTGGCTATTACACGCTGGGCAACATGGCGGTGCGGACGCCGCAGGAAACGACCCAGATCGGGTCGATCCAGATGCCGTCCGTTCGCGCCGGCTGCGGCGGTATCGACATTTTCACCGGCGGTTTCTCCTTCATCAACAGCGACCAGCTGGTCGCCCACATGAAGTCGGTCGCGTCGAACGCGATCAGCTATGCCTTCATGCTGGCGCTGAAGAGCCTGTCCCCCATCGTGGCTGACCAGATCGAGTCGCTGCAGAAGCTGGCCAACGAGGTCAACGCCCAGAACATGAGCTCCTGCCAGCAGGCGCAGGCCCTCGTAGGCGGGCTGTGGGGCCGGAGCGACACGGCCTCCATGCAGGTCTGCACGGACCTTTCCACGTATCGCGGCTTCTACTCCGACCGGATTGCGGCCCGACATGACTGCCCGAACCGCCTGGCCCAGAACCTCAACAACCTTCCGGCCCAGGACAAGAAGTCGATCCCGGTCAACAAGAACATCGCCTGGGAGGCGACCAAGCAGCATCCGCTTCTGGCGGGCGACCGCGAGTTGGCCGAACTGATGATGACGTTGACCGGGACGATCATCTACCGCTGCCCGGACAACAACGGGTGCATCATCGACGTGATTCCGGCCGACGCCGACGACGACGGCGTCATCACCAAGCTGCTGGACGGCGGGAGCCTCCGGACGCACCGCTGCGACACGGTCGAACTCTGCCTGAACCCGGTCAAATACGGCGGCTCGCAGAACCTGGTGGCCAGCAAGGCGCTGAAGAACCGCGTTGAGGCCATGCTTCGGGGCATCGTGGGCAAGATCCAGGCGCGGCAGACGCTCAACGCGCAGGAACAGGACTTCCTGAACATGGTGAGCCTGCCCGTCTACAAGATGGCCAGCGTCTACACGGCCCAGCAAGGCGCAGCGGCCGCCGGCACTCTGGCGCAATACTCGGACATCATCGCGCTGGACCTCCTCTACACCTGGCTCAACCGGTCGGTGTCCATGGTCGAGGACGGGGCTCGCAACATGGTCGGCATGGACGAGGGCCAGCTGAACCAGTGGCGCGCGAGCATCGACACCGTCCGCCAGAACATCGGCGCCAAGCAGTCCCTCGTTGCAGAGAAGACGTCGTCGATCGAGGCGATGATCTCCCGCACTCAGCAGGCTGAACAGGTCCTGACCGCCCGCATTGGCACGCGGATTGGAGACGCGATCGCGTTCTCCGCTTCGCAGACCCCGAACTAAGGACACCCCATGGAAACGGTCGAGGTCATCACCTACGGCGGCGGGTCATACTACCGCGATATCTTCCAGGCCGTCGCCCTCTTGGCGGGGACGGGCGGAATCTCGTCGCTGATCCGGCTGGCGCTGGTCCTCGGCCTGATGATGGGCATCCTGAAGGCGGTCTTCGACTTCAACGTCGGCAAGATCCTGCGTTGGTTTCTGATCGCCTACATTTCCTACGGGATCCTCTGGGTGCCGAAGGTCCAGGTGCATGTGACCGACGTCTTCGACCCGGCGCTGACCGGCGCCGACGTCGCCAACGTGCCTCTCGGGGTGGGGATGACGGCCAGCCTCACTAGCCGGGTAGGTCACCGGGTGATCGAGCTGACGGAGACCGCCTTTGGCGATCCGGAAGCGACGCAATACTCCAACACCGGGATGATCTACGGCGCCAAGGTGTTCGAGCGGCTGCGCACGGCCCGGATCGCGGATCCCCGCTTTGAACAGAACCTGCACGCCTTCGTTCGCGGCTGCGTCTATTACGACATTCTCGACGGCCACTACTCGTCCGGAGAGCTGGCGCGCCAGAACGACTTGTGGACCTACATCACGGTCACCAAGGGCACGAACCCCGGCCGCTCGATCGAGTATTACAACCCGACCAGCCGTGAGATCGTTTCATGCACGGTGGCGGCGCAGCGCCTGAACGCCGACTGGACGGCCACCCTGAGTTCCTCGATGCGACTGTTCGAGCGGAGGCTGCGCCCGGAGCTGGACGAGAGCCAGCTGCAGGCCGCCTTCCAAAATGAGCTGGGCACGCTGCATCCCTACATGCTGGGCGCGTCGCGCGACGCGACGTCGACGTTCCAGCAGGTCCTTATGGCCAATGCCGTGCGACGTGGGGTGACGGGTTTCTCGGCCGAGGCCGGCGGCGATGCGGTCGCCGTCATGGCCGAGACGCAAGCCGAGGTTCAGACCCGCAACACCCAGCAGCTGCTGGGCGGCGTGGCCGAAAAGGCGATCGTGATCCTCAAGATCGTCGTCGATCTGCTCTTCATCGGTATGTTCCCGGTCCTGTTCCCCGCCTTCCTCCTGCCTGGCTTGGGGCCGCGCATGATTCAGGGCTACCTGACAGGGTTCCTGTATCTGCAGCTCTGGGGCCCGATGTACGTCATCGTGCACAAGATCAGCATGGGGACCGCCGCGACCAAGTCGGCCGCTGCAGCCTACATTCCGGACAGCGCACCGGGCATCAAGATCGCAAACCTTGAGGCGATCGGCTCCGTCAATGCGGACATCGCCGGCGTCGCCGGCGTCATGACCATGATGATCCCGGTTCTGGCCGGGATGCTGACCAAGGGCGCGATGGCCGTGGGCAGTCAGGGCGAGGCCTTGCTGTCGCAGTTCCGGAGCGGGGCAGAGGCAGCGGGTGCGGCCGCGACGACGGGCAACTTCTCCTTCGGCAACACGGCCTTCGAGAACGCGTCCTGGAACAACCGCAGCGCCAATCGCTGGGTGACCTCGGGCGAGATGGATCAGGGCAATTTCCGGACGACGGACGGCAATCTGAACCGCACGGAGTATGGGGCCAATGGCGCGCGGACCCTGACGTCCTCGATGTCGAATACGGCGTGGAACGCCCGCTTCAGCGAGGGCGTGAGCTCGGCGCTGGTGGAAGCCGCAGGAATGCGCCGTGAAGAGGCGCAGGCCCTGCGCCGCAGTGTGTCCGAGGCACAGTCGCGGGTGGCGTCGGAAGGTGTCGAGCGGGTCAACAGCTGGCTGCAAAGCGACAGCAAGACCCGCACCATGGGATCCGAGGAACGGGACACGTGGGGCTCCACCTATCAGGTGATGGACCAGGTCTCGCAGAACCTGCAGCGGACGCATGGCTACTCGGAGTCGACAGCCAAACAGGCCGTGGCCCGGGCGGCCGCCGAAGCCTTTGTTGAAGGATCGGTCGGAACACCTGGGCAAGGCGTGCTGGGTTCTGGTGTGAGGGCCGGAGGGCGCGCAACTGTCGGCGTCGAGGCGTCCGCCTCCCGGAACACCACTGAGACGGACCAAGTCCAAGCCGCTCGCACGGCCCTGTCCTCGGCAGGGTTCACGGACCGCGTGGATCGCACCACGGCCAACTTTGCGTCGAACACCTTCAGCCAGACGTCGACGGCGCAGTCGATGTCCTCGGAGAAGATCTCCGACACCTTCTCGTCGACCAGAAGCATCATGGACGCCGCCGATCAGTCGGAATCGCAAGCGAGGTCCTATGACCAGCGTGCGGACTTCACCAAGACCAACTCGGCAACGATCGACCAGAACCTCAACAACCAGTTCACCGAGTATGCGATGCAGCGTCTCGTGGGCCAGCGGGACGCCTACGGCGGCGTGATCGACGAGGAACGGGCCGCTTACATCATGTCCGGCCGCGGGTCGGCTGGCGAAACCGCGATGGTTCGCGAGCTTGAGCAATCCTTCCGTCAGGAAGAGGTGATGAAAATTGCTGCGCCGGAACAGGTCGTCCAGGGCCGGGAGATCGGCCAGACCGTCCGGCAGATGGAACCCGAACAAGTAAGGCTGCTCGAGCCCGGCGGGGACGGCAGCAGCCTCCGTCAGGGGGTGACCTTGGCGGGGCTGGGTCAACCCGGATCGGGAACCAGCGAGTTCGCGCCCGGCACGTCTGGATGGCAAGCCGAGCGGGAAGAGCGGGCGGAACGGGCGGCCGAAGCCCAGACCTCGCGCAGCGCCCGGGGGGCGGGCGACAGTGGTGACGGCGAGCCCGACGTCCGTAGTCGTGTGCCAGGCGGAGGCGTGGCCAACGACGCCGGCGAACCGGTACTGCGTCCGGTGTTCAATTCAGCTCTGCGTGACTCTATCCGCGAGGATGTCAGGGAGGGCGGCGGCGTGATCGATGCTCATCGACCGGCCGATACCTCGCTCTGGAACAGCCGGAATGTCGAGGACACTCAGCAGGAACAAGGTAGCGCCCGTCTGGGCCGCCGGTACGGCACGTGACCGCACAAGAAAACGGCCGCCCGGTGAGGGGCGGCCGTTCTATCGTCTGCGAATTCGTGGGAGCCGCTTCAGCCCTGCGAACGGCGAGCTTTCAGCAGTCGGTTCGCATTGAGGACAGTGATGTAGGGCACGGCGAGAAACAGAAGCAGTCCCAGCGAAAGCAACGCCAGTGGGTTCCCCGTCTCCAAGGCGTAGGAGATTCCCCAAAACACCGCCCCCAGGAGGGCCACGGTCATGATGGCGGCGAACACATAGGTCGCGACCGCCCCGGCTATCAGTCCCGGACCCGCGAGCGCGAAATTCAGCTGGGCCTCCAAGACGCGCTGGGCTTGCGGCGACAGGTTCAAAGACGAAGGGGCGGCTTGCATGGCATCGGTCTCCTTGGTGTTCTTGTTCGGTTCTACCACGACGGCCTCCATGCAACTAGGACGGCAACATCATCTCGCAGATCGCGCAAAACGCCAAGCGTGCCCGGATCTGTGACGCTGCACTTACGTCGACCACCCTCGACGTGGGATATTTCAACATCGTTTCCAAGTGAGGGTAGGGGTTCCCACCAATGAAGATGAAATCCATCGCGGCCGCCGCCGCCGCGCTCCTCGCAGCCGCCGGCATCGCCAGCGCTGCAGAAGCGCAAAACCGTCAGCGCAGCTATCAAGCCTACGCAATCATCGACATCGAGACGGAAGCCGCCAAGGGCGTGATTATCGACGCTGCAGAACGCGTCCTTGAGGGCTACGCCAGCGACTTTCAGTCGAACCGTCCGATCGCCGTCCAGACTCCGGAGCAACCCGGCCGCTTCGTGCTGTCGAACCCGCTGGCGGAGAGCCGCCTTGCCGGACTTGCCGCCCTGGGCGGGGTCAGCACTCAGCAGTTCATGGTCGCGACCTGCGACGGCGCTGTCTGGACCGCCCACGTCACGCGCCGGGTCTCGGGCAGCCAGGAGCTGCGCACCACGCTCTGCCTGTTCCCCTACGCGCGTGAGGACCGGCAGGGTTATCACCTGAACATGTTCGCCAGCGACACCGCGATGAGCGGTGGCGGCGTGACCGAACGCCTCGGCCGGGCTCTGGCCAACCGTCTGGTCGGGACGCCGCAGGAGTTCACGGAAAACATGCTCCGAGGGACGGTGCAGGCCATCGAAGCTCGCACCGGCGCCTCCGCAATCCTCATCGAAGGCGAGCCGGAAATCCCGGGTCTGGCCTGGAAGCGGTAACTCGCGTGCACACCGCCAACGAACTGGACTCCTGCGGTCAGAACGAGTGGGCGCCTCGAGCCACGCTGGGCATGTTTTTGGCAGTAGTGAACGGGCGACAGAGCTATTCGACAAAGCTCAGTCGCCCGTTCGCGGGATCGAACCGTAGTCAGAAGAAATCTTGGCGCTGATCAACTTACTTGGTGTCAGCTCTTGACGTTCGGAAGGTCCGCTAACGGCGCGAACAGAACCGGTGTATCAGCTCGCGCCAGCCCTCGGCCGCGCGGGCAACGCCTCGCGCAATACACGGATTGCCGACCGCAGGAAGATCAGGGCGATAATCCCGCCCACGCCCGTGTCGAGCATGCCCAAGTCGGCAGGCTCAAACAGGCCCTCAGCTGGAGCTGGGATCGATCTGCCGAGCGCAAGGCCACGCCTTAGTCAACGCCTCGTTGGCTCCGGCCGCCATGTGCTTGTCTCTGAGATAAGTCTCTGATTCGGCCCAGCGCAGATAAGCTTGGCGGAGACGCTGACGGTCATATCTCGGGGCGCCGCACACGGCGCGACGGACGATCAACTCATCGAGCATACCCTGCAGATAGGCTCCGCACTCGGGCGCCCCGCGTCTGCATTGCTCCAAAAGGGCGGAGCCGGTTGCGGAAGGCGGAACATCTTGAGTCACGCCCGATCCCGGTGAGACAACTAAGCTTGCGAGCGAAAAGTAGAAAATACCGAGGTTCATAATCTTCGGCCTCCTTGGGTCAAACCTGTTACGAGAACTTTCATGCAGAGCTCGCAGTTCACGCCTTTCGCCCTCTGCTGAAATAGGCGTAAAACTGTTCAAGCGCGGCGGTTCCCTCCGCCAGCCGTTCGTTGTCATCATCCGTTCGGGCGCAAATTCCGGCGATGAGGGCGCCCAGGCCGGCCGTCTCCGGCCGATTGAAGCGGCTGTCAGCGATGTCGAGGTCGTGAATGATTTCGCCGATCGCGACCAGCGCGGTATCATTGTCGAGTTGTGTCCGCACGAGCAGCGTCTCGAAGGTGCAGCGCTCGCCTTCGTGGGTGAACTCGGCATTCGCCATGTCAAACCTGAGTTCGTCCGCGGCAGGCTCGTAGCCTTGGCCGTCGACGAACTTGAAAGTCGCTTCGGGGTCGATGAAGCGCTGGATCAGCCAGGCCGACGCGATACGATCGACATGGATGCCGCGCCGGGTGATCCAGACCCGCTGTCTCAGGTCGGCGGTCGCGATCACCGCCTGACACGTCGAACTGACGTCAGGGTGCCGCGTCGAGCGCGTCACCAGGTCTGCGAGCGCCGCTTCGGCAGCTTGCCGGCCGTGGGTGCCGAAATAGTCGATGGCCGCGATTTCGGCCAGACGCGCGCGCAGGCGAACAATCTCGCGGGCGACCTGCCCGTCGTCGATCGTGCGCGCCTCGCGGGCGAGGTCCTCGTAATCGGAATCGCGAACCGCATCGAACAGGGCTCGCACGTCCGCGTCTCCCAAGCCACCGACCAGCGCAGCCTCCAAAATGATGGCCTCACCCCCGCCCTCGGTGATCTCGCGCAGCAGGTCGTCGAACAGAGCTGCCGTGTCGTCGCGAAGCGGTAGCGCGTGAACGGCGTTCTTCAGCGGAGTCGCCCCGATCGCCTGCAGCCGCCGCCAGACTTTGACGCGCAGATAGGCGGGCTTGGCGGGCAGTTGGTGGATCAACAGCAGCCAAGGGGCGCGCGAGCCGGGGAACGAAATCATATACAAGGTGTATCATTCAATGACCACAAATGATACAGGTGAACGAGCTAGCGAGTTGAGGAGGTGGTATGACCTGGGTCGCCTGCGATTGGTCACCTGAAACTGGAAGTTGGTCTGGTCGGAACGAGGTCCCTGGCGCGACTCCGGGCCTAGCGGCATGAGCGCCGGAACGGACATCAATACGACGGTCGATCTCTCGGAACCGCGCCCGGAGGCCGCGCCGCCCAACCTGACGCATGCGCAGTTGTTCATTCGGTTTCTAAGGTTCGGCTTGCTGGCCTGGGGCGGTCCGGTCGCACAGATCGCCATGGTGCGCCGTGAACTGGTCGACGACGAGCGCTGGATCTCCAGCGAGCGCTTCAACAGGCTGCTGGCAGTGATGCAGGTGCTGCCGGGCCCCGAGGCGCACGAACTCTGCGTCCACCTGGGGATGCGCGCCAAGGGAAGACTCGGGGGCATCCTCGCTGGCCTGGGCTTCATGCTTCCCGGCTTTCTCCTCATGATGGCGCTGTCATGGCTCTATTTCCGTATCGCCCTGATCGACACAGCGCTCGGCGCGGCGTTCCTGGGGATTCAGGCGGCGGTGATCGCGTTGATCGTCGCCGCCGTCCATCGGATCGGAAAGCATATCCTGCTGGACGGTCGCCTGTGGATGCTCGCCATCATCTGCGGCCTGGCAGCCTTCGCCGGCGCTCCGTTCTGGATCACCCTTCCGGCCTCCGGGGCGATCTACGCGCTATGGGCGCTCGGGCTGCGAGTATTCGCTGCGCTTGTCGCCGCCGGGGCGACGGCTCTGACGATTCTGGTAATGCTCTTGGCGCCCGATGCCGCAACGCCAGAGGTCCAAACGGCGATCGGTGACCCCGGCCAAGCGCCCGTTTGGCTGTTGTTCGTTTCCGGCTTAAAGGCCGGCCTCCTCACTTTCGGCGGCGCCTACACCGCGATCCCGTTCGTTCGCAACGACGCCGTGGGTCAAGGTTGGATGAACGATGGCCAATTTCTGGATGGCTTGGCGCTGTCGGGCATCCTGCCGGCGCCTCTGATCATCTTCGCAACTTTCGTCGGCTATTTCGGCGGCGGACCGCTCGGCGCCGTAGCCATGACCGTCGGAATATTCCTCCCGGCATTCGCATTTTCGCTGATCCTCTACGACCGTTTGGAATCGGTGCTGGAAGCCAAGCGGCTGCATGCCTTTTTGGCAGGCGTCTCAGCCGGCGTGGTTGGCCTCATCGCCGCTACGACGATCGACTTGGCGACGGTCACAGCCCAGCGCGTCCCGGATCTGATCATTGGCGTGTCTATCTTCGCGGTCGCTTTGGCGTTGCTCTACACATGGAAGAATAAGCTCAACGTCGTGGTCGCGTTGGCCGCCGCCGGGTTAGCGGGCTGGGTCTTTTTCGCTCCGGCGAGTTAAAGCGTGGCCGACTACAACTATCGTAAGTCCCCCAAGCATCGAATAATCAGTTACGAAACGGAGCGTGCGATGAACCGCAGACATATGGTCCAGATCCTGGCAGTCATGGCGCTATCGCCGACGGCGATAGCGACCAAGGGCGCTGCCCAATCCGACAAGCGGGAGGTCATCTCGTCCGCGGCCGGCGTCCAGGCGACCGTGGCTCCCGACGGTGTCGTGCGCATCGCCTGGTCGCGAACCGACGTCCCGGTGACAGTGGACGGCGCCCCCCTCGCGCCGGCCGCCGGTTTGGGTTCCTGGGCCGCTTTCAAAGCGCACGGCGACGACAATGTCATGCTGATGGGCGACACCGTGGTGTTCGAGGACGAGATCACGGCCGCCATGGACGCCGCCTTCGCCGCCGGGCTGCAGGTCACCGGCCTGCACAATCACTTCATCTTCGACGATCCGCCCGTCTATTTCATGCACGTCGGCGGCACGGGGCCGGCGCACGACCTGGCCACCGGGGTGAAGGCCGTGTGGGACGCCATTCGAGCCGTTCGTGCGGAGACGCCGACACCTCGACGACGCTTTCCTGGATCCACCCCGACCGTTGCCGGAGAGTTCGATGTCGCTTCATTGCGGCGCTATTTCGAAGTCGATCCCGAGCTGAACGGTGGCGTGGTCAAGTTCACCTTGCCGCGCACGGGTCGCATGCATGGCGTCGAAGTCGGAGGATCGATGGGATTGACGACGTGGGCGGCCTTCTCCGGAAGCACCGCGATGGCGACTGTGGCCGGGGACTTCATCATGACCGCTGAGGAGGTGCAGCCGGTGCTCCGGTCGTTACGGGCCGGAGACATCCATGTCGTGGCTTTGCACAATCACATGATTGGGGAGACCCCCGCGTTCTATTTCGTCCACTATTGGGGCAAGGGACCCGCAGAGGACTTGGCCCAGGGAGTCAACGCGGCGCTGGCCGTGCAGAAGGGCTCGTAGAAGGCATCTCGTCGTCCTCAGGCGACATCAATCTTCACTTGTATCACGCCTTTGATGGGGCGCGCCGTTCCTGTGAACTTGCTCCGGCCAGCCTCAACTGGGGGCGGTGATGAACGGGTGAAATGATGAGCTCTCCATGTGAACCGATCTCCGCGTTTGACGCCGAGGCCCTGCGCCTCCGCCCGCGGCTGTGTTCGGCTGTCGAGGGCTTGCGCGGTTTGAAAACGACGAGCGACATAGCGCTTTTATCTCCCCGCGCTGGCATATCGAGAGACAGATCGGGCGTGATCGAGCGACGTGGGGGAGGTTCGTCTTATCGCCGAAGGCGGGCGGCGAACAAGGGTGGAACTGGAGCACCGTCATCTCGACCGGCACGGCGAGGGCCGGGGCCTTGCCGCTGGCGTTCAGTCCGATCAGGGCCGAAGCGGCGCGCTGGGGCGGGTTGGCCTCTCACTCCATCCGACAGAGGCAATACATGAACTGCTGATTCGTACCCCAATGCGTCTCGTGCAACTCCCTAACGCTGTCCAGGAGACGGAACTTCGGCCCAAACTCGCCGTGAAGATGTTCGGCGTCGTAGCGGACTACGTCCAGGCCGCTGCACTTGTCCGGACCGTCCGGCCCGAACGTCGCGACAATCACGTGGCCCCCGGGCCTGACAGAGCGGGCGATCTGCCGAACATATGCGGCTCTGTCGCCTGCGCTGGTCAGGAAGTGGAAGACGGCCCGGTCGTGCCAGACATCGTAGCGAGCCGGTTCCAGCTCAACAGCCGTAATGTCGCCGGTGATCCAATGCACCGCGGCGGCGGACATACCCAGACGGGACTTCGCCACGTCAATCGCCGCCGGGGAGATGTCGAGGACCGTGACGTCGCTGTAGCCCTGCGCGACGAGATCATCGACCAGCGTCGCTTCTCCGCCGCCCACGTCAATGATCGCGCTGCTGGCGGATGGCGCAGAGTCTGCAATGAGCCGTAGCGAAACCTCAAGATGGGGTCGATACCAGCTGACCTCTTCCACCGCCTTGTTCATAAACGGTTTCCCAATGCGTTTGATTAGGCTCAGGACCCATTGATGTGATGTGCTCGATCTGATTCAGGCTCTGTAAGGAGACTGGATATGAGCGACCTCTATTGGCTGACGGACGAGCAGATGGCGCGGCTGCAGCCGCACTTCCCCAAGAGCCACGGCAAGCCCAGGGTGGATGATCGTCGGGTGTTGAGCGGGATCATCTTCGTCAACCGCAACGGGCTTCGCTGGCGTGACGCGCCGCCGGTCTATGGCCCACACAAGACGCTGTACAACCGCTGGAAGCGTTGGAGCGAGGCCGGGATCTTCATCCGGATGATGGAGGGACTGTCCGGCGCTCAGGCCGAACGGCGCACCCTCATGATCGACGCGACCTATCTCAAGGCGCACCGTACGGCTTCGAGCCTCGCGGTAAAAAAGGGGGTCTTGGGCGGCTCATCGGACGCACCAAAGGCGGCATGAACACCAAGCTTCACGCCGTAACCGATGCGAACGGACGCCCCATCAGCCTGTTCATGACGGCAGGCCAGGTCAGCGACTACACCGGTGCTGCGGCCCTGCTGGACAGCCTTCCCAAGGCCCAATGGCTGCTGGGCGACCGGGGCTATGACGCAGACTGGTTCAGGGACGCTTTGGAGGCCAAGGGCATCACGCCCTGCATCCCCGGTCGAAAATCCCGGACCGCGCCTATCCGTTACGACAAGCGCCGGTACAAAAGCCGAAACCGCATCGAAATCATGTTCGGCCGGCTCAAGGACTGGCGTCGCGTCGCCACCCGCTACGATCGGTGCCCGACCGTCTTCCTGTCCGCCATCGCCCTCGCCGCTACAGTGCTATTCTGGCTATGAGTCCTGAGCCTAGAAAAGTACGAAATATACTCAACCTCATCGAATATTATCGCGACTTTTTTATGGTCCGGTATTTGTTTGATTAATTTGGCTAGAGCCTCTGAAAGAAAGCGGTCGTCGGAGGGAAGTGGGTAACGCACTCCGATAACCTCGGAAAGGTCTTCCGCTATCTTTCTTAGTAGCTCACTTGACGTTCTCTGCCTGATAGACGTGGATTTACAATCATAAAACAATGTCACCACATTCTGCTGAGCCGCAAGATCCCTCATCAATTTATAAAGAAAAGAGGTTTTACCAGTCTTTCTTAGACCAAATACGCCACGATTCTCGCCGTTTTTAACTGAGTCCATAAAGGAGTGCAGCAGCGCTGAACGTCCGAAGAAGTAAGTATCTTTTTCTAACGGCAGCCTGTAATCAAACAGATTACGTGCAAATAACTGCGTGGCTACTCTGTTTCGCACATACCAAGCGTTGCTGCCGGATGCTACCAGATCGTTAGCAACGAAACCTACGGTTGTTCTTGACTCATTAGTAGAGGAGTACTCTGAAATCCAACGTTCGACATCAGAATCGTTTGATACTAGTATGGCAAAAAGCCGATCTACCCTGCCTCTAGCAGGGTCATCATTCATAAACTGCTCAATAGATTGAAGCGTTCTCGCCTCCAATTTATCATAAGGGCTATATACCAGTAGCACCTCGCGGTTTATTCCGAATGTTTCCTCGGTAGCCGGCTCTGGCTTAAGAAAGTACACCGAGTAGTCTGATCCATGAGCTCTCCTACGGTGAGCCCATGTGATATCGAACGCGCTCTGGAAGCGCTTTATCCAATCGAGCTCTTCGGGATGATTGCGCAGATGACCATTTTTGACCTCATCGTGGATTCTTCCCAATGCTCTATCCTCGGATTTCGATCTAATCGGGTTCGTAAGAAACAGGTGCGGATTGACTACTCTCTACAGCAAAGGGAACAGTTAAGCGTGCCCTGCTAGCGGCAACAGCCGCACGTCGCCGATGAAGCTTTCGAGCGTCTGGAGGTGAGGGCGAACGTCCTTCGGGAAGGTATCAGCAATACCGGCTGGTACGACGAGCTGCACGCCAGCATTGGTCATCTCGCGGAACTGCGACTCTGAAACACCCTCCTGCAACGTCAGCAGGTGCTTGGCGGGAATGCGATCGGCTTCGTTGAGGATTTGTCGCCAGCGATCCTTACATGTCGTCTTTACCGCCAGCATCCGGAGTCGGTCGGCCGGAAAGCTCGCATCGCGATAAGCGGCGACCGAGGGAAACAGGAAGTCGGGTCGCTTGCCGGGTTCGGATTCCGGCTGGTGAGCGAAGTGCGTGCCCTCGACCAGCCGTTCTTCAATAAAGATCGCGCGGGCATGGAGTTCCAGCGACCGGCCGGACCTCGCCTTGCGGCGCTGGAGAATGGTCTGGGCACGTGCGATGAAGTCGTCCACCGTCACGAACCCGGCTCGGATGAACGGCAGCTCGATCGCCTGCTCGACGCTTCGGAAAATCTCGAACTCGCAATCGCGGCGACGCACCAGCCGCTTGTCGGGGTCAAGGCCGGCATCGGCACGCAGCTCGACCGCCTTGCGGATGATATCGACGCCAGAGGGGAATTTGGTGCGCCACGCCGCTGGTATTTCATTATCCGCCAGCCAGCAGCTCGCCCGCACCGGCGGGGCCTGCAACAAGCCAAGCAACCCCTCCTGCGCAGGGGGCCACAACAGCCATTTGCCCGGCTCAACCGGCCCGACGCGATCTTCGACCAGATCCTCTTCCGTCTCATGGCGGCAGACCCAGACGTGACAGTCAGCTACCTCGGGAGGCTCAACCTTACTGAACGCAAAAATGGTCAGCGCCCCGGTGCTTTCCGGGTCGAGCAGCGCTGATGCTCCGCCTCCGAAGTTCGTGACCCTCGTTTCATCGCGGCCACGCTTCGCCGTCGTGTCATGATAGTGGTTGTTGTACCAAACCGCCCTCACCTCCCGGTGATCGGCATGAGAATCGACGTACAGGCTGAACCATACGTCGGGGTTCTTCACGTCTTTCCGGTTGAGCGCAGGAAAGAGCGGGAACAGCACCTCGCGGGGGATATAGGGACCGGCCTGATGGGTCTGGTTCGCCAGCGTGTCGTTGCCCGACAGGCGTTTCACGTACCAGACGAAGCCCGGGCCGCCATATTCGTCTAGCCATTCGACAAGATCACCTACCGGCACGCAGCGTTCCCCTGATCTCCCCCTGTTTCCGATCGGAGCGAAGCCAGTCAGCCGCGAGTGGCATGACGGCATCGGCCCCGATCCGGCCGGGGCCTTTCATCGAGCATTCCCAGATTTTCAGCACGCGCCATCCGGCATGGTCAAGCGCGGCTTCCACCTCAGCATCACGTTCCTGATTACGGCCGATCTTCTGCCGCCAGAAATCTTGGCGCGTGCCCGGCCACCGGAACAGCGGGCAGTCGTGCGCGTGCCAGAAACAGCCGTGAATGAAGATGACCGCGCGCCACCGGGGCAGCACCATGTCGGGCTTGCCGGACAGTGCGCGATCGTGAAGCCGGAACCGGAAACCAAGGGCGTGAAGGCCGCGCCGTACCACCAGCTCGGGCTTGGTGTCCTTCCCCCTGATCCCGGCCATCATGCGGCTGCGTGTCGCCGCATCGACTATATCACCCGGCAAGCGCCAGCTTCCGCTGGAGCCGTTCCGGCTCGATCTGCGCGCGATCGACCAGCCACGGCAGCATATGCTCGGCCACTGCCTTCACCACCGGCACGACAACGGCGTTGCCGAACTGGCGATAGGCTTGGGTGTCGGACACGGGGATGATGAAATCCCGGCCGCCAGGTTCATCGAACCCCATCAGCCGGGCGCATTCACGCGGGGTAAGCCGGCGGGGATTCTTCCCTTTCTGCTCGACAAGAATCTCCGAACCGTCCTTGTAGTAGCGCGCCGACAGCGTGCGGGCGACGTCGCCGGGCCCGACCAGCCCGAACCCGAACCCGTTGCCGGCGGCCTTATGCTTGGCCGCGTAGCCCTGAAGGTAGCGCCACAGGTGATCGGTGAGCGTGTACTTCTCCGACACCGACGCGATGTTGCCGCGGGTATAGGGCGCGTCCAGCTCTTCGGTGCCGTCCTCGGGATGCAGGATGGTGCTGAGTTTCGGACCGTTGAGCATGTCGGGCAGCACGAGGTCGGCAAAGGTGAAGTCATTCGGATCGCGGAAGCCGACGATGAAGATGCGCTCGCGCTGCTGGGGCACGAACGCCTTGGAATTGATGACCTTCCAGTGGACCTGATAGCCCAGCTCGGCCGTCAGCGTGCGGTGGATCACCTCGAACGTCCGCCCCTTGTCGTGGTTGACCAAGTTCTTGACGTTCTCCAGCAGGAACGCGCGCGGGCGGTGATGCTGGATGATCTTTGCCACGTTGAAGAACAGCGTGCCCTGCGTCTCGTCGGCAAAACCGTGCGGCCGGTTGAGCGCGTTCTTCTTTGATACGCCCGCGATCGAAAAGGGCTGGCAAGGGAAGCCCGCCAGCAGCAGGTCGTGCGGCGGGATGCTCTCCACCGACACCTTGGTTATGTCGCCGGTGACCTCATGCTCGCAGTCATAATTGGCGAGGTAGGTGGCCTGCGAGTATTTGTCCCACTCGCTGGTGAAGACACATTCGCCATACTCATCGAAGCCGCGGCGCAGGCCGCCAATGCCCGCGAACAGGTCGATAAAACGGAAAGCCTTCGTGCTGGCTGGCACCGCCGCCTGTCGGTGTTCGCGGATCAACGTGTCCAACATCCGCATCGCCGCCTTGCGGGGCAGTGTCTCGCCGCGTTCCCAGCGATATACGGTACGGCGCGAAAATCCCGAACTGGCCGCGAATGCGTCGATGCTGACACCGGCGCTGGTGCGGAGGCGGGAAAAGTCGGAAACGGATGATCGCACGGCAACCTCTGGGAATATTTGTGCCACTCTGTCGTGGCGTTTCCCTATTTTCAAGAACAAAACACGAATTGCGGTGAACTGAGCGAGGTAGTCAGGCAGGTGTTCGGTTCTTGAGGGGTCCGCTGTTATCGGCCCGGATCGGGTGCCATGACGTACAAGGTGCCGCTTCCGCGGGCACGATAGACCACCAATTCCGCTGCATCGCCGCCGCTCGCTATCTGTAGCCAGACAGGCCCCCGACCTGGATCGGGGGCCTGATAGTCGGGCGAGGACTCCAGCAATGCCTGCATTTCACTGGGCAAACGCCGAAACTGCATCGTGCTGGCAGGATGCAGGCCGGTGATGAAGGGCAGCATGTCATGTCCGCTGTGAAGCGTACGGGTGATCGTTTTCAGCTCATCATCGTCGATCATCTGCCGCACCTCACTCCTTCGCGTGCAAAACACAAGGCGTGGTCAGGACAGCGCAGATGACGCCAGTGCCCAGCGCCCCGCTTGGTATCGTTGCGGACGATAGGAAGCTGCGCGTCGTGCCGCAGGGCCGAGGCTTCTGCTGAACCCGCTGCGACGGCCGACAATGCTGCCTTGTGGTGACGGGCGGATTTTCCAGAGACGCGCAAAGTGCGGGTCCATACCCTTCAGGATGTAACGCTTGGCTCCAACGACACGGTAGATGCGGCGGTGCTTTATCGCAGTGGCGCTGTCGATGGCTCCCGCAGTGGCCGCCACCCATTCAGGTACTTGGCGCCAGAACTCACGGATCAGCCCCCGCGGTATATGCACCAGCCAGTGTACGGCGATCTGCCCGCCGGCCGCCTCAAATGCGTAAACGTAGGCCGGCGGTACGCCCTTCCTGTTTTTGGGATGCCGACGAAGCCAACGTGCAAACCAGTCCGACAGGAGGTTGCGGAAGGTCGCGGTCGCGTCGTCGGCCGGGCACTGCGTCTTCGAGTAATTGATTGTGACAAATTGGTTTAGCGGACAACCGATCTGCTCGGCCAGTCGTGTTGCATGATGAATGTTGGCTGCCGGCTTTCTTCCAATCTGGGCCGTTACCCGCTTGCTGCTGTCTTCCACGACCCTGACTCGCTGAGGTTCCCGACCTGTTCCTATCTCAGCCATCTATACTATTGAAGCGTCAGCCTTGCTCCCGATGCTTCCGCAACACGCGCTGCACGGTCGAGCGGGACACGCGGAACAGGCTGGCGAGCTGGGCGGGGGAACCTTGGCCGGCTTCCGCCTTGGCGATGATCTCGGCGCGCTGCTGGCCGGTGAGACTCGGTCGACGGCCAAGGTGCCGGCCGGCGCTGCGTGCGTGTGCCAAGCCGTTTATGGTCCGCTCCCGGATCATGGCGCGCTCGAACTCGGCGAACGCGCCCAGCATCTGCGTCATCAGCCGGCCTGGCGCGGTGGTGGTGTCGATCGCCTCGGTCAACGATCGGAAACCAGCACCGGCCGCGGTGATCGCCTCCAGCGTGAACAGAAGGTCGCGGAGGGATCGCGACAGTCGATCAAGCTTCCACACCACCAACACGTCGCCGGGCTTCAACGCGCCGATCGCGCGCGCCAGCTCGGGACGGTCAGCTCGGCCGCCCGATGCCTCCTCCTGATAAATGGGATCGCACCCCGCATCGCGGAGCGCGCGAAGCTGAGGGTCTATGTCTTGGGAGTCACCTCGGGACACGCGAGCATAGCCAGTTTCCATGCCGTCATTCTGACATGGGGTTTTGACACCTGCAAACCCTTGAAAAAGCTGGGGCAGGGTGCCGGTGTCAAAACCGACCGGTTATGACACTCGCCAAAACCACGGCTCATAAGGAAGCCCGCGCACCGCTTGACGGTACGCGGGCTCTAAGTCATTTCAACCGTGCGGGCGCATCACCACCTTGATGACGCCGTCTTCCTTATCCCGAAACTTTTTGTACATCTCGGGAGCGTCCTCGAGACTGGCCGGGTGAGTAATTACAAAGCTGGGGTCAATTTCGCCAGCTTCAATGCGTGCCATCAGCGGCGCGGTGTAGGCTTGGACGTGGGTCTGGCCAGTTTTGATCGTCAGCCCCTTGTTCATCATCGCGCCGAGCGGGACCTTGTCGCCCATCCCGACATAGACGCCGGGGATCGAAACGGTGCCGCCCATCCGGCAGCTCATGATCGCTTCTCGCAGCACATGGATGCGGTCGGTGGCAAGGCCGACCGTGGCCTTGGCCTTGTCGAGAACCGCATCGACCGAGCCATGCCCGGCAGCTTCGGCGCCCACCGCGTCGATGCAGCTGTCAGGCCCGCGGCCCTTGGTGCGGAATTGCAACTCGTCATAGACATTGTCGACTTCGGCGAAGTTGATCGTTTCGGCACCGCCGGCTTCAGCCATGGCGAGGCGTTCGGGCACTTCGTCGATCGCGATCACGCGACCGGCACCGAGCATCAGCGCCGAGCGGATCGCGAACTGGCCGACCGGACCGCAGCCCCAGATCGCGACGGTGTCGCCTTCCTCGATATTGGCATTCTCGGCGGCCATGTAACCGGTCGGGAAGATGTCCGAGAGGAACAGCGCCTGCTCATCGGTGACATTGTCGGGCACTTTGATCGGGCCGAAATCGGCCATCGGCACGCGCAGATATTCGGCCTGGCCACCGCAATAGCCGCCCAGCATGTGGCTGAAGCCGAACAGGCCGGCGGGCGAATGGCCCATCGCCTTGATCGCCATTTCGGCATTGGGGTTGGTCGTGCAGCAGGCCGAAAACAGTCCCTTCTTGCAGAACCAGCACTCGCCGCAGCTGATCGTGAACGGCACCACCACGCGGTCGCCGATTTTGAGGTTCGTCACCTCCGAGCCCAGCGCTACGACCTCGCCCATATTCTCATGGCCCAGAATGTCTCCGCTCTCCATGGTCGGCTGATAGCCATCGAGCAGGTGGAGATCCGATCCGCATATCGCGCAGGCCGTAACCTTGATGATGGCATCCCGAGGATGCTTGATTTCGGGATCGGCAACGGTGTCTACCCGAACGTCACCTTTTCCATGCCAACATAGTGCGCGCATTATTGTTCTCCGACGTTATTACCGAAGAACGCTCAGGATCGGCGATCGTTCCGGTCTGCCGGGATCGATCGCCACATCATCCTGGAAGGTGCTTACCTACGAAACCGATCAAGGCGGCTATGTCGTCGATCTCGACAAGGACATGCTCGAAAAGGCGCCGTCCTACCGCTCGGGCGACGAACCCCGCTACGACCGCGCCTATGGCGAGCAGGTCAACAGCTACTACGGCGTCGGCGGCTACATTTGATCTTCGCAGGGGCGGCGGTCATGCCGTCGCCCCGCTTCATTTCTTCTCGGCGTTCCGCTTGCGGGTCGCTGCGCCCTTCTTGGCTGATGCAGAACGATCAGCGGCCGACCGGTGCGCCGATGCTTCGCCGCCCTTCTTGCCACCCTTCTCGGAGGACTCGTGCGTGTCGGGCTTGCCACGGCCGGACCCGGACTTGTTGCCCCCGCCGCTCTCCTTGTTGACAGTCGCCCAGGCGCGACGCTCGGCTTCGTCCTTAGGAGTGCCGCGATCCTCGTAGCCTTCCTCGATATGCTCGGCTTTGCGCTTCTGCTTGTCGGTATATTTGTCCTTGTCGCCCTGCGGCATCGTCCCTGTCCTCCCTATTATCAGCTTGAACGAATTGTCAGCTTCGGACGAGTCTGAGCTAGACGCAACTCGCGCGCCTGAGCCTCATATTCGATCGCGAGCAGCCGATGCGCCGATGCAGCCTCGGTACTGGCGCTGGCTTCAGCCGCTGCGGCTTCCTCGCGGGCGCGGCGTTCATAGTATTCAAGGTTATCGTTAGTCATAAAGGCTCCGGCATTTATCCATTACAAGGTTCAACTGCTGGTTCTCTAGGATGCGTTTCGCTTCGCCTGACAGGTCCGGCCTGATTGGCTGTTCCGGGAGCATCAAGCTCCACCAGATTGGACGGCCACCCTGATCTCGAACACTTTCGATCCGGGAGGGGGCGGAATGAACAACCCCCCGATCGATGCCACCAATCGCTTCACCAGCCCAAGCCCGAGACCATCACCGCTGCGGCTCGTAGCTTCGGGGAAGGGAAGACCATCGTCATCGACCATGATCGTCACCTCACGGCCGGGACTTCCGCCGGCCGTGATGCGGATGTGCCCGCTTTTCCCTTCCTCGAACGCGTGCTTGATGGCGTTCGTCGCCAGCTCATTCACGACAAGCGCCAAGGTAGTGATCTGGTGGGGGGAAAGGCCGTGAACCTCTTGTTCGACCTGCATCGAAATCAGGATGGAGCGCGGCTCGGCCTGCGCGTGCAAGGCCTCGCACACCTGCCGCAATGCTCCGCCGATCGACGGCTGACGGTCCTGGCTCAACGCGCTGCGCGCGCGCGCAAGAATGGAAACGCGCTCCATGAGGCTCTGTTGCAAACTGATCCGATTTTCGGTGATCTGTCTTGCCGAGAGTGAGGGTGGCGCGATGTCAGGGTTCAAAGGGCGGCATTTTGAGGGTGAGATCGTGCTTTGGGCGGTGCGATGGTACTGCCGGTATGGCATCAGCTACCGGGATCTTGAGCAGATGATGGGCGAACGTGGCGTGAATGTTGACCATTCCACGATCTACCGCTGGGTTCAGAGATACGCCCCGGAGATCGAGAAGCGGCTGCGCTGGCAATGGCGCCGCCCTGCCTCGACGAGTTGGCGGGTCGATGAGACCTATATCAAGGTTCGTGGTGCCTGGACGTATCTGTATCGCGCGGTCGACAAGGACGGGAACACGATCGATTTTTATCTCTCGCCAACGCGGAATACGAAGGCTGCGAAGCGTTTCCTGGGCAAGGCGCTGGGCGGGTTGAAGGACTGGGAGAAACCCGAGATCATCAATACCGATAAGGCGCCGACCTACACCGCCGCCATTGCTGAACTGAAAGCGGAAGGCAAATGTCCCAAGGATACCCAGCATCGCCAGGTGAAGTATCTGAACAACGTCGTTGAGGCTGACCATGGCAAGCTGAAGCAGCTGATCCGGCCGGTGCGGGGTTTCAAGACACTGAAGACGGCGTATGCGACGATCAAAGGCTTCGAGGTGATGCGGGCCCTGCGCAAGGGACAGGCAGCTGCCTTCAATCTCACCCGCGACATTTGCGGCGAGGCGCGGCTGGTCGAGCGTGCCTTCGGCCTCGGCGCTTGCGCCCTCACCGAAGCCATTCAACTCATCGGCAAACGGATGGAACTTGAAGCAGCCTAATGGGCACCGCTCGAACAGCCATGAGACGAACTGCGCCCGTCATCACAGTTTGCAACAGAGCCCGCGCCGGCGTATCCACCAATTCGCCGGGGGCGCCATCGCCGCCTCCCTGCTGATGCTCGCGACCGCTCCGCACCTTCTGCTGCTGATGCGCGCTGATTATCGGACCGGAACCGGCCAGCGTCAGGAGGCTTCGCTGCCTGATGGCTCGCGTGTCGTGCTGGACACCGATTCCGCGATCGCGCTCGCTTACGACGGGAATGAACGGCGGATCAAGCTGCTGCGCGGCCGTGCCTGGTTCGATGTGCGGCATGATGACGCCCGCCCGTTCCGTGTCGCGGCGGAGGGGGGCGTCACCCAAGACGTGGGGACGGCCTTCGCGGTCGAGCGCGATGACGATGGCGTGGACGTAGGGGTCAGCGCCGGCGTGGTGCGCGTGACGGCGCCGGAGGGCCAAGAGGAGGCTACCACGCTCAGGGTTGGCGAGCGGCTGCATTATCGGCCGGGAGGTTCGTCCGAACGGCTCGCCTCGACGGACAGCGCCAGCATCGCCGCATGGCGCTCGGGCGCGCTGCTGCTGCGCGACCTGCCGCTGTCCCGCGCCATCCATGAAATCGGCCGCTATCGCTCGGGGCCGATCTTCACCTTCGGCGATCTCGACGCGGCGCAGCCGGTGAGCGGCGCCTTCCGCACGGATCAGCCCGACGACGCCTTGGCGACGCTCGCGGCGATGCGCCAGCTCCGCATTCGTGCGCTGCCTGGGGGCATCTTGATCGTGCAGCCCAAAGCCCCCTCCTAAAAATATTTTCGTGCTGCCTTTGGGTAAGGGCCTTCGAGAACAGTCATAGGGGCGTCCCAAGCGAGTTGCGATTGCGTCGCAGGGGCAAGAAGCCCGCCTTCGGTGGGTTGGACAACCGCTCGGGGGATTACCGAATGTCGCTTTCTACGCCGTCTGCCAACCGTTCTGTCCGTGCTTTCTCTCGCCGGCTGCTCTATGCCGCGAGTGCGTTGAGCCTCGCCATCCCGGCAGCGGCCTGGGCGCAGGCCGCCCCATCGGCCACCAGCGCCAGCCATGATTTCGCGATCCCCGCTCAACCGCTCGAAGCGGCGCTACGCGAGTATATGCAGCAATCGGGCGTGCAGGTCGGCTATGAGAGCGGGGATGTGGCAGGGCGCACCAGCGCGCCGGTCAACGGCGCAATCGGCGCCAGCGAGGCGCTGTCCCGGCTGTTGACCGGCACCGGCCTCACCTATCGTTTCACCGCGCCCACAGCCGTCCGGCTCGAACCCGCCCCTACGGCCGAAGCCGGCACGGTGCAGCTCGGCCCGGTGCGCGTCGAGGGCGACAACGGTTCACAAGCCAGCACCTATGCCAACGGGTATGATCCCAAAGCCAGCGATCCCTATGCGAAGATGTCTAATCCGCCGACGACGGTGGGCAGCAAAACCCCGCTGACCCAGCGCGAAATCCCGCAAACGATCACGGTCATCACGCAGGAGCAGATTCAGCAGCAGAATATGCAAACCCTCAATGACGCCATGCGTTGGACGCCTGGCGTAACCATTGGCAACACCGACTCCGAACGAACGGACTTCTACTCGCGTGGTTTCCCGATCACGACATGGATGTTGGACGGGATGCCGACAACGCAGAATCTGTCCTCAATCGCACCAAATCTTGCGATGTTTGATCGGGTTGAAATCCTGCAAGGCCCTGACGGGCTCATGAACGGCTTCAGCAACGAAGGTGGTGCTCTCAATATGGTGCGCAAACGCGCGCCGAACACCTTCCAACTCAAAGCTGAGGCCCTCGCTGGGACATACAACGACTTTGGAGGCACCCTCGACGTGGGCGGCCCGCTCAACAGTTCCGGTTCCATCCGGGCGCGCGTGGTTGGCAACATTCAGAGCCAAGACCTGATGTGGGATACGAGCTTTCGCCACGACAAGCTCATTTACGGCACGCTTGAGGCTGATTTGACGCCGACTACGCTGCTCCGGGTGGGTGGGAGCTATACCGACATAAATGAGAGGGGGAACTGGGAAGGGGCCTTGGCCTACGACACGCCAGTAAATGGCGAATATATCCTTTACGGCAACAGATCGACCAATACCGAGGCGCCGTGGAGCCATAATACCTATTCATACAAGACCGCGTTCGCCGAGCTGGATCAAAAGCTTGGCTCAGGCTGGTCCGGCAAGCTCGCCTTTAACTATTTGGGCAGTCACTCGGTCGTTCTTCAAGGGCTCGCCCAAGGGTTTCAAAACAACTCGGACCTTACAGACTATATAGCCGAGACGTGGCACCAAACCGACAATCAAGAGTCGGTCGATGCGTTCGTTACCGGGCCGGTGCACCTGTTCAATCGCACCCACACTCTAACATTTGGGGCAACCTATCAGCGGGAGGATTTCGTCGACACGGCATATCGGTGCGGGCCAACTGACAGTGCAGGCGGCGGAACCTTTTGCCAAGCCGAAGAGCCATTGTCCTGGGTGCAAAATGCACCGGAGCCGGCCTTTAACTCACCCACTACCTTTCATTATACGACGGCGATCAATCAATACGGTCTCTATGGCAATGCACGTATCAGCTTGGCTGATCCGCTGACTCTCGTGGCCGGCGCACGCGCAATATGGTGGGACACCAACAGCCAGGGTAATGTCACCGCCTCAAATCGAGTCTCGGGCAAGGTGACTCCTTACGCTGGCCTTATCTACAATATCAGCAAGAACTATTCCGCATATTTCAGCTACGCTACAATTTATAATCCGCAATCTTCTAGAAACGCGGAGGGCAATGTTCTGCCTCCTCTGGAGGGCGTTCAGTATGAGGCTGGCGTAAAGGGGGAATATCTTGATGGTCGGTTGAATGCCTCGGTTGCTCTGTTCCAGCTAACGGAAGAGAATCGAGCAATTTCTGACCCGAGATACCCGGACCAAGGTTATTATATCGCGACGGGGCGCGCTAGAAGCCGTGGCGTCGAGGTAACGGCAACCGGCCACTTAACAAACAATTGGATCATATACGGCGGATACACATACACGGACGCAAAGTATCTCGACTCCAGCGAGAACGCCAGCGGCGTTGGATTCGCCAGCATTGCTCCGAAGAATCTTTTTAAGCTGTCAACGACTTACACTCTGCCCGGAAGCCTGAGTAAGTTCAGTGTGGGCGGCGGAGTTTATGTTAGTAGCGGAATCTATGCCACCGATGGCAACGGAAACTATTTGCGCCAAGGTGGATATGCGACACTCGACCTGCGCGCCGCATACAAGATTACGGATCGGCTCACAGCGTCTGTGAATGTGACTAACGTAACCGACACCCATTATCTGATCCTAGAAAGTCCTTATGGTGGCTTCTATGGCGATCCTCGCAAAGCGCTGTTCTCCCTGCGCTATAGCATGTGATGGGTAGCCAGGCCGTGCGGTCACATGACAAGATTCGCGCTTGGGCCTCGATCCATAAGTGGGCGAGCTTGATCTGCACGGCCTTCCTGCTGCTGATCTGTCTGTCGGGGCTTCCGTTGCTGTTCAGTCGGGAAATCCATCATCTGACCGATACGGCCGTCTATGCGGAGATGCCGGCCGGCGCCCCCCGCCAGTCGCTCGATCGACTGGCGGGGCAGGCAAAGCGCATGTTTCCCCGCGAGATCGTCACCTCGATCTATGCCGACGATGAGGAGCCGCAGGTCTATGTCTGGATGGCGCCGTCCTTCGCGGCACAGCAGGCCAATCCGAAGGTCGCGCACTTCGTCCGCTTCGACGCTCATACGGGCGGGGTTATTGGTCGATCGACCCCGCCCGGTCAGCAGCAACGGACCTTTATGAACTGGATGCAGGGGCTTCACGAAGACCTGTTCGCCGGCTTGGTCGGCGAGCTGTTCCTTGGAACGATGGGCCTGCTGTTCGTCATTGCCATCGTCTCCGGCGTCCTTCTCTATGGTCCCTTCACCCGAAAAATGGATTTCGGCGCGGTGCGAACCGGGCGCTCCCGCCGCGTGCGCTGGCTCGACCTTCACAACCTGCTCGGCATCGTCACGCTAACCTGGGTGTTTGTCGTCGGCACAACGGGCGTGATGAACGAACTTTCGACGCCGCTGTTCGCTATATGGCAGCGGACTGACGTGGCGGCCATGCTGGCGCCCTGGCGGGGGAAGCCAACGCCCCGGCCTGATGAGCTGTCCTCGCCGCAAGCGGCGGCCGATACCGCGCTACGCGCGCTACCCGGCATGATCGTCACCAGCATCACTTTTCCCGGCGACGACTATGGCAGCCCCTATCACTATTTGCTTTGGGCGCATGGCAGCACGCCGCTTACCGCGCAGCTATTCAGCCCGGTTCTGGTCGATGCCCGCACCGGCAAGCTGACGGCTGTGGTGAAGATGCCGTGGTATCTGCGCGCCCTTGAGATTTCTCGCCCGCTCCATTTCGGAAATTATGGCGGGATGCCGCTCAAGATCATCTGGGCGCTGCTCGACCTCGTAACGATCGTGGTGCTGGGGAGCGGCCTCTATCTGTGGGCGGCCAAGCGCAAGCGCGCGCCGGCCGAAACGCAACGCGATCCGCACGCGCCGGCGCCCCCCCTCGATCTGCTAGAGGCGGCCGAGTGATGAAACGGCATCGCTCCACCTTTCGCCGTCAATGGTCGTGGCCGATCGCCCTCGCGGCGCTGACCCTGTTCGGCTTGCTCTCGGCGCTGTTCGGCGAAGGCGGCATCTGGTGGTGCCTGTCGTGGGCGGCGCTGGCGATCCCGCTGCTGGTGATCGCGCGCCACGTCCTGCGACCGACAGGGAGGCCGCAACACGCTCGCCACCATGCGCCCTGACGGCGACGACGCGCGCCAGGCGCGCGACGATGCCGAAACGCTGCCGATCGTGCTGCCGCTCCCGGTCGAGCGGCATCCCTATGCCCCGCCGCCCGAACACAAGATATTCGGCTTTCTCGGCACATGCCTGGTCTTTGCCGTGGCCTTCGCCGGCCTGCTCCTGACGTTCGAGCATCATTTCAACCCGCCGCCGCCCTCGGCGCCGCTGGTGGTGAGCCTGCTTCCGCTCGCCTCGCCGCCCGAGACGCCGCCCAAACCGAAAGAGGCGCCCAAGCCGGTCGAGAAGCACCAGCGCCAGCCCACGCCGCAAAAGGTCGTGCCGGTCGAGCGTCCGATCATCCCGGTCCCGACGATCGCGCCGCCCCCACCCGCGCCAGCGGTGAAGCCCGTCGATCCGACGCCCCCGCAACCGGAAACCGCCGCGCCCAAGACGGCGCCGGCGCCCCCCGCGCCGCAGGTATCGAGCAACGCGCCCGATACGTGGGAGGGCCGCGTTCTCGCCCGCTTGCAGAAATACCAGCGCTATCCCGGCGCGGCGAAGAGCGCCCGCCAGCAAGGCGTCGCCTATATCCGGTTCCGGATGAACCGCGACGGCCATGTGCTATCCTCGTCGCTGGTGCGGAGTTCCGGCTTCCCGGCGCTCGATCAGGCCGCGCTCGACACGCTGCGCCGCGCTGATCCGCTCCCCAAGATTCCGCCCGAACGGCCCGACGAAATCGAGCTGGTAGTGCCTGTGGAGTTCCTATTACGTTGAGCGCGCCCTTCTCCCCGATCGCGCTGCGTCGCCGCCCCGCGCTCGAACGCCGCGCCCTCGCCATGCTGCGCGGCGACGAACAGCATTTCCATGCCGATGAAGATGCCCGCGCCTCGGAGCCGTCGCGCCAGGCCGCGAAGTCGCAAGCGCTGTTCTTCGCCGAGCTGCGCCGCGTGGCGGCCCGCCACGGCATCACCGTGCTGCCGCCCGGTTCCCGCCTCGTCGGCGAGGGCGAAATGCTGCTGCTGACGTGGCTCGCGCAGGAACAGCGTATCACCAGCCACGGCCGCGCCATCCCGGCCGATCCGCTGCTGATCGCGGCCGTCGCCCGCTGCGCAGGCCTGCTCGATGCGCTCGGCATCCATCTCGGCCCGAATACCCTCTATGGGGCGCGGCTGCGCGGAAATCACGCGAGCGGGGCCGGGTCCGCCCTATAGCGGCCGATAGGCGACGCCGATCCGGTTCTCGGCCGAGTTGCGCCGGCGCAAGGTCGCGGCGATATGGCGCTCGGCCGCCTCGCGATCGGCGAAGGCGTGGGAACGGGCCTGACCGCGCGCGCCGATCCGGCCCCAGCGGGTTTCCACCAAGATCATGCCGAACAGGTCGAGGCTCGCGGTGATGCTGTAGCCGCGCCGGACGTTGCGGGCCGGGTCAAGCGCCACCAGCTCGATCGGATCACAAAGCGGGAGAGCTGCGCCATTCATGGCGCAAAGCCTACAAAATCAGGCCCGCGAAGTCCGGCGACATTCCTGAATCAGTGCGGGGGCGGTGATTCACAAAAGCGATCAGCGCGCCCGTGGTGCAGATTTCGATACACCGTGTTCAGCCGTTGAACACCGCCCGATCGGCTTGCCCATGACCGAGATGGCGAAGCCTGCTAGAAGATCGATGAAGCTGCGCGAACGGAGGGCGGCACATGGTTCAGGGCATCGTCATCGTCGCCATCCTGGCCGGCGCCGTTTGGTTCCTGATCCGGCATTTCAAGCGCGGCTGCTGCGACTGAGGTTCGGCCTCGCTATTGGGCGGCCTTCAGCTCCGTCGTACAATACACCGGATTCTTGGCCTTGGCCGCCCTCCATTCGTCATCAGCGCAACTGGCTGTCCTTGCTGCCCCGGCGATTGATGCCGGTGAAGGTGGGGCGCTTATCGCGTTCGCTTTGACAGGCGACACAGGTTCTTACGCCGGGTATGGCCGTGCGGCGTTTCGCGGGGATTTCGTCGCCGCACACCTCGCAGTCGGTGCTACCCTCGCCGGAAGGCAGACGCGATCGGGCGGCGAAAACCGCGTCCATGATCGTTGCATCAATCTGGTCCTGCACCGCACTATCGGGTGCCCATCCATTTGCCATCGCCGCAAGCTCCTCGATTTTGACCTTGGGGGTCAGATAGTCGGGGGCGCATGGGCCAAGCACGCGACTATCCAGCACAGCACCCGAATATAGGGTACTCCCTGCCAGTATCAAGGAGTGCGCAAATTTAGCTCAGGACGGATTTATGGGGTTCCAGTGGAGCGGGTAGATCTTCTTCGCCAAGCAGCGACAACATATCCCGCTCGATTGTCCGCTTCATCGCATAAAGCGGCAGACAGTTGGGCTCGACGCCGAACGGGTCTTCCAGCTCGTGTCCCAGCGCGTCGAGGCCGAAAAAGGTATAGGCGGTAAGGAGCACCGGCAGGAGCGTCCACCAGTCGAGTGATCCTGCGAGCGCGAAGGGAAGCATCACGCAAAAGATAATTGCGGTGCGATGAAGCAGCAGAGAATATGCGAACGGCACGGGCGTCGTGGATATCCGCTCGCAAGCGCCCTGAACCTTGCCGAAGGATCGCATGTCTTCTGCCACGACGGCATAGTGAATCGGCGTAATGACGCCAGTCTGCTTCAGGTGGAGCAGCCTACGCCCCATACGATCGAGCACGAGGTTGGTGACGTTCGGGCTCTTTGTCGCCGGGCCGATTTCGACCCACGGCGCAATAGCGGCGATTTCGTCCTCGCCGCGAAGGCGTGCGGTGAGGCCGCAGGCAAAGCCACATATGCTGTGGAGCAACGCTCGCCGATCCTCGTCAGGGAGAAGCGATGTCTCGCGCGCGAACGAACGGGCCGAGATAATCAGCTCGCCCCATAGCTGCCGCCCCTCCCACCATCGCGCATAGCAGGCATTGTTGCGAAAGCTCATGAAGATCGAGAGCGCGATGCCGATCAGGGTGAAAGGGATCGTCGAGATACGCGCGAAAATGCCGGGATGGGCTTGGGCGGCCAGGATGGCGATCACACTGACGATCGCTATCGCCGCCAGCCTCCGCGCGATGCGCGGCAAGATCGAGCCATGCACGGTGAAAATGATATCTTGGAAGCTCGGTTGCGATCGAACGATCATGGTCCGTGGAATGTCCTTCGCCTGTTTGCCGGCATTTCCCTCGGCAGCTCGTCGAAACGAGCTGCCGTCAGGGTTTGAGGATGAGGCGAATGACCTGCGCGACAGCCCCCAGCGCCAAAACGCTGGCCGCCCAGATTAAGACCATCCAGGCGAGCCGTCGACCGAGCGGTTTTTGCTCATCCATCAGTGATAGCCGTGGGCGCCGACCTTACCGCGGAACACCCAATAGGCCCACGCGGTATAGCCGAGAATGATCGGAATGATGATGGCCGCACCCGCCAGCATGAAGAGCTGGCTTTGCGGGGGAGCGGCTGCATCCCAGATCGTGACGGCGCGGGGAACGACATAGGGATAGATGCTGATCCCCAGCCCAACGAAACCGAGAAAGAACAGGCCAAGCGCCATAATGAAGGGCAGACGCTCCGCGCCGCGCTTCAGACTCCAGAAGAAGGTTGCAGCGCAGATTGCCACCAGCAGAGGAACCTGCGCGGTGAGAAGCACGCCGGGCATCGCAAACCAGCGTCGCCAATAGTCATAGGTCAGGAACGGCGTCGCCGCACTGACGGCGAAAAGCGCGAGTAGCGTCGCACCGCCGAGCCAAAATGCCAGTCGACGGGCGCGTTCCTGGCCCGGCCCTTCGGTTTTCCAGACCAGCCAGGCCGCGCCGAGAAGCGCATATCCGATTACGACTGCCGCGCCGGTCAAGAGGCTGAACGCGCTCAGCCAATCCAGCCATCCCCCGGCATAGGCATCGGCCTCGACCCGCACGCCTTGCAGGATCGCGCCCAGCGTGATCCCCTGCGAGAACGCCGCGAGAACGGACCCAAAGCTGAAGGCGACATCCCAGAAGGGACGATGGCGTGGATCTCGCCAACGAAACTCGAATGCCACCCCGCGGAACACGAGACCGAGCAACATCGCGATGATGAGCGGGTAGGTCGCGGGAAGGATGATGGCGTAGGCAAGGGGAAAGGCCGCGAAGAGACCGCCTCCGCCCAGCACCAGCCATGTTTCGTTGCCATCCCAGACCGGCGCGATCGAGTTCATCGCCTGATCGCGCTCCCCTCCGACCGAAAGGCTCGGGAAGAGGATGCCGATCCCCAGATCGAACCCGTCCATCACGACATAGGCGAAGACAGCAAAACCGATGATACCGGCCCAGATTATGGTGAGATCGAGGTGCTCCATGTTCATGCCTCCCGTCCGGTCGATGCCACGACGCCGCTCGCCGGCGTAATGCCCGCCGCGCGTTGCGGCACCTTGGACGGTTCCGGCTCACCGGCTGCGGGCGGCTTTGCCATCATCCGGAGCAGATAATAGGTGCCGGCCCCGAAGGCGCCGAAATAGACGAGGATGAAAGCGACGAGGGACGCCGCGACGGCGGGTGCGGCCAAGGGGGAATGGGACTCTGCGGTTCGCAGCAGGCCGTAAACGGTGAAGGGCTGTCGCCCAACCTCCGTCGTGACCCATCCTGCTATGACCGCGACGAAACCTGACGGACCAAGCGCGACAGCGGCGCGGTGAAGCCAGTGCCAGTCATAGAGCTTGCCGCGCCAGCGGGCGAGCAGGCTCCAAAGTCCCAGCCCCAGCATGGCGAGGCCCATCGCCACCATGATCCGAAACGACCAGAAGACGATCGGCGTGGGCGGCCAGCGATCGCGCGGGAAGTCGTTGAGGCCGGGGAGGGGCGCTTTGGGATCGTGCTTGAGGATAAGCGATCCCAGATAGGGGATTTCGACCTTGCCGTGGACCACCGCATCCTTGTTGCTCGGGAGGCCGAAAAGGATGAGCGAAGCGCCGTCGGGGCTGGCCTCATAATGACCTTCCATCGCGAGAACCTTCGCCGGCTGATGCTCCAGCGTGTTGAGGCCGTGCTGATCGCCCGCGAGAATCTGGATCGGAGCGACGAGCGCCGCCATCCACATCGCCATCGAGAACATCTTGCGCGCGCCGGGATTCGCGCGGTCGCGCAGAAGGTGCCATCCCCCGACCGCACCGACGACCATCGCCGTCGTCAGATAGGCCCCGATGACCGTGTGAACGAGGCGGTATGGAAAGCTCGCGTTGAAGATGATCGGAAGCCACGAACCTGCGGGCACGAACTGGCCCTTGGCATTGATCGCATAGCCTGCCGGCGTCTGCATCCAGCTATTCACGGAAATGATCCAGGTCGCCGAGATGAGCGTCCCGACGGCGACCATGCAGGTCGCGAAAAAGTGCGGCCCTTTGCCCACCTTGTTGATTCCGAACAGCATGACACCGAGGAAGCCCGCCTCAAGGAAGAACGCGGTGAGAACCTCATAGGCCATCAACGGGCCGATGACGGGGCCGGCTTTGGCCGAGAAGACCGACCAGTTCGTCCCAAACTGATAGGACATGACCACGCCCGAGACCACGCCCATGCCGAAGGCTACGGCGAAGATCTTGAGCCAATAGCGGTAGAGGTTGGCGTAAACGCCGCTCCCCGTTTTCAGCCACAACCCTTCAAGCACCATCAGGTAGCTTGCCGTGCCGATGGAGAAGGCCGGAAAAATGAAGTGGAAGGAGACCGTGAACGCGAATTGCGCGCGCGCCAGGATTACCGGATCGAGATTCGCAAGCACCAGATTTTCTCCCTGACTTTCGGCCTCCTCAACTGCGACCAGCGTTGTGGTGCTGCGGCGCGTGCTCGGCGAAAGGTGGAACAGCCTTGCGCACTTTAATACCATACTCCCCACCAGTATCAAGGGGGCAGGGAACCATAGATCAGCTCCTGATGTTTGGAGGGGGAAAGCGGGCCGTTGCAGCTATGAATCGGCAGAGGCCGTCGACGAGCCGCGACCCTTAATTCACAAGCGGCTTGAAACTCCCCCCCTGTATAGTATGTAGTGGTGATCTTTCAGGAAAGCGCGATGCCACATTCACCAGAGGACAAGAAGCGGGCCATCACACGCCTTCGCCGTATCAAAGGGCAGGCGGAAGCGCTGGAAAGGGCGATCGAGGCAGGTACGGACTGCGCACCCCTGCTCCAACAGATCGTGGCAATGCGGGGAGCGACCAACGGATTGATGGCGGAGGTGATGGAGAGCCATCTTAAAGAGACGTTCGGACCCTCAAGCAAGGCGATTGGGGGGCAGGACGGTGACTCTTACGATAATGACATGGAGGGGGTCATGAAGATATTGAGAACATATCTCAAATGAGCGCGGCCAAGATCATCCCGTATAGGTAATTATCTGGATATCTGATGCGTATGTATCGGTAATGTGGTGGTAATAATGAAGATACGACCAATCTTCGCTTGGTACGATTTGTGGGTTGGCGTTTTCATAGATCGTCCGAAGAGGCGGATATATATTTTTCCGGTTCCGTGTCTTGGATTGATGATTCAGCTTCAACACGCCGCCGCATCCTGACCGATCTATCTTCCAAGGGTCTCAGTGCAGGATTGCCGCCGCCATGCCCGAGCGAGTCGAGCGCAATTGCGAATTGTCGCTGCGCCGGATGCCGCAGGCAGATGGGATAGCATATGATCGTCAAGAATTTCGAATATCTCATAGCGCTCGATCGCGAGGGTCACTTCGGGCGGGCCGCCAAGAGCTGCAACGTGTCGCAGCCGACGCTTTCGGCGGGGATCAAGCAGCTAGAGGAAGATCTGGGCGTCGAGATCGTGCGGCATGGCCGGCGATATGACGGTCTCACATTGGAAGGCGGGACAGTGCTCGCCTGGGCCAAGAAGATCGAACGGGACTGTGACGGGCTGGAGAGTGACCTGTCGGCCCTCAAGCGAGGGCTGGAGGGCCTGTTCCGCTTGGGCATGGTATCAGGCACTTCGGCTGTCGGCGCGATCGTCAGCGCCGCTCTTGCGGATCAAATCCCCTTGCTGGGGCAAACCGTGACGGCGAGTGGCACTGCTTCGCTGTTGAGATCCTTGCTGGATCACGAAATGGACATGGCGCTGACCTATCTCGGCGAGGTTCCGAAGGACGAGTTCGAGACCCATCATCTCTACCGGGAACATACGACCCTGTTCCAGATGAGCAAAGAGCCGCAGCCCAAGCGAGTCGCGTGGGATCATGTCGTGAGCCTGCCGCTTTGCATTCTGGCAGGCGCGCTCCCCAGCGAGGCACAGTTGCAGCTCGCGCACTGCTCGGCCGCGACGATCAACACGGACACGATCGACATTCTGGCGGCGCATCTGGCCACAGGGCGTTACGCGGCAGTCTTGCCCCAATCGCTTGCGACCCGCCTCGCCCACATTCCAAACCTTCAGGCTTCAGCACTGACGGGTGCGGGCGCGCACGCAGATGTTGGATTCGTCAGCGTCAAGGGGGAGGCAAAGTCGCCGCCCTCGGCAGCCCTTCTTGAGCTGGTCCACACTCCCAAAGTCGTGTCTCCTTTGCAGGAAATCCTTGCATTGCATCGCCAATTTCAGCCTCGAAAGGGCTGAACCGGCAATGTTGCGGTGCGAAAAACGCTCATAGGAATTTCCTATCTCAAGATAGAAACTTCGAGTTTGCTGTCACATGCAGCCAAAGCCATTCTGCATGGACGATAATGAAGAGGTCTGGATCGCCAAAGGCGTATTGTGTTGATTTAATTCAGCGCAGCTCCTTTGGCGCGTCCGGTAGAAACTTCAACATTATTGAGGGGTGGCGGACGAGAGCTAGGAGATAATTCGATGGCTACCGGAAACAGGATCGTCACATTCGAGAAGCCGATGGAGATGAAGGTCAACACCTTCAAATTCCCGGAGCTGATTACGCCGCAGGGCAAGAAAGCCCCCCACGGCGCCATTCTCAAGATCGTCACCACCAACATCTGCGGCAGCGACCTTCACATCTACCGCGGTTCGTTCGAAGTCCCCAAGGGGATGACGATGGGCCACGAGATGACCGGCGAGGTGATCGAGGTCGGCTCCGACGTCGAATATATCAAGGTCGGCGATATCGTGTCCGTTCCCTTCAACGTCGGCTGCGGACGCTGCTACAACTGCAAGCACATGCGCTCGGACGTGTGCGAGCACACCAACCCCGAAGTCGATTGCGGCGCCTACGGCTTCAACCTGGGCGGATGGACCGGCGGTCAGGGGGATTACCTGTTCGTGCCCTATGCAGACTTCAATCTGCTGGCCTTCCCCGACAAGGACGCGGCCATGGCGAAGATCCGTGATCTGACGCTGCTTTCGGACGTGCTGCCGACCGCGTTCCACGGGTTCGCCGCGCCCGACTGGCCGGCGCAGCCTGCGTATATCGTCGGCGAGAACGTGCTGATCTTCGGCGCGGGGCCTGTCGGTCGCGCGGGCGCAGCCTGCGCGAAGCTCCTCGGTGCCGGCGCCATCATCGTCGCCGACTTCATTCAGGAGCGGCTCGATCTGCTCAAGCCGCACGGCGTCGAGACCATCAACCTGTCGGACGGCATTCCGATCGAGGATCATCTGGAACGGATCACCGGCAAGCGCGAGGCCGATCGCGTCATCGACTATGTGGGCCTCGACTGTCGCGGGTTCGGGGCGGAGTCCGACCAGATCGTCGAGAACGCCGTCACCAACGCGCTGCTGAAATATGTCCGCTTCGGTGGGATGACCAGCACGGTCGGCGTTTACTGCCCCAATCCGATCTCCAAGAATAGGGACAACAAGAAGGGCAGCATGGAAGTCGATTGGGCCAGTGGCTGGATCAAGTCGCCGCGGATGTCGGCAGGCCAGTCGCCGACGGCGAATTACAACCACGCCCTCATGCGGGCGATCCTGAACGATCGGATGCCCTATCTGACCCCGATGATGAACACGAAGATCATCAAGCTGGAGGATGCGCCGGCGGCCTACAAGGAGTTCGATGACGGATCGGCGTTCAAGTACGTCATCGATCCGCACGGCTCCGTAGCGGCCTGATCTTCTTCTAACCCGGAATATCCCCCGGTCATGACCGGGGGATATTCTGAGTCGTAGGGGGCGGACTGCTTTCCGCACGAACACCCCCTTCCGGCTTGTCGATCTAACTCCCCCCCGGATCGGCAAGCCGCCCCTTTCCGGAAACGCAGCATCAACGATCGCGCTGCGCTTTCCCAAGCCATGACGTCCTGTCAGGCGCCTCCATCCCTCAGTCGATATCCCTCTTGCATACTGGCTAGGAGTATATTAGACATACTCCCGCCAGTATGTGTTTGTCCGAGAGTCGCGCTTCGCCGGGCTTCACAACCGGCGGTCCGATTCAACCAACGAGGGAAATCAAAATGAAATCTCGCGCCGCCGTAGCCTTCGAGGCAGGCAAGCCGCTCGAAATCGTCGAGATCGATGTCGCACCGCCCCAGAAAGGCGAAGTGCTCATCAAGGTCACGCATACCGGGGTATGCCACACCGACGCTTTCACGCTGTCCGGCAACGATCCGGAGGGCATTTTCCCGGTCGTTCTCGGTCACGAGGGCGCGGGCATCGTCGTCGAGGTCGGCGAGGGCGTCACCAGCGTCAAGCCGGGCGATCACGTCATTCCGCTCTACACCGCCGAGTGCGGCAAGTGCGAGTTCTGTCTGTCCGGCAAGACCAACCTGTGCGTCGCGGTCCGCGAAACGCAGGGCAAGGGCCTGATGCCTGATGGCACCACGCGCTTCTCCTACAACGGCCAGCCCCTCTATCACTACATGGGCTGCTCGACGTTCAGCGAATACACCGTCGTCGCCGAAGTCTCGCTCGCCAAGATCAACCCGGAAGCGAACCCCGAGCATGTCTGCCTTCTGGGCTGCGGCGTCACCACCGGCATCGGCGCGGTCCACAACACCGCCAAGGTGCAGCCGGGTGACTCGGTTGCCGTGTTCGGTCTGGGCGGCATCGGTCTCGCCGCGATCCAGGGCGCGCGTCAGGCCAAGGCAGGCCGCATCATCGCGATCGACACCAACCCGACGAAGTTCGAGCTGGCACGTCAGTTCGGCGCGACCGACTGCATCAACCCCAAGGACTATGACAAGCCGATCCAGCAAGTGCTGATCGAGATGACCGGATGGGGCATCGACCACACGTTCGAGTGCATCGGCAACGTCCATGTCATGCGGGCCGCGCTGGAATCCGCGCATCGTGGCTGGGGCCAGTCGATCGTCATCGGCGTTGCCGGCGCGGGCCAGGAAATCTCCACCCGTCCGTTCCAGCTCGTCACGGGCCGCGTCTGGAAGGGGTCGGCCTTTGGCGGCGTCAAGGGGCGCACCCAGCTTCCCGGCATGGTCGAGGACGCCATGAAGGGCGAGATCGATCTGGCGCCCTTCGTCACCCACACCATGGGTCTCGATGAGATCAACGAGGCGTTCGACCTGATGCACGAAGGCAAGTCGATCCGCACCGTGATCCACTACTGATCCGACAGATTACGCCGTTTAGTTTCAAACACTAACCTCAAGGAAGAATATCATGGCTGACCCCGTTATCTCCGGCAACGGCGTGTTCTCGCACGTCTTCATCGGCGCTGCCGACGTCGAGCAGTCGTCGGCGTTCTATGACGCCGCTCTGGGCGCCCTGGGCGTCAAGAACCTCGGCCCCTTCGGCAATGGCTGGGTGCTGTACGGTCGCGACAAGCCCGCCTTCATCATTGCCCGTCCCGGCAATGGCGAAGCGCCCTCCAGCAACGGCGTGACGGTTGGCTTTGCCGCCGCGACGCCCGCCGAAGTGGACGCTTTCCACGCGGCCGGCCTCGCGGCCGGTGGCACCGACGAGGGCCAGCCCGGCCCGCGTGGCCATCTGCCGGGTGCCTATGCGGCCTATCTGCGTGATCCGGCGGGCAACAAGGTCTGCTCGTACACCTTCATCTGAAGCCGGAAGGTGAGGGCGATACCCGCAACCCTATGACTGGCTGTCGCCGGCGCTGAAACAGGCGCCGGCGCTTCCCCCCGCACAACAGCCAGCAAAAGGGCTCCTATCGCCACACCGTCCACCAACCGTCGAAGCAAGGAAACAAAAATGGAACGTGTCGAACATCACGCCAGCTTCGGCGGTTGGCAGGACGTCTATCAGCATGACTCGATCAGCCTCGGTTGTCCGATGAAGGTCGGCGTCTATCTGCCTCCCCAGGTGAAGGACGGTCGCGTGCCGGTGCTGTATTGGCTGTCCGGCCTGACCTGCACCGAGCAGAATTTCATCACCAAGGCTGTCGCGCAGCGTTTCGCGGCCGAGCACGGGATCATCCTCGTCGTGCCGGACACCAGCCCGCGAGGCGAAGGCGTGGCCGACGATCCCGGCTATGATCTGGGGCAGGGCGCCGGCTTCTACGTCAACGCGACGCAGGAACCTTGGGCCGCACACTACCGCATGTACGATTATGTCGTCGAGGAATTGCCGGCGCTGATCGAAGCCACATTCCCGGCCGATGATCGCCGGGCTATCGCGGGCCATTCCATGGGCGGGCATGGCGCCCTTGTTGCCGCCCTGCGCAACCCCGGACGCTATCGCAGCGTATCGGCCTTCTCGCCGATCGTAGCGCCGAGCCAGGTGCCTTGGGGCGAGCGTGCCTTCACGGCCTATCTGGGTGACGATCGCGAGGCGTGGAAGCAATATGACGCCATCGAACTTATCAAGGCCGCCCGCGAGCGTCTGCCGTTGCTCGTCCATCAGGGTCTGGATGACGAGTTTGTCGAGCGCGAGCTGCGCCCCGACTTGCTGGAGGCGGCGTGCAAGGCTGCCGAGCACCCGCTGACGCTCCATCGGCTGCCTGGATACGACCACAGCTATTATTTCATCGCGAGTTTCATCGGCGAACATATCGCCCACCATGCCGCGGCGTTGTCCCAATGACCGGGCCGTCACCTTCAACCATGCGCGAAATCGCGCCCAGCCATGAGCCGGCTCACGGCCGCCATCGCGTGGTGGTCGTGGGGGCGGGCTTCGGCGGCCTTGAAACCGTGCAGCGGCTCGCCGGGAGCGGCGTGGACATCACGCTCGTCGATCGCCGCAACCACCATCTCTTTCAGCCGCTGCTCTATCAGGTGGCGGGCGCCTCGCTGTCGCCATCGGAGATCGCATGGCCGATCCGTTCGCTCTTCGCCAAGCGGAAGGACGTGCGGACCCTGCTCGGCGAGGTTGAAGGTGTCGATACAGGCGGTCGGCGCGTCATTCTGGAGGACGGCTCGACGGTTGCCTATGACACGCTCGTCATCGCGACGGGCGCGCGGCACTCCTATTTCGGCCACGATCAATGGGAACCGTTTGCTCCCGGCCTGAAATCGCTGGAGGATGCAACCACCATTCGCCGGCGCCTTCTGGTCGCCTTCGAGGAAGCCGAGCGTGAGACGGACCCCGCGCGCCGTGCCGCTTTGCAGACCTTCGTCATCATCGGTGGTGGCCCGACCGGCGTGGAGCTGGCCGGCACGATCGCGGAGCTTGCCCGCCTGACGCTGGTGCGGGATTTCCGGTCGATCGACCCGCGTGCGACCCGCGTCGTGCTGATCGAAGCCGGGCAACGGCTCTTGCAGGCTTTCCCGGAAGACCTCTCCGCCTATACCCGGCAGGCGCTCGAAAAGCTCGGCGTCGAAATCAAGCTCGGCACGCCGGTCACGGAATGCTCCGCCGATGGCGTCGTCGTGGATGGGAAGCAGATTCCCGCCGAAACGATCCTGTGGGCAGCAGGCGTCCAGGCATCGCCCGCCGCGCATTGGCTGAACGCTGAAGCCGATCGCGCTGGCCGCGTGATTGTCGGACCGGACCTGACGGTGCCGGGTCATCGCGACATTTTCGTGATCGGCGACACCGCGGCCTCGAACGGGTTCGATGGCAAGCCTGTCCCCGGTCTTGCGCCGGCTGCGAAGCAGGCGGGTCAATATGTCGCCCGGCTTATCCGCCAGCGCCTGAAGGGGCAGAACGAGGTCGCGCCCTTCCATTACCGGCATCAGGGCAATTTGGCGACTATAGGCCGCAGCCTTGCCGTCGTCGACATGGGTCGGTTTAAGTTGCGCGGGGCCCTGGCGTGGTGGATGTGGAAGCTCATCCACATTTATTTCCTGATCGGGGCGCAGAACCGGCTTAGTGTGGCACTAAGCTGGCTGTGGACCCATGGCATAGGATATCGTGGCTCTCGGCTGATTACTTATGGCGATCTAGATCATCGCGACGTGGGGGAGAAGGATGACAAGGGGGGAAAGCCGATTGAGTGAAGCGGGCAGCGCTCCGAATGGCGGTTCGACTGTCTATGGTATGCCGACCTATGAAAATAGGCGGGTTGCCATCGACGAGGTACATGCGCGCCCATATCTCCTGATCGAGTCACCGCGCGCCCTGGTGCAGCTCGCCTTCATGAATGAAGGCAATCTGGCCAAGGATAAGGCGACGCTCGCGGAAATATCGAGCCGAATGGGCGCGTCGCTGCCCGATCAGAACTCCCCCCTTCATGGCCTGACCTGGGATCAGGGCAAATTGCATTGTGAGAAGCATACGGAGTTTTCGACCTACCTGTGGAGCGCGCCTGTTGATCCCGACACCGGGGATCTGGCGGGCGAAGACCCGTTCAAGCACGGCTTCACCCCGCCTGGGCCGGTCATTTGCGGCATCCGGTTGGACGTGGTGGCGTGGACGGAAGAGACCGCGACCTACATTGACCGCTTCGATCCGATCAGCCGCTGCCATTCGCTCGTCGAGGACGGCATGGCGGATATCGTTACCGATTTCCGTCAGGATGCAGATGGGCTGACCCGCATCCTCATCCTCGATCGCGGCCTGACGCCGATCCGGCTTGGCGCGCTGGCGCAGCGGCTCCTTGAAATCGAGACCTATCGGACGTTGGCCCTGCTCGGTATTCCCCTGACCCAATCGCTGGGTCCGCATCTACGCAATATAGAAAAGCGCCTCGCCGCGATCACGGATGAGATGCGCAAGTCGGCTCGGCGCAACAGCGAGGCGCTGCTTTCCAGATTGACGGATCTCTCGGCCGAGCTGGAGGCGGACACGGCGTCCAGCCTCTACCGCTTCGGCGCGAGCCGCGCTTATTACGAGATCGTCGAGGAACGGCTTGCCGCACTCGGCGAAACCTTCGTCCCCGGCTGCTATCGCTGGCGCAGCTTCCTGCATCGCAGGATCGCCCCCGCCATGCGGACCTGTCGCGTGATCGAGGAGCGGCAGGCCAATCTCTCGGACAAGCTGGCGCGCGCGACCACCTTGCTGCGATCCTGGATCGATGTGCAGCTCGAACGCCAGAATAGCGACCTGCTCGCCTCGATGAACAACCGGGCGAAGCTGCAATTGCAGCTTCAGCAGACGGTGGAGGGCCTGTCTGTCGCCGCAATCTCCTATTATGTGATCGGCCTGCTCTCCTATTTCATCAAGGGCATACCGGGCATTCACGACGCAGTGGCGCCTGAGCTGGTGATCGCAGCTTTGGTTCCCCTTGTCCTCCTTGGTGTCTGGTGGACCGTTCGGCGGATCAGGCACGCACACAAGGACCATGGACAGCCGCCCGCGAAGGGGCAGATGTGACCCGACAATCGTTTTTGGGCACGCTTGAGGCGTTCATGGCCTGGCCCTGGCAGGAGGATATCTGATGTCGACTGGCATATTCATTTTGCACTCCGACTATACCCCGGCGGGCGATCAGCCCGAAGCGATCGCGCGGCTCATATCCGGCATCGAGGAGGGGGCGCACCATCAGACCCTCAAGGGCATCACGGGGTCGGGCAAGACGTTCACGATGGCCAACGTGATCCATCGCCTGAAGCGTCCCACGCTGATCCTGGCCCCCAACAAGACGCTAACGTCGCAGCTCTATGACGAAATGCGGCGATTTTTCCCTGAAAACGCCGTGGAGTATTTCGTCTCCTACTACGACTATTTCCAGCCAGAGGTGTATTTGCCGGGCCGCGATGAGTTCATTCCGAAAGATTCCTCGATCAACGAGCATCTGGAACGGTTGCGCCTTTCGACGACAAAATCCCTGATTGAGCGCCGCGATACGATCGTCGTTGCCTCGGTATCGTCGATCTATGGCATGGGCGATCCCGACAATTATCGCGCGCTCCAGGTTCCGCTGACCGAGGGCGCGCGGTTGGGACAGGAAGAGCTTCTTCGCGGCCTGGCGCGTCTGCAATATGATCGGGCCGAGCACAAGCTGAAGCGCGGCACCTATCGCGCTGATGGCGACGCTGTTGAGGTTTACCCGGCGGATTCGGAATATAAGGCCCTGCGGGTCGGATTGGCGAACGGCCTGATCGCGTCCCTCCAGTGGTTCGATGCGGCGACCGGAAGGCAGCTAGAGAGCACCGATCACTATCTCGTATCGCCCAAGACCGTTCTGGCGGCGACCGCCGATCAGGCCCGCAAGGCCGCAACGGCGATCCTCGCAGAGATGGAGACGCAGGTCGAGCGGCTGACCAGCGAAAATCGCCTGACGGAAGCGGCGCGCCTCTATGATCGCATCACCAACGATGCCGAGATGTTGCGCGAGGTCGGATATTGCTCGGGCATGGAAAATTACGCCTGCTATCTGAGCGGCCGTGACCCAGCGCTCCCGCCCATAACCCTGCTCGACTATCTGCCCAAGGATGGGCTGCTGTTCGTCGACGAATCGCATGTGATGATCCCGCAGATCTCGGCGATGTTCCGGGGCGACCAGGCCCGCAAGGATACGCTGATCGATTATGGCTTCCGCCTGCCATCCTCGAAGGACAGCCACCCCTTGAGCTTCCACGAGTTCGAACAGGTCAAGCCGCAGACGATCTTCGTGTCCGCCACCCCCGGCGCCTATGAGGTAAGGGCCTCGCAAGGCAGGGTGGTCGAACAGATCGTTCGGCCGACCGGCCTGCTCGATCCGAAAGTGGAAATCCGCCCGTCCCAAGGCGCGCGGGATGATTTGCTACGCGAGATCGCGCAGCGCACGAAGCGCGATGAGCGCGTGCTGGTCACGACGCTGACCAAGGTCGCGACCGAGGAGCTGCACGCATTCCTCGAAAGCCAGGGCGTGCGCGCGCGCTACATGCACTCTGACGTCAAGGTCGAGGATCGGGTCGCGATCATCGAGGGCCTGCGCGCGGGCGAGTTCGACGTGCTGATCGGTATCAGCCTGCTACGCGAAGGGCTCGATATCCCCGAAGCGTCGCTGATCGCGATCTTCGATGCGGACCGCGCGGGCTTCCTGCGCTCGGCCCAGGCGCTGATCCAGATGATCGGCCGCGTCGCGCGCAACGTGAACGGCACCGCAGTTCTCTACGCCGATACCGTGACGCCGGCGATGAGGGCCGCGATCGACGAGACCGAGAGTCGGCGACAGCGCCAGATCGCCTTCAACGAAGAGAACGATGTCACCCCGCTCTCGTCGGTTCGCGGCCTGGCGTCGGCGCAGCCCGACCGGGAAGAGCCGTCGGTCCATTCGGAGGCTTTCTGCGAAAATCTGTACGAGCTGTGCGACCGGATCACCGCGAAGGAACAGGCGCTGCTGACGGCAGTAGATAACGATGACGAGGATCGGGCGGAGACGATCCGGGGCGAGTTGGACGGCCTGTACCGTCAGTTCATCTATCTGTGATGCGCCGAGTGAAAGTGACCGTATGAGCAAGGATCAGGAGCCTCAAACCACCCCCGGCAAGGAACGCGCGCCGCGCTCCGGCTTCGTTCAGGTACGCGGCGCGCGGCAGAACAATCTCAAGAATGTCGACGTGGACGTGCCGCGCGACGCCTTCGTGGTGTTCACCGGCATATCCGGATCGGGCAAATCGAGCCTCGCTTTCGGCACCCTCTATGCCGAGGCACAGCGCCGCTATCTGGAATCGGTCGCGCCCTACGCCCGCCGCCTGATCGATCAGGCCGGTGTGCCGGAGGTTGACGCTATCGACGGGTTGCCTCCCGCAGTCGCGTTGCAGCAGCAGCGCGGCTCGGCCAATGCGCGGTCCTCGGTTGGGAGCGTGACGACGCTCTCCAGCCTGGTACGGATGCTCTACTCGCGCGTCGGCGAATATCCGCGCAATCAGCCCATGCTCTATGCGGAGGACTTCTCGCCAAACACAGTCGCGGGCGCCTGCCCGACCTGCCACGGCATCGGGCGCGTCTATGACGCGACCGAAGAGACGATGGTGCCCGACGACACGCTGACGATCCGGGAACGCGCCATCGCCGCATGGCCGCCCGCGTGGCACGGCCAGAACCTGCGCGATATCCTCGTCTCGCTCGGCTATGATGTCGACACCCCATGGCGGGATCTTCCGAAGAAGGATCGCGACTGGATACTCTTCACCGACGAGACGCCGACGGTGCCGGTCTATGCGGGTCTGACGCCCGAGCAGACGCGCGTCGCCCTCAAGCGCCGCATGGAGCCGAGCTATCAGGGCACCTTCACCGGCGCCCGTCGCTATGTGCTGGAGACGTTCGCCAACACCAAAAGCGCGCTGATGAAGAAGCGCGTCTCGCAATATATCATAGGCCGCGATTGCCCGACCTGCGACGGCAAGCGGCTGAAGCGCGAGGCTCTGTCGGTGAAGTTCGCGGGCCTCGACATCGCCGAGTTTGGCGACCTGACGGTGCTGAAGCTCCGGGACTTGCTCACGCCTGTCGCGCATGGCGAGTATGGGGGCGCCGCGGCGGCCCCGAAGGGCCATGTTCTTGGCAAGGCGGCCCGCGATGCGGCAGTTGAACGCAGGGTCGCGGCGGGAGGCTCGGCGCACAAGGCAGCGCCCGACGTGCGCCGCACGCCCAACCTCTCCGATGAGAAGCGGGTCGCCGCGCAGCGTCTCGCATCCGAGCTGCTCGAACGGCTCGGCCCGCTGATCGATCTTGGCCTTGGCTACATCTCGCTCGACCGAAGCACGCCGACGCTTTCCTCCGGCGAGCTGCAACGCCTGCGCCTTGCCACTCAATTGTCCTCGCAGCTTTTCGGCGTGGTCTATGTGCTGGACGAGCCCTCGGCGGGGCTGCACCCGGCAGACGGCGAAGCTTTGCTCACCATCCTTGAGCGGCTGAAAGCGGCGGGCAACTCGCTGTTCGTCGTCGAGCATGATCTTGACGTGATCCGCCATGCCGAATGGCTGGTCGATGTAGGGCCAGGAGCAGGCGAAAAGGGCGGTGAAGTGCTCTACAGCGGGCCGATCGCGGGACTGGCCGACGTCGAGGCGTCGATCACGCGCCGCTATCTGTTCGCAGAGCCCGTCGCCCATGACCGGACCCCGCGCGAAGCAAAGGCTTGGCTCCGTCTAGAGGGGGTGACGCGCAACAACCTGCGCGGCCTCGACGTCGAGCTTCCGATCGGTTGCTTCACCGCTGTCACCGGGGTTTCGGGATCGGGCAAGTCCAGTCTGGTCAGCCAGGCGCTGCCGGAGCTTGTCGCGGAACAGCTCGGCGGCTCGCCGGCTGCCGAGGAAGAGGATGCCGATCCGCTGCTTGATGTTGCGCAGGAAGAGACCGAAGGCCGCATCGTTGCGGGCATGGAGCATGTGCGCAGACTGGTGCGGGTCGATCAGAAGCCGATCGGCCGCACCCCACGCTCGAACCTCTCCACCTACAGCGGCCTGTTCGATCATGTGCGCAAGATCTTTGCCGGCACTCCGTTGGCCAAGAAGCGCCGTTACAGCCCCGGCCGCTTCTCGTTCAACGTCGCCGAAGGCCGCTGCCCGGTATGTGAGGGCGAGGGGTTCGTGATGGTGGAGCTGCTGTTCCTGCCAAGCGTCTATGCGCCGTGCTCGACCTGCCACGGCAGCCGCTACAACCCGCAAACGCTCGAAGTCGAATGGAACGGCCGCAACATCGCCCAGGTGCTGGAGCTGACGGTGGACGAGGCGTGCGACTTCTTCGCGGGTGAGGCGTCCGTCATGCGCTCGCTGGATGTGCTGCGGGAGATCGGCCTTGGATATCTGAGGCTCGGGCAGCCGGCGACGGAACTGTCGGGCGGCGAGGCGCAGCGCATCAAGCTTGCGACCGAGCTGCAACGCGCCCAGCGCGGCAACACCATCTACATCCTCGACGAGCCTACTTCGGGGCTTCACCCGTCCGACGCGGACCGGCTGATGCGGCACCTGCAGGGCCTTGTCGACGTGGGCAATACGGTTGTTGTCGTCGAGCATGACATGCGCGCCATCGCACAGGTGGATTGGGTCATCGATCTCGGACCGGGAGCCGGGGAGGAAGGTGGCCTAATCATCGCCAGCGGCGTCCCTAGCGACGTTGCAGAGGCGGAAGGCAGTCTGACCGCGCCCTATCTCAAGGCGGCGCTTTAGCCGCCTCTTGGGTGTGTGCCATAACGATGGGCCGGGTCCGGCCATAGGAGACGAGCTTGCCTTCCACTGTCGCTCAGGATGTTACCGCACGTTCCCAGGCCGTCGATGCCCGGCTCACTCGTGCAGCCATCTTCCTCGTGGTGTCGATGGGCGCGGGTGCAAAGCCCGAGATGGCGGTGCGAAATCTCTGCGCAATCCTTTCCTCGCTGGTGCGTGGCGTCGGCTTTAGGGCAGCGGATGGAGGGCTTTCCTGCATCATGGGGATCGGCTCCGATGCCTGGGACCGACTGTTCGGGGCACCGCGGCCGAAGGAGCTGCATCCGTTCCGGGAAATTCATGGCGTCCATCATGCGCCTTCGACACCCGGCGACCTGCTGTTCCACATTCGCGCCGCACGGCAGGACCTGTGCTTCGAGATGGCCGCGCAGATCGTGAAGCGCCTCGCCGGCGTCGCCTCGGTCACGGACGAGGTGCATGGCTTCCGCTACTTCGATGATCGCGACTTACTGGGCTTCGTCGATGGGACGGAAAACCCCGTCGAGCAGGGGGCGAGAGATGCCACGGTGATCGGGGCGGCGGACGATCCGGTCTTCGCTGGCGGCAGCTATGTGATCGTCCAGAAATACCTCCATGACCTCGACAAGTGGAACGCGATTCCCGTCGAGCAACAGGAGAAGATCGTCGGGCGCGAGAAACTGTCGGACATCGAGCTGGACGAGGCAGCGAAGCCGAGCTTCGCGCACAACGTCCTCACCAACATCGAGGAGGACGGCGAGCAACTCCAGATCCTGCGCGACAACATGCCGTTCGGCGATGTCGGCAAGGGGGAGTTCGGCACCTATTTCATCGGTTACGCCCGCTCACCCACGCGGATCGAGCGGATGCTCGACAATATGTTCATCGGCCTGCCGCCCGGCAACTACGATCGCCTGCTCGATGTCAGCCGGGCCGTGACCGGCTCGCTCTATTTCGTGCCGTCGGCCGACTTTCTGGACGCCGTGACGCCGGGGCCGCCTGCGGCCGATGGCGACGATAGCAATGGCGATGAAGCGGTGGCTGCGCCGGCACCCACGGCTCCGACCCCGGAGGCTCCAACGGCATTGGACGGATCGCTCCGCATTGGATCACTCAAAGACGAGGCCGGACATGAATAACCTCCATCGCGAACTCGCCCCGATCTCAGACGCCGCCTGGGCACAGATCGAACAAGAGGCGACCCGAACCCTCAAGCGCTATCTGGCCGCGCGCCGCGTCGTGGACGTGCCGGACCCGAAGGGGGCTACGCTCGCGGCCGTGGGCACGGGCCACACCAAGCCGATCGATGCGCCGAGCGATGGCGTCCAGGCCGTGCGGCGTGCGGCCAATGCCGTAGTCGAACTGCGCGTGCCCTTCACGCTGACCCGCGCTGCGATCGACGATGTGGAGCGTGGCTCCGAAGATTCCGACTGGCAGCCGCTCAAGGAAGCTGCCCGCACGATCGCCTTTGCCGAAAATCGTGCGATCTTTGATGGCTATGCCGCTGCCGATATCGGCGGCATCCGTCCCGGCGCGAGCAACGAGCCGGTGCCGCTGCCCACGGCCGTCGCCGGATATCCCGCCATCGTCGCCCAAGCCGTCGACCGGTTGCGCCTTGCCGGGGTCGAGGGGCCTTATCGACTGGTGCTGGGCGATGATCCGTTCACCGCGATCAGCGGCGGCAGCGAGGAGGGCTATCCGGTGCTCCAGCACATCAATCGTCTGGTGGATGGCGATATCATCTGGGCGCCGGGCATCACGGGCGGCGTCGTCCTGACAACACGGGGCGGCGATTTCGAACTCGATCTCGGACAGGACTTGTCGATTGGCTATCTCAGCCACACCGCCGAGGTGGTTGAGCTGTACCTGCAAGAGAGCTTCACCTTCCGGCTGCTGACGAGCGAGGCGGCTGTTTCGCTCCCGACAGCGGAAGCGTCGGCGCAGCCGGCGTGAAGGCGTTGCCGGTTGCGCCGCCCCCACGCGGGCCGCAGCGAGGGGTGGGACGATGATAAGTCTCGTCGGTTGGCTCGCCACGATCGCGACGATGATCGCGGCGATGATGACGGCTTCCAACCTGGGCGCGCGCGTGACGGGCTGGGGCTTCGTGGTGTTCAGCATCAGCTCGGTTTGCTGGACCACATTGGGCTACGCCACAGGACAGACAGCCTTGGTTGCCACCAATGGATTCCTGATGCTGACGAACCTCGTCGGTATCTGGCGATGGTTGGGGCAGCAGACCAAATATGAGGATGGCGGCCGATCGGCCGAAACAGCCAGCCAAAGATCCGATACGCCGAACCTGTTCACCGCGACCGGCCTGATCGGCATGGCGGTTGATGACAAGAGCGGGATGAATCTGGGCCGGGTTGTCGAGGCCCTGATCGAATGTTCGACCGGCAGGATAAACTATGTGGTGATCTCGGACGAGCGATATGCCGGTCTTGAAGAGACATTGCGAGCGGTGCCGCTCGAATCCCTCAGGATCGGCTACACGCGCATGACGCTGTTGCTGGACGGCCCGAGCTTCCTGTCACAGCCCGGCCTCAAAAGTCGTGACTGGCCCGCCTTCGCTCCGATCAATCCCTAGCAAGCGATCGCTCAAACCAATTGGAGCGCGCGATCATGATCTTGACCGGGGCCAAGAAAGCGCAGGATCAGGATACGGTGGGCTTCTGGCCGGTAGAGGATGCCATAGCGGCGATAGGAACGGCGACGGATACCGTAGCGCTCATAGCGAGGCACCAGAGGATAGCCCTGGGGCAGATCGGCAAGGCGACGGGCCGCCTCACGCAATTCCTCGACAAAGCTGATGGCTCTCGCGGGATTGTCCTTTTCGATATGTTCGGCGATGTGATCGAGGTCGGCCAGCGCATCCGGCGTCAGGATGACTTTCATTGCGGCTGAGCGCTTGCCCGTGTCCGAATCCTGTCGATGATAGCATCGCAGGCGTCGTCGAGGTCGTGGGTGCGCCCCGCCTCCGCATCGGCAAGGCCGCGTTCGATCGAGGCGTCAAGATCATGCAGCCACCGTTCGACATCCTGCGTCTCACCCTGATCGCGCCGAATGAGATCGCGAACATAATCACTCACGCTGGCATAATGCCCGCTGTCGATGCGGCGCTGGACGTAATCCCGCATGGGGTCTGGAAGGGAGACGTTCATCGAAGCCATAAATCACCTCACTACCATTATGGCAAAAACTGCCATTGGTTTCAAGGCGCCTGCCTCTCTTGTGCAGCCGTTCCCCCTTCGGGTCATCCCACCGGCGAGGGCAAGATCACATAACGCTAAGCGACCTTTGCCTCGCCCACCATAACAATATGTTGGAAAAGCTTGCTGGTGCGTTCCCCGGCAGGGGCGGCCATGGCGGCGGCGATCGCGGCTTGGTTCAAGCGGTGGTGGGTCGGGGCCGTGCCGCCGCCTCCGGATTGCGGCCCAGGACCATGAGCAGGCGGGGCCGAGCCAGGGGCGCCATTATCATCCGCCTCGGCCGCGGCGATCACCCGCAGGCTGTTTATCGGTGCGGTGGGGTCGGGTCGAATGTTCGGCATTTGCGGTGCGGGGATCTTGGTCAGTGCGACCATGGCCTTCTCCGTATAATAGCGGATTTTCTTGCCATAGACGGGCGGGATGCCGAGGCGCAGGACGATCATGTCCTTTTCGGGGAGCTGCATCAGCTCTTGAGGAAGCATCAGGGGCCGGCGCTGATCGGATTCCGATACCGAGCCGCCCCCACGGCCCCACATGCCGAAGGAGCGCGATTTGGCGCGAAACGTATAAGTGCCAAGCCGCTCGGAAATATCCTTCGCATCATCGTTGGTCGCGGGGCGCATGACCATCTGGACGCCGCAGTTGGATTCAATCTCCGTGGCGACTTTCGGCCCATAGACGTTCTCGAGCTGCGCTCCGCTCTGGATGACGGGGAGGAGGCGAATGCCATAGCCGGCGACGTAGCTGAAGCCATTGGCGATCACCGATGCGCGGCCGAGGCGCGAGAACTCGTCCAGCAAGAGCAGCAAGCGGACCTGGTGCTTGTTACCCGAGGGCAACTCGCGGACATTGAGGTCAATGAGCTGCTGGAAAAGCAGGCCATAGATCGGTGCCACGCGATCCAGATCATCCGGCGAGACGCCGAGATAGAGCGAGATCCGCTTGTCGCGGAACTCGCGCAGATCGAAATCGCTGACAGCCGTTGCCGCATCGACATAGGGGTTCAGCCACAGATTGATCTTGGCGGTGACGGACTGGCGGGTTGACGTGAAGGTATTGGCCGAGGCCATGATCCAATCCCGCAGCGCCGACACGCACGCACCTGATAGCGGTTTGCCCTCCCGCTCGCGCTGCGAGATGATTTTGGGAAATCGCTTCTGTGCATCGCCGGCGGCGAATTGGCGGTAGATTTCGCCGATGGTGAAGGGGAGCGCATCGTCGCCATCATCCGCCGTGGCGGCGACATAGGCCGCGACACCGAGAAACGCCGTCCTTGCGCTTTCCGCCCAAAACGTCTCGCCCTGCAGGGGCAGGGGAAAAAGCATGACGCTGATTTTTTGCAGCTCGTTGACGACTTCGACCTGATCGCGTCGATTGATGTAGGCGAGCGGGTTGTAGCGGCATGTGCGACCGTGGGCATCGAGCGGGTTGAACAAGAGGGTTTGCTGGCGAAGGTTCGTCATCCGAAAGCCCGCTGTCGCCGCCCAATTCTCTTGCTTCACATCGAGGACGACAACCGAATCCGGCCATTGGAGAAGGTTCGGGATCACGACGCCGACGCCCTTGCCGGCGCGGGTAGGCGCTTCGAGCAAGACATGCTCGGTTCCCCCAAAGCGCATGAACTTGCCGTTGATGCGGCCGAGGAGAATGCCGGTATCCTCCAAGAGCTTGGCTTTGCGGACCTCGCCGATCCGCGCCCAGCGGGCTTCGCCGTGGAGCTTCTGTCCCGTGAAGAGCGACGACACGATACCGATCAGGCAGACCGCGAAGGCGATGAAGAAACCGGCGAGAAACGGCTTCCACACGATCGGCAAGTGGCGCATCGACCATAATGCACCCGGAACGCGCGCCCAGGGCGTGTGCGCCGAGAGGAGATGCGCCTTCCAAAGCACCACCACGGGCTCTGTTGCAAACTGATCCGATTTTCGGTGATCTGTCTTGCCGAGAGTGAGGGTGGCGCGATGTCAGGGTTCAAAGGGCGGCATTTTGAGGGT
>NZ_JBMOSL010000009.1:0-112990 GCF_049315965.1 Brevundimonas sp. NPDC058933
TCTACGCCCGGTTCGTGCTCGGCTTCTACGGCGCCATGGGCATCCTGTGGGGCCTGCTGTTCGTGGCCGCCGCCCTCGTGCTGGGGCGTCGCGTCATTCCGCTGTTCAGGGTGATCCGCACGCCGGCCCTGCTGGCCTTCTCGACGGCCAGTTCGGAAGCCGCCTATCCGCGCATCCTGGACGCCCTGCCCAAGGTGGGCGTGCGTCGCCGCATCGTCAGCTTCGTCCTGCCGCTGGGCTATTCGTTCAACCTCGACGGCTCGATGCTCTACTGCACCTTCGCCACCATGTTCATCATGCAGGCGCACGGGGTGCACCTCAGCGTCTCGCAGCAGGTCTTCATGCTGCTGCTGCTGATGGTCACGTCCAAGGGCATCGCCGGCATTCCGCGCGCCTCGCTGGTGGTGATCATGGCCACCCTGACCTACTTCGGTCTGCCGGAAGCCTGGATCGCCATCGTGCTCGGCGTCGATCACCTGCTCGACATGGGCCGCTCGGCCACCAACGTGGTCGGCAACTCCGTCGCCGCCGCCGTGGTCGCCAAGTGGGAAGGCGAACTGGATGACATCCCTGAGGGCGGACCGGACGCGTCCCAGGTCGCGACCGCCTAGGATTTCAGGCGCTGGAAAGGAAACGGCCGCCCCGGCGAGGGGGCGGCCGTTTTGCTGTGGGGTGCTGTCGCGCGCGAACGACTACTGGCCGCGCCCGCCGTCGATGTAGGCCTTGACCGAGGCGGCGGTGGCCCCGTCCGCACGAGCGCCGTCGCAGACGATGGGCTGGATATAGGCGCTCAGGCTGGTGGGCCGAATGTCGTCCCAGGCCGCGTCCGCCTCGGGATAACGTTCGACCTCGGCGCCGTCGGGACCGAACTCGATCTCGGCCAGGACGCGAGCCTGCTTGGCGGCGCAGCGGATTTCGTACTCGTCGATCTTGTGGCTGTAGTCGCCGGCCGGCGTCTGCAAGGGCACGCGGGCGACGCGGGCGCTGGTCGTGTCGCCGACGGTCGCGATCCCGCCCACATCTACCAGATAGACCAGTCGGGCGTTGCGCGAAAAGGCGTTCCATTCCTCGGCTGACGCGACGCCCGCAGAGGCGACGGCGACGGCGAGTATGGCGGTCAATAGAACAGGCTTCATCGGATCCTCCCCAGGGTTGGGCGATTTCACACCCGAAACGTTGCGATTTCAACTGGCTCTTTGTGCCGACTATTCGCCGCGATCCCTCACTAGGCTGCCCCTATGACACGCATTCTTCTGAGCCTGCTGTTTCTGTTCTGGGCCCCCACGCTGGCCCTGGCGGCCAGCCCGGCCGGCTTCCAGTCCGACCGGATCGTGGTCGAGGCGCGCGGAGCCGGTCCGGATGTCATCCTGATCCCCGGCCTGGCCTCAACCTCAGCGGTGTGGCAGCGAACAGCCGACGCCCTGGACGACCGTTATCGCGTGCATCTGGTGACGGTGCGGGGCTTTGGCGACGTGCCGGCGGGCGGCAACGGCGAGGGGCTGGTCGGCGGTCCGGCGGCGGCCGAGATCCGGCGCTATATCGCCGAGGCCGGTCTGACGAGGCCGGCCGTCATCGGCCATTCCATGGGCGGTCAGATCGCCCTGCGCGTCGCGGCCGACGCCGGGCCGCGGGTGGGACGGGTCATGGTGGTGGACGCCTCGCCCTTCTTTCCGTCGCTGATCAGCGCGGGCGCGACGACGGGCGACGTCGAACCCCTCGCCCGTCTGGCCTATCAGGGGCTGCTGCTGTTCGGCGACGAGGCGCTCAAGACCCAGGCGGGATCCATGGGGGCGGACATGGGGGGCGCGGCCGACAGCCTGTTCAACACCCTGGGCTGGCAGGGCGGCGATCGGCGCACGCTGGCCCAGGGGCTGTACGAGGTGATGACTGTGGACCTCCGGGCGCGCCTGCCCGCCGTCACCGCCCCTGTCACGGTGGTCTATGGCTGGAGCGCCGACGACCGCAGCCCGCGCAGCCATATCGACGGCCTGTTCCGGGCGGGCTACCGCTCCCTGCCGCGCCCGGCCGCCTTCGAAAGGATCGAAGGGGCCGAACATATGGTCATGATCGACCAGCCGCGTCGCTTCCAGGCGGCGGTCGAACGCTTCCTGCGCTGAGGCCTCAGTTCGGTTGAAGCCGGCGGATCGAGGTCAGCAGGGCCGCGCCGTCTGTCATGTCGCCCTCGATGACATAAGACGGCCGCTGCGGCTCGTTGTTGCCGCGCGCGCGACCGCGATAGACCTTCATGGGGACCGCGATCTGGGCCAAGCCGCTGGGCAGGACGGGGTTGCGAACGTCCATATAGACGGTGTCGGCCGAGGTCTCGCGGCCGATCTGGATCCCGCCTGCGGTCTTCCACAGATCGACGGCGTCGAGGCAGGCCGAGCCGCAACGGGGATCGGTCAGAACATAGACCCGGCCGGCCATCAACTGCGGGGCGGACGGCGTCGGGGCGTTTTTCGGCGCTTCCTCATTGGCGCTGCGCCAGTAGACATGACCGGCGGCCTGGGCGGCCTTCATGCCGGTCAGGGCGGTTTCGGCCCAGGCGATGTATTCGGGCAAGCCGTTCGAGGCGCGCAGCTGATCGCGGAACTCAGTCATCTGGGCGATATTGCCGTCCGAGGCGCGCCATTCGACGGCTTCGATCTCTGGCTCTGGATGGGCCGCCATCCAGTCGTCGCCCCACAGGATCTGGGCCATCAGCTGGCTCCAGTGCGAAGAGCCGCCGCCGTTGCCCCGCAGGTCCAGCACCACATAGGGGGCCAGACGCAGAGCCTCCTGCTTGGCCTTCATGTCGGCGAGCAAGGCGGTCAGCTGGGCATGGATCTGGCCAGACGGATCGCCATTGAAGGAGGGCGTCGAAATCCAGAAGCCGCCGTCGTCGAAATGCTTCAGCCCGAAGTCTGTCGAGGCGGTCTCGGCCAGCTTGGCGCGGCGGGCGTAGATGTCGTCGGGCGTGGCGCGCCAGTTCAGCGCATAGACTTGCGTCGCGCCGTCGGCCTCGAAGCGGCACTGGCGCATTTCGCTGATCCAGGGGTTATGGGCGCTAAGGAACTGCCAGTCGCCATAGAGGACGCGTTGAGCCTCCAGGAACCAGCGGCCGCGGAACTGGCCGATGCGCTGTTCGGCCAGGGGCTCGGCGGCGACGCCGTCGCAGTCGATCAGTCTGGCGCCCAGAGGCGGGGCGGCGGCATCGGCGTCGCGGTCGGCCACCACCTGATCGGCGCCGCGATAGACGGTCAGGAAGCCGGGCCAGCGCGTGGCGAAGCCGTAGTTCGGCTGAGTGATGCTGATGCCGACGTGCCCGTCCTCGAAGCTGGCGACATAGGCCCGCAGCGCCCACCACCAGCCGCCGGCGTCGGTCGTGGTCTTCGCGCGTTCGAGCGCGACGGTCAGGCCTTCTTCCAGTCGAGGACGGAAGGCGGGGTTCAGAGGGTCATGCGTGCCGGGGTGGCTGTCGATCATGATGTCGTGCAGGCCGGTCGCGTCCTGAATCAGGGTCGCCGACCAGTCGCGTGGCTGATTCATCGGCAGGGTAGGTTCGGCGCCGGCCGCCTCCTGGGCCTGAACCGCGTTCGCCATCGCCAGACAGGCGACGCCAGTCGCCAGAAATCTCTTCATCTCCATCCTCCGATTGGCTGACAAGGGTGTCGCGGCCGGCGCGCCGTCGCCAGTTAAGCTTTGGTCATGCTCCTTGTCCGCTGGACGCAGTTCGATGTTGAGGGCAAGGAGGAAACGGGCAGGGGAAAGACTTATGCGGATTCATCGAGCGTTTGCCGTGGTGGCTGCCGCGGCGATCACGGTGGCTGGTTGCGCCACGGCGGTAGATCCGATCACCCGGAATGCGCCGCTCAAGCTGGCGTTGACCGAACCTGTCGATGCTCTGCGTCGGCAAAGCGACGATGGAAATCGACAGGCCCAGTACGCCCTGTCGTTTCTGATGCAGACGGGGCTGCGCGGGGTCGAGAAGGACGCTCTGGGGGCCGAGGCGCTGCGGGCGCGAGCGGGGGAGACCCGGACGACCTCGACGGCGGTCTATGTGCCGGGCGTCAACGGCAATCCGGGCACGACGATGCTGGTGCCTGTCTCTTCGCCTGGCGTCAGCGACGCCGAGGCCAGACGACTGGACGTTTGCGGGATGACCTTGTTGCTCGGCGAGCCGGCGTTGGGGGCGGCGCTGTGCGGTTCGCCGGAAGCCTATATCGACCTGTTGCCGGGCGGCGCGACCTTGCGCGCGGAGATGATGCGCCAGGCAATGGACGGAATTGTCCGCATCGATCCGGCTTCGGTCGTGGATTGCGACAGCACGACGGAACTGTGGGGTGACGCCGCCTTCCGCATGGCGACCGGCGATCATGCCGCCGCCGCAGCCGCCGCCGACCGGATCATCGCCCTGTGCGGCGACGACCAAACGTCCTGGCATGCGCGGGTCATGCGCGCCCAGATCCATCTTGATGCCGGTGAGGCGGACGCGGCGCTGGCGGTCATGGGGCCTGTGCCGCGTCCGGCCCCGGCGCCCATCGGCGCCTTCGCCAGCCAGGTGGCCATGGCCGCCGAGGCCATGCGCGAGGACTGGGTCGGCTATCGCCGCGAACGCGACGCCCTGTTGGCGGCGTCGCTGGCCGCCCTGCGCGCCGAGCCGCAGACGCAGCTGGTCGAGACCTTCCCCGTGGACGGCGGATCAGTGACGCTGTTCGCGCGTCCGGGCGAGGTCTTCAACGGACTGGAAGGTCTGATGACGGGGATTCTGGTTCCTGCCGACGAACGTGCTGCGCCACGCGGCTTCTGGCTGACACGGCGCGAGAACTTCCTGAACGGAAAAGCCGCGTGGTTCCTCGATGAGTATCGTTGCGACGGACGATCCAGCCTGGCTCATTTCGACGCTCGCCCCTCGGACGCCGAGGTTCGGGATCATGTCGTGCGGCGGATGAGCGGCGCGCTCTTGCCGATCACGACCGTGGTCGAAGGCGGTCCTGCACCGGCAAGCGCCTGTCGCTGGCCGGTGCAGGTTGCGCCGGGTTTGGGCGACGACCCGGCGGTCATCGCGCGCGAAGGTCAGTTGGCCGAGGTCAGGGCTTCCAGCACGCCCTTGCCGTAGCGTTCCAGCTTTCCGGCGCCGACGCCGGAGATGCGGCCGAGCGCCTCGAGATTGCGCGGCTCGCTGAGGGCGATCTCGACCAGGGTCTTGTCCTGGAAGATGACATAGGGCGGGACGTGCTGCTCGGCGGCGCGGTCGCGGCGCCAGGCGCGCAGGACCTCGAAGCGGGCGCGGACGTCGGTGTCCAGCGCCTCGGCGGCCAGGTTGCGGCCGGCGTTGCGGCGCGGACGTTCGGCCTCGACCACACGGACGGGCGCCTTGCGCACCTGAATCGGGCGCTCGCCGCGATAGACGGCGCGGACGGCCTCGGGATCGCCGAGCTGGATGATCGGCTTGCCCTCGTTCGGGTCCTCGACCAGCAGGCCCTCGAACAGCAAATGGTCGATGACGTCGCGCCAGGCGGTCAGCGACAGGTCGGCGCCGATGCCCCAGGTGGACAGGTTCGACTCCCACGGCTGGACGTCCTTGGTCTTGGCCAGCAGGTGGTCGACGACGCGGGTCCGACCGAAGCGTTCGCCGAGGCGCTGCACCGCCGCCAGGGCCTTCTGCGCGGGGACCCCGGCGTCGAACGTAGCCGGCGGGTCGCCGCAGATGTCGCAGACGCCGCAAGGCGCCGCGTCGGTCTCGCCAAAGTAGCGGCGCACGGCCTGGGGCCGACAGACGGCGCCGTCCAGCATGGCGAACAGCTGGCGCACCTTGCGCGTCTGGACCTGTTTGACCTCCTCGGCCATCGGTCGCCCTTCGAGGCGGCGCAGGGACCAGGCGATGTCGGAGGGGCCATAGAGGGTGATGCCCTCGGCGGGTTCGCCGTCGCGTCCGGCGCGGCCGATCTCCTGCCAGTAGGCTTCCAGCGAACCGGGCGGATCGGCGTGGATGACGAAGCGGACGTCGGGCTTGTCCACCCCCATCCCGAAGGCGATGGTGGCGACCATGACGGCGCCGTCCTCGGCCAGAAAGCGCTCCAGCCGCTTGTCGCGGTCCTTGGCGTCGAAGCCGGCGTGATAGGCGATGGCGTTGACGCCGCCGTCGCGCAGGGTTTGCGCCACGCGCTCGCAGCCGTCGCGGCTGCCGCAATAGACCACCCCCGACTTGCCGCGCCGCTCGCGCACCAGTTCGACCACGGCGGCGTCGGTACGGGCGCGGCTGCCGTTGATCTTGCGCTCGGCGGACAGTTGCAGGTTGGGACGGGCGAAGCTGTCGACGAAGACGCGGGCCTCGCCGAGGCGAAGCGACGCAAGAATGTCTTCGCGGGTGCGGGCGTCGGCGGTGGCGGTGACGGCGATGCGCGGCACGCCGGGGAAGATCTCGGCCAGACGGCCCAGGCTGCGATAGTCGGGGCGGAAGTCATGACCCCACTGAGACACGCAGTGGGCCTCGTCGATGGCGATCAGGCTGAGGTCGATCTCGGACAGCCGCTCCAGCATGGAGCCGGCGGCCAGACCTTCGGGCGAGACGTAGAGCAGGTCCAGTTCGCCGGAGCGGGCGGCGCGCCAGATGGCCGAGCGCTCCTCCATCGACACGCCGGAATCGAGGCGGGCGGCGGCCACGCCCTGCTGCTTCAGGGCCTCGACCTGATCGGTCATCAGGGCGATCAGCGGCGACACCACCAGGCCGACGCCGGGGCGCAGGATGGCCGGGATCTGATAGCAGACGCTTTTGCCGCCGCCGGTCGGCAGCACGGCCATGACGTCGCGCCCGGCCAGGACCTCGGCCACGACATGGGATTGCAGGCCGCGGAAATCGGCATGGCCCCAGACCCGGCCCAGAACCTCGCGCGCGGCGCTCAGGTCGAGCGAGGCGGGCGGGGCGGAACGGCGGGGGTCAGCGAGCATCGGCGGGTTGTGCCTGATCCGTTCCGGGGTGTCACCCGCTTCTCCTCCCTGTTGCGCAGCAATGGGGAGGTGGCGCGGACGCGCAGCGGCCGTGACGGAGGGGGCGACTCGAGGTCTGACGGCTGCGCCGCCCCCTCCACCACTTCGTGGTCCCCCTCCCCATTCGCTTCGCGAACAGGGAGGAAAGCGTTATAGGCCCGCCCCATGATCACCATTCTCTATGGCCGCCCGCCGGCGGTGTTCGATGTTCCGACCGGGGCTTTGCAGACTTCGCCCCTGATCCCCGGCTCGACCGCGCTGGAAGACCTCGCCCCCGGTTCGGTGGACGAGGCGATGATCTACGCCCCGCCGGGCGTGGTGGAGCGGCGCTATACCCTGGCCATGGCGCTGCGGGCGCTGAAGGTCGGCGGACGCCTCGACGTCATGGCGCACAAGAGCAAGGGCGGCTCGCGTCTGGGCAAGGAGCTGAAGGACTTCGGTCTGGAGGTCGGCGAGACGGCCAAGGCCCACCATCGCCGCTGCATCGTCACGCGGCCCGAAGTGATTGAAGGCCTGGATGCAGCCATCGCGGCGGGCGGGCTGCGCCAGGTCGAGGGGCTGGACGCCTGGTCGCAGCCGGGCGTCTTCGCATGGGACCGGGTCGATCCGGGCACGGCCCTGCTGGCCGGGGTCATGCCGCCGTTGAAGGGGGCGGGCGCGGACCTGGGCTGCGGCTTCGGAGCCCTGTCGCTGGTGGCGCTACGGTCGCCGGCGGTGACATCCTTGCGCCTGATCGACATCGACCGGCGCGCCATCGCGGCGGCCAAGAAGAATGTCGAGGACCCGCGCGTCGCCTTCGAGTGGGCCGATGTGCGCACCCTGCCGACCGAGGGCGAGCTGAACTTCATCGTCAGCAATCCGCCCTTCCACGACGGCGGGACCGAGGATCGCCGTCTGGGCCAGAACTTCATCCGTCAGGCGGCGGCCCTGCTGAAGACCGGCGGCGTGCTGTGGCTGGTCGCCAACCGGCACCTGCCCTACGAGGCCGAACTGAACGCGGCTTTCAAGCGGGTGAAGCCGCTGCTCGACAAGGGCGGGTACAAGATCTTCGAGGCGGTGAAGTGAGCACGTCCTCAAGCAGCCCGAAGGGCGGTAGGACATGAGTGCCAAGATCCCGACGTCGCGCGTCGATAAACTGCTCGGCTCCATGGGTTACGGCTCGCGGGCCGAGATGGCGCGGATGGGCAAGGCGGGGGGGATCGTGCTGGACGGCGTCGATCTGACCGATGTGTCCAAGCGCATCCCGGTAACGCCCGACCTGCCGAGCCGGATGGAGATCGACGGCGAGCCGCTGGACCCGGTTCAGGGGCTGGTCATGCTGCTGAACAAGCCCTTGGGCATGACCTGTTCGCGCAAGGAAGACGGGTCGCTGGTCTATGACATCCTGCCGGATCGATGGAAGCGGCGCGACCCGGCCATCTCGACCATCGGGCGGTTGGACAAGCAGACCACCGGCCTGCTGCTGCTGACCGACGACGGCGACCTGCTGCACCGGGTGATTTCGCCCAAACGCCACGTGGCCAAGGTCTATCGCGCCACCCTGGCGCGGCCGCTGGTCGGGACCGAGGGCGCGCTGTTCGCCTCGGGCGAGCTGGTGCTGGAGAACGAGGACAAGCCCCTGTCGCCGGCCATCCTGGAGGTGGTGTCGCCGACCGAGGCCCTGCTGACCGTGACCGAGGGGCGCTATCATCAGGTGCGCCGGATGTTCGCCGCCGTGGGCAACCACGTCGAGACCCTGCACCGTGAGCGTCTGGGCGGACTGGTCCTGCCCGATGATCTGGCGCCGGGCGAGTGGCGGATGCTGACGCCGGAAGAGATCGAACTGATCTTCGCGGAACCGGCATAGGGCTGAGGGCTTCAGGCTCCGCTTCCAGCGGAGATCACCATGAGCGGCGCCACCCTGAAACGCGATCTGCGCACCGGCCGTTCGCTGTGGGCCGACAGCCCTGGCCTGCGCGTGCCGGTCCGGGCCTTGAATGAGGCCGTGGTCTGTGACGTGGCGGTGGTCGGGGCGGGGATCAGCGGCGCCTTCATGGCCCATGAACTGAGCCGGGACCATTCGGTCATCGTGCTGGACCGGCGCCCGCCGCTGACCGGCTCGACCATGGCCTCGACGGCGATGCTGCAGTGGGAGATCGATCTGCCGCTGACCGTCCTGTCGCAGAGGATCGGCGCCGAAAAGGCGAGGCGGGCCTATCGCCGGTCGTTTGCTGCGGTCGCCGCCCTGAAACAGGTGGTGGCTGAGGAGGGCATACGCTGCGGGCGCAAGGACAAGGCGGCCCTCTATCTGGCCGGCGACGCCTATGGACGCCGGGCGCTGGAAGCCGAGGCCGAGGCGCGGGCGGCGCTGGGGCTGGACAGCGTCTTCATGGGTCCGGCTGAACTGAGAGAGCGGTTCGGCATCGAGCGTACCGGCGCGATCCTCAGCCAGGGAGCGGCCAGCGCCGATCCGGCGCGGCTGGCGGCGGGGCTGCTGCGTCGGGCGGCGACAGCGGGCGCGCGGATATTTTCGCCGGTCGAGGTGAGCCAGGCGGCCAGCGATCCCGAGGGCGTGACCCTGTTGACCGATGCGGGTCATGCGGTGCGGGCGCGACGGGTCGTCTTCTGCTGCGGTTATGAATTCCCCAAGGGGGTGCCGACGCCGGGCGCCGAGGTGATCTCCACCTGGGCTCTGGCGAGCCTGCCCCGCACGCGATGCCCCACCTGGCTGCGCGATACGCTGGTCTGGGAGGGCTCCGACCCCTACCTCTTTCCGCATGGGCGGGGACGGGCGGCTGATCGTCGGCGGCGAGGACGAGGCCGATCCCATGGCCCACGCCGATCCTCAGAAGCTGAAGCGCAAGTGCGCGACCATCGCCGACAAGCTGCGCCGCCTGCTGCCGGAGGTCGAGTTCGAGATCGACTACGCCTGGGCTGGGGCGTTTGGCGAAAGCGCCACCGGCCTGCCGTCCATAGCACCGGTGCCGGACATGGACCACGCCTGGGCGGTGATGGGGTTCGGCGGCAACGGCATCACCTATTCCGTCATCGCCAGTCAGGTGGTGGCGGCGGCCTTCCGCGGCGGAGCGGATGCCGACGCGGACCTGTATCGCCCCGGATGACGCGCCGAGCGTCTTGACCCCGCGCGCCGTCTCGCGCACCTCCGTCGCATGACCCAGCCCACACCCCTGGCCAAGATCTGCGGACTGACGACGCCTGAGACTCTGGAGGCCGCGCTGGAGGGCGGGGCGGCCTTTGTCGGGGCGGTGGTGTTTGAAAAAAGCCCGCGCCACATTCCGCCGCTGCACGCCGCGACCCTGTTCGATAGGGCGCGCAAGCGGGCCAGGATCGTCGCGGTCCTGGTCGATCCCGACGACGCCCTGCTGACCGAGGTAGGGCTGATCCTGCGGCCCGATCTGATCCAGCTGCATGGGCATGAGACGCCGCAGCGTGCGGCCGAGGTGCGGCGGCTGACCGGGGCGGGAATCATCAAGGCCCTGCCGATCCGAACCGAGGGCGACTTTGCGACTGTGCCGGATTGGGCGGACGTGGCCGACCATCTCTTGTTCGACGCCAGACCGCCCGAGGGTTCGGTCCTGCCCGGCGGGGTCGGCGCCTCGTTCGACTGGCCGCTGATGCAGAACCGGGCGCTGCCGGCAAACTGGTTCCTCGCAGGGGGCCTCGATCCGCAAAATGTCACCGAGGCGGTGCGGATTTCGGGGGCGCCCTTGGTCGATGTCTCCTCTGGCGTCGAAAGCGCGCCCGGTGTTAAGGACGCGGACCTGATCCACGCCTTCCTCAAGGCCGTATCCCGGTCCTGATTTCGTCGCCTTCCCGCGAAAGACTGCCGCTCGTGAACGCAAACCTTCCCAATACCTACGCCTGGCCAGACGCCGAGGGCCGCTTCGGTCCCTATGGCGGCCGCTTCGTGCCTGAAACCCTGATGCCGCTGATTCACGAGTTGAATGCGGCCTACGAGGCGGCCAAGGCCGACCCGAGTTTCCAGGCCGAATTGGACGGCTTCCTGACGCACTACGTCGGTCGCGAGAGCCCGCTCTATTTCGCCGAGCGCCTGACCGATCACTTCGGCGGGGCCAAGATCTGGCTGAAGCGCGAGGACCTGAACCACACGGGCGCGCACAAGATCAACAACTGCATGGGCCAGATTCTGCTCGCCCGCCGCATGGGCAAGACGCGGATCATCGCCGAGACCGGCGCCGGTCAGCACGGCGTGGCCTCGGCCACCGTCTGCGCCCGCTTCGGCCTGCCCTGCACCGTCTACATGGGCGCGGTCGACGTCGAACGTCAGCAGCCCAATGTCTTCCGAATGAAGCTGCTGGGGGCCGAGGTCGAGGCCGTCACGGCGGGGGCGGCGACGCTGAAGGACGCCATGAACGAGGCGATGCGTGACTGGGTCACCAACGTCGAGGACACCTATTACATCATCGGCACGGCGGCGGGGCCGGCCCCCTACCCGGCCATGGTGCGCGACTTCCAGTCGGTGATCGGCAAGGAGATCAAGAGCCAGTCGCTGAAGCAGATCGGGCGTCTGCCCGACGCCGTGGTCGCCTGCATCGGCGGCGGCTCCAACGCCATCGGCGCCATGCACCCCTTCGTCGAGGACGAGGGCGTGCGCCTGATCGGCGTCGAGGCGGCGGGTCACGGCCTGGACACCCCCGAACACGCCGCCAGCTTGAAGGGCGGCCGCCCCGGCGTGCTGCACGGCAACCGCACCTATCTGTTGCAGGACGCCGACGGCCAGATCCTAGAGGGCCACTCGATTTCGGCCGGTCTCGACTATCCGGGCATCGGGCCCGAGCACGCCTGGCTGAACGATCTGGGGCGCGGCGAATACCTGTCGGCCACCGACGACGAGGCGCTGGAGGCCTTCCAGATGCTGTCGAAGCTGGAAGGCATCATTCCGGCGCTGGAGCCTTCGCACGCCCTGGCCCGCATCGGCGAGATCGCCAGGGACGTGGGCAAGGACGGCGATGTCGTCCTGGTCCTGTCGGGCCGAGGCGACAAGGATATTTTCACCGTAGCCAAGCATCTGGGCGTGGAGCTTTGAGCATGAAGACCCTTCTGATCGCGGCCCTGGCCGCCGCCGTGTCGCCGACCCTGACGCTGGCCCAGACCACGGCGCCCGCCGCGCCAGCGCTGGCGGCCCCGGCCGCGCCCGGTCCGCAGGGCGCGCCTGCCGCCGATACGCCGCTGCTGGGGGCGGCCCAGTTGGCGCCGGACTGCGGCAATCTGCACGGGTTGAACGGCCGGGCCTTCTGCGTCACCGCGCCCCTGGCCGGGGTCGGCGCTTTGGCGGACACCTACATCGCCCACTTCGAAAGTCAGGGCTGGCTGGCTGCTGGCGGCGACGACAACCGCGTCGTCCTGATCAAGCGCAAGGAAGGCGGCGGTTGCGACGGCATGCAGATGGTGGCCTTCTACGACACCGCCGGTCCTGCCGCGCCTGAATCGCCGGGCTACCTCGGCTTCGCCACCATCCCCGGCGACGTCTGCGCCGTTCAGCCCGCGTCGGGAGCGACGCCGCAGTGACGACCGCCCGCATCGACGCCCGTTTCGCCAGGCTGAAGGCCGAGGGCCGGGCCGGCTTCATTCCCTATGTCATGACCGGCGATCCCAGCCGGGACGAGGCCCTTGAGATACTGCGCGGCCTGCCCGCCGCCGGGGCCGATCTGATCGAACTGGGCCTGGCCTTTTCCGACCCGATGGCCGAGGGGCCGCCGATCCAGAGGGCCGCCCTGCGGGGCTTGCAAGCGGGGATGACCCTGCGCGGCACGCTCGATCTGGTGGCTGATTTCCGCAAGGGCGACGACGCCACCCCCCTCATCCTGATGGGCTATCTGAACCCGGTGGAAAGCTACGGCTATGAAGCCTTTGCGCGCGACGCGGCGGCGGCGGGCGTGGACGGTCTGATCGTGGTCGACTGTCCGCCGGAAGAAGCCGGGCCGCTGGTGGCCGCCCTCGACGCTCAGTCGGTGTCGTTGATCCGCCTGGCCACGCCGACCTCGGACGACGAACGACTGAAGGTCATTGCGCGCGGCACCTCGGGCTTCGTCTATTACGTCTCGGTCGCCGGCGTGACGGGCGTGAAGGAGGCCGTCGCCGCCGACGTCGCCCCCGCCGTGGAACGGGTGCGCAAGGCCGCGAACCTGCCGGTCGCCGTCGGCTTCGGCGTCAAGACGCCCGAGCGCGCCGCCGAGATCGCCCGCGTGGCTGATGCGGTGGTGGCCGGTTCGGTCTTCGTCGATGAAGTCGCCGCCGCGCTCGACGCGAACGAGCCCGTCGCCCCCCGCGTTCTGGCCAGGGTGAAGGCTCTGGCCGATGCGGTTCGCACCGCTCGCACTAGTGCTTCCGTGACGGAAACCGTTTAAAGGCGCGCTCATGGTCGACAAGAATCCTGAGAACAAGCCGCGCGGCGGCTGGCTGTCCCGCTTCGCCCCCGGCGTCCGCAAGATCGTCAGCCGGCGCGACACGCCCGACAATCTGTGGGTCAAGGACCCGGACAGCGGCGAGATGCTGTTCCGCTCGGACCTGGAGGCGGCCCTGTGGGTCACGCCGTCCGGCCGCCACATGCGGATCAATGCGCCGACGCGCCTGAAGGCCACCTTCGACGGCGGCAGGTTCGAGAGCATCGACACGCCGGACGTGCCTGAAGACCCGCTGAAATTCTCGGACGGCAAGTCCTATCGCGACCGGCTGAACGCCGCGCGCAAGGCGGCGGGCCGCAAGGACACCATGGCGATCGGCTTCGGCCAGATCGACGGCGTGGCCGCCGTCGTCATCGTTCAGGACTTCACCTTCATGGGCGGGTCGCTGGGCATGGCGGCGGGCGAGGCCTTTGTCGCCGCCGCGCGTGAAGCCGTGAAGCGCGGCGTGCCCTTCGTCTGCTTCACCGCCGCCGGCGGCGCGCGGATGCAGGAAGGCGCGCTGAGCCTGATGCAGATGGCCCGCACCACCCTGGCGGTGCAGGAGGTGAAGGCGGCGCAGCTGCCCTATATCGTGGTCCTGACCGACCCGACCACGGGGGGCGTGACCGCCTCCTACGCCATGCTGGGCGACGTCCACCTGGCTGAGCCGGGCGCCCTGATCGGCTTCGCCGGTCCGCGCGTGATCGAGACCACCATCCGTGAGAAACTGCCGCCGGGCTTCCAGCGCGCCGAGTATCTGCAGGGCAAGGGCATGGTCGACAAGGTGGTGGCGCGTGGCGACCTGCCGACGACGCTGGGCCAGATCATGTCCATGCTGATGGGCGGCAAGCGCAAGGCGGCTTAAAGCCACCGCATGGACCCGATCTCGCAGCGCCTTCTGGCCCGTCACCCCCAGCGGATCGACCTGTCGCTGGAGCGGATGCGGGCCCTGTGCGCGGCCTTGGGCAATCCGCAGGATCGGCTGCCCCCGGTGGTTCATGTCGCCGGCACCAACGGCAAGGGTTCGACCGTCGCCCTGATCCGCGCCATCGCCGAGGCGGCAGGTCTGCGGGTCCACGCCTACACCTCGCCGCATCTGGTGCGCTTCAACGAGCGCATCCGTCTGGCCGGGTCGCTGATCAGCGACGACTATCTCAACGACGTGCTGGATCGGATCGAAGCCGTGTCGGGCGAGGCCACCGTGTTCGAGAGCACGACCGCCGCCGCCTTCCTGGCCATGAGCGAGACTCCCGCCGACCTCGCCATCATCGAGGTGGGGCTGGGCGGGCTGCTGGACGCCACCAACGTCATCGACCGGCCGCTGCTCAGCGTCATCACCCCGGTCGATCTGGACCACGCCGAGTTCCTGGGCGACAAGATCGAGGGCGTCGCCGCCGAGAAGGCCGGCATCCTGAAAGCCGGCGCACGCGGTGTCATTGCGCGCCAGTCAGAGGCCGTCATGGCGGTGATCGAACGCCGCGCGGGAGAAGTTCACTCCCCTCTGACCGTCATGGGCGTGGATTTCGACGCCTGGGCCGAGCGCGGCGGTCTGGTCTATCAGGATCAGGAGCGCTTTCTCGACCTGCCGGCCCCGGCGCTGAGCGGCCCGCATCAGTTCGACAACGCGGGCGTGGCGGTGGCCGCCGCCCTTGAGCTGGATCTGCCGGAAGCCGCCATCGCCGCAGGGCTGAGCGCCGTGCGTTGGCCGGCGCGAATGCAGCGGCTGACCGCCGGTCCCTATGCCGAAAAGGCGCAAGCCGCAGACGCCGAGCTGTGGCTGGACGGCGGGCACAACCCCCACGCCGGGCGGGCCATGGCCCGAACCCTGGCCGAGCGACAGGCGCGGGCGCCGCGCCCTCTGGCCCTGATCGTCGCCATGCTGGCCAACAAGGACGCGGGCGGCTTCTTCGAGGCGCTGAAGGGCGTCGACGCCCAGGTCTTCACCGTCGGCTTCGACGGCGCCGCCGCAGACCCGGCGGCGTTGGCCGGCGTGGCGCAAGGGCGCGGCTTTGGAGCCATGGCGGCGGGATCGGTGGACGAGGCTCTTGATAGGGCGCTGGCGCTGGGCGCCGGCCGCGTGGTCATCTGCGGCTCGCTCTATCTGGCGGGCGAGGTGCTCGGCGCCAGCCGCGAGACATATCCGGCCTAACTTTCTCCCTCCCCTTCATGGGGAGGGTGGTCGCAAAGCGACCGGGTGGGGAGGGCCAGGCGCCTTATCCACACCCCAGACAAGCCGAAGGCGGCGGGCTTTCGCCGCGCCGCCCCCACCCGACTTCGCCTGACGGCTCAGCCACCCTCCCCATAAAGGGGGGGGAGAATTCTTAGTCCGCCTTGACGCCGGCCTCGGCCAGCCATTCGACGATCTTGCCCTTAGGCATGGCGCCGACCTTCATCGAGGCCAGTTGGCCGTCCTTGAACAGCATCAGGGTGGGGATGCCTTTGACGCCCATCTTGGAGGGGGTCATGGGGCTGTCGTCGATGTTGACCTTGGCGATGGTCACCTTGCCCGAGAGCTCGTCGGCGATCTGTTCCAGCGCCGGACCGATCTGCTTGCAGGGGCCGCACCACTCGGCCCAGAAGTCCACCAGGACGGGGGTCGAGGATTTCAGGACGTCGGCGTCGAAGCTTTCGTCGGTGACTTTCACGGTCGCCATGAATGGCTCTCCTTTAGGGGGTGCTACCGCTCGGCCCGCGGGGCCTCGCTGCGTGAGCACCGAATGGTGGCGCGCTGAGGATCGGTTCAGCGTTCAGTCGCTGATGTGGGTGCGATTTGCGCACAAATCAACGCGCATTTGAAAGAGCCTCGTCCATCAGGCCTTGCGGCACGGCCATCAGCCTGGGTCCATCGGTCCAGACAAGGGCCGCCTCGATGGCGCGGTCGGGATAGAGGCGCTTCAGCACGGCGGTATAGATCGCCATCTGCAGCACATAGGCGGGGTCGGCGTCTTCTATCCTGTCCGGGGCCGGGCGGTTGGACTTGAAGTCGACCACCAGCACCCGTTCAGGCGTGACCACCAGCCGGTCGATGCGGCCGGAAATCGACACGCCGGACGGCAGGTCGGGCGAGGAGCCGGTCAGGGCCACCTCGGCGCGGGAGCCCTCGCCGAAGACGGGGGCGAACCGCGGATCGTCCAGCACGGCGAAGGCGGCCCCGATCATCTCGGCGCGCTGGTCGTCCGACAGGTCGCGCTCGCGCGCCAGCATCCGGGCGGCGGCGTCGGGGCGGTCGGGCGCGGCGATGTCGGGCAGGCGCTCCAGAAGGCGGTGGATCAGGTCGCCGCGCCGGAAACGGCCCAGACCGGCGCCGGGGCCTTCACCGCGCGCCAGCGGCGACGGCGCGGGGATGCGCTTCTGCTCCTGCATCTGCGACGGAGAGGCGAAGCGGGCGGCGGTGTCGCGGGCGGGCGTTTGCCGGGTCCAGCCGGGGGCCTCGGGGCGGTGTTCGGCGGCGGCGCTGACGGCGGGCAGGACGTCAAGATCGACGCCGTAGCGGCGGATGTTGCTGTCCAGCGTGCGGACCTCGTCGCCGAGCCGGTTGAAGGTCTCCTCGATCACCGACCACCAGTCGCCGGCTTCCGGGGCCTTCTTGGAACCGCGCCCCATGACGATGACCCGGTCGCGGGCGCGAGTCAGGGCGACGTAGAGCAGGCGCAGGGACTCGTCGCTGACCCGCGCCTCGCGCGCCTCGCGGGCGGCCTTGGACGCGGCGCAGTCTTCGGTCTTGGAGCCGGGGCACATCAGCCAGGCCTCGCCGTCTTCGGTCGCCATCGGCATCAGGGACGGCCCCTGCGCTTTCGCCTTCATGGTGGTGTCGGGCAGGATGACGACGGGCGCCTCCAGCCCCTTGGCGCCGTGGACGGTCATGACGCGGACCTCGCCGCGCGGGCCTTCCAGCTCGCGCTTCACCTCGACGTCGGCGGCTTCCAGCAGAGCGAGGCAGGTTTCGAGATCGGTCCCGCCCCGGTTCTCGGCGGCCAGCACCTGATTGAGGGTCTCGTCGACGGCTTCCTCGGCCTCGCGGCCCAGCCGGGTCAGGACGCGGGCGCGGCCCGAGACGCCCGTGTCGTCCACCCGGTTCAGCAGGGTGGAGAAGAAGGCGAAGGGGGCGTGGTCGCGTGCGGCGCGCGCGGTCAGGCAGAGGTCCAGTGCGCGGCGCCATTCGGGGCGTTCGTCGGCGCGGGTCTTCAACTCGCGCCACAGGCCCTGACGCTTCTCGCGCCCGGCCAGATCATAGAGCGAGGCCTCGTCGACGTCGCAGAAGGGGCTGCGCAGCACCTCGGCCAGCGACAGGTCGTCGCCGGGGAAGAGGGCGAACCGGGCCAGGGCCTTGAGGTCGTCAAAGACGATGTGGCTGGACAGTTTCAGCCGGTCGGCCCCGGCGACGGGCACGCACGCGCTCTTCAGGCCGCGGATGATCTCTTCAAACGTTGCGTCGCGGCGGCGCACCAGGATGATGAAGTCGCCGTAGCCGCTGGCGCGTGGCTGGCGGGTCGAACGGTCATAGACCGTGGCGCCGGTCTCGACCTGACGTTTGATCTCCTGGGCCAGGGCGGCGGCCATGCGTTTGCGGGCGCCGGCGACGCCTTCCTGATCGACCGGATCGTCCCAGGCGTCGCGCTCGGGCGGCGCCTCGTCCATGAACAGGGGCCAGAGATCGACGCTGCCGCGCTGGCCGACGCGGGCGGGCAGGTGGCGGGGAATGTCGCCCGCCTCGCCCACCAGGGCGCGGGTGCGTTCGGGATCGGCGAAGGCGTGATCGACAAAGGCCAGCACGTCCTCGGTCGAGCGATAGGAGGTTTCCAGCGGCACGCCCTCGAAGGCGGAACCGGAGGCCCGGATCAGGGCGTCATAGACCTGCGCTTCCTGACGCAGCCGTTCGGGCCGGGCGCCCTGGAAGGAGTAGATCGACTGCTTCTCGTCGCCGACGGCGAAGACGGTGCGGTCGGTCTCCTCGCCCGAGAAGAACTCGCCGGTCAGGGCGCGCATGATGGCCCACTGTTCCGGGGCCGTGTCCTGAGCCTCGTCGATCAGGACATGGTCGATTCCGCCGTCCAGCTTGTACAGCACCCAGGCGGCGGTCGAGCGCGTGGTCAGCAGGTCGACAGTTTTCGCCACCAGATCGGAGAAGTCCAGCGCCCCGCGCTCGGCCTTGGCGGCCTCGTAGAAGGCGGCGTGGGCGACGGCCAGGGTCAGCAGCTTGATGGTGTCGGCGGCCACCTTGGCGGCGCGGACCAGGTCCAGTGTGGCCAGGTACTTGGCCTGCAGATCGGTCAGCCAGCCGCCGGCGTCGGGCGGCGCCTGCTTGGTGGCCATCGACTTGCGCGGCGATCCCGTGCCGGTGAGGAAAACCGGACCGAGGCCGTGGAAGCTCCATTCGTGGTCGAGGGCGTGGATCAGTTCGGCGGCGCGGTCCTTGTCGGTCTTGCCGCCGGTGGCCATCAGCTCGGCCATGCGGCGGACCTCGCCCCGGTCCAGCCAGCGGATGAAGTCGGCCTCGATATCATCGGGCGTCTGTTCGGGATCGGCGCCCGTCAGCGCGTGCGGGCCGGGGGCCGAGCCGTCGCCGACGCGGGCGACATAGTCGGTCAGGTCGGCGCGCCGGGCCTCGATCATGGCCAGCAGGCTCTCGAACCGGCCCCAGTCCAGTTCGACGGCGAAATGGCTGTAGGCCTGACCCACGGGACCGTCTGGATCGCGCAGGGCGGCGCGGGCCAGCTCCTCGCGTGCGGCGTGGCTGAGGGCGACGGCGGCATCGTTCTCCAGCACGGTGAAGCGCGGCGAGACGCCGGCCTCGATGGGGAAGCGGCGCAGCAGCTTTTCGCAGAAGGCGTGGATGGTCTGGATCTTCAGCCCGCCCGGCGTCTCCAGGGCGCGGGCGAACAGGCGGCGCGCCTCGGACAGGCGGGCGGGGTTGAGCCCCGCGGGATCGCTGGCGTCCAGTCTGGCCAGTTCAGCCGACAGGGCGGCGTCGTCCATGACCGCCCACTTGCCCAGGGTCTCGAACAGGCGGGCCTGCATCTCGGCGGCGGCGGCCTTGGTGTAGGTGACGCACAGAATGGCCGAGGCGCCGGCACCGCCCAGCAGCAGGCGGGCCACCCGGCTGACCAGGGTGGTGGTCTTGCCCGAGCCGGCGTTAGCGGTGACGAAGACCGACAGGGCCGGATCGGCGGCGCGGATCTGCGGGTCCGGGCGCATCTGCGGATTGGCGATGTTCATTCGCTGTCGCCTTCTTCGCCGCCGACCACGTGCCATTCCCAGACGCGGGCCAGGTGATCGTAGTTGCCGCCGTAGTTGCCCATAAACTGGGGCGCGGCCCAGGAGACGTAGGGGGTGTCGGGATGGTCGAAGCGGGCGACCCGCTTCTTCAGTCCCTCCAGCGCGGCTTCGCCCAGCGCCGCAGCCTCGGGACCGGAGGCGCGCACCGCCACCTCGCCCGCCTTCTTACGCCCGACGACGCGGACATAGGTCAGTTCGTCGGCGGGGACGGGGCCGTTGGTGTCCTTGAACCCGCCGTCAGCCAGGATGGCGGCGGTTAGGGTCAGCTGCGGCGCAAAACCCGCCTTGACCTGCTTGCCGGACGGCACGCCGCCGGTCTTGAAGTCCATGATGGCGGCGCCGGTCGCGCCGACCTCGATGCGGTCGGCGTAGGCCTTCATGGTGAAGGGGCCGGCGGGGGCGTCGAAGGTCATGGTCCCCTGCTGTTCGATCAGCAGGGTGACGCCGCGCGCCCGGCGCTCGGCCTCGAACCCGGCCAGCCAGCGGGCGCAGTTCTTGGCTAGCGGCGTCTCGCGGGCCATGGCGGCGTCCTCGAAACCGTGGGCGGTCAGTTCCTCGATCAGCAACTTCTCGATCTCGGCTTCGCAGTCTTCGGGCAGGACGTGGGGCCACATCAGGGTCATGCGCTCGATGGCCTTGTGCACCGCGTTGCCGCGCGCCATCGCCTCGGCCGAGGCGCCCGGGCGGTCCATGATGTTCAGGCCCAGCACCCACTGGGCGTAGATGGCGTAGGGGTCGCGCACCCAGCGTTCGATGCGGGTGACATAGAGGCTGCGCGGGCGCCGCTCGACCGGCGGGCGCGGCATGGGGCGCGGCGCGAAGCGGGCGGCGCCGGGCGGCGGGGCGTCCAGAGCACGGGTCCAGTCGGCCAGACCGGCGGGTGCCGGGATGGCGACCGGGGTGGCCGGGGCGTTCGCGCCGCGCGTCAGCATTTCCAGCCGCCACAGCCAGCGCGAGCGCACGGCGGGCTGGCCGCTGCGCCGCTCGCAATGGATCAGGATGGCCTCGTCGGCGCAGGCGGCCTGGACGAAGTCCTGGGCCGTCTGGCCCAGGCGCCGCTCGGGCGTGGGCAGGCCCAGGGTCTTGCGCATGGGGCGCGACAGGAAGGGATCGACAGGGGCAGGGCGGGGCCAGACGCCTTCCTCCAGCCCGGCCAGGATCATGCGGTCGGCGCGGGTCAGGCGGGCCTCGATGGCCCCCAGAATCCGCAGGCGCGGATGGGTGGCGCCGCCGGTGCGCACCGTCTCCTCGCCCAGCAGACCGGCCACCAGAGCGGCGAAGTCGGCGCGGCTGACGGCGCCCAGGGACCCGCCGCCGTCGATCAGGGCCGACAGCAGCGAGGCGGCGGCCTCGCCGTCGGGACCGGCCCAGGCGTTCTGACCGGCCAGGGCCTCGATCAGGGCGGTCAGGGCGCGGGCGGCGGCGTCGGTGTCGGCGGTGGGTGCGAAGGTGGACAGGGCCTCGGCGGCGAGTTGCTCAAGACGCGCGGTCAAGGCGCGGGCGCCGGACAGGCGGGCGGCCTTCCACTCGGGCAGGGGCTGGCCGCCGCGACCGGGTTCGGCGGCCTTCAACAGGCGCTTTTGCACTTCGGCCCAGTCGCGCGGACGCGGGCCGCGAAGGGCGTGCTCCTCCAGCGCCGAGGCGGCGTCGGGCAAGGAGGTCTGGCCGAGGTCGAGCCGGGTCAGGGGATGCTTGATCAGGCCCAGCAGGGTCTGGGGCTTCAGCGGCGTCTCGATGAAGCGGACGGCGAGGTCGACCAGAACCCCGGCGCTCATCCGCGACAGCGGGGCGCCGGTCGAGGCGTCGGGGATGATGCCCCAGCGCGCCAGTCGCGCCTCGACGCGGCGCGACAGATCGAGGTCAGGGGTGACGAGGGCGCAGGTCCGGCCGGGCGTCTCCAGCGTTTCCCGCATCAAGAGGGCGATGGCCGTGGCGGCCTCTTCCTCGGCACGGACACTGAGGGAAGACAGGCCCTTCAGGCCCTCGTTGATGGGATCGGCGGCCTGTCCGGCCTCGGCGGCGTCGGCGCGCAGGCGAGCGATCTCGGCGCGCCAGTCGTCGGTGGCCTCGGCGGGGCGCAGGGCCTCGTTGATCAGGCGCTGGCGGGCCAGGCCGCGCGCTTCCAGACGTGGTTCGATAGCGGGTTTGAACCAGGGGCGGACCTGATCGCGCGAGACCTCGGCGCGGGTCAGCAGGGCCTTCAGCGCGGCCTGCGGGTGCTGGTCGTCGATGCGGTCCCAGACGCCGTCGGCCAGATCGAGGTCGAGGCCGGGCAGGACGACCACGCCCTGGGGGGCGCGGGCCACGGCGGCCAGGACGTCGGCGGCGGCGGGGACGGTGCCGGTCGAACCGGCGGCGATGACGGGTTGCGACGGCGGGCGCGCGTCCCAGGCCTCAGCCAGACGGCGCAGCAGGGTCGCGCGGCGCCAGGCGGAATCGACGAGGCCGAGCGCGGCCAGTCGCCTGGGCCAGGCCTCGACGGCGAGGCCGAGGAAGCGGGCGCTGTCCTGCCAGTGGGCGGCCAGGTACTGTTCGGCCAGCCCGGCGATGCGCGACAGGTCGGAGACTTCTTCCAGTTGGCAGGAATCGAGGAAGCCGCCCAGCGCATCGGCCATTTCGAGGGCGCGCAGGGGTTTCAGGCCCGGCTCGAACTCTTCGACGATCATCCGCGCCATCTCGAAACGGCGCATCAGGGGGGCGATGGCGGGGGGCAGGTCCAGACCCAGTTCGCCGGGCGCGAAGGGCGGCTCGTCCTCTTCCAGATCGCCGAGCGGACGCACCTGAGGCAGCAGGACCGGGCGGTCGCCGGCCAGCTTGCCGAGCGCCGAGGAGAAGGCGCGGGCGGCGCGGCGGTTGGGCAGCAGGATGACAGCGTCAGTCAGGATCTCGGGCGTCTGATCGCCCAGCCAGTCGAGCACGCCCGCCGCGAGGTCTTCGAGGAAGGGCCGCCAGGCGGGCACGGCGCGCCAGCGCGGCCCGGTTCCGGCGAACGGATCGAAGCGGCCCCCCGACATGGTCAGTTCTCGTCTTTCAGTCGGGCTTCGGCCTCGTCGCGGGCCTGGGGGTCGCCGACGTGCATCCAGTCGCCGTCGAGCACGCAGCCGTAGAGGCGGCCAGCAGCGGCGGAGGCGCGCCACAGGGGGCTGAGCGAGAAGGGGCCGTCAGGGCCGGCGTCGGCGTAGCCGGGCCGGGTGATGTGGACGCCCATATAGGCGTAGGGCGCGCTGGCCGCCTTCCCCCGGAAGGTGAGTTGGCCGTCGTCGCCGAGGAAGAAGTCGCCGCCGCCCTCAAAGCCGATGGAGCCTTCGCGGCGGGCCAGCAGCAGGGCGGCGTCCATGCGCTCGGGGTCCCACAGGCGGATCAGGTCGGCCAATGCGTCGCCCCGGTCGATCCATACGCTGTCGATATTGGCCACGAAGACGGGATCATGGCCCAGCAGGGGGCGGGCCTTCTTCAGGCCGCCGCCGGTCTCCAGCAGTTCGGCGCGCTCGTCGGAGATGACGATGGCGGGACGGGTGCGGGCGGCCAGGTGGCTTTCCAGCCGGTCGGCGAACCAGTGGACGTTGACCACGGCCTTCTCGACGCCGGCGTCCGCCAGCCGGTCGAGAACGTGGTCGATCAGGGCGCGGCCGCCGACCTCCACCAGGGCCTTGGGGCGGTCGTTGGTCAGGGGGCGCATCCGCGTGCCGAGCCCGGCGGCGAGGACCATGGCGGTCTTGGGGGCGGTCTTGGGCGGTGTCATGCTGGCGCTCCTTTTCCGTCATTCCGGACGGCCCGAAGGGACGATCCGGAACCCAGGCGGCGGGCGCCCGAAGCCGAAGTCTGGCTCCCGGCTCTCCGCTGCGCTGCGGCCGGGATGACGGAGGAGTTGAAGGTCATCGACGCACATCCTCCGGCACGTGGCGGTCCATCCAGGCGGCGACGGCTTCGAGGCCGGGCGCCTTCAGGTTGGCGTTCAGGTGCGCCCACATGCGCGGCATGAAGGCGGCGTATTTGGGCTTGGCGTCGCGGGCGATCAGGCGGGCGAAGATGCCCAGAATCCGCGCCTCGTTCAGCGCCGCCAGACCGGCGTAGGCGACCATGAAGGCCTCGCGGTCGGTGTCGGGCCGCAGGGCGAAATAGTGGTCCAGCGCCAGGGCCTCCAGTTCCGGCGACACGTCGCGACGGGCGTCCTGCAACAGGGAGTGGAGGTCCCACGACGGGTGGGCCTTCACCGCGTCCTGGAAGTCGATCAGGCCGACCGAGGCGGCGCCGGTCTTGCCGTCCAGCCGGATCAGGTTTTCGGCGTGATAGTCGCGGTGGGCCATGACGGTGGCGCCCGCCTCTCCCGCCGCCGTGATCGGGGCCCAGGCCGCGCGCCATTCGGCGACGGCGTCGCCGTCGAAGGCCAGCGAGGGGATCAGCTTCGGCAGCCATTCGACGAAGAGATCAGCCCCGCCTTGCAGCGCCGTCTGGTCATAGGTCAGCAGGGGCCAGTCGCCCGCCGCGCCGCTCAGGACGTCGGGCGTCGGGGCGGCGTGCAGGACGGCCAGGGCCTCGACGGCGGCGCGGTAGAGGGGGGCTTCCTCGGCGCCTTCAGCGATGACATTGGCGAACAGGGCGTCGCCGAAGTCCTCGATCACGGCCAGGCCGTTGGGGGCGTCGACGGCGACGATTTCGGGTGCCGACAGGCCCAGCGACTTCAGATGGGCGGCGACGGCGGCGAAGGCCTCGATGCGGCCGGCCGACAGGCGGGCGACGGCGTTCCAGCCGTAGGCGTGGCGCTGCTCCGGCGTCCACGACGGATCGCAGGGCTGGCTCTCGGCGGCGGGGGCCTGATCCATCAGCATCAGGGTCGCGCCCGAGGCCGTGGTCAGGCGCTCGTAGCGGCGCGTCGAGGCGTCGCCGGGCAGGGGGGCGCGGACGGCCTCGGCCAGACCGGCCGAGCGCAGAAAATCGAGACGGAGGGCTTCGCGGTCAGACATGGACTTCCTTCAGTTTCGCTTCCCATGCGCCCACGCCAGATACGGTCGCAAGGCGGCCCTCGCCGTCTTCGGCGAGGGTGATCGCCAGCCGGTCGGGGCCGAGCATATAGCCGGGGTCCTCGCCCAGTCGTTCGGGCCATTCGATCAGGGCGCAGCCCTCGTCCAGGGCCTCGTCCAGACCAATCTCGAAGGCTTCTTCGGGGCGGGTCAGGCGGTAGAGGTCGAAGTGGGCGATCGCCGGGTCGCTCTCGTAGAACTGGACCAGGGTGAAGGTCGGCGACGGCACGTCCTCGTCGGGCGAGGTCAGGGCGCGGATCAGGCCGCGCGCCAGGGTCGACTTGCCCATGCCGAGCGGGCCGTAGAGCAGGACGGATTCGCCGGGCTCCAGCAGGGGGGCGATGGCCTGACCCAGGCGGGTGGTGGCCTCGGCGTCGGGCAATTCAAAGGTGGTCATGCGAACACCGCGTCGGGGTCGGTCGAGAGGACGCGCTCGACGAAGGTTTTCAGCGCCTCGGTGGCGCGGGCGGCGTCGATGTCGAGCGCGTCGGGCGGGATGGGATGGCCGACGCGGAGGTCGAAGGCGCGGCCCTGCTTGTTCAGCAGTTCGTGGAAGAGGGTGATGTCGCGCAGTTCCTGGGAGAAGCGGTCGAACAGGTGGAAGAGGCGGCTGGTCGGCCCGGCGACGTGGATCGGGACCACCGGCGCCTCGTACTTGCGGGCCAGCGACGCCGCCGTCGTGGCCCATTCGGGATCGGTCAGTCGGCCTTGCACATCGACGCGGGCCAGTCGCCCGGCGGGGAACATGACGACGCAGCGCTCGGCCTCGAAGGCGGCCTTGGCGGATTGAAGCGTGGCGCGGGTCTTCTCGCGGGTGCGCTTGGCGGTGACCCATTCGACCGGGACCACGGTTTCCGACAGGCGGGGCGAGACGCGGAGCGCATCGGCGTTGGCGAAATAGATCAGGTCGTCGCGCACGGTGCGCAGGGCGTCGTGCACGGCCAGGCCGTCGGCGATGCCGGTCGGGTGATTGCAGATCACAAGGCAGCGGCCCGTGGCGGGCAAACGGTTGAGGTTCTGCGTCTCGACCGTCAGTTCCAGCAGGCTGGACACGTAGTCCAACGCCTGACGCCCGCCCATCGGACCGATGGCGTCGGCCATGCGCCGGGCCTTGGCGTAGTCCAGCAAGCCATACAAGGCGGGGCGAATCAGGGGCCAGGCGGTCGACCGCGTCAGGCGCGGCGCGCGCTCGGCGATCAGCACGTCGACGATGTGGGGCGAGGCGGGACTCATGACCTGCTTGTCGCCGCTCCCGGCGGCGGCGGCAAGCGGCTTGGCGCTAGGGATTCGACGGCCTATCAATCCAGCGACGCTGTTTCAGGGATGGGTTTGAAGATGCAATCACGCTGGATGCTGGCCGCCGCCTTCGGGGCCTTGATGACGGCGGCTTCGCCCGTGCTGGCTCTCGATGAAGGGGCGCAGACGGTCGCTGGCCCCGCCGCCGAGGCGCCCGCCGCGCGCGCCGGGCTCGGCGTCAAGGAACTGGCGATGATGGAGCGGGTCGGCGATCCGCGCGTCTCGCCGGACGGTCGCAGCATCCTCTATGGAGTGCGCTCCACCGACTGGGACGGCAACAAGGGCGTCAACGCCCTGTGGCTGGCCGAGGCTGACGGCGCGACACCGCCGCGCAAGCTGGCAATTTCCGAGGGGGGTGTTTCGGGCGCGCGCTGGGCGCCGGATGGACAGGCCCTCTATTTCCTGTCTTCGCGCGGCGGCTCGAACCAGGTCTGGCGCGCCGATCGCGAGGGCATGGCGGCGGCCCAGGTGACGACCCTGCCTATCGACGTCTCAGGCTTTCGCATCGCCGAGGACGGCCGTTCGCTGATCCTGGCGGTCTCGGTCTTCACCGACTGCGCCACCCTGACCTGCATCAAGGACCGGTTGGCCGAGCGGGCCAAGAGCGGGTTGCAGGTCTATGACCGCCTGCCTCTGAGGGTGTTCGACCACTGGGCCGACGGACGCCGCACCCATCTGTTCAGCCAGCCGCTGAACGGCTCGGGTCTGGCGGGCGGCGAGGCGCGCGACCTGATGCCGGGTCTGGACGCCGACGTGGCGGCCGGCGACGGCGACTTCACCCTGTCGCGCGACGGCAAGGCCCTGATCTACAGCACGCAGAAGCAGGGCGCGGGCGAGCCCTTCACCAACAACAGCGACCTGTATCGCGTCACGCTGGACGGCGGCGCGCCCGTCAATCTGACCGAGGCCAACAAGGGCGCGGACGGCAATCCGGCCTTTTCGCCCGACGGCCGTCGACTGGCCTGGCTGGCCTCGCCGCGCGAGAACGTGGGCGGTGATCAGGCCGTGGTCATGCTGGCCGACGCCAGCGGCGCCAACGCCCGCCAACTGACGAACTGGGATCGCGGGCCGTCGGGCCTGACGTGGCGCTCGGACGGTCGCGCTCTCTATGTCACCGCCTCGGACGAGGGGCAGAACCGCCTGTTCGAGATCGACGTCCGCACCGGCGCGGTGAAGGCCCTGACCGGCGACGGGGCGGTCAACGCCTTTGACGAGGCGGCGGGCGTCCTGGCCTATGCCCACGACAGCTTCACCGCCCCGACCCAGGTCTTCGTGTCGATGAACGGCGCGGCCGCCCGCCAGGCGACCCGGCACAACGCCGACCTGCTGGCCCGGCTGGACCTGCCGGAGGCCGAGGCCCTGAGCTTCGCCGGCTGGAACAATGAGACGGCGCACGGCTGGGTGTTCAAACCCGCCGGCTATGTCGAGGGCCGCAAGTATCCGGCTGTCTATCTGATCCACGGCGGGCCCAAGTCGCCCTGGACCGAGAGCTGGTCCTATCGCTGGAACCCGCAGGTCTATACGGCGGCGGGCTATGCGGTGGTCATGGTCAACTTCCACGGCTCGCCGGGCTATGGTCAGGCCTTCACCGACGCCATCAACGACCACTGGGGCGACCGCCCGCTGGAAGACCTGCAGAAGGGTTGGCAGGCGGCCCTGTCGGCCAGTCCGTGGATCGACGGCGACCGGGCCTGCGCGCTCGGCGCCTCCTACGGCGGCTATATGGTCAACACCATCGCGGGCAGGTGGAACGGGCCGTGGCGTTGCCTGGTCAACCACGCCGGGGTGTTCGACGTGCCGCAGCTGATGAACGCCATGGACATCGGCAACTTCATCCACGAGTTCGGCGGCCCCAGTTGGACTCGCAAGGACCTGTACGACGCCTTCAACCCCGAGACCTATGTCGCGGACTGGAAGAAGCCGATGCTGGTGCTGCACGGATCGAAAGATTTCCGCGTACCGATGGAGCAGGGACTGGCCACCTTCTCGACCCTGCAGCGCGAGGGCATCCCCAGCCGCTTCGTCCACGTTCCGGACGAGAACCACTGGGTGCTGAAGCCCCGGACCTGGGTCGATTGGCAGCAGGAGATCCTGGACTGGACCGCGCGCTGGACCGCCGAAGGCCAGCGCTAAACGGGACTTTGCGGGCGGCGCATGGCGGTGATAGGCCTTCGGGCAGATCGAAATCCGCTTGAGGAGCGCCCATGCGCCGCCTGTCCCATCTTCTGTCCGGCCTCAGCGCCGTCGCCCTGCTGACGGCCTCGGCCCTGCCGGCCCTGGCCGCGGCGCCTGCGCCCGCTGCCGCGACCGCCCAAACAGCGACAAGGGTGGCGTCGAACGCCTTCACCTATCAGGACATGATCTCGGCCAACCGGCTGGGCGATCCCCAGGTGTCGCCGGACGGCGACTGGGTGGTCTATTCGCTGACGCAGACGGACGTGGCGGCCAACAAGCGCTCCAGCGCCCTCTACATCCTGAGCCTGAAGGGCGAGGGCGAGGCGCAGAAGCTGGCCATCTCCGAGGGCGGCGCCAACACCGCCCGCTGGGGCGCTGACGGCAAGCTCTACTTCCTGTCGGGCCGTTCGGGGTCGAGCCAGGTCTGGGTCTCGGCCGACAAGGGCGCGACGGCCACGCAAGTCACCAGCCTGCCGACCGACGTCAACGCCTATCGCGTCAACGCCGCGGGCGATGCGGTCGCCGTGTCTCTGGCCGTCTATCCCGAGGCGGGCGACCTGAACGCCTCGGTCGAGCGGGCCAAGGCCGCCGCCGAGGTGAAATCGACGGGCCAGGTCTATGACCGCATGTTCGTGCGCCATTGGGACACCTGGAGCGACCACACCCAGAACCACCTCTTCGTCCAGACCATCGGCGCGGACGGCAAGGCGGGCGGCGAGCCGGTCTGGGTGACGAAAGGCTTTGACGGCGACACCCCCTCCAAGCCCTTCGGCGACGAGAGCGAGTTCACCTTCGCCCCCGACGGCCGCTCTCTGGTCTTCTCGGCCCGCAAGGCCGACAAGAGCGAGCCTTGGAGCACCAACTTCGACCTCTACAGCGTCGCAGTCTCGGCGCCCGGCCAACTGACCAATCTGACCGAGGCCAACCCGGCCTGGGACACCGGCCCGGTCTTCTCGCCGGACGGCCAGACCCTGGCCTATCGCGCCATGGCCCGTCCGGGCTTCGAGGCCGACAAGTACGCCGTCTTCCTGCGCGATGTGGCGACGGGGCAGACGCGCCAGATCGCGGCCAACTGGGACCGTTCGGCCGACAGCCTGCAATGGTCTGCCGACGGCAAGACTCTCTACACCACCGCCGGCGACGTCGGTCAGACCCGCCTGTTCGCCATCGACACGCGCAATGGTTCGGTCCTGCCGCTGACGGGCGAAGGCCACGTCGGCGCCTTCCAGCAGACGCCCTCGGGCTTCGTCATGTCGGTCGACACCCTGACCTCGCCCGCCGACCTTTATTTCAAGACCTGGCGCGGGCGCGAAATGCCGCGCCGTCTGACCAATGTGAACCCGCAGCTGGCGAACAAGGCCTTTGGTGAGGCTGAACAGTTCAGCTTCCCCGGCTGGAACGACGAGACGGTGCATGGCTTCGTCATCAAGCCCGCCAACTATGTCGAGGGCCAGAAGTATCCGGTCGCCTTCCTGATCCACGGCGGGCCGCAGGGCTCGTTCGGCAACTCCTGGTCTTACCGCTGGAACCCCGAGACCTATGCGGGCGCCGGCTATGCGGTGGTGATGATCGATTTCCACGGTTCGACCGGCTACGGCCAGGAGTTCACCGACGCCATCAGCCAGCACTGGGGCGACCGTCCGCTGGAAGACCTGCAAAAGGGCTGGGCCTTCGCGCAGCAGAAGTACGGCTTCCTCGACGGGAATAACGCCTGCGCCCTGGGCGCGTCGTACGGCGGCTATATGATCAACTGGATCGCCGGCAACTGGTCGGATGCGTTCAAATGCCTGGTCAACCACGACGGCGTCTTCGACACCTTCGGTATGGGCTATTCGACCGAGGAGCTGTGGTTCACCGAATGGGAATACGGCGGCACGCCGTGGGAAAACCCGGAGGGCTATCAGAAATTCAACCCGGCCAACCACGTCCAGAACTGGAAGACGCCGATGCTGGTGGTTCAGGGCGACCTCGACTACCGCATCCCGACGGCGCAAGGCCTGTCGACCTTCACCGCCCTGCAACGCCGCGGCATCGACAGCCGACTGGTCTTCTTCCCCAATGAGAACCACTGGGTGCTGAAGCCGGCCAACAGCCTGCAATGGCACAATGAGGTCTTCGGCTGGCTGGACAAGTATCTGGCCAAGTAGGACCGGGCGTCTGACCCAGAAAGAAGGGCGCGGCCAGCGATGGCCGCGCCCGTTGTCGTTCCGAAACCGGGTCTTAGCGTGCGGCGAAGGCCTGGGTCAGCTGGACGTAGCGGCCATGCTCGCGCTCGGTCATGCAGCGCGGCGTGGTCCAGGCCTGGCCGGCCGCCTTGGCCTCGGCGGCTTCGCGGGCGGTCAGGAAGACCGGCTCCGCGCCGTATTGGCGAGCAAAGGCGCTGCGGGTCGCGGCGTCGGCGTCGCAGATCAGCACCACACGCTGGGGCTGGGCGGTCGAGACACGCGTCGGCTGAGGCTGACTGTGCGGACTTTGGGCGGGCGTCTGGGCCAGGGCGGGCGCGGCTCCGGCGAGCAGCAGGGCCGAGACGACGGCGACGGACAGGCGCATGCGATATCCTCCCTTGGCCGGAATTTGCTCCGGACTCAGATCGAATTATGCGCTCAATTTTTGGAATGTAAATATTATGCGACAAATCAGTGAGTGAAGTGTGACGTTCGACCCCGTTGCGGCTCTGCATTGGGCCGAACGGCGCCTTCATGCGTAGAAGGTCATTCTTCTCCCATCCCCAGGAGCTCACTTGACCCGTAGAGGCCTGTTCGCCCCCGCATTCGCCGCCCTGACGGGGGGGCTGGCGGCGGCCTGTTCGCCGCTGTCGCTGTTCAACACCCTGGGGCCGCGCGACCGGGGCGCGGCCAAGGTCGCCTCTGGCCTCCGCTATGGCGATGATCCGCGTCAGACGATGGACGTCTATGCGCCCGTGGGCGCGGCGGACCTGCCCGTGCTGGTCTTCTTCTACGGCGGCGGTTGGGATTCCGGCTCCAAGGATGTCTACGGGTGGGCGGCCCAGGCGCTGGCGGCGCGCGGCTTTGTCGTCTTCGTGCCGGACTATCGGGTCGTGCCCCAGGTGCGCTTCCCGAGCTTCATCGAGGATGCCGCGGCGGCGACGGCGCGGACCGGCGAACTGGCCGCGACCTATGGCGGCGACGCCGGGCGTCTGGGCGTGCTGGGGCATTCGGCAGGCGCGCATCTGGCCATGATGATCACGCTGGACCGGCGCTACATGGCGGCCGTGGACCGCCCCGGCCTGATCCGGGCGGCGGCGGGACTGGCGGGCCCCTATGATTTCCTGCCCTTCGACGTGGCGGCGTCGCAGAACGCCTTTGGCCGGGCGCCCGATCCGACCCTGACCCAGCCGGTAACCTTTGCCCGGAGGGATGCGCCGCCGCTTTGGCTCGGTCATGGAACCGCCGACACTGTGGTCCACGCCGAGGACACCACCATCCTCGACGACCGGATGCGGGCGGTCGGCGGGCGCTCGGAGGCTCATCTCTATCCCGGCCTCGATCACGCCGACCTGATCGCGACCTTCTCGCCCCTGTTCAGGAAGAAGGCGCCGGTGCTGGACGATGTGGTCGGCTTCTTCCGTCGCGAACTGGCCTAATTGGCCTCGGCTCGGGCCTTCAGACTGGCCAACTGCGCCGACAGGACGCCGTCGACCGGGGCGGCCCAGGCCTCCAGTCCGCCGGGCGTAAAGCCGCCGACGATGTAGGTCCAGGTCAGGAGACTGCCTTCGCCCTCGGGCTTGATGGTGAAGGTCAGCCCGCCGCTCGCGCCCTGACCCTGCAAGGGGCCGAGCCCGCCGCGCAGCACCAGCTTCGACCCCGGTTCGACAAGGGCTGTCTCCAGATGGCGCGACACGCGGCCGTCCGCCGCCTGCTCGCACCAGCAGCCGCCGGGGGTCAGATCCAGCGAGAGGGTCGAGGCCTTGAACCAGCGATGGTCGCGGCTCCACCAGGTGTCGGGGGCGGTCAGCACGGCCCAGACGCGGGCGGGCGGGGTGCTGATCGCGACCGTGCCGCCGACCTCGAACCCGCCGGGCGCGGCCGACTTGACCTCGGCGAAGGCGGGGGCGGCGGTCAGCATCAGCAAGGCGGCGGCGACCGAAATCAGATGTCGGGACATGGCGTTCCTCCTGGGCGACAGCGGAACGCCAACGGCTGCTCGTGGTCAACAGTCGTGTCCTTGTGTTTCGCCCGTCTCGCCATGGTCACGGTTTTCGGCTAGAGGAGGTCATGACAGACAAGATGACCCCCCAGGCGGCGCTGGACCGCCTCGAAACCCTCTACAATCAATCCGTCGCCAATCTGCGAGCCGCAGTGAAGCGCTTCCTCGAGACCGGCGAGCGCGCTGATCCCGAAGCCCGGGCCGGCGGCCTGTTCGCCTATCCCCGACTGACCGTCAGCTGGTTCGGCGACCGTCCGCAGGACCTCGAGACGCGGGCCTTCGCCCGCCTGTCGCGCACCGGCGTCTATACGACCACCGTCACCCGCCCCGACCTGTATCGCGACTATCTGTTGGAGCAGCTGACCCTGCTGGCGACGGAATATGGCGCCGCCATCACGGTCGAGCCGTCGGATCAGGAAATCCCCTTCCCCTATGTGCTGGACGGTTCCGGCGTGGCGCTGGACAGCACCATGACGGCGGCCATCGCCCGCTGGTTCCCGACCACGGATCTGGCCCATATCGGCGACGAGATTTCGGACGGCCTGTTCGCGCCGGGCGAGGACTTTCCGCTGGCCCAGTTCGACGGCCTGCGCACGGACTTCTCTCTGGCCCGCCTGCGCCACTACACCGGCACCCCGGTCGAGGACGTGCAGTCCTATGTCCTGTTCACCAACTACCATCGCTATGTCGATGAGTTCGTGCGCTGGGCCTGCGCCCAGTTGGCCGATCCGGCCAGCCCGTATCAAACCCTGTCCTGCGCCGGCGGCGTGATCATCGACCGTGAGACGCCCGACCCGGAGCGCGCCATCATGGACGCGGCCTGGCGTCGGCATCAGATGCCCGCCTACCACCTGACCGCGCCAGGCGGCACGGGCATCACCCTGGTCAACATCGGGGTCGGACCTTCGAACGCCAAGACGATCTGCGACCACCTGGCCGTCACGCGGCCGCATGCCTGGATGATGATCGGCCACTGCGGCGGCCTGCGCGCCAGCCAGACCATCGGCGACTACGTCCTGGCCCACGCCTATCTGCGCGACGATCACGTGCTGGACGCGGTCCTGCCCGCTGACATTCCGATCCCGTCGATCGCCGAGGTCCAGCGGGCCCTCTATGACGCGACCAAGCTGGTTTCCGGCGCGCCGGGCGAGGAGGTCAAGAAGCGCCTGCGCACCGGCACGGTCGTCACCACCGACGACCGCAACTGGGAGCTGCGCTATTCCAAGTCGGCCCTGCGCTTCAACCAGAGCCGCGCCGTCGCCATCGACATGGAAAGCGCGACCATCGCGGCCCAGGGCTATCGTTTCCGCGTGCCCTACGGCACCCTGCTCTGCGTCTCGGACAAGCCGCTGCACGGCGAGATCAAGCTGCCGGGTCAGGCCAATCGCTTCTACGAAGGCTCGATTTCGGAACACCTGCAGATCGGCATCCAGGCGATCGACCTGCTGCGCGCCGAGGGCACCAAGCTGCATTCGCGCAAGCTGCGCGCCTTCGACGAGCCGCCTTTCCGGTAAGAAGAGAAGGGCGCGCTTTCTCCCTCCCCTTCATGGGGAGGGTGGTCGCGTCAGCGACCGGGTGGGGACGGCGTGGTGATACGGGCGCGGCGCTTGAACTGCCGAAGCACCCCCACCCGTCTGCCGCTTCGCGTCAGCCACCCTCCCCATGAAGGGGAGGGAGAGGCAATGGGTGTCAGCCCTTCCTGAAAAGGTAGAGGCCGAAGCCGAGGTAGTCGGCGCCGAAGTCGAGCATCATCTTGATGCGGTGTGCGGTCGCCGCCACCGAGGGGGCGTCGGCGTGGTCGGGATGGGCGTCCAGCCAGTCGGCGATGGCCGTCTCCATGCCCGTGCGATAGGCGGCCCATTCTGCTTCGTCGCTGATCTCGGCCGAGACGACCGTCAATCCGGCCTCGCGCGCGGCGGCCTGCCATTCGTCGTGGCTGACGTAGTAGCCGCCGGTCTCGACCAACTGGCGCAAGGGCGGAGGCGGTTCGTCCGTCCAGAACAGGTCGCCCCAGAGGAGGGCGCCGCCGGGCGTCAGGTGCCGGCGCAGGGCGGCGAAGACGGCGGCGGGGTCGCGCAGGCCCTTGCCCGCCGGCTCGGTCGAGCCAATGGCGACGATCAGGTCGAAGGCGGGCAGGGCGGCCAGCACCGCGGCCGAGGTCTCACGTCGCAGCGTGATGCGGTCAGACAGGCCCGCCGCCGCGATCCGTGCCTTGGCGCCCTCCGCCATGACCGGGTCCAGTTCGACCGCTGTGACGCGGGCGTCAAACGCGCGGGCCAGATGGATCGACACCTCGCCATAGGCGCAGCCGATGTCCATGACGGCGGCGCCCGGTTTCAGGCCCGCGCGGCGCACGGTCGCTTCCAACCGCTCCATCGACAGGGCGTTGCAGATGGTCAGGGTCTGATAGGCGATGTGATGGAAGGCGAGGCGCATGGCCAAGGCCTAGAATGCGTCGCGCGTTCCGTCTCAGAAAAAGAACTTTACAACATAAAGTTCTTGGCGCACCTTTCGATCAACAGGCAGGGAGAGACGCCATGACCCGAGATCAAGTCCAATCCGTCCACGACGACATCGCCTATATGAAGGCCCTGGCCCAGGAGGGGCGTCGCGCCCCGCTGCTGGGCGGGTCGATCCTGATCGCCGCCGGCCTGGTGTTCGGCCTGGCGTCCATCGTCGCCTATGGGATCGACAGCGGCATCCTCAATGTTCCGCCAGTCGCCTACGCCTTTCTGTGGGGCGGTGCGGGGCTGATCTTCTTTGCGGTTCTGATGCTGCAGGTTCGTCGGACGAGCGGCCGCCCCGGCGCGAACTCGGTGGTGAACCGGGCCGGAGGTGCGGGCTGGATGGGGGTCGGTCTGGCCATCTTCGTCATGGCCCTGGCGATGACGGTGGTCAGTTGGAAGACGGGAAGCGACGTGAGCTTCATGCTCTTCCCCTCGCTGATCTTCGCCCTCTACGGCTCGGGCTGGGCGGTTTCGGCGACCATGAGCGATCAGAAGTGGCAGTGGACGCTGGCCATCGCCTGCTGGATCGCCGCGCCGCTGATCGCCTTCCTGACCGGCAGCCCGCTGATGTGGCTGGCCTATGCGGCTGGACTGTTCCTGTTCGCCCTGCTGCCCGGCGTCCTGCTGGTGCGTCAGGAACCGTCGGAGGTGATCTGATGGCCTCGGACACGGCGGGGGATGCGGTTGACGCCTTCGACATCGGCCGCATCGACGAGGTGATCCACGGCCGGGTGCGTCTGGGGATCATGGCCTATCTTTCAGGCGTCGGCGCCGCCGACTTCAACGAGCTGAAGGCCCGGCTGCAGACCACGGACGGCAATCTGTCGGTGCACCTGAGGAAGCTGGAGGAGGCGGGCTTCGTCGAGGTCGCCAAGAGCTTTCAGGGGCGCAAACCCCTGACGCGGGCCACCATGACCGAGGCGGGCCGTGACGCCTTCGTCGCCTATCTGGACGCCATGTCCCATCTGGTCGCCGTGCGTTAGCGTTGATCTGCGAATAGTCTAAGGAAGGCGGTCATGAGCGACCGTCTTCTGCCGTTTCAGGCCCTCGATAATTTCCGCGACTATGGCGACTACGCCGTGGCTGAGGGCCGCGTGGCGCGCGGACGCCTTTATCGCTCGGCGCATCAGGCCAGGGCGACCGAGGCCGATCTGGACCAGTTGGCGCGGTTGAACCTCGCCACGGTGGTTGACCTGCGCCGCCCGAGCGAAAGGCGCGACCAGCCATCGCGGCGACCGGCCAACTGGGCCGGGCAGGTCATTGAGAGCGTCCACGATGACGGCGGCGAGGCGCCGCACATCACCTTCCTCAAGACCGCAGACCTGACCGAGGCCTCCGGCCGCACCTTCATGATCGACACATATCGGCGCCTGCCGTTCGAGCCGGCCCATGTCGACCTGTTCAGTCGCTATTTCCGCGCGCTGGCCGAGGGCGAGGGCCCGGTGCTGATCCACTGTGCGGCGGGCAAGGACCGCACAGGCCTGCTGGCGGCCCTGACCCACAGTCTGCTGGGCGTGTCGCGCGAAGACCTGATCGACGACTATCTGCTGACCAATGTCGCCGTTGATCTTGAGGGGCGGGCCGAGGGCATTGCGAAAAAGCTGACTGCGATGACGGGGCGTCCGGCGACGCATGGGGCCGTGGTCGCCTTCCTTGGGGTCGAGGCTGACTATCTGGACGCGGCCTTCGCCGAGATCATGGCGCGGCACGGCTCGCTCGCGGCCTATCGGGAGCAGGTCTTGGGGGCGGACCCGGCGTTGGCGGAGCGCATCCGGGAGCGCCTGACGGCATGAGCCTGCCCGTCGTCCTGATTGAACGGCTGGACTGGTGCGAACCCTTGGCGGTCGCCGCGGGGCTGAACCGCCGCGACGGGGCCCTGGCCTTGCTGGCCGGGGCAGGGGACCCGACGGCGCACGGCGGACGCTGGTCCTTCGTCGGCTGCGAGCCAGACAGGGTTTTCGCTGGCGCCGTCAATGACGCGGCGCCTTTCGCCGTCCTGCGCGAACCGGATTTCGCCGGCGGGGGCGTGGTCGGGCTGATGAGCTATGACGCGGGCGCGCGACCGGCGACCGGGCCGCGCGCCGAGGTCTGGCCCGACCTCATGCTGGCCCGCTATCCGGCCCTCCTGGCCTTTGACCATGTGGCGGGCGAGGTCTTCGCCATCGGACGAGGCGCGGATTCCGCCGGAGCGGAGGTGCAGGTCCGGCGCGCGGCGGACTGGCGGGTCGAGGCTATCGAACCGTCGATCCCGACCCCGCCCGCCGGCGCTGTCGCCGGGGAAACATCGCCGCAAGCCTATGAGGCCGCCGTGGCCGATGTCGTGGCGCGCATCGCGGCGGGCGAACTGTTTCAGGCCAATGTCGCGCAGGCCTGGGGCGGGCGATTGGCGGGCGGGCGAGACCCGTTCGAGGTCTTCCTGAGATTGTCGGCTGGGCGGGGCGCGGCCTATGGCGCCTTCTGGCGGCTGGGCCAGCGCGCGCTGGTGTCCAACTCGCCGGAGCTGTTTTTGACCTTCGATCCCGCCTCCGGCCGGATCGAGACGCGCCCGATCAAGGGGACGCGGCCTCGCGACGCCGATCCTGTGCGCGACGCTGAACATGCCGACGATCTGGCCGTCAGCGCCAAGGATCGCGCCGAGAACCTGATGATCGTCGATCTGATGCGCAACGACCTAGCCCGGGTGGCGGCGCCCGGCACGGTGCGGGTCGAGCGTCTGTTCGAGGTGGAGAGCCATCCCACCGTGCATCACCTGGTCTCCACCGTTTCCGCATCTGCGCGGGCCGGCCTCGTCGCGGCCGACATTCTGGATGCGACCTTCCCGCCCGGCTCGATCACCGGCGCGCCCAAGCATCAGGCCATGAAGGTGATCGCGGCGCACGAACCGCCGCGCGGGCCCTGGTGCGGGTCGCTGTTCGGCCTGGGGCTGGCGGGCGACGGCGGACTGACGGCCTCCGTGCTGATCCGCACGGCCTCGTTCGAGCGGGACGCCGGGGCCTGGCGTTTCCGCGCCCTGGCGGGCGCCGGCATCGTCGCTGACAGCGACCCTCTGGCCGAGCGCGAAGAGACCGAGGCGAAGATACGGGCGCTGAAGGAGGCGCTAGCCGGCGCCTAACAGTTGGAGCAGGCCACCTTGTTCACCGTCCTCGGCCGCAGGTAGTAGCTGCGGGTGAAGGTGATCGGCGTCTTGATGACCTGGCCAAAGGCCGAGGTGTATTTGAACTCGGTTTCGCCCAGGATCAGGCTTTCCTCGTTTTCGATCAGGCCGGCCGGAAGGTCTGTGACGACGGTGTTCTTGCCCAGGGCGCTCAAGGCCTTGTCGTTGCCGCGGCTCCAGTCGATCTTCGCCACCCCCTTGTCGTCTCGGGTTACGCTGGAGACACGAATGGACAGTTCGGAGGATGGGAAGGGGCGCATGATCATGTCGCCGATGGCGAAGACCTGGGTCAGGTCCTGGGTCGAGGTGGCGTCCGATTGCGCCACCAGGTCGGCGACGATCGAGGCCGTATGGTCGGCGCGGCGGCTGGCCATATAGCCCTGACAGAACTCCACCAGGCCGAAATAGAGCAGCATCATGATCGGCGCGATGAAGGCGAATTCTATGGCCGCCGCGCCGCGCCGATCACGCCAGAAGCGCCGGGGCGCCTTGGGGGCGGCGGGGCTCACAGATAGGGCTCGTTGCGGAAGGCCAGGGCGGTGGTCAGCAATACCTTGTGGTCTGTGGTTCGCGACAGGGCCTGGGAGATCAGCGGGGTGACGATCGGCTGCTCATACCAGATCCGCACCAGGACGCGGTCGCCCGGTCCGCCGGGCTGGTAGGTCAGCTTGGAAGGATCGAACAGGCCGGACGCCAGAGGGTCGGGGGCGACAGGGGTGGTGAAGCTGTCGATCACGCGGATGTCGATGAAGGCGCGCGTCGGGCAGTCGCCGGCGAAGACGCTCATGCGGGCGCAGAGCTTCTGCTTGATCGCCTCCGGCGTCATGGCCTGCTGCTGCGCCTGGCCGGTGCGGACCAGTCGGCCGGCGTCCGAGACCGCCGTCTCGACGACCGCATCGAGCAGAAGCAGCATCCCGACCTCAAGGATGCCGAACAGGAGAATGAAAAAGGGAAAGGCAAGCAGCCCGAACTCGACCGCTGTGGACCCCTCGCGGGCGCGCCGGCGTCGCCGCAGGGACGCAGGTCCAGGGCGGAGGAAGCGGGGGCCTTTCACAATCAGGGCGCCGGAGCGGCCCGGACGCTGGGCGAACAACTGGAGCCGCAAGCCATTTCCGTGGGCTGGGCTCCTCGCCAGACGCGAACGGAACCGGCCGAGCCGGCGCTGACCACGACCTGGCTCTGGAAAAGAGGACGCCCCAGAGCATCGACAGCGATGACTTCGGTCACTCCGTAGCCCTTGCCGGTGATGAACAGGGTGTTGGCGTCGACGACAGTGACGTCGGCGATCTTGGGATTGGCTACGATCACGGAGCCCGCCGGGCCCCTCAGCTGTACGCGGGTGGCGTGGTCAATCTCGACATTGAGCGGGCGCGACTGAGCCTGAGCTGCGCCGGAGGCGACGCACACGGCGAGCGCGGCGGACCCGAAGGCGAGCGTCTTGAAGGTCCTGAGCATGGGCGACGGCTCCGAGTGGATGAACGAGCGCGCGCGAGCGCTAGGCGTGAAACCTCTCTCTGAAAGATCAAGATTTCCTGAAGGGAGGCGAGAAGCGCGTCCGTGTTGATGTTTCTATAGTAAACAAGTTAGTAACCATCAATAATGCGAGGCGACGACGGCTGTTTTACTCGCCCTTAATGATCGTCGTCGCATTGTCTCCATGCAAACGGGGGTCAAGCGGGCAAAGCCGGTGACCCTGGTCATGGAACTGTTGCTCGCTTAGACAAAGAAGGAAGATCATCATGCGTAACTTCATCAAGAACTTCGCCAAAGACGAATCGGGCGCTACGGCCATCGAATACGGCCTGATCGCGGCCCTGATCGCTGTCGCCATCATCGGCACGCTGACGCTCATCGGTCCGAAGCTCAATGGCGCCTTCAAGAAGGTCGAAGCTGGCCTGCCCGCAGCCACCTAAGATAAATCACATTCAACGAAAGGGGCCGGGACGGAAACGTTCCGGCCTTTTTCTCGTTCGACGTCGAAGTCGACAACCTGGTATTAAAGGTTGTCCGGATAATTTCGGAAGATGAGCGAACTTCTTCTTCTGCCGTTGAGCATCCTGCCGGTCCTGGTCATCATCGCCGGACTGCACGACCTGACCACGATGAAGATCCCGAACTGGATTTCGGGCCTGCTGTTCCTGGCCTATTTCCCGGCCGCCTTCGCCATGGGCGTGCCGTTGACCACGATCGGCGTGTCGCTGGCTCTGGCCTTGCTGGTCCTGGTGGTCGGCGCGGGAATGTTCGCCATGAAGTGGCTGGGCGGCGGTGACGCCAAGCTGATTGCTGCGAGCGCCCTTTGGATGGGAACGGCCGGCATTCTGCCGCTTCTTCTCTACACGGCCATGATCGGCGGCGGCTTCTGCCTTCTGCTGATGGCGGCGCGCAGCCAGCTTCAGGTCTTCGCGATGAACGGACCCGGCTGGGTCGCGCGACTGATGCAGCCCAAGGGGGACCTGCCCTATGGCGTGGCGATCGCCATCGGCGCCCTTCTGGCCTATCCCTCCAGCCCGCTTGTTCAGGCTTTTGCCGGCGCGTGAAGCGCCGAACGGCGGCTTAGGGGCGCGTTAACCGCCGGGCCTCATTGTCGTTAACGGCAGAGGGCGAAGAACCAAAATCCGAGTCGCCGCGCCTGCCGGAGACCGTCGATGAAGCCCGCCAAGATCGCTGTCATCTGTATCGCCGCCGTGTCGGCCATTGGCCTGGCCCTGGTGGTTCGCGCCATGGGGTCGTCGGGTGAGCCGACGGCTGTGGCCGTCGCCGCTGTCGAAACCCGACCGATGGCCAAGGTTCTGGTCGCCGCCAAGGATCTGGAGCCCGGCAGCCGTCTGACCGATTCCGACCTGGCGTGGAAAGACTGGCCTGTCGCTGAGGTCAATCCGGTCTTCATCACCGACGGCAGCGTGCCGGTTCCCGCCGCGCTCGCGGCTGAGGAAGAGGCGGGCGCCAAGGCTTCCGACACCGCCAAGGTCGAAGGGGCCGCAGCGCGCGTGACCCGCGCCGCGACCGAACTCGCGACCGGCGGCGCCAAGGCTGACTTCATCGGCGCGGTCGTCCGCGAACCCATTCTGGCCGGAGAGCCGATCGTTGCGCGCAAGATCGTGCGGGCGGGGGACAGCGGCTACATGGCCGCCTATCTGGAGCCGGGCATGCGCGCCATGGCCATCCGCGTCACGGTCGAGACCGCCGCCGGCGGCTTCATCCTGCCGGGCGACCGGGCCGATGTCCTGCTGACCCGCGAGGTCAAGCTGCCCTCGGGAGCGGCCGGAGGGGAGACCTCGAAATTCGTCGCCGCCACCGTGATGCAGAACGTCAAGGTTCTGGCCATTGATCAGAACACCCGCGCCGCCGAGAACGAGCAGGCCGTGGTCGGCGCCACCGCAACCCTGGAGGTCAGCGGCCGCGACGCCGAGGTTCTGGCCCTGGCCAAGTCCGAAGGCGAACTGTCGCTGGTGCTGCGGTCCTATGCCGACACCGCCGGGCCGTCGGGCCAGGTTCCGGGGGCCGCGCGTCGCGGCGACGCCGCAGCTGCCGGCAGCGTCGTGCGCGTCTATCGCGAAGGCCAGGCTGAAACGGTCGCTGTTCCATGAGGAAGCCGCGTATGAATCGTCTGATCGTGGCGGCCTGCGCCGCCCTGATCGCCCTGGGCGGAGCGGCCTCTGCGCCTCTGGCCCAGACCCGCGCCGCCGTCGCCACGGGCGCAGCGCCTCAGTTGGTCAATCTGCCGCGCGGCACCTCGTTCGCCGTCGACCTGCCCGCCGACGCGCGCGACGTGATCGTGTCGAACCCCCAGGTGGCCGAGGCCATGCTGCACTCCCCGCGCCGTATCACGGTCATCGGCATGACGCCGGGCGAGACCGACGCCGTCTTCCTTGACGCCGCAGGTCGGACCATCCTGTCCCTCCGGGTGCGCGTGGACGCGGGGACCAGCGCCCTCCAGGACACGTTGAGCCGCGTCGCGCCGGGATCGAACGTGCGCGCCGAAGCCGTCAACGACAGCATCATCCTGACCGGCACGGCCGCCAGTCCTGCGGAGGCCCAGCGCGCCGCCCAGGTGGCCCGCGCCTTCGTGTCCGCGCCTGAAAAGGTGGTCAACATGATCGGCGTGGTCGGCTCCGACCAGGTGACGCTGAAAGTGCGCGTGGTCGAGGTGCAGCGTAGCGCCATCAAGCAGCTGGGTTTCGACACCCAGGCCGTGCTGGGCCAAATCGGGGACACCCAGTGGCTGCTGGGCAACGCCGCCACATGGGGCGTCAACGGCTCGCTGCTGGGGGGGATCACCGGGGGCGTGTCGCGCGACACGACCAAGAACTACCAGATGCAGCGCCCCTGTATCGGGCCCGGCTGGGCTGAGGGCGCGCTCTGCCCGTTTACGGTCGATGGTCCCGAGGACGCGCCCAACTGGGACACCGCCCAACCGGGCACCGGTCCGGGGTCGGATGGACTGAACAAGGGCAACGCCACCATCAAGGCTTTCGAGCGCGTCGGCCTGATCCGCACCCTGGCCGAGCCGAACCTGACGTCGGTCAACGGCGAGGCGGCCAGTTTCCTGGCGGGCGGCGAGTTCCCGGTTCCCACGGGACGTGATCGCGAAGGCCAGATCTCGGTCGAGTACAAGCCCTATGGCGTGGGCCTGTCGTTCCGGCCGATCGTCCTGACCGGCGGGCGTATCTCGCTGCAGGTCAAGGTCGAGGTGTCGGAGCTGACCTCCCAGGGCGGGCTGACCATCGGCGCGGGCACGCCGTCGTCCATCGGCCTGCCGGGCCTGTCGGTCCGGCGCAGCGAAAACACGATCGAGCTGCCGTCGGGCGGGTCGATGATGATCGCCGGTCTGTTGCAGGAATCGACCCGTCAGAACATCGATTCCCTGCCCGGCATGACCAATCTGCCGGTGCTGGGGCAGCTGTTCCGGTCGCGTGACTATCTGATGGGTGAAACCGAACTCGTGGTGATCGTCGAGGCCTATATCGTCGGCCCGACCTCTCCGGGGCGGATGCAGACGCCGGCTGACGGTTTGCGCATCGCCGAGGACGCCCAGACCATCTTCTTCGGCCAACTGAACCAGGCCTATGGCTCGCCGGCTCCGACCGCCCAGGCGGGCGCCGGTTGGCAGGGGCCGGTGGGCTACGTGATCGAGTGACCGCCATGATCCGTTCCTCCAAGTCTCTCCCTGCTGTGTCGTCTGCGCTGGCGCTCGGCGGACTGCTGCTCAGCGGCTGCATGGGCGGTCCGGCCAGCCTCGGCGGCGAGCCGCCGCTGACACCCACCTCGCGCTACAGCCTGCAGGTCGAGCCCGGCCTTGATCGTATCGCCCTGGCCGTCCACGAGACCGGCCTGTCGGCCAATCAGCAGGCGGCTCTGAACGATCTGGTCAGCCGCTTCGCTATCGAAGGGGCTTCGGCTCTGGTGGTCGAGGCCCCGGCGGGCGGCGATCCGGTGGTCAATCAGGCGGCATGGAACGTCAAGGCCGGACTCGTGGCGGCCGGAGCGCCCGAGCATCTGATCCGCGTGGTCAGCTACGCCGCGCCTGATCCGCGCGCGCCCATCCTGGCGGGTTTCGAGACCCTGCGCGCCGCCGTGCCGCAATGCGGGACCGAGTGGGGCAGCCTGACCCGCACCGGGGACAACCAGTCGGCCTCGAATTTCGGTTGCGCCGTCAACGCCAACCTCGCAGCCCAGATCGCCAACCCTCGCGACATCGTCTCGCCGCGCGCCATGACGCCGGCCGACGCCCAGCGCCGCGCGGTGGTGTTCGATAAATACGCCAAGGGCGAGCAGACCGCCGCGGCCCGGGAAGGCCTGATCAGCGACGCCCGAACTTCCAGCGCCGTGGACTGATGGACATGAGCAAGCCCTTCGCCGCACAGGATTTCGACGCCCTTGATGCGTTCGAGATGGACGACGAATTCATCGACGCCGTGGCGGTCCCCCGGCTTGAACCCCTGCCCTTTTCCGCCCGGCCCGGGGAGTCCGCGACGGCCAGCGTCGTGCCGAGGGACGAGTCCTACAACCCGGTTGGCCGGCTGGTCGCGCAAGCCGAGACCGCCGTGGCCGCCGTCATGATGCCCGACGAGATCATCCCGACCCCTCCCTCGGATGAGGTCCATACGCCGCCCGCCAACCTCGTTGCGGCCCCGATCGAGGCGCCTGTCGCGGCTGCCCTGGCCGCCTATGAGCCGGCGGGATTGCCGGTCGGTCCCGGGGCGGTGGAGGTTTCGATCCCGCGCATCGCGGTTCACGTCTTCGCCGAACGGCAGGACACCCTTGCGTCGGCTGAACGCGCCGGTCAGGACCGGCGCATGTCGCGGGCCACGACCCAGATTCGCGTCGGAGGCGTCGCGGCGGCTATCGAGGCCTATCAGTCCGAGCCGACGCCGCCGCTGATCGTCGTCGAAAGCATGAAGGACGCCCAGACCCTGCTCTGGGAAATCGACCAACTGGCTGAAGTTTGCGACGCGGGCACCAAGGTGGTGATCATCGGCGCCACCAACGACATTCTCCTGTTCCGCGAACTGATGCGACGCGGCGTGAGCGAGTACCTGGTTGCGCCGGTGCAGCCGCTGCAACTGATCTCGGCCATCGGCGGCCTGTTCGCCGATCCGGCCCAGCCCTTCGTCGGTCGTTCCATCGCCTTCGTCGGCGCGCGGGGCGGGGCCGGGGCCTCGGCCGTGGCCCACAATACCGCCTATGCGATGAGCGAGCGGATCGGGGTCAACACCGTCATCGTCGATTATGATCTGCCCTTCGGCACAGCCGGTCTGGATTTCAATCAGGATCCGCTGGGCGGCGTCGCCGACGCCCTGAGCCAGCCGGACCGACTGGACGCGACCCTGCTGGACCGGATGATGGTCCGCTGCACCGACAAGCTGAGCCTGTTCGCCGCGCCCGCCACCCTGGACGGCGACTGGGACATCCAGCCCGACGCCTTCGAGGAGGTGACCAGCCGCATCCGATCGACCGCCCCCTTTGTCGTTCTTGATCTGCCCCACCTCTGGTCGGGGTGGATGCGCAAGACGCTGATTTCCGCCGACGAGGTGGTGATTGTGGCGACGCCGGATCTGGCCAGCCTGCGCAACGCCAAGAACATGATCGATCTGATCAAGCAGGGACGTCCCAACGACGCGCCGCCGCGTCTGGTGTTGAACCAGGTCGGGGTGCCCGGCCGTCCGGAAATCCCGGCGAAGGACTTCGGCGCGGCGCTCGGCGTCCATCCCAGCCTGATCATTCCGTTCGACGCCAAGGTCTTCGGAGCCGCGGCCAATAACGGCCAGATGATCGTGGATTCCGGGGCCAAGACCAAGGCTGCGGAGGCCTTTGAAACCCTGGCCCAGATCGTGTCACGCCGCGAGCTGCCGGCGGCTTCGGTCAAGGGCAAGACGTCGCCGGCCGGGGCGCCCGCCCGCAAGAGCGGTTCGCTCCTCGCCTCCCTGTTCAGCAAGAAGCGCTGAAGTCATGTTCGGCAAACGCACGGCGCAGGTCGGTCTCGCGGTCTCTCCGCGGCCGACGCCGGCCTCGGCCCCTCAGCCGGACGTCGCCGTCGCACGCGCGCCTGAACCTATCGACGCCTTTTCTCCCGAAGAACTGGAGGCGCCGGCGCGGCCGGTGTCGGACGCTGCTGACCGGCTGGACGCCCTGGCCGCCAGGCCGCGTCCTGAAGGCCCGGCGCCCGCGCCCGGCGGCCCCGTCAAGGGACCGCGCGCCACCCCGGGCCTCGAACAACTGAAGAAGGCCCAGGCGGTCGCGGAGATCGTTCGCGAACAGTCCGACTACTATCACGCCACGAAGACGACGATCTTCAACGCGTTGATGAACACGATCGACCTGTCTCAGCTGGCCCAGCTGGACCAGAAGGCGGCGTCCGAGGAAATCCGCGACATCGTCGCCGAGCTGGTGGCGATCAAGAACGTCTCCATGTCGGTGGCCGAGCAGGAGCATCTGGTTCAGGACATCGTCAACGACGTCCTCGGCTATGGTCCGCTGGAGCCGCTGCTGGCCCGCGACGACATCGCCGACATCATGGTCAACGGCGCCGGCCGGGTCTTCATCGAAGTCAACGGCAAGGTGCAGCTGACCAACGTTCGCTTCCGCGACAACACCCAGCTGATGAACATCTGCCAGCGGATCGTCAGCCAGGTCGGCCGCCGCGTTGATGAATCCAGCCCCATCTGCGACGCCCGCCTGCCCGACGGCAGCCGCGTCAACGTCATCGCCCCGCCGCTGGCCATCGACGGCCCGACGCTGACGATTCGTAAGTTCAAGAAAGACAAGCTGACGATGAAGAACCTGGTGGAGTACGCCTCCATCAGTCCCGAGGGCGCGCGCGTCCTGGGGGTCATCGGCGCCTCGCGATGCAATCTGGTCATCTCCGGCGGAACTGGCTCGGGCAAGACGACCCTGCTCAACACCCTGACGGCCTTCATCGACCCGACCGAGCGCGTGATCACCTGCGAGGACGCCGCCGAACTGCAACTGCAGCAGCCGCACGTCGTGCGCCTGGAAACCCGTCCGCCCAACCTGGAAGGTCAGGGCCAGATCACCATGCGCGATCTGGTCAAGAACTGCCTGCGGATGCGTCCCGAGCGCATCATCGTCGGCGAGGTCCGGGGACCAGAGGCTTTCGACCTGCTGCAGGCGATGAACACCGGCCACGACGGCTCGATGGGCACGCTGCACGCCAACTCCCCGCGCGAGGCCATCAGCCGGATGGAGTCCATGATCACCATGGGCGGCTACGGGCTGCCGTCACGGACGATCCGCGAGATGATCGTGGGTTCAGTCGACGTCATCGTCCAGGCGGCTCGCCTGCGCGATGGCTCGCGCCGCATCACCCACATCACCGAGGTGGTGGGGCTGGAGGGCGACGTGATCGTGACCCAGGACCTGTTTGTCTACGAAATCACGGGCGAAGACGCCCACGGCAAGATCACTGGCCGACACCGCTCGACCGGCATCGCGCGGCCGCGTTTCTGGGATCGCGCCCGCTATTACGGCCTGGAGCGTGAATTGGCCGAAGCCCTGGACGCGGCGGAGTAGAGACGGCGATGCTCCCCATTCTCGCGGCGTTTCTGGCCTTCATCACCATCGGCGGCCTTGGATGGGTGCTGGTCAGCGGCGACGACGGCTCCAGCCAGGCGGTGAAGCGCGCCAAGTCCATCAGCGCCGGTCGTGCAGAAACGGCGACCAAGCGCGCGGCGGTGGTCAATACGCCCGAGGCGCGCCGCAAGCAGATCATGCTGCAGCTGCAGGAGGTGGATCGGCGCGATCGCAAGGCGCGCATGACCATGAGCGCCAAGCTCAAGCAGGCCGACCTGTCGATCAGTCTGCGCACCTTCATCATCATCAGCGTCGTTCTCGGCGTCGTCGGCGCCGTGATGGCGTTTCTTCTGGGCCTCAATCCGCTGTTGTCGCTTGGGATCGGGCTGGTCATGGGGCTGGGCGCGCCGCGCTGGGTCGTCAACATGAAGGGCAAGAAGCGGATGAAGAAGTTCTCGCTCGCCTTTCCCGATTCCGTCGACATCCTGGTGCGCGGCATCAAGACGGGCCTTCCGGTCCACGACTGTTTCAAGATCATCGCGCGTGAAAGTCCCCAGCCGCTCGCGGGGGAGTTCCAGCAACTGGTGGAAGGACTGGGCGTCGGCCTGACCCTGTCCGAAGCCCTCGACAAGATGTTCGAGCGCATGCCCGTCCCCGAACTCAAGTTCTTCGCCATCGTCATCGCCATTCAGCAGAAGAGCGGAGGCAACCTGGCCGAAGCGCTCGGCAACCTCACCACCGTTCTGCGGGCCCGGCGCATGATGGGCGAGAAGATCAAGGCCATGTCGTCGGAAGCCATCGCCTCGGCAGGCATCATCGGCTCCTTGCCGCCGGTGGTCATGATGCTGGTGATGGTCGCGAGCCCGGCCTACATGATGCTGCTGTTCACCGACATGCGCGGGCAGGTCATGCTGCTGGGGGCGGCGCTCTGGATGAGCTGTGGCGTCTTCATGATGAAGCGCATGATTTCGTTCAAGTTCTGATGGGAAGAATGTCGTGAACGGCTTCATGCAATTCATCACCGATCCCCAGAACCTGCTGAGCATAGGCGTGGGCGTTGCTGTCTTCGCCAGCGTCCTGACCCTGCTCGGCTCCTTCATGGGCGGCGAGCGGCTCGACAAGCGAATGAAGGCCGTGGCCGAGCGCCGCGACGAACTTAAGCGCCGCTCGCGTCAGGCGATGAAGGGCGGGAACGCCAATCCGGCCACGCTGCGTCACTCCGACGGGGGCTTCAAGAAGCACGTCGTCGAGCGCCTGAACCTGACCCAATTGCTGGAAGACCCCAAGGTCGCAGAAAACATGGCCCAGGCCGGGTTCCGCGGGCCTCGTCCGCTGACCACCTTCTACTTTTTCCGCTTCGCCACGCCGTTCATCTTCATGGTGGTGGCGGCCTTCTACCTGTTTGTCGTCAACGACTTCGGCTTCAACCTGACGCTCAAGCTTTGCGCCCTGGTGTTCGCGGCGGCGGCCGGGTTCTATGCGCCGAACCTCTACCTCCAGAACCGCATCGCCAAGCGGAAGCAGTCGATCGTGGCGGCCTTCCCGGACTCGCTCGACCTTCTGCTGATCTGCGTCGAATCGGGCATGTCGATCGAGGCGGCCATCCAGAAGGTCAGCCAGGAAGTGGGCAGTCAGTCGATCGAACTGGCCGAGGAACTGAGCCTGCTTTCCGCCGAGCTGAGCTACCTGCCCGAGCGCCGGATGGCCTATGAGGGCATGGCCAGGCGGACCAACCATCCGGGCATCCGCGCCGTGGCCACCGCCATGACCCAGGCCGAGACCTACGGCACGCCGCTGGGCAATGCGCTCAGGGTGATGGCCAAGGAAAACCGCGACCTGCGTCTGGCCGCCGCCGAAAAGAAGGCCGCCGCCCTGCCGGCCCAACTGACCGTGCCGATGATCGTCTTCTTCCTGCCGGTGCTGTTCGTGGTCATCCTGGGTCCGGCGATCATCAATATCCAGGACATGATGAAGTGACGCTCAGCCCTCGGCGGCGCGCCGCAAGGCCTCGCTGATGTCCTCATAGGCGCTGCGGATCGTCTTGCGATGCCTGTCGTGGAACAGTTCGCCGCGCAGGCCTGAGAAGATCACCCCGTTGGAGACGATGCAGTTGCCGCGCTCCAGCTCCTCTATCTCGTAGTAGCGGATGGCGTTGAACAGCCAGCCGCGTTTCTCGGCCCACACCAGTTGCGAATAGGGTTGCCAGTCGCCCAGACGCGCCTGCACCTGACGCTCGCCCATTCCGGGCAGGGCCTCAGTCAGGCTGATGCTCGCGCCGAAGGCCAGGGCTCCGGTCACCCCGGTCTCGTAGGGGTTCCACCTGTGCCAGTTCTCGAGATCCGACAGGATCTCCCAGATGCGGTCCGACGGCGCGTGCACGCCGATACGCTTCTCGATACGGGTCGTGTCCATGATTTGCCTCTGACACGGCTTTTCGACTTTAGGAAGTCGTGTCGATCGGATCAGAAGGCGGAAGGGCGGGCTTGAGGCGTCGTCCATCGTCCAGACCCAGCCGCGCCTTGACCTCGAACAGGTCGGCGCCGGCGGGCACGATCAGCAGTTCCTCGGGGCGTCGAGTGTTGACCGCCACCACGGCGTTCTTGGGACAGATGTCGAAACAGTCGGCGCCGACGACGGCCAGGGCGTCCTTGCGGCTCTTTCCGGCGTGGAGGTAGCGGCGCAGGGCCTTTTTCAACGTCTTGTCGCCTTCGGGGCCGAAACCGCCATTCAGCTTCTTGGAGCATTTGCGGCACACCAGAACGACCTCGTTCCAGCGGGTCTTTGAAACCTTGAAGGGTTTGGGCGCCTTGCTCATGCGGTCCGAAGATCGGCGTTCGCGACGGCTTGCACAAGCGGTGTTCGCTCGCGCAACATGAACTTCACAAAGGGGAGTTCGTCATGATCATTCGCCGCTGCCTGATCGCCGCCGCTATAGCCGCCACGACCCTGTCGGGGGCGGGCCACGCCCTGGCCCAGGTTCCGGCCGCTAGCGTCAACGCCGCCGTGAACCAGATCATGCCCGAAGTGGTGGCCTGGCGTCGCGACCTGCATCAGCATCCCGAACTAGGCTTCGCCGAAACCCGCACGGCGGGCGTGGTCGCCGATCACCTCCGGGCCCTTGGTCTTGAGGTCCGCACCGGCGTCGGCAAGACGGGCGTGGTCGGCGTTCTGCGCGGGGCGCGGCCCGGCCGCACGGTCGCCCTGCGCGCCGACATGGACGCCCTGCCGGTCAAGGAGGCGACGGGGCTGGCCTTCGCCTCGACCGCGACGGGGACCTATATGGGCGAGACGGTGCCGGTCGCCCACGCCTGCGGCCACGACGCCCATGTGGCCATGCTGATGGGCGCCGCCGAGGTGCTGGCCGGCATGAAGGACCAGATCAGCGGAACCATCGTCTTCATCTTCCAGCCGGCGGAGGAGGGCGCGCCTCCGGGCGAGCGTCTGGGCGGGGCCGCCCTGATGATCGAGGAGGGCGCGCTGAAGGACCCCGCGCCCGAGGCCATCTTTGGTCTGCATGTCGTGCCGGGCGTGCCCGGGACCATCTTCTATCGCCCGCAGGGCTTCATGGCCGCCTCGGACCGGGTGGACATCGTCCTGCACGGCAAGCAGACGCACGGGGCATGGCCGTGGAAGGGCGTGGATGTCATCGCCGCCGCCGCCAATGTGGTGCAGACGGTCAACACCCTGACGGCGCGCACCATCGATCCGACCACGACGCCGACCGTCTTCACCATCGCCACGCTGGATGCGGGCGTGCGCTACAACATCATTCCCGACAGCGCGACGCTGAGCGGCACCTTGCGCACCTTCGACGTGGCCCAGCGCGACGCCCTGGTCGCTCGCGCCGAAGCCGCCATCGACAACGTGGCCGAGGCCTATGGCGCGACGGCCGACTTCGCGGTCAAGCAGAACGCCGCCCTGGTCTTCAACGACGAGACCCTGTCGGCCTGGCTGGCGCCCGTGCTGGAAGAGGCGGCGGGGCAGGGCAAGGTCAACCCGGCCACGCCCCCGACCACGGTGGCCGAGGACTTCAGCTATTTCCAGCGCGTGGTTCCGGGCGTCTTCTATCACCTGGGCGGCAGTCCCGACGGCGTTGATCCGGCCATGGCCGCGCCCAATCACTCGCCGCAGTTCGACGTCAACGAAAAGATCCTGCCTCTGGGCGTCAAGGCCCACGTCTTCAGCGCCTTGCGTTTCCTGGAGCGTCCCGAAAACTGATTGTTTCTGTTTATCAAGGGGTAAGCATCAAGGCGCATCCTCGCGGCTCCTGACGAGGGTCCGCCGATGTCTCGCCTGCCGCTGAACCTGCCGTCCGCAGCGCCGCTGCGTCCTGCGCCCCGCCGCCTGCGCGACGCGGTCTTCTTCTGCATCGCCTTCGCGGCGGTCTTCCTCGCCGCCCTGCTGGCGATGGAGATGTGGCTGGGGTAAGCGAAGAGGCTCGACTTCAGGAGGCCTCCCCATGATCACCCGCATCCAGCCCAGCGCCCGCATGAGCGAGGCCGTCATCCACGGCAACACCGTCTATCTGGCCGGTCAGGTCGGCGAACCGGGCGACGACGTCACGGCCCAGACGAAGACGACGCTGGCCGAGGTCGACGCCCTGCTGGCCCAGGCCGGCACCGACAAGTCCAGGATCCTGATGGCCACCATCTGGCTGGCCGACATCGCCGACTTCGAGGCCATGAACGCCGTCTGGGACGCCTGGGTCGATCCGGCCAATCCGCCCGCTCGCGCCACCAGCGAAGCCCGGCTGGCCACGCCTGACTACCTGGTCGAGATCATCGTCGTGGCGGCGCTCTGATGGCTCTCGACAAGGAAAGCGAGCTGGAGCGGTTCAAGGCGACCCGTGTCACCGCCCTCTACCGTCTCGACCTGATCGAGAAGGGGGCGCAACTGAGCTATGAGGACGGCACGCCGGTCGACATGGCCTCGGAAGCCCAGCGGCTGAAGGACCAGGTCGCCGACATGGACCGTCGCATCGCCCGGCTGGAGGCGGCGGGCGAGGCCTGATCTTCGCAGACTGGTGAAATGTGGGCCGTCGCCGATCCGCCGCCGTGTTTCGCGCGAATAAGGCGGCGCTATCGCCCTATAGTTTTCGGAGATCGTTCGATGAAGCTTCGCACCCTCGCCATCCTTGCCGCCGCGGTTTCAGCCTGCGCCTTCCCGGCGGCGGCCGAGACGATCTCCACCCACGTGCTGGACCTGGCGCGCGGCGTCGGCGGTCGGGACGTGCCGGTGACCTTGCAGATCAAGTCGGCCGAGGGCGGCTGGCGCGACCTGGCGACCCGCCGCACGGACGAGAACGGCCGCGTCCGCTCGTTCGGCGACGCGATCAAGACCGAGGCGGCGACCTATCGCCTGGTGTTCGACATGTCGCGTTATGGCGAGCCGACGACGCCGCCCTTCTTCCCGGAGATCGACGTGGTCTTCCAGGTGGTCGATCCCAGCGTCCACTATCACGTGCCGGTGGTGGTCAGCCCCTACGGCTACAGCACCTATCGCGGCAACTAGGGCCTCGGCGGTGTTCGGACGCCCCGATCAGAGGCGTTCGAACACCGTGCCGATGACCGCCTGATAGGCGTCGGTCAGGGCGCGCAGCTCGGCCTCGGGCACGCGCTCGTCCACCTGGTGCATGGTCTGGCCGACCAGGCCTAGCTCCAGCACCGGACACAGGGCGCGGATGAAGCGGGCGTCCGAGGTGCCGCCGGTGGTCGAGGCCTCGGGGCGGCGGCCCAGGGTCGCCTCCACCGCGTCCTGCACCGCCGTGACGAAGACGCCCGGCTCGGTCAGGAAGGCCTCGCCCGAGCACATGTGGGTCAGCTCGATGCGCAGGCCGGTCTCAGCCTGCACGAGGCCCGCCTCGCGATTCAGCCAGTCGATCAGGTCGTCGCCGGTGTGGGTCGGGTTGAAGCGGATGTTGAGCCGCGCCCTGGCCTCCGCCGGGATGATGTTGGTCGCCGGATTGCCCACGTCGATGGTGGTGATTTCGAGGTTCGAGGGCGGGAACTCCGGGAAGCCTTCATCCAGCACGTGGGCGTCGAGGCGGGCCAGCAATTTCGCCACGACGGGCGCCGGATTGGCCGCGCGGTCGGGATAGGCGACGTGCCCCTGTTTGCCGTGGACGGTGATCCAGGTGTTGAGCGAGCCGCGCCGGCCGACCTTGATCATATCGCCCAGGTGGTGGGCCGAGGAGGGTTCGCCGACCACGCAGGCGTCGATGACCTCGCCCTCGGCCGCCAGGGCCTCGACCACCCGCTTGGTGCCGTGCAGGGCCGGACCTTCCTCGTCGCCGGTGATCAGGAAGGAGAGGGAGCCGGGGACTTCGCCTTCCGACAGGACCCGCGACACGGCGGCGACCCAGGCGGCGATGCCGCCCTTCATGTCCACGGCGCCGCGTCCGTACAGGATGCCGTCGCGCGTCTCGCCCTCGAACGGGGCGGCCGTCCAGGCGGCTACGTCGCCGGTCGGCACCACGTCGGTGTGGCCGGCGAAGCAGAGGTTGGGCGAGGCCGTGCCGCGCCGTGCGTAGAGGTTCTCGATGCGGGCGTCGTGACCGACGCCGGTCGGCCCCTCGAACACCATGCGGCGGCAGGTGAAGCCCAGCCCGGTCAGGGTGCGTTCCAGCACGTCCATGGCCCCTTCGTCGGCGGGGGTGACGGAGGGAATGCGGATCAGGTCGCGGGTCAGTTCGACAGGATCGATGACGGAATGTGATGCGGCGCTCATGGGCTCTATGCTTTAGGCATATCCCGCATCCGCGAGAAGGCCCGAAACCGTGCCGAAGATCGACATCGACAAAGCGCCCACCGGACATGGGACGGGCTACCCGGACGAGTTCGCCGCCCCCTGCAAGCCGCGGCGGCGCTGGCGGCTGGGCGATGCGGTCGGCCTGAACCAGTTCGGGGTCAATCTGCTGCGCCTGCCCGCCGGGGGCTGGACCAGCCAGCGCCACTGGCATTCGGCGGAAGACGAGTTCGTCTGGGTGGTCGAGGGCGAGGTAGTGCTGGTCGAGGAGGACGGCGAGACCGTGCTGGTCGCCGGGGACTGCGCCGGCTTCAAGGCGGGTGTCGCCAACGGCCACAAGATTGAAAACCGCAGCGACCATGAAGCGGTGCTGCTGGAGGTCGGATCGCGCCACCCGACGGAAGACGCCTGCGACTATCCCGACATCGACATGATCCTGCCCACCGGGGCCGACCGCTACTTCCACCGCGACGGAACCCCCTATCCGAAGACGCCCAGAAGAACGTGACCACAGACAGTATCGACACCGCCCCGACCGTTCCGCCCCAGCCGCCCTTGCCGCCGGATTCGCATGACGGCGGGCCGTCTAGCCCCCATTCCAGTCCTTGGGCTATTCGCGATTTCCGCCTGCTGTGGGTTGGCCGTGTCGCCGCCGTCCTGGGGATCCAGATCCAGTCCTCGGCCCTGTTGTGGCAGGTCTATGAGATCGCCCGCCGCGATCATCCGATCGCCGAGGCCAGCCTCTATCTGGGGCTGGTGGGTCTGTGTCAGTTCCTGCCGCTGCTCGCCTTCACCCTGCCCGCCGGGGCCATGGCCGACCGGCGCGACCGCAAGCACACCGTGACCCTGTCCATCGTGGTCGAGAGCCTGTGCGCGCTCGCCTTCCTCGCCATGGCGCTGCACGGTTCGCCGCCGCTATGGGGGCTGCTGGCGGTGGCCGCCGTCTTCGGCGCGGCGCGCGCCTTCCTCGCCCCGGCCAGCCAGGCCTTCCTGCCCATGGTGGTGGGGCGCAAGGCCTTGCCGCCGGCCATCGCGGCCCAGTCCATCGCCTTCCAGACCGGGGCCATCGCCGGCCCGGCGCTCGGCGGGGTCATCGTCGGCTTCGCCGTGCCCTGGGCCTACGCCTCGGCCATGGCGCTGTTCTTCGTGGCCATCGCCTGCTTCCTGCTGATCCGCACCAAGGGCAAGCCGCAGTTCGTCGAGACGGGCGTAGGGCCGATGGCACTGGTCAAGGAGGGTCTGTCATACGTCTGGAAGACCAAGATCGTGCTCGGCGCCATCTCGCTGGATCTGGTGGTGGTGCTGCTGGCGGGGGTGGCCCTCCTGACGCCCATCTTTGCGCGCGACATCCTGCATGTCGGGCCGCAGGGGTTCGGCCTGCTGCGGGCCTCTTTCGGGGTGGGGGCATTGCTGGTGGCGCTTTATCTCAGTCGCTTTCCCATCGTGAAGCACGGCGGGCGCTGGATGTTCGCCGCCGTGGCGGTGTTCGGCCTGTCGACGCTGACATTCGGCCTGTCGCACTGGGTCTGGCTCAGCGCGCTGGCCCTCTTCATCGGCGGCGGAGCAGACATGATCAGCGTCAATATCCGCCAGACCCTGATCCAGCTGGCCACGCCCGATCACATGCGCGGACGGGTGTCGTCGGTGTCCATGCTGTTCATCGGGGCGTCCAATGAACTGGGCGAGGCCTATTCCGGGGTCATGGTGCGGCTGCTCGGCCCCGTGGGGGCGGCGGTGTTCGGCGGCTTCGGCGCCCTGGCCGCGACCGGCATCTGGGCCAAGGTCTTCCCCAGCCTGCGCAAGGCCGACAGGCTGACCTGACGGCGGGGCCCCTCTCTCGTGCGAGAGAAGGGCCTCGGTTCGATCAGTTGGTGTCGGGAACGCGCGTGTCAGTGGCCGGGTTGACGGCGCCGGCGCGACCTTCGGCGGCGGCTTCGGCCTGATTGTCTTCCAGCTTGTCAGCGACCTTGCCGGCGCCGCTTTCGACGGCCTGGGCCGCCTTCATCGCGCCGGATTCGATGACCTCGCCGGTCTGGGCCGCGACATCGGCGGCCTTGTCGCCAGCGGCCTCGGCGTTGACCTCGGCCTTGTTCTGCTCGGCCTGGGTGCAGGCGGCGGCGCCGAGCGCGAGGACGGATGCGGCGGCGATGGCCAGGGTGCGGGCGGGCGTGCGGGTGCGCATGGGAATATCCCCCTTCTTGCGATGAACCTTGGCTGTAAACGCGGTCAGGGGCTGCGAGTTGCCTTAGTCCAGGTCGACCGGCAGGGTCTGGCTGGCCAGCAGCCGCTCGGTCGTGGCCCAGTGATCCGGTCCCTGGCCCTCGACCCAGGTCTGCACCATGTCGCGACCCAGGCCATAGTTGATGATGTAGCTGCGGTAGGTATCGATGAAGTTCAGCCGCTGCGTCGCCCGGTCGCGCGCCACGAGATTGTATTTTTGGAGTTGATCCAGCGCCGTCTCACGGTCGATGCGCCCCGCCAGATAGGCGTCGGCCACCGTGTATTCCGCCCGGCCCAGCTCGCGCGTCAGGGCCAGAAGCTGCGTCTGCGCCTCCGCCGTCGCCGGGTCCAGCCCGGCCAGGGGATACAGCACGCGCTTTTCGAAATCGGTGCGCTCATGGCCGGGGAAGGCCAGGTCGATGCCATAGTTGGCGCTGCCTTCGGCGATGAAGGACATGGGGCTGAACAGGGGATAGACGCTCATCTCGACCCAGCCCTTTTGCTTCACAAAGGTCTGTTCCAGCAGGGCGTTATAGACGTGGTGGCCGGGGTAGCCCTCGTGGCAGCCCAGATCGACGGCGCGGTCGATATAGATGGGCAGGTCCGTGTTGACCTGGATCAGGCTGAAGGCGTTCCCCTTGTACCAGTTGTAGCCCGACCACGGCTTGTCGGTGACGAACTCCAGGGTGAAGGTCTCATGGGCGGGCAGGGTCATGCGCCGCTCGGTGCGCGCCTTGCACTCGTTGATGGCGGCCCGCATCACCGGCTCCAGGCGGTCCTTGGGAATGACGTAGCCGGCGCGAAACGCCGCGACGCGATCCGCCAGCGGTCCCTCGCCAGGAACCAGGGCGTCGATGCGCGCCAGCACCGGGTCATAGCTCGACAGAGGCCGAAGTTCGGGCCGCACGCCGAACTGGGCCTCGGCCTCGTCGGCGAAGCTCATCTTTTCGCCGCCCAGCATCCGCAGGCGCGCCGAGGCCGCCGAAACGTGGGCGGCCAGATAGGCGCGACGCTGCAGGCTCTCGGCGTCCAGACCGGCGGTCGGCAGGGCGTTCAGCCGCTGCGTCAGGGCGCTCGCGCCCTCGGCCAGCTGGGGCAGGGCGCGCGGATGGGCCTTGGCCGCCTCGGCCCACTCGGCCGGGCCGTAATAGGCGTCGACATAGCCGGGCTCGCGCTCGCCGATCTCCAGCGTCAGGGCGACATAGTCGCGCGCCACGGCGTCCAGACTGTCGGAGGTCGGCTTCGGCGCGCTAGCGCAGGCGGTCAGCAGACTGGCGCCCATCAGGGCGGCGATCGTCATATGGCGCATGGAAACTCCCTCTCTCCCGCCGGGACGCTAGGCGCTTGCGGCCTTCACGCCAAGAAGGCCGCGCGGGCGAGATTCAGGGATTGAGGCCGCCCGGCCCATGCTGTAAGCACCGCCGTCCGGCTCTTGAGCCGCAGACGCACCCGTAGCTCAGCTGGATAGAGTGCTGCCCTCCGAAGGCAGAGGTCACAGGTTCGAATCCTGTCGGGTGCGCCATAGTCTTCCCTTCCAGTGATCCGCGCATCCAAGACGTCGTCGCCTCGGGCGTGGGCTTACAGATACTTCATCCACCATTGAGAGCTGCGGCGTTTAACCCCGGCGAACCAGCGGCAGGCGAACCAGCTGGGGACAGCGACCGCGAGCGCCAGCAGCCAGATCCAGCCCACGCCCGACACGCTGAAGACCTCGCCCTGATTGGCGCCGAACAGCGCCAGCGCCGCCAGATTGAGCAGGTGCAGGCCGTAGAGGTGGATCAGGTAGAAAAATAATGGCGCGCCGCCGAACACGGCGAGAAGGCCGACCAACCGCCCCGGCGCTCGCTCGAGCCCGGCCAGCAACAGGGCGCCGACGCCCAGCGTCGCCAGCAGGAAGTCGGCCGAGGGCGGGTATTTGGTCAGGTTCAGCACGCTCATCGTGGTGTGCAGCAGGTCAGGCTGCATCGTCCAGGGCTGATCGCCATAGAGGTTGAGGGCTCGCAGGACGATGAACAGCGACAGCATGGCGAGACCCAGGCCGATCAGGCGCCAGCGGCGCGTTGCGCCTTCCGCAGCGAACCAGGGCCCGATGCCGTAGCCCAGGGCGATGACGCCGATCCATGGCAGCAGGGGATAGGAGGTTCGCGCCTGTCCGCCCCATGGCAGATCTATGTAGCCGCGGTCATGCAGCACGGCCCAGATTGCATGCCCTGGCGCGCCCTCGGCCACGGTGATCGGATCCAGCAGATTGTGACCCAGAACGATGACCAGACCGAGCGCGATCAGCAGGCGGCGCGGCAGATGAACCAGCGCGGCCAGGGCGATCATCGACAGACCGATGACCCAGATGACCTGGAGGAAGACCGTGGTCGGCGCCAAGGAAAAGGTCCAGGCGAAGTTGACCAAGGTCAGCTCCAGCACGATCAGGAACAGGCCGCGCTTGAACAGGAAGGCCGAGGCCGCCGGCGCGCCACCCTTTTTCGAGGCGTAGAGCCAGGCGCTCAATCCCGTCAGGGCCACGAAGATCGGCGCGCACAGGTGGGCCGTCAGCCGGGTGAAGAAGAGGGCCGGGGAGGTCGCCGTCACATCCATCGGGTCCGAGACCTGGGCGTGGATGAAGAAGAACTCTCGCGCGTGATCGATCAGCATCAGCAGGATCACCAGGCCGCGCAGGGCGTCGATGGACTGGATGCGGAGCGAGGTCGCGGCGACGGATGTGGGGGCGGCAGGCGTCATGGGAACTTGCATATGTGATACATAATAACATTACAAACCTGATCATGGTTTGACGGCCATCGCGCGGCGTCCGATGAAGACGAGGTGAGCGAACCCATCCTGCCCGTCCGACGCCTGCCCAAGGGCCGCCTGCCTGCGCCCGCGCCGGGCATGGGACGGATCGAGGGGTTTTCCGACATTCGGCTGAGCGTCGAACAGGCCGAGGCCTCGCTGGAAGCGGCGGCGGATCGGCTGTCGCTGCCGCGTTCGGGCTGGTCGTCGGGGCGGTTCGACATGCTGGCCATTTCCGGCGGAGCGGCGGGCGGGGCCTATGGCGCGGGCGCTCTGGTCGGGCTGACGGAGGCAGGAACGCGGCCCGAGTTTGCGCTCGTCACCGGGGTCAGCACCGGCGCCCTGATCGCGCCGTTCGCCTTTCTGGGCTCGGCCTGGGACGAACGGCTGGCCGACGCCTATGTCGGCGGGCACGCGGCGGATTTGCTGAGCCTGCGCCGCCTGGCCTCGACCTTCACCGGCGGGCTGTTCCGGGGCGAGGCCCTGGACGCCCTGATCCATCCCTTTGTCGATGCGGCCATGATCGACGCGGTGGCGGCCGAGCACGCGCGGGGACGGCGGCTGCTGGTGGCGACGACCGATCTGGACAGCCAGCGCGCCTGCATCTGGGACATGGGGGCCATCGCCTCGCACGGCGGCGACAAGGCGGTGGCGCTGTTCCGCGAGGTTCTGGCAGCCTCGGCCAGCCTGCCCGGCCTGTTCCCGCCGCGTCGCTTTCCGTGCGAGGTCGATGGCGAAAGGTTCGAGGAGATGCACGTGGACGGCGGCGTCGCCGCGCCGCTGTTCCTGATGCCCGAGGCGCTGTTGCGCTGGAACCGGCTGGGGCGGCGGCTGCACCGGGGGCGGGTGCATGTGCTGGTCAATACGGTGCTGGAGCCCGCGCCGCGCACCACGGCGCCCAATGTGGCGGCGGTGCTGAGCCGAAGCTTCGACGCCATGCTGCGGTTCTCCTATCGTCAGGCCCTCGGCACGGCGACCACCTTCTGCGCAGGGCAAGGTCTGCCGATCAGCGTGGCCTCAATCCCTGACGCCCCGGATCAGGGCGGGATGCTGAGCTTTGACACCGCCACGATGAAGCGGCTGTTCGACGCCGCGCGCGAACGGGCGCGGGCGGGCGAGTTGTGGCGTTCGCCCGTGGCGGAGCGGCAAGGGCTTCAGGGGCTGCTGGACCGACTTCGCCCACGGGGATAGGGCGCAGTCTTGATGCGGTGGACGCCGAGGCGCATGGAGTGGCGCTTCTCCCCCCGGACTTCCCAAGGCCTTTCCGTGACCGACGCCGAACAGACCCCCGCCCAGCTTCCCGAAGGCCAGCCCGTCGGCCGCGTCATCGCCATGCCCGCCGACACCAACCCCGAAGGCGACATCTTCGGCGGCTGGCTGCTGGCCCAGATGGACCTGGCCGGCGCGACCCCGGCCTTCGAGCGGGCCAACGGCCGTTGCGCCACCGTGGCCCTGGACGGCATGGTCTTTCATCAGCCGGTCTCGGTCGGCGACGAGGTCTCGACCTACGCCAAGGTCATCCATACTGGCCGCACCTCGATCCGCGTCCATGTCGAGGCGTGGAAGCGTTCGCGCGGCCAGGCCGAGGCCCAGGCCGTGCGCGTGACCGAGGGGGTCTTCACCTATGTGGCCATCGATTCCGACCGCAAGCCGCGACCCCTGCCGCCGGTCTGACGATCAGGCAAGACCAAGCGCCGCACTCGGTAATTCTTGACGTTCGGCCGCTCGCATCCTACCTGCGGGCCATGGCTATTCGTCGCATCCTGACCATCGATAACGCCGCCGACCTGGCGATCCTCAAGGCCGTGTCCCCGCCCGTGGAGGGCGGCGTGACCGATGAGCTGCGCGTCCTGATGGATGACATGCTCGAGACCATGTACGCCGCCCCGGGCATCGGCCTGGCTGCGGCCCAGATCGGTGAGCTGAAGCGCGTCGTCGTCATGGACCTGGGCGACAAGCCGGTCGAGGGCGCGTCGGAAGACCCCGAGGCCGAGGAGAGCGAAGACCTGCAGCAGGCGCGTCGCAACCCGCGCTACTTCGTCAACCCGGAGATCCTCTGGGCCTCGGACGAGATGTTCGCCTATGAAGAGGGCTGCCTGTCGGTGCCGGAGTATTTCGACGCCGTGGAACGCCCGGCTCGCGTCCGCGTCCGCTACATGGATTACGCCGGCCAGCCCATCGAGGAAGAGATCGAGGGTCTCTACGCCGTCTGCTTCCAGCACGAACTGGATCACCTGAACGGCGTCCTGTTCATCGACCACCTGTCGCGTCTTCGCCGTGAGCGAGCCGTCGCCAAGGTCAAGAAGAACGCGAGGCTCGCCGCCTGATGGCCCGCAAGACCACGATCATCGACCCGCGCGGCCGTCGCCGCCTGACCCGCAACCAGAAGGTCGGCGCGGCCAGCCTGGCCACCATCGTCGCCGTCGGCGCCATCGGCGTGGTGGCGGGCCTGCTGCTGGATCGTCTACTCAACTTCGACGACGCCCTGGACGCGGGCGGCGAATGGGACGAGGGCGGCGGCGTCTATACGCGCTGGATGTAATCCGCCCCAGGGTCTAAAGGCGTGGCCATGCGCCTAGCCTTCATGGGAACCCCCGACTTCGCCGTGCCCTCGCTGGCCGAGCTGATCGCCTCGGGACACGAGATCGTCGCCGTCTATTCGCAGCCGCCGCGCCCCAAGGGGCGGGGCCAGAAGCTGACGCCGTCGCCGGTTCACGCCTTCGCCGAGGCCATGGGCCTGCCGGTCTTCACGCCTGAGAGCATGAAGTCGCCGGAGGCTATCGAGACCTTCCGCAGCCTCGATCTCGACGCCGCCTGCGTCGTCGCCTACGGCCAGATCCTCAAGCCGGAAGTGCTGGAAGCGCCGCGTCTCGGCTGCTTCAACCTGCATGGCTCGCTCTTGCCACGCTGGCGCGGGGCCGCTCCGATCCAGCGCGCCATCATGGCCGGCGACCGCCAGACCGGCGCCCAGATCATGCGGATGAGCGAGGGTCTGGACGAGGGCGCGATCATCCTGTCCGAGGTCATGGACATCCATCCCGACGACACGGCGGCCAGCCTGACCGAGCGCATGTCGCACCTCGGCGCCGCCCTGTGGCCCCGCGCTCTGGCCGCCATCGAACGCGGCGGCTTCACCGAGACGGAACAGGCCGGCGAGGCGACCTACGCGAAAAAGATCACCCCCGCCGAGGCCCGCATCGACTGGACCCGCTCCGCCGCCGAGGTGGACGCCCATATTCGCGGCCTGTCGCCCTTCCCCGGCACCTGGTTCGAGGTCGAGGCCGACGGCGAGCCGGTGCGCATCAAGGCCCTGATGTCGGCTTTGGTCGAGGGCGAGGGTTCGCCCGGCCAGGTGCTGGACGACGTCCTGACGGTGGCCTGCGGAACCGGCGCGGTGCGTCTGACCCGCGTGCAGCGTCCGGGCAAGGCGGCGCAATCCGCCGAGGAAATGCTGCGCGGTTTCGCGCTGCCTGTCGGCAGCATTCTTGGTGGGCCGCGGTCAGAAGGCTCCGCCTTCTCGACCCGACGCGGCCTGTAGTGCCCCGGTACCGCTTTACGGTCGAGTACGACGGCTCCGCTTACAACGGCTTTCAAGCTCAGGCGGGCCAACCGACGGTGCAGGGCGCGATCGAGACGGCGGTGACGGCCTTCAGCGGCCAGAGCGCGCGCATCGCCGCCGCCGGGCGCACCGACACCGGGGTCCACGCCACGGGCCAGACCTGCCACGTCGATCTGGAGCGGGACTGGCCGGCGCGGACGGTGATGAACGCGCTGAACGCCCACCTGATGCATGAGGCGGTGGCGGTGCTGGACTGCGCCCCAGTCAGCGACGACTGGCACGCCCGCTTCACCGCCAATGGGCGCAAGTATCTGTATCGCATCCTTAACCGTCCTGGCCGTCCCGCGCTGGATCGGGGTCGGGTCTGGCACGTCAAGAAACCGCTGGACGCCGAGGCCATGCACGCGGCGGCTCAGAGCCTGATCGGCCTGCAGGACTTCACCACCTTCCGCGACGCCCAGTGCCAGTCGGCCAGCCCGGTCAAGACGCTGGACGTGGCCCGCGTCGCCCGCGTCGGCGAAGAAGTGCATCTGGTGTTCGAGGCGCGCAGCTTCCTGCACCGTCAGGTGCGCTCGATGGCGGGCAGTCTGGCCGAGGTCGGTCTCGGCCGCTGGGCCGTGGCCGATCTGAGCATGGCGTTGGCCGCCAAGGATCGCGCGCGCTGCGGCCCGGTGGCGCCGTCAGACGGTCTCTATCTGACGGGCGTCACCTATGAGGCCGAAGCCTAGTTTCTAGCGTTTGAACAGGCCGCCCAGGGCGTCGCCGATGCCGCCCGGCAGGTTGTCCAGCAGGCCGCCCAGCATGTCGTCGGCGCCCTCGGCCGAGCCGTTCGGCGTCAGGCGGTCGACGGCTTCCGGCAGCAGGCCCGCCAGGGTCTCGCTGGCCTGTTCCGGCGAGATGCCCAGCCTAGCGGCGAAGTCGGCGATGGGGCCGGAGCCGAGCACCGCCGCGATCTGTTCGGGCGAAATCCCGGCGTTGCCGCCCTTGCCAATCCAGGACCCGACCACGTCGCCGAGGCCGTTCTGACCGAATTTCTCGGCCAGTCCGCCGACGCCGCCCTGACCCTTGAGCAGGTCCGAAAGACCGCCTGCCGCGTCTCCGCCCAGGCCGCCCAGCACGTTATCCAGAAGTCCCATGGTCATTCTCCGATTGAAGTCGGCAGCTTGAGGGAACGACGCTACGCTTTTACGGCAGCTCTGCAAGAAGGGCCTAGTTGCGGGCCGAGTTGGAGCTGGAGGTCACGGCCTGGCCGGCGGCTTCCAGATCGCGGCCGACGCCGGCGACCGTGTTGCAGGCGGCGGTGGCCAGGGCGGCGGCGATGACGCCGAGGACGATGAACTTGCGCATGGAAATTTCCCCGAAAAAAGTCGATTTGAGCGCTTCAACGTGAAGCTTGACCATAAGGTTGCATGGTCAAGATATCCTTCAGTCTGCTAACGGCGAAACCATGACGCAAGCTCCTGACACCGCCGCCCGCCGTCTGGTCGACACCCTGGTGATAAACGGGGTCGACAAGGTCTTCTGCGTGCCGGGTGAAAGCTATCTCGCCGTGCTCGACGCCCTGGCCGACGTGCGCGACCGGATCGAGGTCATCGTCTGCCGCCACGAAGCCGGCGCCGCCAACATGGCCGAGGCCTATGGCAAGCTGACCGGCAAGCCGGGCATCTGCATGGTCACGCGCGGACCCGGCGCTACCCACGCCTCGATCGGCGTGCATACGGCGCATCAGGACTCCACGCCTATGATCCTGTTCGTCGGCCAGATCGCCCTGACCGACCGGGGGCGCGGCGCCTTCCAGGAGGTCGACTACCGCGAGGTCTTCGGCGGCCTGGCCAAGTGGGCGACGGAGCTCGAAAGCCCCGAGCGCACCGTCGAGGTGGTCGAGCGCGCCTTCGCCACGGCCCTGCAGGGCCGCATGGGCCCGGTGGTCGTGGCCCTGCCCGAGAACATCCTGCACGACGCTGGCGGCCCGGCTCCTGTGCGGCCCGTCGTCGCCGCCAAGGCCGCGCTGGACCCGGCCTTCGTCGAGCAGGTGAAGGCGCGTCTGGCCAAGGCCGAGCGCCCCATGCTGATCCTCGGCGGGTCGGGCTGGACCGACGCCGCCACCGACGCCATTTCCGGCTGGGCCGAGCGTCTGGGCCTGCCGGTCGCCTTGTCCTTCCGCCGCAAGGACCTGATCCGCAACGACCATCCGGCCTATGCGGGCGATCTGGGCCTTGGCCCGAACCCGAAGCTGGTCGCGCGGGTCAAGGCGGCTGATCTGCTGCTGGTGATCGGCGCCCGCATGGGCGAGAATCCGACCCAGGGCTATACCCTGCTGGACCGGGCCCGGACGGCCGAGACCCTGATCCACATCCATCCGGGCGCCGAGGAGCTGGGCCGCGTCTGGGCGCCGAGCCTGTCGGCGGCGTCCGATAACTCGTTGGCGGCCCTGGCCCTGTCGAGCATCGATCCGGGCCGCACCTGGAGCGAGCAGGGCGCGGCCGCCCAGGCCGACTTCCTCGCCTTCTCCTCGCCCATCACGGTCAACAGCGCCGTGAACATGAGCGAGGTCATCGCCCATCTGGCGCAGGCTCTGCCCGAGGACGCCATCCTGACCAATGGCGCCGGGAACTTCGCCGCCTGGCTGCACCGTTTCCATCGCCATCAGGCCCGGCGGACGCAACTGGCCCCGACCTCGGGCGCCATGGGCTATGGCTATCCGGCGGCATTGGGGGCCAAGGTCGTCGATCCGTCGCGCGAAGTGGTCTGCATCGCCGGCGACGGCGACTTCATGATGAGCGCCAATGAAATGGCCACCGCCGCCCAGTATGGGCTCGGCGTCATCGTGGTGGTGGTGGACAACGGGACCTTCGGCACCATCCGCATGCACCAGGAGCGGGAATACCCCGCCCGCGTCATCGCCACCGAGCTGAAGAACCCCGACTTCGTCAAATACGCCGAGGCCTTCGACGCCTTCGCCGTGCGCTGCGAGAAGACCGAGGACTTCCCGGCGGCGCTTGCGGCGGGGCGCGAGGCTGCGGCGGGCGGACGTCCGGCCCTGATCCACCTGATCACCGACGCCGAGCAGATTGCGCCGGGGCGGACGATCACGGATTTGCGCGGGCAATAGTCTTTTACCCCTCCCGCTCGGATAAGGATTGCGTCAGCGGCTTGCACCTGACGCAGCGCCGGGGAACAGTGCCGCCTCGCAGTTTCGAGGGGGTTCTCCATGCGTCGTCTTCTGATCTCGTCCGCCGCCGTTCTGGCGTTTTGCGTCGCGTCGCCCGCCGTTCTGGCCCAGACCGCCGCGCCGGTCGCTGCATCCGCTGAGGCCCAGAGCGAGGACGCGCGCCTCAATGCCTTCTTCGAACAGGCCTTCCAGGCGCGGATCGCTCTGAGCCCGCAGCAGATGACCTCGCTGGGCCTCAAGACCGACTACGACAAGCTGGACGACGTGTCCGACGCCGCCTCGGCTCGTTCGCTGGCCCTTCAGGAGGCGCAGCTGGCGCAGATGAAGGCCCAGTTCGATCCGGCCAAGCTAGGCCCCCAGAGCAAGCTGTCCTGGCGCCTGTTTGAGTACGGCGTCGATCAGGCTCGGCTGTCGAACCAGTGGCGCGACTGGGGCTTCCAGTTCGCGGCCAACGGCAATCCGACCACCAGCCTGCCCGTCTTCCTGATCAACAACCACCGCATCAGCAGCGTCTCGGACGCCGAGGCCTATGTTTCGCGCATCGGCGAAGCGGAACGCTACATGGGTCAGGTAGCCACGACGCTGAAGGCCCGCGCCGCCGAGGGCGTGGTCTCGCCCCGCTTCGTCTTCGAGCCGTCCATCGAGAACACCCGCGCGGTCATCGCGGGCGCGCCCTTCGACAACGGCGCCGACAACCCGGTCTGGGCCGACTTCCAGAAGAAGGTCGCCGCGCTCGACGCCGACCAGGCGACCAAGGCCCGGCTGCTGGCCTCGGCTCGCGCGGCTCTGACTGGTCCCTACAAGCGCGGCTTCGACACCGTGCTGACGGCTCTGGCCGAGGTCCAGCCGCTGGCCGAGAGCGACGCGGGCGTCTGGCGGTTGCCGAACGGCGAGGCCTATTACAACGCCCGCCTTCAGCTCTCGACCACGACCGACCTGACCGCCGACCAAATCCACCAGATCGGTCTGGACGAGGTGGCCCGCATCCAGCGCGACATGGAAGCCATCAAGACTCAGGTCGGCTTCGACGGTTCGCTGCAGGACTTCTTCGTCTTCCTGAAGACCGATCCGCGCTTCCAGTACCCGAACACGCCGGAGGGCAAGGAGCAGTATCTGACCGACGCGCGCGGCTTCATCGCTCAGGTCATGGCGATCGCGCCGCAGTGGTTCTCCAATCTGCCCAAGGCGGCTCTGGAGGTGAGGGCGGTCGAGCCCTTCCGTGAGGCGACAGCCTCCATCGCCTTCTACAACTCGCCGGCGCCGGACGGCTCGCGACCAGGCATCTACTACGTCAACCTGTCGGACATGACCCAGGTGCTGAAGCCCCAGATCGAGGGCATCAGCTATCACGAGGGCGCGCCGGGGCATCACTTCCAGATCGCCTATGCCCAGGAAATCGAGGGCCTGCCGCGCTTCCGCCGCTTCGGCGGCTACGGCGCCTACGCCGAGGGCTGGGGCCTGTACGCCGAGCAACTGGGCAAGGAGATGGGCTTCTATCAGGACCCCTATTCCGACTTCGGCCGTCTCTCGACCGAACTGTGGCGCGCGGTGCGTCTGGTGACCGACACCGGCCTGCACGCCAAGCGCTGGTCGCGCAAACAGGCGATGGACTATTTCCGCCAGAACTCCCTGCTGTCGGAACGCGACATCGAAAAGGAAGTCGAGCGCTACATCACCAACCCCGGCCAGGCGACCAGCTACAAGATCGGCGAGCTGAAGATCGAGGAACTGCGCCACAAGGCCGAGACGACGCTCGGCGACAGGTTCGACATCAAGGACTTCCATGCAGTGGTCCTCGGCTCCGGCTCGGTGCCGCTGGATGTCCTGGCCGATCAGGTCGAGGCCTGGATCGCAGCGGGCGGCGGGGCGCCGAACTAAAGCTCAATCGCTGGTCCCTCTCCCGATGGGAGAGGGATTGAGCCTCGGAGAGCCGAAGGCGATCCGCCAAGGCGAAAGGGTGAGGGTTCGCGGATTCCGTCGGCGAAAGCCGTCGTGTCGCCGTTCGAGAGCTAAGCAGCCCGCAGTGATACGGCTCACGCCGACTGAAGGGCCGAGCCCCTCACCCTTTCGCCTGTTCCAATCGCTTCGCTCTTGGAGGCTCAAGCCCTCTCCCGCCGGGAGAGGGAGGGCGGCCATTGCAGTCCGACTCGGATTTTTCCGACTTTCTGGTGTATGAGCCGCCGCCATGCCCTTTACCGCGACCGTCCTGACCATGTTCCCCGAGGCCTTTCCCGGGCCGCTCGGCGTGTCGCTGATCGGCACCGCCTGGCGCGAGAAGGAGCTGTGGGACCTGCAGACGCTGGACATTCGGGCGTTTTCCGAAGATAAGCGCGGCTTCCTGGACGACACCCCCGCGGGTGGCGGTCCCGGTCAGGTGCTTAAAGCGGACGTGGTGGCCCGGGCTTTAGATAGCCTAACAGGCCCGCCTCGGCCGCTTTTGTACATGAGCGCACGCGGTCGACCCCTGACGCAGGCGCGAGTGAAGGAATGGGCCAAGGCCGACGGAATCGTCGTGCTTTGCGGTCGTTTCGAGGGGGTGGACCAGCGGGTGCTAGACGCGCGCGGGTTCGAGGAGATTTCCGTCGGAAACGCAGTCCTGGCCGGTGGCGAGGCGGCGGCCATGGTGGCGATCGAGGCGTGCGTACGACTGGTTCCCGGTGTTCTCGGCGCGGCTGAAAGCCTGTCGTCCGAAAGCTTCGAGGACGGTCTTCTGGAACACCCGCAGTACACGCGACCGCGGACGTTCGAGGGGCACGAGATTCCCGAGGTGCTGCTGTCGGGCGATCACAAGAAGATCGCGCAATGGCGAGAGGCGCAGCGGGAAGAGACTACGCGGGAACGGCGTCCGGACCTATGGGCGACGCATCTTGCAAAGACGGCTGCGGAGCCTGGCTCCGCCAAATCAAAGGCAAAGGGCGCAAAAGCCCGAGGAGAATAGACATGAACATCGTTCAACAGATTGCTGCCGAAGAAAAAGCCCGCCTGCTCGAAGGCAAGACCATCCCCAACTTCCAGCCGGGCGACACCCTGCGCGTCCACGTGAAGATCAAGGAAGGCGAGCGCGAACGCATCCAGGCGTTCGAAGGCGTCTGCATCGCCCGCGACAGCGGCGGCATCAACGAGACCTTCACGGTCCGCAAGATTTCCTTCGGTGAAGGCGTGGAGCGTCGCTTCCCGATCCTGTCGCCGAACATCGACTCCATCGAAGTGAAGCGTCGCGGCGTCGTCCGTCGCGCCAAGCTGTACTACCTGCGCGACCGTCGCGGTAAGTCGGCCCGTATCGCCGAGCGTCAGACCGTTCGTCCGGCCAAGGGCGCTTCGGTGCCGGTCACCGGTTCGGCCGACAAGGGCGACGAGGCTTAATCCAAGCCCCGCCTATGCTGAAATGATCGAGGCCCCGGCGGAACCGCCGGGGCCTCTTTCTGTTTCAGGCGCGCCAGGCTTGATCGTCCCTATTGGGGAAACAGCGGATTGTCGGCGTCGCGGCGACCGTCAAGGCTGTGCTTCAACGCGCTCATCTGATCATGGCCCGCCTTCACTTCGACGTAGGCGCGCCGGATGGTTTCGCGCGTGGTCGCCGAAAGGGCGTCGTCGTTCATAGCGTTTTCGAAGCGCCCCTTGAGGTGGTCTTCGCCGCTTTCGATGGAGCCCACGAGCGACGAATCGTTGCGCAGCAGGGCGTGTTTCACGTCCATGAAGGCGCGTTGCGCCTTGGCCAGGATGGAGCCGTCTTCCTCGGCCGAGCCGCCACGCTGGCGCACCTCGTTCTTGAACTCCTCAGCCAGGCGCCGGCGTTCAGAGGCGCGCGCCTCGAACCAGCGGCGGTAGCCTTCATCTGCGGTCTCGGCCGCCGCTTCACGATAGCCGTCGGCGCTATCGAGCAGGCCTTCGACCAGACCGTTCAGGACCTTGATGTCATGACTGTTGGGGGTGCTCACCAAAAACCTCCGTGGCTGACAGGGGTAAAACCCGTGCCCGCAGCGAAGGTTGCGCGCCCTAAAGCTTGGTGCGCAGCGACCACAGTTCCGGGAAGCAGCGGCGTTTCAGCGTCTCGACCAGATAGCCGACTCCATCGGTGCCGCCGGTGCCCTGCCGACGACCGATGATGCGCTCGACCGTAACCACATGCTTGTGGCGCCAGGTCAGCAGGGCGTCGTCCAGATCGACCAGCTTTTCCGCCAGTTGATAGAGCGGCCACCAGCGCTCGGTGTCGCGATAGACTTCCAGCCAGGCGGCCTCGACCCCTTCGGACGGTTCATAGGTCTGGCTGACGTCGCGGTTCAACACTTGGGCGGGGACCGGCAGGCCGGCCAGCGACAACTGCCGCAGGGCGTCGTCATAGAGGCTGGGGGCGGCCATCGCGGCCTCCAGCGCCGAATGGGCCTCGGGGCGCTCGACATGGAAGCGAAGGAAGCGCGGGTCCTTGAGGCCCAGCATGGTCTCCAGGCGGCGGAACTGGTCGCTCTGGAAGCCGGAGCTGGCGCCCAGGTCGCCACGAAACTTCAGATAATCGGAGGGCGTCATCGTCGCCAGGATGTCCCAGCTCTGGGTCATCACGGCCTGGATGCGGCTGACGCGGGCCAGGCTCTTGTAGGCGGGAACCAGATCGCCCGCGCGGATCAGGCTCTGGGCCAGGGCCATCTCATGCAGGACCTGCTTGAGCCACAGTTCCTTGGTCTGGTGAATGATGACGAACAGCATTTCGTCATGCTGGTCCGAGCGCGGGTGCTGGGCGCTCAGCAGATCGTCGAGCGACAGATAGCCGGCATAGGTGATGCCGGTCGGCTCGTGTCTGGCCGTCTCGATAGCTTGGCCGCGGGTGTCGTCGGGTGCGTCGGTCATTCGCCACCTATCGCCGGATCAGGCCTGAAGGACCAGCCCGACGGCGGCGAAAAATCAGTTGGCGGCGCGGGGCTCGTTGACGGCGGCGGCGGCCATCTGGCGGCCGTTGTCGAAGGCGTCGCGGGCGCCTTTGTAGACGAAGCCGTAGGTCGGATAGACGGTGGTGCCCAGGGCGTTGATCGGGTTGTACCAGACCTTGACGCGGCTCCAGTCGCCGGAGGGAGAAACATCGACCACGGTGACGTTCTCCTCGACCTTGCCACGGCTGCCGCCCCAGTTGGCGTGGGTCACGCGGATCACGCGGTCGGTCAGGATGTCGGAAACGACGGCGACGTGGCCCTTGTCCATGCGGCCATTGGGCTGGAAGACCAGAACCGAGCCGGTTTCCGGGGCGCGCCCGGTGCGGAATTTGTCGACCGCCTGACGCCACCAGGTCCAGGCGTCGCCGAAGATGTTGATGCCCGAGAACATGCGGGCGAAGGTCACGCATTGCCAGTAGGCGTCGTCAGCCTTGGCCGGCGCAGGGCCGATCGCAAAGAAACCAAGGGTCGCCGCAACTGCGGCGGCTGTGAGCCGTTTCATCATCTGGCGTGCTCCCGACTAAAACGCGGACCAAGCCTTAGACGATAGTGTCCGAAGGTTGAAGAACCGTTTCGGACTGTTTCCCCGTGCGATCCACAGGCGACCTTCGCCGATGGGCCATCCCGCGCAGAGCCTTTCGGGCCGGGCGTTCGACCAGGTGATAGGTGGCGGCGGCGGCGACGATCAGGCCTGTAATGATCCCCAGCCACACGAGAACGTGAAGTCGCTTGTCCTCCGCTCCGGTGGCTCGTGCGGCGAGATTGACCGCCAGGATCTGCCACGGGGCGCAGACCATATAGACCGAATAGCTGATCTCTCCGAGATAGACGGCAGGTTTCGAGCCCAGCCAACCGGCGCGTTCGTGAGGGATGGACGCCAGGGCCAGGATCAGCAGGCCGGCGGCCAGAACCGTGATCGCGTCCCATGCCAGCACCGAGGCGCTGGCGATCATGACCGCGGCGGCGCACAGGGCCAGACTCCCGGCGCGAGGCAGGGGCGCGCGGCGATAGACCAGATAGAGGGCGCAGCCATAGGCGAAGCAGGGAACGATGCGCAGCGCCCCCCAGCGGAAGGTGGCTTCGGTCAGGGGAAAGCCGGCCAGGCGCTCAAACGCCGCATAAAGCCCCATCAGGAAGACCGCCGCGCCCGCCGTCGCCACCCAGGGCCGCTTGCGTAGCGGCCAGGCGGCGAGGGCGAACAGGGGAAAGGCCAGATAGGCGAACCACTCGGCCGAGATCGACCAGGAGGGATGGTTCCAGCCCGCCTCGCCGGCGAACCCCCAGGCGTGCAGCATCAGCAGGTGGGCGGGCAGGGTTTTCCAGCTGAGCACGCTGTCGTCGATGCTCATGCCCACGGCCACGGCCGCCAGACCCAGGGCCATGACGCCCAGCAGAGTGAAGAAGTGCAGCGGATAGACCCGCGCGATCCGCGCCCACAGGAAGCCGCGATAGGAGAAACGCTTCTCGGCGAAGGTGTGCAGATAGACGTGGCTGAGAATGAAGCCCGACAGGACGAAGAAGAGCTCCACCCCCAGATAGCCCTTGGCGGTGAGGTTGGGGATGAAGCTGACGTCGAGGTTGGGCCAGAAGGTATAGAAGGCCACCCACAGGGCCGCCATGAACCGCAGGGCGGTCAGGGGACGAAGATCGACGGGAGTCTGAACCGGGGTCATGCGGTCACTATGAAATAGCGCCGCTTTGGGAAGCGTTAAGCGGCCTGACGGTCCAGCAGCAAGTCCGGCGCCAGATCCGCTATTCGACCCGGCCGCTCTCGCCGGCCTTCTTGATCGCGGCGCCGGATGCGGCGCAGCCGGTCAGGCTTTCCCCGCCGATCTCGACCTTTGCGGTCAAGGGATAGGTGCGGTCGCTCATGCCGTCTGAACAGTCCGTGGCCATCAGGGTGACGACAAGCGGGGTCCGGGCCTCGGTTTCGGTGGTCCAGGTCGCCACCATGCCTTGCAGGGCCGGGCCGGGGTTGGCGGCCTTCTGCTCCGGTCGGTCAACGCCCGAATAGATCAGGCCGGTCGGCGTGATCTCCACCGCCCAGAAGGGCTCGGTCCCCAGGACCCGCAGAGGCTGGTCCAGATTGACCCCGGCCAGGGCCCGCGGTTCGGAGGGGGCGACGGAAGCTTTTTCTGCGGGCTGCGAACAGGCCCCCAGGGCGCTGACGGCGGCGGCTGAGAGCAGCAGGGCGAAACGCATGGCAGGCTCCGGAGGCGTCAATAGGTGAGATCGTCGTTGTCGGCTTCATCCCGGCCGGGGTCCAGCCGGTTATCGACCTGATCGTCCCAGCCTTCTCGGTCCGAGCGGAAGGCCAGGCTCATCAGCAGCCACGACAGGCCGACTGTGCCCAGCACGCCCAACCCCATGGCGATCCAGCCGTGAATGGACATCGGTCCGCCGCCGATCAGCCGCCAGTATCCGGCGAGGCCCAGGGTGGCGACGGCGGCGATGACGACCGCCAGGCCGAGGGCCAGCAGGAACCTTCCTGCCCGACCTTCGACCCGGGGCGCTTTCATCGGATCAGATCAACGCTGGACCCATTGGCCCGCAGCATTCTTGTACCATTGGCCCGAGCTGATGCGCGGCAGCAGCTGGGTCTCGAACATGCGGGCGCCCGCTACCTCGGCCGAGGTGCCCGCGTCGGCGGCGCTGCGGGCATAGGCCTGACGGCGGCCGGCGTTGGTCGCGCTGACGGCGGCCTGGGTGTCGGGCGCGACCGAGGTGCGGACCCCGAGGAAGCCGTCAGCCTGCTCGCCGACCGCGCCGGCGGCCTTGGCCTGGTCGACCAGAGCCTTTTGCGAGGCGGTCTGGGCCACGGCGGCGCCGGCGGCGACGCCCAGAGCAGCGACAGCGGCGACGGCGACGAAGAGCTTGCGATGGTTCATGTTCAGCCCCTTTCTTTCGGTCAGAACAGGTTGGGGTTTTCGCGCAGGAGGTTCTGCAGTTCCTGGTCGAGCTTGATGCGGATGTCGGCGTCCAGCTTGGCGTAAATCTGCAGCGGTTCGCTGAATTTGATGTTCACCGTGGGCGCACATGCGGCGACGCTGACGGCGGCTAGGCCGAGCAGGGCGATCTGACGCTTGCTGATCATGGGGCCGGTCTCCGAAGGCGGCGGTTGAGGTCGCGACGATCTAACGCCCCGGTGCGTGAATGGGTTCTGAACAAAGCGGCGCCGTATCTCAAGGCTTGATCTCGGGCGTTTCGCCGCGGCGCGCAAATTCCATCAGGTCGGAGACAATCTGGTTGGCGTTCCAGGTCGTGTCCAGCGTCAGGTCGATCGGCGTGTCCGACGGCAGGTTCAGCTTCTTGTTCAGGAAATCGCGGCGGATCAGCTCCATCCAGCTGAGGCGCAGTTGCTCGCGTTCGGGCGGGTCGTGGCGACCGTTTATGTGGAACCGGACGCCCAGACGGCCGCCGTCCAGGCTGTTGACCTCGGCGGACAGGCCGCTGATCGCCAGGTCCTGCATGGCCTGATAGGCCAGATCCTGCATGGTGTTGGGCGGCAGGGCTGCGCCGTCGGCGACCGCGCCGCCGGCAGCCAGATCGTCGAAGACTTCGGGTTTGATCGACAGGCGGCCGGGCCGTACGGCGTTCAGCACCCCGCCGACGATGCGCCACCCTGTATCCGGGGCATAGGTGAAGGGCAGGCGGCCCGAGACCACGGAATCCAGTTCGGCCTTGTCCTGCAGGTTGGCGCTCTTCATCAGTTCGTTCAGCTGAACCTGGTCGACCACGATCACGCCGCCCCAGGCCTCGCCCGGCGTCAGGGGGATGTTGAAGGGCTCGATGCTGATGCGGCCGCCCGCCGCCTCGATCTTGCCGCCCGCGAGGGCCAGGGCCTTCTCGTCGAGTGCGAAGCGCAATTCCAGACCCGTCAGGGGCGTGATGGTGTCCAGCCGGTCCACCGTCAGCACCTGATCCGGGGCGGTGATCAGCGGGGTCAGGCTGGCGAACTCGACCCGCCCCTTCAGGCCTTGGACCTTGCCCGCCGGACTGGTGAAATCGAGCTCCGGAACGGTCAGGGCGCCGGAACTGGTCGAGGTGGTCGGCGACCAGTCGAAGCGACCCTCGAACCCGGCCGAGCCCTCGACCGGCGACTTCAGATAGTCGGCGGCCAGGGGGCTGAGATCGTCGGGTTGCAGGCCCTGGGCGGTAAAGAACAGGTTGGGCGCGCTGATGCTGACGCCGCCGGCCTCGGCCCGGCCGTCGTGGCGCAGGTCGATACGGCCGATCTCGTGTCCCAGACGGGTCAGGTCGAAGCCGCCGCTCCAGACATCATGGGCCAGTGTCGCCTCGCCCTTCGCCGTCAGCGGCAGGAAGCGCTGCGGATCGGTGACGTCGGCGACCTGGGCGCGGGTGACGCTCGCGGTCATCGACAGGCCGGCGGGCTTGCCATCGACGACCAGTCGTCCTTGAGCGTCGGAGAACCGCATGGCCAGGAAGGGGGCGGTCGCCGCCACATCGGCCAGCGTCCCTTGCGCGCGCCAGCTTCCGTCGGCGACGGTGATCAGCGGGGCGTCGACGGGGCAGAAGCGGCCGGCCACGTCGGTCACGTCGTTCTCGCCCAGTTCCAGCCGTTCGACGCTGACCGGGATGCAGTCCCGGATGGTATAGGTCAGGCGCCCGCCGTCAGACGCCAGCTCTCCCCTGGTCGACAGGGCGATGTTGCGGCCGGGGCCGAAGTCGAGCGCCGCTCGGCCGTCCAGAGCGGCGCGGAAACCGCCACGCGTCAGGCTCCATGACGGGATCGCGAATTGCGCTTCGGGCAGGCCGCCGCCGCGCTGCGACGTCAGGGTCAGGGCGCCGCCGCCTGACTGGCCGGCTTCGGCGGCGAACAGGGGCGTCCTGGCGGGCGAGAGCGTCACCAGGCCGCCGTTGGCTGGTCGCGCCGTGATGGGGCGGGTCAGGGTCAGTTCGGCGCCGGCGTTGCCGGTCGAGAATCGCACGCCCGGCGCATCAATGGCGAAGGCGCCCAAGGCCCGTTTCAGTTCGGCCAGTTCCGGCAGGTCATCGGCTGTGGGGGCGCCGAAGCCAGGCCATGAGGCGCTGGCGGACGACAGGGCGCCGGTCGCCGTGGCCTGGGTCACCCCGTCACGCATCACGTCCAGCGCCAACCGGCCGCGCACCGCGTTCAGCATCAGGTCGCCAGCCGTCATCCGTCCGGCGGCCATGGCCAGGGGCCCTTGAATCTCGAAAGCGGCGTCGCGCCCGCCGGCGGTCAGTCCGCTTGACGACAGGGCGGCCTTGCTGAGCCGCATCGCGCCAGAGGCGCCGCTGTCGAGCGAGAGGGTCGCCGGCGAGGCCAGCCGCCATTCCAGGCCGCGTTCGCTGCGTGTCACCGTGAGGTCGCCCCGGCTCAGGGTGATGTCGGCGCCACGCGCCTCCAGGTCCGGACCCGTCAGGCGTTGCGCTTGGATCCGGGTCTGGCCCTTGCCCATGATACGGAAAGTTTCGATCCAGCCTTCCGTCAGGCCGTCGAAGTCCAGGGCGGCCTCGGATCCGCCGGCTGCGAACCCTTTCCCCGACAAGGTGTCGGCGGTCAGGCGGGCGGCGACGACAGCCCGACCGTCGCCCCGGCGCTGCTTCAGATCAGGATAGGGCAGGTCCCCGGTCAGGCTCAGGCGTGTGGCGGTCCCGCCCGCATCCCCCACGGCGAAACGGTCGGCGGCGGCTTCCGCCTTCAGCGCCACGCGATCGCCGGTGGTGGTCAGATCGACCGTGGCGCTGAGGCCGCGCGCCTCGAAATCACCGCTCTTCAGTGAAGCGGCTGGCAGGCGGGCGCTCAGCCGCATCAGCCTGTTATTGTCGATGCGGGCGTCGGCCAGCACCTGAAGCGGGCCGTATTCGGTGTCGATGCGGGCGCGGCCCTTTTCTATGACAACCAGAGGGCTGCGGCTGTCCGGACGGGGCGGCCTGGCCGTAAATTCCTCGACCAGGGGGTCCAGCGAGCCGAGCGACAGCTTGCCGTCCTTCCAGCTGGCGCGCGCCAGCGGGCGGACCAGCCGGATGCGGCTGGGCGTCACGCCGAGTCCGGTCCTGGACCAGGGCATGGCCAGGGCGTAGTCCACCTCGACGCGTTCGACCTTGAAGTCGGGATTGCGAGGGTCGCCAATGGTGATCTTGCCGACGAAGCCGTCGACTTCCAGCTGGTCCACCTCGACGTCGGCGTCGATCCCCTTGCGGTCCAGCCAGCCTACCAGCAATTCGCGCGCGGCGGCGCGCCGGTTCAGATAGAGGGTCGCGGCCAGCACCGTCAGCATCAGCAGGCCGATCAGCGCCACGATCAGCCGTGTCCGGACGAGAGGCCGCCTGGGGCGGCGGGGCTTGGAATCGAGGGTCTCGTCGGTCAAGGGGCTTGATGGTCCGTCGGCGAAAGGAGTTCTAACAACGCCACAGATCGCGCCGCAAAGACAGGCGTTGCTGTTTGAACACTAGCCGTGGCGCGGCAGTCACTGTTCAGTCAAGCAAGGCGAGAAAAGGGCCGTTGTCCGCCGATGATTCATGAAAAACGGTGGAATACTTGATGGACGGCCGGCCAAGTTAACCAATTGTAACCTGCGCGCTTCCCAAGATGGGACGGACGGGCTATATCGCTCGCTTCGTGTTTCCGGGGCTGCCGGGGCGCGATCCATGATTCGAATGGTTTGGCGCCCGTATGGCGTCGTCGATTGCCGGGGACCGATGGCTCAGTTCGATCCGCGCCGCCAGCCCATGCGGCTTGCGCCGCATCTCCTGACGACGGCTGCGGCCGTGGCCATCGCCTTGGTGGCGGGTCAAGCCTATGAACCCGTACGCGCCGAGGAAGTTCCGGCGCTGACGTCCGAACAGATCGCCTATCTTGAGACCCAGGCCTATGCCGCCGCTGGCGCGCCCGCCGGTCTGACCGCCCCCGAGGCCATCCCCGTACAAATCCGCCGTGGCGAAACCTTCGAGCAGGCCGTGCGCCGCACCGGCATCGGCGCCGAAGAAGCCAGCGCCGTCGCCGCCACCATCGCCAGCGCCTTTGACCTCAAGGATCTGCGCGCCGGCCTGAAGTTCGAGACCGCCGTCTCCAAGCCTCGTGGCGGTCGCGGCGACGCCCGCCTGATCGGCCTGACCATGCGCACCGGCCCGGCCAGCCAGCTGACGGTGTCGCGCAGCTTCGACGGCGCCCTGCGCCTGCGGGCCCTCGACGAAAAGGTGACGCACGAGACCGTCGTCGCCAACGACAAGGTCCAGCGTTCGCTGTCGGCCAGCGCCCGCGAACTGGGCGCCACCTCGGCGGTCGTCCGCCGCGCCAGCCAGCTGTTCGCCCACAAGTTCGACATGCAGCGCGACGTGCGCGCCTCGGACGAGTTCACCCTGGTCTTTGATCGTTCTGTGACCGAAGCCGGCCGCACCGTCGAGACCGGCGAGTTGCTGTACGCCGAGCTCAAGGGCCACGCCTTCTATCGCTATCAGCGTCCGGGTTCGAAGTCGGCGGAGTATTTCGACGCCACGGGCAAGAATACGCGCACCGCCATGATGCGCACGCCGCTGACGAGCTTCCGCCGCGTCAGTTCCAACTTCGGCGTCCGCACCCATCCCATCTCGGGCTATCGCAAGATGCACCAGGGCATGGATTTCGCCGCCACCACCGGCACGCCCGTCGTGGCCCCCGCTGACGGCGTGGTTGTGGAGGCCCGTCGCTGGGGCGGTTACGGCAACTGGCTGCGCATTCGGCACGCCAATGGTCTGGAAAGCGGTTACGGTCACCTGTCGCGTTACGGCTCGGGCATCCGCGCCGGCCAGCGCGTGTCCCAGGGCCAGGTCGTCGCCTATGTGGGTTCGACCGGAGCCTCGACCGGCCCCCACCTTCATTATGAAATCTGGCGTAACGGTCAGCGGATCAATCCGTCGGGCATCAAGACCCAGGAAGGGACCGTCCTGGCGGGCGCCGACCTGGCCGCCTTCCGTGCCGAGAAGAGCCGTATCGACCGCATCATCGCGGCGGGCGGCCAGCGTCGCCCGGTGGTTCAGCAGGCTTCCGCCTCGGGTCTGCGTTCCGTCGAAGGCTGACGGCGCGGCGCACGGGTCGGGCGCCTGGCGCGCCTAACCCACCAGCACGGGCGTCGAGTTCTGCGTCGGACACTGGACGCCATGCACCCGCACGTCGGCCTCGCCCAGCTTCAACCCCAGCAGATCCAGCAGGGGCTGAACCACGCCGTCCAGCACGGGGCCCAGGGGCGCCAGCAGCACGCCCAGGGCGCCTGTCAGATCGCCCAGACCGAGCCCGCCCAGCGGACCGAGGCCGACCTCCACCCTCAGGTCTTTCAGCAGGCTGACGATCAGGCCGTGGACGAAGCCTCGCGACCGCACGGATTTGACCGTCTGGCTCGAAATGTCCGAGGCGCTGAACCTCGCCTCCTGCCAGTTGAGATCGGCGATCTCCAGATCCGCGTGGGCCGTCAGCGTCACCAGCTTCAACACCGAGACCACGGTGGCGGGTGAGCTGGTCAGCGGCGTCTTGAAATTCTTCACCTTCGACTCGTCGATGACGCCGATGCGCGCCCGCGCCACGCCCGGCCGCACGGCCAGGGTCACCGACGGCGCACCGATGCAATCGATCCGGGTCAGCTTCGCTTCTGACGCCGCCGCTTCAATCAGGATCGGCAGGCTGACCTGGGCCAGGCCTGACAGTTTCTGGGCCGTCGTCGCCTCGATGTAGAGGCGGGCCTGGGCCGTACGGATGATCGGCTCGCCCGCGCCCGTGATGGTCAGCCATGGCGACTTGTTCGGCCGCTCGCCAATGGCCAGAAGGATGTCGAGATCGGCCAGACCGGCGCGCGCGCCGAGGTCCAGCGCCACCTGGCGGTCGCCGTTGGCGGTCTCCAACGACGCCATGATCAGGTCCAGGGCCGAGACATTGGCGTTCAGGGCGTCGCGCAGCCCCTGTCTGGCGTCCGCCTCCACCCCGATCAGATCCTTCAGCTTCAGACTGGCGTCGACAGGCGCGCGTGTCAGCTTGCTCAAGGCGCTGCCGGCGTCGGGGCCGGCTATGGATTCCAGCACCGTCAGCGCCTGTCCGACGGTCAGATCGTGTTCCAGCAGAGCGTCATAGTCGCCAGCCGTCACGTCGAGCTCGGTCGCCAGGACGTCCGCAAACTGCAGGAGATTGATCTGGGCGTCGGCCAGGGCGCGGTAGTCCATCAGGTTGAGCGAAACCTGGCTGCCCAGCAGGGCGGACAACAGGGTGTTGGCCAGGCCGCCGTCCAGACTGGCCAGACGTGAGCCTATCGAGAACATGGCCTGGGGCTGGCCGGCGGGAATGGCCGCAGTGGCGCTCTTGCGGACGGCGATGCTGTCGCGGTTCAGCACCCACCTTCCGAAGAACAGCGGCGCGGGGGCCGTCACCTCGACCCGGGCGGCGTTGGGTTGCGCCGCCCCGGCGTTGAAGCGCTCCTTGGGCTTGATGCGAGGATCGGCGACATAGCCGCCCTTGGTCACGCCGACCTTCTGCACATCAGGCAGGTTGGCGGTGGCCGTGGCCCTGGCGGCGGCGTCGGCGTGCGCCAGGTCATGGGCGGCGGCCATGGCCGAGAGATCGGCGGCCCCCTGGATCTGGCGCGCCTTCAGCGAGATGGAGCCGACATCGACGGCGAGGGCGGCCAGCACGCATATCAGGCCCCCGAAGGCGGCGGTCATGATGGCGACGCCGCCCCGTTCGTCGCGAAGCCAGCCGCCGGGCGCCATTCAATAGCCCCCGATGCGAACGACGGCGGTCCGGCGGATGATGCGCGGCGGCGCAGGCATGATGGCGGCTAGGGCCATCAAGGGGTGATCGCTGATGTCATAAGCGACATTGACGCGGATCAGGACTGCGGTGCTTTCCACCTCCACGGCGGCGCGATCCGCCCTGAGGCCGAGATCGCCCACCTGCACGCCGATAAACCCGTGCGCGAGGGTTTCCCGTTCAGCAGGGTCCAGTCCCGCAATGGCTGCTCTCGCCCCCTCTGAAGCGAGGGACTGGACGCTGTGCGCCATCCAGAACCATCCGCCGTACACGACCATGCCAAGCATCATCAGGATGAGCAGCGGCGCCACCATGGCGAACTCCAGGGCGGCCACGCCGCGCCGGTCGCCGCTGTGTATGAAGAATAAGCGTCGCCTCATGATCGAGTCTCACCTTATTGAGGTGAGAAGTCTGAGCACATCACCGTTAAACGGTGATGTAGGCGCATATTTAAAGGCGACCTATTCGGGCCGCCTGTCTGGCGTTCGGCAAAAAAAGCAAAGTGGCGCACCCGAAGAGATTCGAACTCCTGACCCCCAGATTCGTAGTCTGGTGCTCTATCCAGCTGAGCTACGGGTGCGCACTGCCTTGCGGGCAGGGCCGGGTATCTAGCGGTCGGGTGGGGGTCTGGCAAGCGGCTTTTCTGAAAATACCGATAGAAAATGCAGGCTTGGACTCTGGGGCGCGGGACACTAGGCATGAACCTCTCCCTGAACCCCGCAGGAGCCGTTTAGTGCGCGCCTATTCCATCCCCTCGTCGAACCGTCGGCGCAAGATTTCGCTCATTCTGACCGGGGTGGCCGCGGGCGCATTCATGCTGGCGGGATGCGCCCTGACGCAGGGAGCCGAGGCGACGGCGGGGGGATCAACATCGGTTGCAGCGGAAGCGCCCGCGCGCGGCCCCCTTGTCTCGGCAGCCAATCCTCTGGCCGTCGAGGCGGGGATGAAGGTTCTGGCGCGCGGCGGCTCGGCGGTGGACGCCGCTGTGGCCATTCAGGCCGTGCTGGGTCTGGTCGAGCCGCAGTCGTCGGGTCTGGGCGGCGGGGCCTTCATGATGGTCTACGACGCGAACACGGCGGCGCTTGCCGTCTATGACGGCCGGGAGACGGCGCCGGCCTCTGCGACGCCGGAGCTGTTCTACGAAAATGGAAGGCCGCTGCCCTTCGTCGATGCGGTGCTCAGCGGCCATTCGACGGGGGCGCCGGGCGCCGTGCCCATGCTGGCGCTGGCGCAGAAGCAGCATGGGGCGCTGCCCTGGTCCGAACTCTTCGGCGACGCCGAGCGTCTGGCTGAGGACGGCTTCGTGGTCAGTCCGCGCCTGGCGGGCATGATCAACAGCGCTGCGCCTCAGGCCAGGACGCGCTGGGCGACCGAGTATTTCACCAAGTCAGACGGCACGCGCTACGTCGCCGGCGATGTTCTGAAGAACCCGGCCTATGCCGAGACGGTTCGGCGTTTGGCGCGGGAGGGCGCGGCAGGTCTGCAGACGGGGCCGCTGGCCGAGGCCATCGCCGCCGCCGTGGCCGAGGGCCCGCGTCCGGGCGGGCTGACCACGTCCGATATCGCCGCCTACAAACCTGTCGTGCGCGAGGCTGTATGCGGCCCTTACAAGATCTATGTCGTCTGCGTGCCGCCGCCGCCGTCCAGCGGCGCCTCGATCCTGCAACTTCTGGCCATGGGCGAGCGGACGCCCGACCTCGACAAGGGGGCGCAGAGCCCTGAGGCCTGGGCCGCCTTCGGCCAGCTGCAAAGGCTGATGTACGCCGATCGTGACCGCTATTTCGGCGATCCTGCCTTTGTCTCTGTGCCGGTCGCGGGTCTGCTGGACCCGACCTATGTGGCAGGGCGCGCCGCCCTGGCTCCCGCATTGCGCGGGGCCGCTCCGTTCGGGACGCCGCCCGGCGCGCCGCAGGTCGGCGGCGACGCCACGCGTGAGCCGGCGGGTACGTCGCACTTCGTCGTAGTGGACGCCAAGGGTAATGCGGTCAGCATGACCACCACGGTCGAAAGCCTGTTCGGTTCGGGCCGCATGGCGGGTGGTTTTTTCCTGAACAACCAGATGACCGACTTCTCCATGACGCCTACCGCATCGGACGGCGCGCCGGCTGCCAATGCCGTGGCGGCGGGCAAGCGGCCGCGCTCGTCGATGTCGCCTGTCATCGTTCTGGACCGCGAAGGGCGGCTGGTCGGCGCCATGGGCTCGCCCGGGGGATCGTCCATCCTGGCCTATAACGCCAAGGCCCTGATCGCGACCCTGGGGTGGGGCCTGCCGGTGCAGGAGGCGTTCGACCTGCCCAACCTTGTGGCCAAGGGCGAAGGCTTCGGGGCTGATACCGAAGGGTTCAGCCAGGAGATGCGGGCGGGCATGGCCGCGCGCGGCGTTGTTCTGCGGTCCAATACTTCCGAGAATTCCGGCCTGCACGGCGCCCTGTGGCGCAACGGGCGCTGGGATGGCGGGGCCGACAGCCGTCGTGAGGGCGTGGCCCGCACCCGTTAGGATCTATTCGCGAGGGCGGATCGTCAGTTGGAAGGCCACCAGGCCTTCCGACACGTCGGTGTTGATGCCGTTGTAGGCGCGAATGCCCTTGGCCTCGATCTCGCGATAGACGACCCCGAAGGAGCTCTGCACGGCGCCCCGGCGATAGGCCACGCCGATTGAGGCGTCCCCAAGGTAGGTTCCCTCGTCGTGGCTCATGCCTGACCGGGCGAAGTCGCCGTCGCGCGTGCGGGCGAAATTATAGCCCACGGCGCGTTTTGATCCGGCGGCGTAGAGGTACCAGCGGGCCTTATCGCCAAAAGCTTCCTCGCCGTCGGGCGCCAGACGGTCCAGCCCCTCGCCGATCTTGAGCGTGGCTCCCGCTTCTGCTGTCGTGCCGTCGCTGCCGAAGCCGACCCCCGCGTGAGGCGTCAGCGAGACTTCCAGGCCGGACGCGGTGCGGCCCTGTGCGGCGACCCAACCGCGCGTATAGGTGACGTCATAAGCTTCGCCATCATAGGAGCGGGCGTCCAGCGCGCGCGGCGGGACGGGGGCCCCGTCGGCCCGACGCGGCTCGCCTCGGGCTGTGACGCGCAAGCGGTCGGTGAAACCATCGCCGGCGAACCAGGCTTCGCTCCGCGCGGTGGTGAAGGCGTCGCGACCTGCGGGAGAGCCTGAAAGGGCCAGCGGGGCGCCGAAAGGCGCGTCGCTGGCGGCGAGCGCGATGTCAGCGGTGAGGCGGCTGGCGGCATCCTCGAATTGCACCGCGTCTGCGCCGCTGGCGGCGATCGCCGGATCGAAGGAGGTGTTCGCCTGTGCATTCGCCGTCATGGGCAGGCCGCCCGCGACGATCAGAACACCCAACAAACAAACCTCGACGCGCATCAACGGTCCCTCCCAAAACCCGTTAACAGGTCTCCACTCTGCACGAACGCCGGAGAACCGCAACGGACTCTTTCAAGCCACAATCCTGCCCCCACAAACGAAGCCGCCCGGGGGAGAGTTCCCCCGGGCGGCCTGTCATTGGTGCGAAATGTGGCGGCCCGACCTTATTGGCAGGCGAGGCACTCGTCATAGTCCGTAGGGGCGGCGGAGAAGAGGTCCGGCTGATTGGGATCGATCTCGACTTCGGCCTTGTCCTCGGCGCCGGCGAAGGCGGCGCGCTGCACCGATTTCGAGCGCAGATAGTAGAGCGACTTCACCCCGCGCTCCCAGGCGGACCAGTGCAGCATGTGCAGGTCCCACTTGTTCACGTCGCCCGGGATGAAGAGGTTCAGCGACTGGGCCTGGCAGATGTCCGGCGCGCGGTCGGCGGCCAGTTCGACCACCCAGCGCTGATCCAGCTCGAAGGCGGTCTTGAAGATGCCCTTCTCGTCGTCGGACAGGGCATCCAGATGCTGGACCGAGCCTTCGTGTTCGAGGATCGAGCTCCACACCGCCTCGGTGTCGATGCCCTTCTCGCCCAGCAGCTTCTGCAGATAGGGGTTCTTGACCGCGAAGGAGCCCGACAGGGTCTTGTGCGTATAGATGTTGGCCGGGATCGGCTCGATGCCCGCCGAGGTGCCCCCGCAGATGATCGAGATCGAGGCGGTCGGGGCGATGGCCAGCTTGTGCGAGAAGCGCTCCATCACGCCGCGTTCGGCGGCGTCGAGGCAGGGGCCCTTCTCTTCGGCCAGGACGCGGCTGGCCTTGTCGGCCTCGCGACGCAGATGCTTGAACAGCCGCATGTTCCACGACTTGGCCATGGCCGATTCAAAGGCCACGCCCTGAGCCTGCAGGAAGGAGTGGAAGCCCATCAGGCCCAGGCCCACCGAACGCTCGCGTTTGGCCGAATAGACCGCCGCCGTCATGGAGGAAGGCGCGCGCTGGATGAAGTCTTCCAGGACATTGTCCAGGAAGCGCATGATGTCTTCGATGAACCTGGGCTCTTCGCGCCATTCCAGGAAGCTCTCGGCGTTGACCGAGGACAGGCAGCAGACGGCGGTGCGGTCCACGCCCAGGTGGTCCTTGCCGGTGTGCAGCATGATTTCCGCGCACAGGTTGGACTGCTTGACCTTCAGGCCCAGGTCGCGCTGGTGCGGCGCCATCTGGCGGTTCACCGTGTCCGAGAAGATCAGATAGGGCTCGCCCGTCTGCATGCGGATGTCGAGCAGCTTGGTCCACAACGCGCGGGCGTCGACGGTCTTCATGACCGCGCCGTCCTTCGGCGACTTCAGATTGAAGGTGGAGCCGGTCTTCACCGCCTCCATGAACTCGTCCGTGATGTTGATGCCGTGGTGCAGGTTCAGCGACTTGCGGTTGAAGTCGCCCGAGGGTTTGCGGATTTCGAGGAACTCCTCGATCTCCGGGTGATGGATGTCCAGGTAGACGGCGGCCGAGCCACGGCGCAGCGAGCCCTGCGAAATCGCCAGCGTCATGGAGTCCATCACGCGGATGAAGGGGATGATGCCGCTGGTCTGGCCCGCGCCCTTGACCTTCTCGCCGATGGAGCGGACGCCGCCCCAGTAGGTGCCGATGCCGCCGCCGTTCGAGGCCAGGGCGACGTTCTCGTTCCACACGTTCTGGATGCCGTCCAGGCTGTCGCCCACGGCGTTGAGGAAGCAGCTGATCGGCAGACCGCGCGCGGCGCCGCCGTTCGACAGGACCGGCGTGGAGGGCATGAACCACAGCTTGGACATGTAGTCGTAGATGCGCTGGGCGTGTTCAGCGTCGTCGGCATAGGCCGTCGAGACGCGGGCGAACATGTCCTGATAGCTTTCGCCGGGCAGGAGGTAGCGGTCTTCCAGGGTCTTCTTGCCGAAATCGGTCAGCACGGCGTCGCGCGAGCGGTCCAGGGTCAGGCCGGTGACGACCTTCAACTGGGGTTTATCGCCGGCCGGAGCCGGAGAAACCGCCGTGAATTCCGTCGTCTGCAAAGCTTCGCCGCCAGCCATGTCGATCTGTATCCCGAACAAAATGCGTTGCTGCTCGACCCATCCTCCCTCACACATCATCTTGTGGTCGGGAGGCCTCCTTGAGCCAACATATAGGGCGCAGATGCCTAACCAACCGTCAACGGGCTTGACGCTCACTTATAGTTAGAATCATCGGGAAAAAGTCTGTTGATCTGTGGAAACCGCACTTTAGCTAGGGTCACGAGGCTGTGATTTTTTCTGCATGGGAACGGCAGCCTCAGCTTGACCGTTAGCGGCTCATGGCTCCGCATCCCACCGCCTTCCTGACCCGCGCCCTGCGCGTGGCCCGCACCGAAATCGCCGCCGTGGCCGCCCTGTTGGTGATCGCCCTGGGGACGCTGACCTTTATCGAGGTGGCCGACGACATGCGCGAGGCCGACGGCCAGGCCTTCGACCAGGCGGTGCTGCACGCCGTGCGGCCCTTCGCCAACGAACCGGGCCGCCCCTGGGGGCCGTGGTGGCTGCACGAGGCGGCGGCCGATCTGACCTCTCTGGGCGGGATTTCGGTTCTGACCCTGTTCGCCCTGATCGCTCTGGGCTTCCTGCTGATCCAGGGCAAGCGGCTGTCGGCCCTGTTGCTGGTGGTCGGCCTGGCGGGCGGCGTGGCCCTGAGCGAGGGATTGAAGGCTGTGTTCGAGCGCGAACGGCCGCCGCTGGAGTTTCAGGCGGTCGAGACGTTGAACGCCAGCTTCCCTTCCGGCCACGCCCTGTTGTCGACGGTCTTCTATCTGACGCTCGGGGTCATGCTGACGCGGGCGTTTCCGAGGAGGCGGCTCAAGGCCTATGTGCTGGGGTGCGGCGTGGTGATCGCCCTGCTGATCGGCCTGACCCGCATCTATCTGGGCGCGCACTGGGCGTCGGACGTGTTTGCGGGATGGAGCGTCGGCGCGGCCTGGGCCATGGCCCTGTGGCTGGCCGCCTATGCCGTCGAGCGGCGGCAGAGGCTTCACGATGCGCCTCTTCAGGACGCGCCTTCGACCAATGTCTAGCGGTCGGGAAGCCTGCGGCGCCGGATAACGGCTCTTCAGAAAAGCCGAACGGCCGTTCGAGGAAGCGCCATTGACCCACGCTGAACAATACGCGGCCCAATACGCGGCTCGCCTGATGTCGCCGGCCGCCGCCGCCGCCCTGATCCCTTCGGGCGCCAAGGTGGCCATGGCCCTGGGCGTGGGCCAGCCGCCCGCCCTGTTGCAGGCCTTGGCCGACAGGGCCGAGGCTCGCGAGGTCGGCGACATCAATATCTACTACCTGCTGTCCACCGCCATCGCCGGCGAGACGGTGCTGCGCTACGAACTGACGGACCGGCTGCGGCCCCACAGCCTGTTTCACGGCGCGATTGAGCGGCAGTTGGAGGCGCGCGGGATCCAGGAAGGGCGTCGGGGTGTCTGGTTCGTGCCGACCGGCTTCCAGCAGACGCCCCACGTCCTGACGAATGAGATCGGGGTGGACACCCTGCTGGCTACGGTCTCGCCGATGGACGCCGACGGCAACTTCAGCTTCGGCGCCAACACCGACTATGCGCTGGCGGCGTCGAAGACGGCCAGACGGGTGATCCTGGAGGTCAATCCCTGCATGCCGCGCGTGTTCGGCGACTGCACCGTCCATGTGTCAAAGGTCACGGCCCTGGTCGAACACGCCGCGCCTCTGCTGGAGGCCGGCAAGGCGCCGCAACAGCCGCAGGATCTGGTCATCGGCGGCATCATCGCGGGGCTCGTGGAAAATGGCTCTACCCTGCAGATGGGCATAGGCGCCTTGCCGGACGCGGTCTGCGCCGCCCTGCGCGGCCATGTCGATCTGGGCGTTCATACCGAAATGCTGACGCCCGGCCTGGTTGAGCTGATGCGGGCGGGGGTCGTGACCAATGCGAGGAAGACCCTGCATCCGGGCAAGACGGTCTTCACCTTCTCGATGGGCGACCGCTCGACCTATGAATTCCTGCATGAGAACCCGGCGCTCGAAGCGCATCCGGTCGACTATGTGAACGATCCGGCGGTCATCGCCCGCAACGCCCGGATGGTCTCGGTCAACGCCACGCTGCAGATCGACCTCTTCGGCGCCTGTTGCTCGGAGTATCTGAACGGACGGCAGTACACCGCCTCAGGCGGTCAACTGGACTTTGTCCGCGGCGCCTCGGCGTCGACGGGCGGAAAGTCGATCATCGCCTGCCATTCGACAGCGGCGAAGGGGACGGCGTCGCGAATCGTCGCCCGGCTCGACGGGCCCGCGACCACGCCCCGCAACGACACCCAGATCGTCGTCACCGAGCATGGATGGGCCAATCTGCGCGGCCTGACGGTGGACCAGAGGGCGCGCGCCCTGATCGGCCTGGCCGCGCCGCAGTTTCGCGCGGGGCTGAAGGCAGAGGCCCGATCAATGGGTCTGATCTGAGAATATCGACATTATATGTAAGTGTTTCCGCGCATGGGCGCGGGCAGGATTCTTTTACATTTGCCGGGCACCATAGTCGTGGGGATAGGGGCGAGGGTCGAGCATGGCGGGACGCTGGCGGTTGTTTCGCCATGACGCAGGGCGAGAGGCAGGACCTCCGCCTGTCGTCTACGTTCTTCTCTTCGCCATCTGCCTGTTGCTGGGGCAATGGAGCGCGGGCGCCTTTCAGGCCGTGATCGTCTGGCCGGCCAACGGCGTCATGCTGGCCGCCCTGCTACAACTACACAAACGTCAGGCCATTGCGGTGCTGTTGGCCTGTGTCCTGTTGAATCTGGGCAGCAACGTCCTGCGGGGCGACGGCATGCCCTTCCTCTGGACCAACGTCGTCCTCAACCTGGGCCAGGTTCTGGTCGCAGGGATGCTCGCCCGTCGTCTTGGGGGCGCGGCGCTGGACATGCGGCGACCACGTCGGCTGTTCGCCTTCGCTCTCGCGGCGGCGGCGCCGGCGGTTGCGCTCAGCACGACAGCCGCCGTCGGACTGGGCACATGGCTGCGTGACTACACGCCCGTTATGGCCGCCTTCGTCTGGCAACACATGTTCGGCATGGAGGTGCTGGGGTTGCTGATCGTCACCCCGACCTTGCTGCTGCTGGCGCGGGCCCATCGGTTCAGCCTCGACCGCGCGGCCAGCACGGCGGGCGTGACCGAGGCCGCCGGATTGTTTCTTCTTCTCGCGGCGGTGACGGCCTGGGTGTTCAGCCAGCCTTCGGCCATGGCCTTCGCCGTCCTGCCGCCGCTGATGCTGATCGCCTTCCGCCTGTCTCCGCCATGGACAGCGCTGGCCCTGATCATGGTCACGGTGATCAGCGGGGTCGGCACCCTGACCGGTCATGGGCCGATGATGTTGGCCGCAGTCGCTGATGTCCCCGAGCTGGCGGGCCTGTCGCTGCGGATGCGGCAGATGGGCGGCTACTATGTCTTCCTTCTGGTGACGGTGCTCACGGCCCTGCCGCTCAGCACCCTGATGAGCCAGCGGCGGCGGTTGGTGGAGCGCTTGCAGGCGAGGAACGTCGTAGCCATCGAGGCTCAGGCGCGGGCTGAACGCTCTGACGCCGCCAAGTCGCGGTTCCTGGCGCTGATGAGCCACGAGATGCGCACGCCGCTGAACGGCATCGCCGGCTATGCCGACCTGCTGGCCAGACGCAGCGATCTGTCGCCCGAGGTCCTGCCGCAGGTGGAAGCCATAGGGCGTTCGGGCGAGGCCATGCTGATGCTGGTTGAAGACGTGCTCGAGTTCTCGCGCGGCGGCGAAGAGATCGCCAATGAGCGGCTGACCCTAACCGAACTGTTGCAAGAGGCGGCGGCGCCGGCGCGATTGAACGCCGAGGCCAAGGGGCTGCCATTCGTTCTGGCGATCGCCCCCGACTCGAGCGGAGCTTTCAGCGGCGACCGCCGTCGCCTGCGCCAGGCGCTGCACCATGTGATTTCCAACGCCGTCAAGTTCACGGACAGGGGCGAGGTTCGGGTGGCTGCGGCCCATGACGGCGCAGTCCTGTCCGTGGTCGTGTCCGATACGGGCAGCGGGATCGATCCGGCCTTCATGCCCAGGCTGTTCGACGCCTTCGCCCAGAGTGATGATTCCCTGCGTCGCGAGCATATGGGGGCGGGCGTCGGCCTGCCGCTGGCCCTGGCTCAGATGCGCCGCATGGGCGGGCGGATCGATGTCCTCAGCACGCCGGGGCAGGGATCGACCTTCACCCTCACTGTCCCCCTGCAGCCGGTGGTTGAGCAGGAGGATGCGCCTTCGAATGACGTGGAGCGCGCCATGCGGGTGCTGATCGTAGACGACCACCCGGTCAACCGCGAGATGATGCGGCTGATGCTGGCCGCTGCGGATTGCGAAACGGTCGAGGCGAACGACGGCCTCGAGGCTGTGGCGCGCGCACGTGAGGGAGGGTTCGACCTGATCCTGATGGACGTGCGGATGCCTCATCTGGACGGGCTGGGGGCGACGGAGAGAATCCGGGCCCTGGCTTCGCCGGTGGCGGCGGCGCCGATCCTGGCGGTGACGGCGGACGCCATGCCTGAAGACGCCGCGCGTTGCCGCAACGCCGGCATGGACGGGCATCTGGCCAAGCCGATCACCCACGTCCGTCTCTACGCAGCCATCGATCAGGCCATGCAGGCGGCAGCCAACCGGATCGAGAGGGCGGCCGCCTAGGCGCCTTCGTCGAATGGAAATCGCCTGGCCCAGAAATCTTGCAGTCCGGGCCGGGCGTCCACCCGGCGCACGACCTCGGCCATGCGCGGCGCTTCAATGGCAAAGCGCGCCCGGCGCGGCGTCCAGCGGCTGGCGACGGCGACATAGAGGTCGAGCACGCTCAGGTCGTCGCCCAGCAGGAAACGGCCCGGCGTGATCTGGCGGTCCATGACCCGCCAGCACTCGGCGATGCGCTCGGCGGTGCGCTGCCGTATCTGCTCCTGCGCCGCTGCGTCGTCGCCGACCAGCCGCGACGGCTCGTCCCGCACCCAGAACATCGAATAGATGGACGCCGGGATGAAGGTCATCCAGCGAAGGAACTGCGCCCGCCGCGGATCGTCGATGCTCGGCCCCAGCCGCGCCTTGGGGTGGGCGTCGGCCAGCCAGATCAGGATGGCGGCGCTCTCGGTGATCGTCTCACCGTCCGGAGTGATCAAGGTCGGAACCTGACGCATGGGATTGGCGACGGCCACCTTGTCGCGCTCGGCCTCACCCTCCCAGGTCACGGCCTCGATGACGCGATAGTCCAGTCCGATCAGGGTCATGGCCGCCTCGACCGGGACCGATCCCGAACCAGCGGCGCCGTAAAGCGTGAAACTCATCCCCAGGCTTCTCCCCATCTGATTCGTCTCTGACCACCACATCTAGCGGTCGTAGCAAATGTGATCGCAAAATAGACGTGTTTCGACTTGGCGCCGGGCCGCGTCGGACGCATGGTGAAACTCGCTTCTCCCGGATTCGCTTCAGGTCATTTTGATGAACGCCCACTCCTCGATCATCCGCCCCGGAACGGCCGGACTGCTGACGCCCTCGGCGGCCTACAAGCCCTTCCGCTATCCCTGGGCCTTCGACATGTGGAAGACCCAGCAGCAGGTCCACTGGATGCCCGAAGAGGTGCCGCTGGGCGAGGACGTCAAGGACTGGGCCGCCAACCTGACCGACAGCGAGCGCAATCTGCTGACGCAGATCTTCCGCTTCTTCACCCAGGCCGACATCGAGGTGCAGGACAACTACATGGAGCGCTACGGCCGGGTGTTCAAACCGACCGAAGTGAAGATGATGCTGGCGTCGTTCGCCAATATGGAGACGATCCATATCGCGGCCTACGCCCTGCTGCTCGAGACCATCGGCATGCCCGAGAGCGAGTTCGGCGCCTTCATGGAATACGAGGCCATGCGCGACAAGCATGACTTCATGGGCCAGTTCGGGGTCGATACCGACGCTGACATCTGTCGCACCCTGGCCATGTTCGGCGGCTTCTCGGAGGGCCTGCAACTGTTCGCCAGTTTCGCCATGCTGATGAACTTCCCGCGCCAGTCCAAGATGAAGGGCATGGGCCAGATCGTCAGCTGGTCGGTGCGCGACGAGAGCCTGCACTGCGAAGGCATCATCAAGCTCTACCACGCCTTCAACAAGGAGACGGGCGCCGTCACCAAGGCCGTGGCCGACGACATCGTCGACTGCTGCAAGACCGTGGTCGACATGGAGGACAAGTTTATCGACCTGGCCTTCGAAATGGGCCCGGTCCACGGCATGACGCCGGACGACATCAAGCAGTACATCCGCTTCATCGCCGACTGGCGCCTGCGTCAGCTGAAGTTGCCCGAGGTTTACGGCGTGACGGAAAACCCGCTGCCCTGGCTGCAGTCGCTGCTGTCGGGCGTCGAGCACGCCAACTTCTTCGAGGCCCGCGCCACCGAATACTCCAAGGCGGCGACGCAAGGCGCCTGGCACGGCGCCGACGGCGTCTGGGACAGCTTCGACGCCATGATGAAACGCCGCGAGACGACCGAGGGCTGAGCCCGGTGACATCTCCGGTTCGCGCGGCGCTGGTCGGTTTCGGCTATGCCGGGCGGACCTTTCACGCCCCCCTGATCGCCGCCTGTCCGGACCTGCGTCTGCAGGCGGTGGTCAGCCGTCAGGCCGAGGCGGTGTCCGCGCTCTGGCCGGACGCGCGTGTGCTGAGCACGTTCGCCGAGGCCGTGGCCGATCCCGCCATCGACCTGATCGTCCTGGCCACCCCCAACGACCTGCACGCGGCCCAGGCCGAGGCGGCGTTGGCCGCCGGCAAGGCGGTGGTGGTCGACAAGCCCTTCACCCTGACCGCCGCCGAGGCGCGCCGGCTGACGGCTCTGGCCGACGAGCGCGGCCTGCTGCTGTCCGTCTTCCACAATCGCCGCTGGGACGCCGATTTCCTGACCTTGCGGCGGGTGATCGCCGAGGACCGGTTGGGGCCGGTGGTCCGGCTCGAAAGCAGCTTCAACCGATGGCGGCCCGAGGTGCGCGACCGCTGGCGCGAGGGCGACGGGGCGGGGGCGGGGGTCTGGTACGATCTGGGTCCGCACCTGATCGATCAGGCGCTGTGTCTGTTCGGCCGTCCGCTGGGCGTCACCTGCGATCTGGCCGTCCTTCGGCCCGGCGGTCGCGCGACCGACTACGCTCACGCCGTGCTGCGCTACGCCGACAAGCGGGTCATCCTGCACGCTGACATGGTCACGCCCGCCGCCGACGCCCGCTTCGCTGTCCACGGCCTGCGCGCCAGTTGGCTGAAGGATGGACTGGACGTTCAGGAAGACCAGTTGAAATCGGGCCTGACGCCCGGCGTCGCGGGCTGGGGCGTTGATTCCCGTCCCGGCGTCCTGGTGGACGGCGCGACCGGCGCGCGAGAGGCCGTGGCGGGACCGCCCGGCGACTATCCCGCCTACTACTCCGCCGTCGCCCGCGCCCTTCGCGACGGCGCACCCAATCCCGTCCCGGCGCACGAAGCCGTGGCCGTGATGGAGGTGCTGGAGGCGGGCCTGCTCAGCGCCCGGCGTCGGGCGGAGGTTCTGCTCTAGTTGTTGTTGGGCGCGGGCGCCTGACGCCCGGCCTTGCATCGCGCCCGGTCGCCGCGTTCGCAAGCGGCCACAGTCGCTTGCCAATCGGCCATCTGGCGGTCGTGGACGGCCTTGGCCTCGGCGGCTGTTCGCAGATCGGCTTCATAGCGCTGGCGGTCGGCATCCGCCGCTTCCAGCGCGGATTGATAGCGGCGCTGGGCTTCGGTCTGGGCGGCGGCGTTGGCGCGGTCCTCGTTCTCGGCCAGATCGTTCTGGGCCGTGATCTCGGCGTTCAGGGCCTGGGTGCGACGCAATTCGTCGGGGTCCTGGGCCGAATCCGGCGCGCGGTGATAGCGCTCGCCCTGACTGCGCAGAAGATCGGCCACCGGATCGCTCACCGCCGCCGGAGCCGTCTGGGCAGGCAAAGGGCTCCGTGACTGCGCCGGGGCTGCCAGGAGGACGCTGAGGGATGCGATGAGAAGGGCGGCGCCACAGGGGCGAAAGGCGTGGGTCATGGAGCGTGTCCTTGCGGGGCGAGGGAGGCCGGATCGAAGCTTGGCTTTTTCCAACCGTAGCTGGAACAACGTCCGAAGGGGATAGATGGCTGCGGCGCGCTTCAGGCGGGCAGGCGCAGTTCAAAGGTCGTGCCTTCCGGGCCTGTGCCCAACAGTCGCAGTTCGCCGCCGTGGTTGGCCGCCAGCTCGCGGGAGATGGTCAGGCCGAGGCCGGTGCCTTCCGAGGCTCTGCCGCTCACGAAGGGCTCGAACAGGCGTCCGGCCAGACGGTCAGGGATGCCCGGGCCGTCATCGGTGATCTGGATGGCGACGACGCCGTCGCTGGCCTCGGCCCAGACGCGGATCCGGCCTTTCTTCTCGCGGGCGGGATCGCTCTCTATGGCCTGACGAGCGTTGCGCATCAGGTTCACCAGAATGCGATGCAGCTGGTCGCTGTCGGCGTTGACGGTGAAACGGCCGGGCAGGGCGCGGACCAGACGCACGCCGTCCTCCTCCAGTCCCGCGTCCTCGGCGGCGACGGCCACGACCCGGGCCAGCAGCATCTTCTGCCGTTGCGGCGCGGCCTCTTCGGACTTGCCGTATTCCAGCACGTTGCGGGCCAGGGCGGCGGCGCGGCCCAGGGCGCGCTCCAGCCGGGGCAGGGCCTTGGCCACGAGGGGGTCAGACGAGCTGGACAGGCGCTCGGACGCCATCTGGGCCGAGGTGAGCATGTTGCGCAGGTCGTGATTGATCTTGGCCACCGCCTCGCCCAGGGCCACCAGGCGGGCGCGCGAGCGTAGCGACTGGCGCACTTCTTCCTGCATCCGCGCCAGTTCGCGCTCGACCCGGCCAATCTCGTCGTGGCGGTCCGAGGGCGTCTCGCCCGCGCTTTCAGGATCGGCGGCGAACCTTTCGATGGCCCGTGTCACCCGTCGCAACGGCGCCAGCACCAGGAAGGACAGGGAGGCGTAGAGCAGGGCGCCGGCGACCACGGCAATCAGCAGGGACATGGTCAGGCTGTTCAGCAGAAAGCTTTTCAGCTCGGTCTTCAACGGCTGGGCCGGCGCCAGAATTTCGATGAAGTCGCCCGAGCGATAGCGCGGCTTGGCCTGAACCCGGATCGAGCGGTCGGGGTGGCCGAGCAGGGTCTTCCATGGGTCCAGAAGCCGGGCGCCGACGTTGCGCTGGCGCAGGTCGATCAGTTCGGGCGCGCGCGGCAGGTTGGGGGCTTGCAGCAGCAGGCGCCGAACCCCCTGTTCGCCGACGACCACGGACTGCACCCCGCCGATGCTCAGCAACTGCTCTGCCGTGGAGTCCTCGACGGCGGAATAGGGCAGGGCTTCCACCCCGACCGAGGCCAGCTCGGCGCCCTGTAGCCGGTCCATCAGCCATCGCTCCTGAAAGGAGGCGGCGCTGGGTACGATGATCAGGGCGGCGACGGCCAGGGTGAAGGCCACCGTCAGGAGCAGGAGGCGGCTGGACAGGCCGTCCGGGGCGCGAGGCGTCAACCGCTCGCGCCAGACATCGGGAAGTCGCACGGCCTTCAGGCGCGCGATCCGGCCCGTCTCGTCGCGGGGGCGCGTGGGCAGTCGAGTCTCGATTGCGTTCCGTTCCGTCATGCGGCGTCCATGCCGTGCCGAGCGCGCCATTTCTGCACTAATTTGAGCGCGAGGGGCAGAAGCATCGACAGGAAGGCCACGCCGAGCAGCGGCCACATGAACTCGGCGAACAGACTTTGCAGGTTCGGATCGGGATCATCCACCAGAATGTCGTTCAGCCCGGCGCCGATCCAGCAATAGATGATGTGGGCGGGCAGCAGGCCGATGAAGGTGGCGATCATGTAGGGGCGCAGAGGGGCCGCCATGACGCCCGCCGCCACATTGATCAGGTGGAAGGGCACTGACACGATGAGGCGCGCCACCAGCACATACCAGAAGGTGTTCTTGTCCACGCCCTCGCAGACCTTCTTCAGCAGGCCCGTATCCTGGGCCGCGCGACGCCGCAGGGATTCGCCCAAGGCCGTGCGGCCCACATAATAGACGGCCAGGGCGCCGATGGTGGCGGCGAAGGCGGTCCCGACCCCTCCGACCCAGGGACCGAACAGATATCCCGCGGTCACGGTGATGAAGACAACGCCGGGCACGACACTGGCCGTCAGCAGGGCGAAGACCAGCATCAACGCCAGCAGCGTAAGGACATAGTGCTCGTCGGCCAGGGCCTGAAACGCGGCGCCATGCTCGCGCAGGGTGTCCAGCGACAGGTAGCGGTTCCACCCCATGCCGAAGATCAGCGCGATCGCCGCCAGAAGGATGGCGAGGGGCAGAAATCGTTTGACCCGGTTCATCCCTGCTCCGTAACCGACGCGGCCCAGCTTCCCTAGAGGTTTCAGGCCCGTTGCGAGGTTCCCCGTCGCGCGCCGGCGTTGACTCATCCGTCGTCGCCGCTTATACGCCCGCCTCCTGCAGCGGATGACTGTTGTCCGTTGTGAAACCCTGTAGCCCTGGAGCCGAACGTGAAGCGGACCTATCAGCCGTCGCGACTCGTGCGCAAGCGCCGTCACGGCTTCCGTTCGCGGATGGCCACCAAGAACGGTCAAAAGATTGTTGCGCGCCGCCGCGCCAAAGGCCGTAAGCGCCTGACGGCCTGACGTCACGCGCCCATTACCCTTGAGGGCGGGCGCATGACCGATCCGATGAAAATCGATCGCCTGACACGGCGGCCCCAGTTTCTGGCGGCCGCCAAAGGTGTTTCTCAGGCCCGCGGCGCCGTGGTGGTCCAGCAACTGGATCGTCAGGACGGACAGACCGCGATCCGTCTGGGTTTCACCGCCACCCGCAAGGTGGGCGGAGCCGTGGTGCGCAACCGCTGCAAACGCCGCCTGCGCGAGGCTGCGCGGCTGTTGGCGCCCCTGCACGGGCGTCCCGGCTGCGACTATGTGTTCATCGCTCGCATGGGCACGGCGGACCGCGATTGGGACCGCTTGCTTGACGATGTGAAATCGGCCCTTACAAGGCTCGCAACCCCGCGTGCGGCTCCCGATGTGGGAGATGCGGCGAAATCGCCCGCCCGCGCCTCTGACGATTCGCGCCCCTCCGGCCAGGACCGCTGACCCCGATGCAGAACGAGAATTCGCGCAACACCATCATCTTCTTCGTGTGCGCGGCCCTGATCATGGGCGTGTACTATTTCATGGTGATGCGCCCGCAGGCCGAGATGCGCCGCCAGCAGCAGGTCGCCGCCGCCGAGGAAAAGGCGGCCACTACGCTCGACGGCGGCCTGACCTCGGGCTCCGCGGCGCACGCCGCCTTTGTCGCTGACCGCGTCCAGGCCCTCGGCACGGCCGCTCGCGTCCCGATCCAGACCAGCACTCTGAAGGGGTCCTTGTCGCTTCAGGGCGCACGGATCGATGACCTCTATCTGACCAACTACAAAGAGACGCTGGCCAAGAATTCGCCGCCGGTCGAGCTGTTCCGCCCGCAGGGCATGGAGCATGCCTACTTCGCCCAGTTCGGCTGGAGCGGCCCCAACGTCGCCGGCGGCGTCCCGGGCCCGAACACGGTCTGGAGCCTGACCAAGGGCGCGACCCTGACCCCGACTACCCCGGTCGAGCTGACCTGGGACAACGGAAACGGCCTGCGCTTCACCCGCGTCATCGCCATCGACGCCCAGTATGTCTTCACCGTCACCGACACGGTCGCCAACCTGAGCGGCCAGCCGATCACCATCGCCCCCTATGGCCGCGTCGAGCGCCAGGGCGTGCCGGCCGATCTGGGCAAGCAGATGATCCTGCACGAAGGCGCGATCGGCACCTTTGGTTCAGAGGGCAAGTTCGCCACCGAGCAGGTCAAGTACAAGGACTGGGCCAAGAAGCCCCGTATCGAGAACCAGTCGACCGGCGGCTGGCTGGGCATCACCGACAAGTACTGGATGGCGGCCCTCATTCCGGACCAGAAGGAAAAGATCGAAGGTCGCTTCGCCGTCCGCGACGCCGAGGGCCTGAATGTTCATGAAGCGTCCGTGCTTGGCGCGACCCGCACCATCCAGCCGGGTCGTCAGATCGAAGAGACCCAGCGTCTGTTCGCCGGCGTCAAGCGCAACGAGATCCTGGCGGGCTATGAGAAGAGCCTGGACCTGCCGCGCTTCATCTACGCCATCGACTGGGGTCACCTCTTCTTCCTGACCCGCCCGATCTTCATGATCGTGGAGTTCTTCTACGGCGTGCTGGGCAACTTCGGTCTGGCGATTCTGGCCCTGACGGTCGTGGTCAAGCTGGTCATGTTCCCGCTGGCCAACAAGTCCTACGAGAGCCTGTCCAAGATGCGGACCCTCCAGCCCAAGATGGAGGAGCTCAAGAAGAAGTTTAAGGACGACCCGCAGAAGCAGCAGCAGGAGACGATGGCCCTGTATCAGCGGGAGAAGATCAATCCGCTGGCGGGCTGCCTGCCCATCCTGGTCCAGATCCCGGTCTTCTACGCCCTGTACAAGGTGTTGTTCGTCACCATCGAAATGCGCCACGCGCCCTTCTTCGGCTGGATCCGCGACCTGTCGGCGCGCGACCCGTCGACGATCTGGAACCTGTTCGGGGCCATTCCGTGGGATCCCTCGACCCTGCCTCTGGTCGGCAGCCTGCTGAACGGTCCGCTGCATCTGGGCGTCCTGCCCATCGTCTATGGCCTGACCATGTGGCTGCAGCAGTCGATGAACCCGCCGGCGCAGGATCCGATGCAACGTCAGATCTTCGCCTTCCTGCCCTTCGTCTTCACCTTCATCATGGCGCCGTTCGCGGCCGGCCTGCTGATCTACTGGGCCTGGAACAACATCCTCTCGATCGCGCAGCAGTACGTCATCATGCACCGCTTCAAGGCCGAGAACCCGATCGACACCTTCTTCGCGCGTTTCAAAAAGGCCTGACCCCTTGGATCAACCGTCGGACGAGCCCAAGGTCGGGGAATACTCGGACACCGAGATCGAGGCGGCCCGTGTGCTGTTCTCGCGTCCGGCCACCTTCGTCCTGGGTTGCGCCAAGATCGAGCAGTTGCCCGATCCCGACCTGCCCGAGATCTCGTTCGCGGGCCGGTCGAACGTCGGCAAGTCCAGCCTGATCAACGCCCTGGTCGGCATGCACAAGCTGGCGCGCGCCTCGAACGAGCCGGGCCGCACGCGCGAGGTCAACTTCTTCGATCTGGACGGCCGGCTGCGGCTGGTCGACCTGCCCGGTTACGGCTGGGCCAAGGCGTCCAAGACCACGGTCAAGAAGTTCCAGGACCTGGGCCGTGACTATCTGCGTGGTCGTGTGACGCTGAAGCGGGTCTATCTGCTGATCGACGCCCGTCACGGCCTGAAAAAGGTGGATGACGAGGCGCTGGACGCCCTGGATCTGGCCGCCGTCAGCTATCAGATCGTCCTTACCAAGGCCGACAAGCTGAAGAAGGGCGAGGCCGAAAAGGTCCAGGCTGCGACGCTAAAGGCCATTTCCAAGCGCCCCGCCGCCTATCCGGCCGTGCTGGTCACTTCGTCCGAAAAGGGCACGGGGATGCCGGAGCTGCGGGCGGAGATCATGCGCACGACGGGCGTCGAACTCACGTAAATCCATCATCCGATATGGCGCCGCTGACACGCCGCCCCATATCGGAGACATGATCCCGCTTTCCATTCTCGACCTCGCCCCGGTGCCCGAGGGCTCCGACGTCTCGCAGTCGCTGGCCAACACCCTCGACCTGGCCCGCCACGCCGAGCGCCTTGGCTACAAGCGCTTCTGGCTGGCCGAGCACCACAACATGCCGGGCATCGCCAGCGCCGCGACCTCGGTCGTCATAGGCGCGGTGGCGGCGGCCACCAAGTCCATCCGCGTCGGCGCCGGCGGCGTCATGCTGCCTAATCACGCCCCCCTGGTCATCGCCGAGCAGTTCGGCACGCTGAACGCCCTGCATTCGGGCCGCATCGACCTTGGGCTGGGGCGAGCGCCAGGCTCGGATCAGGCCACAGCGCGGGCGCTGCGTCGCACGTTGCAGGGCGACGTCGACGCCTTCCCGCAGGACGTGATGGAACTGATGCAGTGGTTCGCGCCGGCGACGCCCGATCAGCGCATCATCGCCAACCCCGGCGAGGGACAGGACGTGCCGATCTGGATCCTGGGCTCTTCGACCTATGGCGCGCAACTGGCGGCCCATCTGGGCCTGCCCTACGCCTTCGCCAGCCATTTCGCGCCCGGCGACATGATGCGGGCGCTGGACGTCTATCGCCAGACCTTCCGCCCGTCCGCGCATCTGGAGAAGCCCTACGCCATGCTGGGGTACAATGTCTTCGCCGCCGAAACGGACGAGGCCGCGCGCCTGCTGTTCACCTCTGTGCAGCAGGCCTTCGTCAACCTCAGGACTGGACGGCCCGGCAAGCTGCCCGCCCCGGTCGAGGGCTATTACGAGCGTCTGGACGGCGCCGCGCGTGGCATGATCGACGCCGCCCTCGCCTGTTCGGCCGTCGGTTCGCCCGAGACGGTGCGCGCGACCATGGATGCCTTCATCGCCCGGACGGGCGCTGACGAACTGATGGTCACCAGCCAGATATGGGATCCCGCGGCGCGTGTGCGGTCGATTGAACTTCTGGCCCAGGCGACCGGACAGGCCTGATCCTCAGTCCTCGTCCGGTGGCAGGAAATGCAGCGGCGCGGTCGCCAGCGCCTCATGGCTGACGTCTTCGGCCAAGCGACGCCAAGCCTCGCCCAGACGGAGAGAATCGGCCAGATCCTGCGGCGAAATCACGGCCCGGTCGGCCAGGCGCTGGCGTAATCCCTGGCAGGCCGCGAGAATGGCTGAGGCCTGACGCACGATGGGAATTTCGGAGTGGGCGCCCAAGGCTTCATAGGCCGCGTAACGCCACCGGCCGCTGTCTGAAGCGTCGGCGATCAGCGCCCACTTCTCGGCAGGCGTAAGGCCTTCGCCTAGCAGTTCCCAGGCGCCGCCTTCGGCAGGTCGGCGGTAATGCCCCCGACGTTGCGGCAGGCCGTGGCGGCTGTAGACATGCCGGGCCGAGGTCTCGACAGCGAGAACCAGAGACAGCAGGTCGGCCGTCGCCGCTTCAGGCGGTTCGTCGCCTGTCTGCTCCGCTGCCGGAGCTTCCGTGCGACGGCGTCCGAAGCGGCCGAACATGGATCAGTCGACGTTGATCGTGCTGGTGACGGAGACGTCGTAGATCACGCGGGTCACGCTTTGCACGAACTCGAAGAATTTCCGGGCTTCTGCCGCGCCGGATCGTGGCGCGTAGATGATATCGTCAGGCTCGATCTGGAAGTTGCTGGCGATGAAGAAGCCGGCGCCTTCGTTGAGATTAAGGCGATAGACCACTGGAACGCCCCGGGGCGTGGCGCGCTGCTGGATGCCCAGAGCTTGGGCCACTTCAGGGCGCTCGAAGCGGAACACGAGCACCGACTTGGCGTCCGCCAGATTGGAATCAAGCCCGCCGACGCCGCTGAGCGCCTCGGCCAGCGTGAGAGGGCCAGGCGGCAGGTCCGTGCGAGCCACGGCGTTGAAGGCTCCGAATGAACTGAACCGACGCGGCTGGTAGACCAGATTGACCTGGTCGCCGCGCTGCAGCCGCACGTTTTCGTTGAACTCGGTCGTGACGATCGACATCGGCGCCGCATAGGTCTGGCCGCCGCGTTGAATACGAACGGTGACGTCATGGACCGAGCGCGAGGAGCCGCCCGCCGCCGCGATGACATCCAGGATGCGGTCGCTATTGGCGGCGAGCGGCTGGCGGCCGGGATTGCGCACCTCGCCCAGAACCGTGACCGCGTTGGACGTGTTGGCCGCCAGGGTGACGATGACCTGAGGATTGCCGACCTTGCCGATCAGAGCGCGCCGAATGGCCGCAGAGGCCTGGCCGGGCGTCATCCCCTGGACGGCGACCGAACCTGCGAAGGGCACGGCGATCGCGCCGTTGCGATCCACCACAAGGGGGGGGAGCGACTGGTTGCCGGATTGAAGGCTGGTTCCCGAGCTGCCCCCACCGAACAGGCCGCCGCTGGGTTCAAAAATGGAGACGGCCAGGGTGTCGCCAACGCCGATAATGTCGGTCGGCGAATCGCTGGACGCCAGGGCCAGGGTGCTGAAGGACCGCGCGGGCGCGGCCTTCAGACGTTCGCTGAGAACGAAATCGAGGTCCACTATGGCGTAATCGCCTTGCCGTTGAGGCGTGCTGGCGCTTTTCACCACGCCCGAGCCGGACGGCCCGTCGCGTGGAAGCGTCGAACAGCCGGCAAGGAGAGCGACGATCATCAGACTGGCGGCGGTACGGGTCATTGCAGCTCTGCTTCAGTTATCGCCAAATGCTTACCCGGGTGCGGGCACCGCCGCCAGTGGGGGCAGGAGATGATCCTCGATCGACTGGAAATGGCTTTTCCAGGTTGGGGCGCAGTAGGGGGGGGCGTCAGGGCGTCGTCGCGTCGCCGCTTCCAGAGCCGCTAGCCAGCCCAAGCCATCCAGAGGATCGATCAGGGTCGCCTGAGGCACCAGTTCGCGGTGGGCGGGAATGTCTGAAGCGATCAACGGCACGCCCAGCGCACAAGCCTCGACCGCCGGCAGGTCGAAGCCCTCCACGGAGGACGGGGCCAGAACCGCCTGCGCCCCGCTCATCAGGTCGGCCAGGGCAGTGTCGGGCAGGTTTTCGACCTGATGCACCAGGCCCTGGAGATTGGGTGAGCGCTGAAGATGATCCAGCACAGCCTCGTTCTCCCAACCATAGCGCCCGATCAGCACCAGACGAGGCGCTTGGTCGCCCATCTTCTCCTGCAGACGCCTCCAGATGGTCAGCAGGAAGGCCAGATTCTTGCGCGCCTCGATCGTGCCGACATGGACGAAATAGGGTCGTCGTTTTGCGCTCGGCTCGCCCTTCAGGAAGATCGGCTCCAGCCCCAGATGAGCGACGTCGATGGGCGGGGCGGCGAGACGTTCCCGCTCGGCGAACGCCATCAGTTCATGGGCGGTGTAGCGGGAGTTGACGACGATGCGCGAGGCATGGTGCAGCGCCGTCAGGACCCGGCGCCGATGCTTGGCGCCGTCGCCCGGGCGACAGAATTCGGGATGGGTGATGGGGATCAGGTCGTGTAGCATGACCACGCGATCGATCCCCTGAGCCCCCAGGCTGGTCAGGATTTCTGGCGTGTTCAGACTGGTGTGACCCACGTTGAAATAGAGCTGGGCCGGCGGGGGCGCGGCCACTCGACGCGAGCGGAAGTACTGCTTCCAGACGCGGGTCTTGTTTTTCGCCTTGGGCTGATGCGGATCGGGGGCGTCGCCGATCACAGAGGTGGTAGGCTGTTCGGCTTCCAGGGCGGCGAACAGGCGGCGTTCGTCGGCGTTCAGCGCGCGGTCGGAAGGACTGCCGGTCCAGCGGCTGCGCAAGTCGACCATACAGTCCCGGAACCAACGCGGGTCCACCGCCGCCAGCTGGTCGTGGCGCGATCGAACCGGCACCATTCGGTAGTCGGGATGCTCCACCAGCCATTCGGCATAGGCCAGGCAAACCCGGTCAACGCCGGTCGGTGCGCTACGGTCAGTGCGGCTCAGAAGCCGACTGGCGTCGAACAGTATGTCCTGGGTCATCAGGAGACGTAGCCGGCCTGCATCAGCTCGGCGACGTGGATGATGGCTGTGGGCCGGTCATCCTCGACCACAAATAGGTTGGCGATCTTGTTGCTGCTCAGCAAATCGACCACGTCGCTCATACGGGCGTTTGGATCCACCGTGATCGGGCTTCGGCTCATGATGTCCTCAGCGCGAACGGCGGCGATGTCGCTGGAGAAAGCGCGGCGAATGTCGCCGTCGGTGATGATCCCGGCCAGGGCGCCGTTGGAGTGCAGGACAGCGACAGCGCCTTTGCGGCCCGCCGAGATAGCCGAGACGATCTCGCTGAAGCTGGCGTCCACCGGGACGCTGGCGGGGGTGGCGGCGTTGTCGCCCATCCATTCGCGCACGCTTTGGAGACTCATGCCCAGGGCGCCGCCGGGGTGGTGAAGGCCGAAATCTTCCCGGGTGAAGCCGCGACGGTCCATCAGCACCATGGCAAGGGCGTCGCCGATGGCGAGTGTCATCAGGGTCGAGGTGGTCGGCGCCAGGCCGTTGGGGCAGGCTTCGGCCACCTTGGGCATGGTTAGGCTGACTGCCGAGTGACGGCCGAGGAAGCTGCCGACCCGTTGGGTGATGCCGATCACCGGGATATCGTTGCGTTGGCAATAGAGCAGGGGGTCGCGCAGTTCGCGGCTCTCGCCCGAGTTGGAAATGGCCAGCAGGGTGGTGTCCGGACGCAGCATGCCGAGATCGCCGTGGCTCATCTCCGCCGGGTGAACGAAGAAGGAGTTGGTGCCGGTCGACGCCAGGGTAGCGGCGATCTTGCCGCCGATATGGCCGGACTTGCCCATGCCGGTCACGACCAGATAGCCGGGGCGCGACAGGATGATGTCGCAGGCGCGCGCGATCGCCACGTCGATGGAGCGCTCCAGCGCTTCCAACGCCTCTATGTTCAACCGCACGACCTCGCGCGCTCGGTCAGTCATGGCGGCGATCTGTTCGGGCGACGAATGAATCGAATCGGGCATGGCTTGGGCTCCTGAGCGCCGGACCGCTGAGGCGGTTCTTCATGGCGTATGGCGAATTGCCCCATCTGGATTGTTCGCACAATGGCCAGGGTGCGGCGGAATTGTCACCTGAGGAGACAACCTTACCGGCCTCTATGCGTTACGGTCAGTCTCGACATCAGCTGAAAAACGAGTCCGGACCTTATGCCGTCTGCATCCGGGGCTATCGCCTCACGCCTGCCTGAGCCGCCTGTCGCCCTGCAAAATCCCGCCCTGTTTCTGGATATGGACGGCGTTCTGGCGCCCTTGGCCCCCACGCCGGACGCCGTGGGACCCGACGCACGACGTACCGATGTGTTGACCCGACTGACAAAGCGTCTGCAGGGACGAGTGGCCATCGTCAGCGGGCGTACCCTTGGCGAGATCGACAGGATCAGCGATGGGGCGGCGCGCGCCGCCTCGGGCGTGCATGGCCTGCAAAGGCGGCGCGGCGACGGCTCCCTGGCCAATCGCTCGCCTGATCCGGCGGTCAGGAAAGTGGTCGCCGCCTTCGACGCCTTCGCCGCCGAGCGACCGGGCGTGCTGGTCGAAGACAAGGAATTGTCTGCGGGTCTGCACTATCGTCAGGCCCCCAGCGTTTCAGACGAGGCTCTGGCTCTGGCCGCATCCCTGGCGCTGGAAACCGGCCTCGCCCTGCAGCCCGGCTCCATGGTTCTGGAGCTGAAGACCCCGGGCACGGACAAGGGCGTCGCCCTGACCGCATTTATGGCCGAAGCGCCCTTTTCAGGAACAGTGCCGATCATGGTCGGTGATGATCTGACCGACGAGCATGGCTTCGAGGCCGCCGAGGCGCTGGGCGGGTTCGGGGTCCTGGTGGGGCCCGAACGCACGACGGCCGCCCGATATAGACTGGATGACGTGGCCGCCGTTCTCGACTGGCTGGATCAGATTGAAGGAGGCCCGGCATGAGCCAGCCCAACCTCGACCTCGCCCCGATCGGCAACTGTTCGGTCAGCGCCCTGATTGACCGGAGCGGTCGCTTTGTCTGGGCCTGCGCGCCACGCGTGGACGGCGATCCGATCTTCTCGTCCCTGATGGACGGGAGCGATCCCGATCACGGATTCTGGTCGATCGAACTGGAAGGACAGGTGTCTGTCGAACAGACCTATGTCCGCAATACAGCTGTCTTGCGGACCGTCCTGACGGATGAAAAGGGCGCGTCGGTCGAGGTGCTGGATTTCGCACCCCGGCACCTGAAGCACTCGCGCATCTATCGACCCATCGCCTTTGCGCGCGTGGTGCGACCGTTGTCGGGGGCGCCGCGCATCACGGTGCGTCTGCGTCCTTCGGCGGACTGGGGCGCGCGTCGGGCGGAACAGACTTCGGGTTCGAACCACATTCGCTACCTGTGCACCGACGTGACGCTGCGGCTGACCACCAACTGCCCTGTCACCCATGTCCAGAACGAGCGGACCTTCCGGCTGGAAGGCGAGCTGGCCTTCTTCCTTGGCCCGGACGAGGGATATGATCAGTCGGTCATGGCTGGCGTGTCGGCCGCTCTGGATCTGACAATCCAGCACTGGAAGCTGTGGACCCGCACCCTCTATGTGCCGCTGGACTGGCAGGAGGCGGTGATCCGCGCCGCCATCACCCTGAAGCTCTGCGTCTATGAGGAGACGGGCGCCATCGTGGCCGCCATGACCACCTCGGTGCCCGAGTTCCCGGAAAGCGGGCGCAACTGGGACTATCGCTTCTGCTGGGTGCGCGACGCCTATTATACGGTGCGGGCGCTCAACCGGCTGGGCGCGGTGGACATCTTGGAGAACTACCTCGGCTACCTGCGGAATCTGGTGGACGACGCCCAGGGCGGCCATGTCCAGCCCGTCTATGGCGTGGGGCTGGAGGCGGACATCGGCGAGCGCGTGGTCGAAAGCGTCGCGGGCTATCGCGGCATGAAGCCGGTGCGCGTCGGCAATCAGGCGCACGAGCACCTTCAACACGACGTCTATGGCCAGATCGTGCTGCCGCTGGTCCAGGCCTTCTTCGATGAGCGGATGCTGAGGCCCGGCACCATCGAGGACTTCCACGCCCTGGAAAAGGTCGGCGACCGCGCCTTCGCCATGCACGATCAGACCGACGCCGGTCTGTGGGAGTTCCGCACCATTGCCCGGGTCCACACCTATTCCTCGGTCATGTGCTGGGCCGCCTGCGACCGGCTGGCCAAGGCGGCGCGCCATCTGGGCCTGACGGAGCGCGGCGAACTGTGGGACGAGCGGGCTCGTCTGATCCGGGCGCGGATCGAGGCCGAGGCCTATCTGCCGGACGAGGGCCGTTTCGCCGCGAGCTTCGGCGGGACGGAACTGGACGCCTCTCTGCTTCAGATGACCGATCTCGGCTTCCTCGACGCCCGCGACCCGCGTCAGGTCAAGACCTTCGAGGCGGTCGAACGGGACCTGAAGAAGGGGCCCTATCTGTTCCGTTACATCCATCCCGACGACTTTGGAGAGCCTGAGACGGCCTTCAACTTCTGCACCTTCTGGTTCATCGAAGCCCTGCACCTGAACGGCCGGACGGAAGAGGCGCGAGTCATCTTTGACGAGATGCTGAGCCGTCGGACCCATGCTGGCCTGCTCAGCGAGGATATCTCGCTTCAGGACGGCGAGCTGTGGGGCAACTACCCGCAGACCTATTCCCTGGTCGGGATCATTAACTGCGCCGTCCTGCTCAGTCGTTCGTGGCAGGACGCGCGATGAGCCGGCTGATCGTTGTCTCGAATCGCGTCTCGGCGCCCAAGGATCCTGCCGCCGGTTCGGCAGGCGGGTTGGCCATGGCCCTGTCGGCGGCGCTGCGCAAATACGATGGCCTGTGGTTCGGCTGGTCGGGCGAGACGGTCGAGCAGTTCACCGGCGAACTGAACATCGAGGACCGGGCCGGCGTCACCGTCGCCACCGTGGATCTGGAGCCGCAGGACGTCGACGAATATTACAACGGCTACGCCAACAAGACCCTTTGGCCCCTGTTTCATCACCGGGTCGACCTGACCGCCTACGAGCGGTCCTACGGCGAGGGCTATGAGCGCACCAATCGTCGCTTCGCCGAAGTGTTGCAGCCGCTGATCCAGCCCGACGACATCATCTGGATCCACGATTATCACATGATCCCCATGGCGCGGGACCTGCGCCGGCTGGGGGTGAAGAACCGCATCGGCTTCTTCCTGCACACGCCCTGGCCTGCCCGCCAGTTGCTGGTGACCCTGCCGCATCATCGACGGCTGGTGGAGTCGATGTTCTATTTCGACCTGATCGGCTTCCATACCGACGAATGGCTTGGCCTCTTCGAGCGCTACGTCGAGGTCGAGGTCCGGGGCAGGGTGTCGTCTGATCACGTTCTCGAGGCCTTTGGACGCCGGGTTCAATGCGGGGTCTTTCCCATCGGTATCGACGTGGACGGCTTCCTGGCTGCGCGCGACTCGAGTCTGGGCGGCAAGACCTATGACCGGATGGCGGCTTCAGCGGCGTTTCGTTCGATGATCGTCGGCGTCGATAGGCTCGACTACTCCAAGGGCCTGGAGCAGCGGATGCTGGGGTTCGAGCAGTTTCTCGAGGATAATCCGGCCCAGCGGGGCGAGGTCTTCCTGCTCCAGGTCACCCCGATCTCACGCGACGACGTCGACACCTATCAGGACATTCGTGGACGACTGGACGCCCTGGCCGGGCGGATCAACGGCGCCTATGCCGATATGGACTGGCAGCCGATCCGCTATCTCAACCGCACCTTCCGGCGGGACCAGCTGGCGGGCATCTATCGTGCGGCCAAGGTCGGCCTGGTCACGCCCCTGCGCGACGGCATGAACCTGGTGGCCAAGGAATATGTCGCGGCCCAGAATCCCGACGATCCCGGTGTACTGATCCTGTCGCGCTTCGCCGGCGCCGCCGAGCAGATGGGCGAGGCCCTTCTGGTCAACCCCTTCAGCCGCGAGGAACTGTCCGAAGCGATCAAGACTGCCCTGACCATGCCGCTGGAGGAGCGCATCCGCAAATGGAAGGCGCTGATGCAGGTCGTGCGCGACACCGACGTGGGGATATGGCGCGACAGCTATGTCGGTGCGCTCAAACAGGTCGCGATCCGCGCCGACGACGACATGGTCGCCGACGCGGTTGAATCTGCGGCCTAGCTGGCCTCGGCGTATTGCGGCGGCGCGCCGTCGCGGGCGAGGGCGCGCGCATGGGCGGGGCGGCCCGCCAGCCGCTCGACATAGGCGTCCAGCACCGGGCTTTCCGGCAAATGTTCGCGCGCCCAGGCCACGGTGCTTCCGATCAGGACGTCGGCCACGGTGAAGCGGTCGCCCATCAGCCAGGGGCCTTCCCACAGGGCCTCCAGCAGGCGGGTGACGGCGGCGTCGTAGCGGGCCTTGGCGTAGGCGTCGGCGTCCACCGCCCCGGTCACCCTGTTCCACAGCGAGGGCTCGAACTCGCCCGCTCCCCAGAACAGCCACGTCAGCAGCGGTCCTCGTTCAGGCGCGCCCGGCGGGAACCCGAGACCCGCCTCGGGGTGCAGTCCGGTCAGGTAGAGGGCGACCGCCGCCGATTCCGTGATCAGGGCGCCGTCGTGCAGCAGGGCCGGGACCTTGCCGTCGGGATGGGGGTTCTTCGGATCGGCGGCGCCCGTGCCGTCCATGCGGCGGATGTCGCAATACTCGATGCGGCAGTCGGCCCCCAGTTCCTCGATCAGCCAGACCAGGCGCGAGGAACGGGACCAGGGGGCGTGGAACAGGGTCAGCATCGATAGTCCTCCCAGATATCGCGCCGCGACGGGGCGTCGGCGGCGTCTGTCTTGACTACTGACACCCTGCTGCCACCATGCTGTCAGCAGTCTTCGGCGAGGGTGGGGACATGAGACGCGCCGACCGACTGTTCCAGATCATCCAGGTGCTGCGCCGGGCCACGCGTCCGGTGACGGCCGACGCCATCGCGGCCGAGCTGGAGACCTCCAAACGCACCATCTATCGCGACATCGCCGCCCTGCTGGGTCAGCGGGTGCCGATCCGGGGCGAGGCGGGGCTGGGCTATGTGCTGGACGGCGGGTTCGACCTGCCGCCGCTGATGCTGACGTCGGACGAGATCGAGGCGGCGGTGCTGGGGGCTCAGTGGGTGGCGGCGCGCGGCGATCCGGCCCTGGCGAGGGCGGCGCGTGATCTGACGGCCAAGATCGCCGCCATCGTGCCGGAACGTCTGCGGTCGGTGGTGCTGGAGCCTTCAGTGGCCACGCCTCCGCCGTGGGAGCAGAAGATGGAGACTGTGGATCTGGCGCGGGTGCGGGCCTGGATCCACGCCGGACGCAAGCTGCGGCTTTTCTACGCCGACGAGCAGGGGCGCGAGACGACGCGCGTCATCTGGCCCTGCCTGATCGGCTATCATGAGAGGGCGCGTCTGCTGATCGCCTGGTGCGAGACGCGCGAGGACTTCCGCAGCTTCCGCGCCGACCGGGTGGTCGACGCCGAGTTTCTGGACGACCGCTACCCCGGTCGGCCCGCCGTCCTGCGCCAGCGCTGGTTTGCAGCAATGGAGACGCGGCGGGCCGCCGAGTGCGAAGGGCCTCAGTAGATTTCGAACAATCCAGCGGCCCCCATGCCGCCGCCGATGCACATGGTGACGACGCCGTACCTGGCCCCGCGCCGCTTGCCTTCGATCAGGACATGGCCGGTCATCCGGGCGCCTGACATGCCGTAGGGGTGGCCGATGGAGACGGCGCCGCCCGAGACGTTCAGCCGGTCGTTGGGGATGCCGAGTTTGTCTCGGCAATAGAGGACCTGCACGGCGAAGGCCTCGTTCAGCTCCCAGATGCCGATGTCGTCCATGGTCAGGCCGTGACGTTTCAGCAGTTTGGGCACAGCGAAAACCGGGCCGATGCCCATTTCATCCGGCTCGCAGCCCGCCACGGCCATGCCGCGATAGGCGCCGAGCGGCTGCAGGTTGCGTTTCGCCGCCTCGCCCGCCTCCATGACGACGCAGGCCGACGCGCCGTCCGACAGCTGCGAGGCGTTGCCGGCGGTGATGAACTCGCCCTGCTGGATTTCCTCGCCGCCGCCGAAGACGGGCTTCAAGGCCTTCAGGCCTTCCAACGTCGTCTCGGGACGATTGCCCTCGTCCTTCGACAGCGTGATTTCCTTTGAGGTGGTCTCGCCAGTGGCCTTGTCCGTCACCAGCATGGCGGTGGTCATGGCCACGATCTCGGCGTCGAAGCGGCCGTCCGCCTGGGCCTGAGCCGTGCGCTGCTGCGATTGCAGGGCGTATTCGTCCTGGGCGTCGCGGCTGACGTTGTAGCGGCGGCTGACGACCTCGGCGGTCTCCAGCATCGACATATAGATGTGGGGCGACAGCTTCAGCAGCGCCTCGTCCTTCATCCGGTACAGGTTCATGTGCTGGTTCTGGACCAGGGAGATGCTCTCCAGCCCGCCGCCGACCGCCATCTTCTGCTGGTCGAAGATGACCTGTTTGGCCGCCGTGGCTATGCCCATCAGCCCCGAGGCGCACTGGCGATCCAGGCTCATGCCTGGCACGGAGGAGGGCAGGCCGGCGGCCAGGGCCACCTGACGCGCGACGTTGGTGCCCGTCGAGCCCTGTTGCAGAGCGGCGCCCATGATGACGTCCTCGATCTCGGCCGGATCGACGCCGGCGCGCTGAACCGCGTGCTTCACCGCATGGGCGCCCAACTGCTGCGCCTGGGTGTCGTTGAAGGCCCCCCGATAGGCCCGGCCGATCGGGGTGCGGGCGGTGGAGACGATGACGGCTTCACGCATCTGCGATGCTCCTTCTTTGTTTTGAGGGCGCTATCGCTCGCGACGCGGTCGCTCGCTGCATGAGCGCGTTTCCTGTCTAACCAAGGAGAGGATAGGCGCCTCACGTCGGGTCAACGCAAGGCGCCTTCGTAGAAGTGAACGGGCCAGCGGGGCGCCGTGTCCTGATCAAGAAACGCGTTTCGGCCTCAAGTAGCGCGAAGCGCGATAGGCCTCTCTAAGAAGAAAGCGCAGCTTTCGCCTTGGTCAGTTCGATCATGCCCTGGGCGGCGCCCATGTCCGGGACAATCTCGTTCTGGCGGTCCGAGATGGCGTCGAAGCGGGCGGCGACCTGTTCCGGGGCGTCGGCGCCGATGGCGAAGTCGCCCTGCGTCAGGGTGACATAGGCGCGTTCGAAGCCGCCGGCGCCGGCGGCCAGGATGGCGCGGGTCGGGGCGTCGCGGCTGACCAAGTGCAGCAGGCCCGGCGTCACCAGTTCCGGCCCCAGGGCCTCCAGCGGCAGGGCGGCGCCGAGATCCTCGGTCATGCGGGTGTGGGCGGTCGGCGCCAGGGCGTTGACGCGAATGTCGTTCTTGGCCCCCTCGATGGCCAGGGTCTGCATCAGGCCGACCAGGGCCATCTTGGCCGCGCCATAGTTGGCCTGACCGAAGTTGCCGAACAGGCCCGATGACGAGGTGGTCATGACGATGCGGCCATAATTCTGGGCCCGCATGATGTCCCACACCGCCTTGGTGCAGTGGACCGCGCCCATCAGATGGACGTCCATCACCAGCTGGAAGTCGGCCAGTTCCATCTTGGCGAAGGACTTGTCGCGCAGGATGCCGGCGTTGTTGACCAGGATATCGATCCGTCCCCAGCGGGCCATCACCTCGGCCGCCATGGCCGTGACCGCCGCGGCATCCGTGACGGATGCTGCGTTCGCCATGGCCTCGCCACCGGCGGCGACGATTTCGGCGACCACGGCCTCGGCCGCCGTGGCGGAACCGCCCGAGCCGTCGCGGGCGGCGCCCAGATCATTGACCACCACTTTTGCGCCGCGCGCCGCAAGGGCCAGCGCATGCGCGCGGCCCAGGCCGCCGCCCGCGCCCGTCACGATCGCCACCTGACCGTCGAACCTGATTGACATCACGCGCCTCCGTTGTGTTTCAAAATGGTCCTAGCAGCGGCGAAGGCGGGAAAGAATGGCCATTTATGTTGAAATGGCGCCACACCTGTCACAATCTTCCGGAAGATGGCGGAACCGGAGCGTTCGCATGTCGTTCGGCCCACTGAGCGCTACCGCCTTATGCGGGGGCATTCGGATCAACTTGAGTGTGAGGACACCATGAAGCTCAAACTTCTCGCCAGTGTCGCCGCCGCCGGACTGTTTGCCGCCGGCGCTGCGTCGGCTGAGCCGGACGGCTGGTACGGCGCAGTCGACGCCGGCTACCATATCATCGACGACATCAACACCGAGTCGTCCACTCGCGGTTCCAACTGGAACTGGGAAGTGAACGACGGCTGGGCTGCTTTCGCCCGCCTCGGCTACCGCTTCAACCCCAACTGGCGCGTTGAACTGGAAGGCGGCTACCGCTCGGGCGACATCGGCACCGTGCGCGCCGTCTCGGGTCCGCAAGGCCTGTGCAACATCACGCCCGCCACCGGTCCGTGCTACTCGCCCGAAGGCGACATCACCTCGACCACCCTGATGGCCAACGTCATCTATGACTTCGGCTACTCGGCCTGGGGCATCCGTCCCTTCGTCGGCCTCGGCGTCGGCGCCAACCACGTGAACACCGACACCGTCGGCCGTCTGCGTCAGGATCCGGCCGTGGCCTTCGCCGCGGACGACAGCTCGACCAAGTTCGCCGCTCAGGCGATCGCCGGTCTGGCCTGGGCCGTGGGCGACCGCGCCAACGTCGACCTGACCTACCGCTACCTGACGGGCGACGCCTCGTTCAACACCTTCTCCAGCTCGGCGACCAACGCCTTCGGCGAGATGTCGGGCGACTACGACCAGTCGCACACCGTGACCCTGGGTCTGCGTTACGCCTTCGGCGCCGAGCCGGCTGCACCCCCGCCGCCGCCTCCGCCCCCGCC
>NZ_JBMOSL010000010.1:0-112766 GCF_049315965.1 Brevundimonas sp. NPDC058933
CTTCACGCCCATCGCTGACCTCCGCCAAAGCGGAGACCTATGAATCACGCATCAGGCCGCCCGTGAATCCCTGAATGTCGATTGGACCTAGGCCTGATCGCGGGGTTACTGATAGGTTATATATTTACATTCAATGACTTACGTTCGCCGTCGTTGACGCGGTGATGCGGGCGGGCCTAGAGGGGTTGCATGGGGCACGATCACGCACACGACCATGACGACCATTCCCATGGGGGCCACGACCATTCGGGTCATGACCATGGCCACGGCCATTCCCACGGCATCGGCGGGCATCATCATGGGCCGGTGGATACGGGCGACTGGCGCTACGCCGTTGGCCTGATCGTCAACCTGGCCTTTGTGGTCTGCGAGTTCGGGGCCGGGATCTGGGCTGATTCAGCGGCGCTGATGGCCGATGCGGGCCACAACCTGTCCGACGTTCTGGGTCTGGCCATGGCCGGCGGCGCGGCCTGGCTGGCGCGGCGGGCGGCGGGACCCAAGCGGACCTACGGCTATGGCAAGGCGACGGTGCTGGCCGCGCTGGGCAACGCCCTGCTGCTGATTTTCGCCTGTGGTGCCATTGCGTTTGAGGCCGTGCGGCGGCTGGCTGAGCCTGCGCCCGTTCAGTCCAACGTCATCATGGTCGTGGCGGGCATCGGCTTCTTCATCAACCTGGGCACCGCCCTGCTGTTCATGAAGGACCAGCACAAGGACCTGAACGTGCGCGGGGCCTATCTGCACATGATGGCCGACGCCGCCGTGTCGCTGGGGGTGGTCGTCGCCGGAGCCGTGATCCTCTTGACCGGCTGGGCCGTGATCGACGCCCTCGTCAGCCTGGCCATCGTCGTCGTCATCATGCTGAGCACCTGGGGCCTGCTGAAGGATTCGGTCAACCTGGCGCTGGACGCCGCGCCGAACGGGGTCGAGGTGGCCGAGGTCCGCGAGGCCTTCCTGGCCCTGCCGGGCGTCAGCGCGGTGCATGACCTGCACATCTGGGGGCTGTCGACCACGGACACGGCCCTGACGGCGCATCTGGTGCATGACCGGCCCGACGCCGACGCCTTGCTGGGTGAGGCCCAGGCCGTGGCCCGCAGTCGGTTTGGCGTCAGCCACACGACCTTCCAGCTGGAAAGCGGCGTCCTGCCCGACTGCCCGGCCTGCTGAGCTCACGCTTTCCTCCCCATGTCATGGGGAGGTGGCGCGGCGGCGAAGCCGACGTGACGGAGGGGGCGACTCCCCGTCAGCCGTCTGCGCCGCCCCCTCCACCGCTACGCGGTCCCCCTCCCCATGGAATGGGGAGGAAAGCGCGGCGCCCTTTTCTTTCTTCTCTTGAAGCTCCATCTAGCCGCCCATGACCCAGAAGACTCCTGTCACCGTCCTCACCGGCTACCTCGGCGCCGGCAAGACCACCCTGTTGAACCGCATCCTCACCGAGGATCACGGCAAGCGCTACGCCGTCATCGTCAACGAGTTCGGGGAGATCGGCATCGACAACGACCTGGTGGTCGGCGCCGACGAGGACGTGTTCGAGATGAACAACGGCTGCGTCTGCTGCACGGTGCGCGGCGACCTGATCCGCGTCGTCTCGGGCCTGATGAAGCGCCAGCGCCCCGGCAAGCCCGCCTTTGACGCCATCATCGTCGAGACCACGGGTCTGGCCGATCCCGGCCCGGTGGCCCAGACCTTCTTCGTCGACGAGGAGGTCAAGGCCAAGACCCAGCTGGACAGCGTCACCGCCCTGGTCGACGCCAAGCATGTCATGGCGCGCCTGGACGATTCCAAGGAAGCGCGCGAGCAGGTGGCCTTTGCCGACCGCATCATCCTGAACAAGGTCGATCTGGCCTCCGAGGATGAACTGGCCGTGGTCGAGCGCCGCCTGCGCGCCCTGAACCCGCTGGCTCCGATCATTCGCGCCGAGCGCGCCAATGTGCCGCTGGATCAGATCCTGGGCCTGCACGGCTTTGATCTGGAGCGGATCGTCGAGGTCCGCCCCGACTTCGTGAACCCGCCCCACGGCGCCGAGGGCCACGTCCACGACGCCGACTGCGGGCACGGGCATGACCATGGTCACGACCACGTTCATGACGAGCACTGCGGCCATGACCACGATCACGCTCATGGGCACGACCATCACGACCACGGCCCGCGCGGCCACGCCCACAACGACGACATCAAGGGCATCTCGCTGACGCTGGACCGGCCGCTGAACGGCGCCAAGTTCACCGCCTGGCTGGACAAGCTGCTGGGCGAGCAGGGCCAGAACATCCTGCGCGCCAAGGGCATCATCGACGTGGACGGCGAGGACCGCCGTCTGGTCTTCCAGGCCGTGCACATGATCCTGGAAGGCGACCTGCAGAAGCCCTGGGGCGATAAGGAACGCCGCTGGAGCCGCGCCGTCTTCATCGGCCGCGACCTGAACGAAGCTGAACTGAAGGCCGGGTTCGAGGCCTGCGCGGCATGAACCCGCCCCCGCGCGCGCGGGTCGAGGCCAAGGTCATCTACGGCACGCCCGAGTTCGAGATCGTCAAGGGCGGCGACCATGTGGTCTGCGCCGTCTCGGGCGCGGTCATCCCGCTGGACATGCTCAACTACTGGAGCGTGGAGTTGCAGGAGGCCTACGCCTCGGGCGCGCTGATGACCCAGCGCTGGGTCGAGACGCACAAGTAAGCGGCCGACCCTCTCCCGGCGGGAGAGGGCTTGAGCGCACGGCGGCGCAGCGATTGGCGAAGGCGAAAGGGTGAGGGGCTAAGGCCTCCGTCGGCGTAAGCCGGCGCGCCACGGCCTTCGGCCGACGTTCGTCCGCGACCCTCACCCTTTCGGCTGGCGGATCGCCTTCGGCTCTCCGAGCCTCAAGCCCTCTCCCAATGGGAGAGGGTATCCAGCCAATCCGTCATCACCTTCGCCAGCGACTGTGGCTGTTCCAGCGGGATCATGTGGCCGCTGTCGGGGATGTGAACCAGGGTCGAGCCCGGAATCCCGCGATGCAGTTCCTCGGCCTCGTCCGGCCCGCGCAGGCGATCGGCGTCGGCGGCGATGATCAGCGTCGGCTGAGTAATCTCGGCCAGCCGGTCCAGGTCGCCGGCGCGGGCCATGGCCGACTGGCGATGGAAGACTTCGCCGCCCAGCCGCAAGCCCATGTCGCGGACGCGCGCGATCATGGCCTCATCGGTCGCCAGATCGGGATGCAGGGACGAGACGATGGCCGGGCGGCTCAGGCCCTTGAAGGCCTTCGGCGCGGCCTTCAGAGCCGAGCGGCGCTGGCGGATCAACTCCTCGGTGTCGCCGCGGGCCGAGGTGGCGATCAGGATCAGGGCGCTGACCCGCTCCGGCGCGATCCGCGCCAGTTCGCGCGCCACATAGCCGCCCATGGAAAAGCCGACGGCGACGAAGGTGTCGGGCGCGTCGCCGAGGAGGGCGGCGGCCATGCTCTCTATGTCCTCGCCCCGGCTCAGGTCGGTGGCGACCAGCGGCCCGAACGGGGTCAGGTCGGCGGTCATGGCGTCCCACAGGGTCGCGTCGGCCATGAAGCCGGGAATGAGCAGCAGGGTCATGGGCGTCTCTATAGGCCCGGCGGGCGACAGACGCGACGGAGGAGGCTATGAGGCGCGTCTGACCTTTTTCTCTGCCTGCGAGCCGACATGACGACCTTCTCCTTCGACGCCCAGGTCACCGCCGCCCTGTTCGACAAGACGGGCGCGATCTTCGCCCTGGGCGACGGCTCGGTGCGGTTCGAGAACGGCGCCCGCAGCGAGGTCCATGACGGCGCCATCCTGTGCGCCTGCGTCCACCCCTCGGGCGAGGGCGTCGTCACTGGCGGCGACGACGGCAAGGTGGTGTGGAGCCGCGAGGGCGAGGCGGTGCTGCTGGCCACCGCCAAGGGGCAATGGATCGACTCCATCGCCGCCTCGCCGGCCTCCGGCCTGATCGCCTTTTCGGCGGGGCGCACCCTGTCGGTGATCGACGTGAAGGACGTGAGCTTCCGCCGGGATTTCCAGCATGAACGCACCGTCTCGGGCGTGGCCTTTGATCCCAAGGGACGGCGCATCGCCACCGCCACCTATGGCGGGGCGGCCCTGTGGTACGCCCGCATCGAGCAACAGCAGCCGGTCAAGCTGGCCTGGGCCGGGTCGCACCTGGCGGTGGCCTTCTCGCCCGACGGCGCCTTCGTCGTCACCTCGATGCAGGACGCGCAACTGCACGGCTGGCGGCTGAAGGATCAGAAGAACATGCGGATGGGCGGCTATCCGACCAAGGTGAAGAGCTTCGCCTTCATGGCCAAGGGTCAGTTGCTGGCGACCTCGGGCGCGCAGGGCGTGGTGTTGTGGCCCTTCATCGGCGCCAATGGCCCCATGGGGCGCGAGGCGACCGAGATCGGCTTTGACGAGACGACCCTGATCGCCCACGTCGCCGCCGCCGAACAGCATGGGCGGCTGGCCGCAGGTCTGGAAGACGGCCGCGTCTGGTGGGCCGATCCGGCCGGGCAGGGGCTGGCCTTCATCAAGGAGGACAAGGGCGCGCCCATCGTCGCCCTGGCCATGAGCGCGGGTTCGGCCCGCATCGCCTGGGCCGACGAGAACGGCCAGGCCGGCGTGGTCTCGCTGTAATCTCGCTTGCGCTGACGCTTGAGCCCGGCAGGATGACGGCATGACCCGTGCGAAGACCCGCAAGCGGCGCCCGCTGCTGACCCTGCTGCTGATCCTGGCCCTGATCCCGATTGGCGGGGTGGTGCTGCATCGCTTCGTGCCGCCGTTGTTCACCATCCTGATGGTCCAGCAGGCGGCGGCGGGCCAGGGCCTGGACTATCGCTGGCGGTCGCTGGACCATATCTCGCCGCGTCTGGTCGAGGCGGTGATCGCCGCCGAGGACGCCCGCTTCTGTCAGCACCACGGCTTTGACGTCGAGGCTATCCAGAAGGCGATGGCGGCTAATGAACGGGCCGAGCAGCGCGGCTCGGACAAGCGGCGCGGCGCCTCGACCATCAGCCAGCAGACCGCCAAGAACGTCTTCCTCTGGCCCAGCCGCGACTGGGTCCGCAAGGGCCTGGAGGTCGGCTACACCGGCCTGATCGAGGTCGTTTGGGGCAAGCGGCGGATCATGGAGATGTATCTGAACGTCGCCGAGTGGGCCCCGGGCGTCTATGGCGCCGAGGCCGCCTCGCGTCACTGGTTCAACAAGAGCGCCGACAATCTGACGGCGCGCGAGGCCGCGCGCCTGGCCGCCATCCTGCCCAGCCCGCGCCGCTATCGGGCCGCCGACCCCGGCCCCTATGTCCGCCGCCGCGCCAGCCGCATCCAGGCCGCCATGGGCACGGTGCGCGAGCAGGGGCTCGACGCCTGCGTCGACCGCTAAGGCGGCGTTAACCGTCGCCATAGGGCCAAGCCTTAACCGAACCGCGTCACCTTCGGTCAGAGTGCGGGTCTGCGCCCGTGGACGAATTCTGGGGTTGGAACGGTGAAGCACGGGGCGATAGGCGGACTGGACCGATGGGCGCGCGCGGCGCGGCGTTTTGCAGCGCGCTTCGCCAGAGGCAGGCGCGGCAACGTCGCGATGATGTTCGCCCTGGCCCTGCCGGCCCTGGTGATGGTTTCGCTGGGAGCCATCGACATCCACCAGGCCTCCAAGGTGAAGGCCAACCTGCAGGACGCGCTGGACGCCGCCGCCCTGGCCGCCGCCCGCTCCAAATACACCGATGATGCCAACCTGGACCGCATCGGCCTGGCGGCGCTGAAGGCCAACATGCCCGCCTATTTCAAACCGGACTCGGGCGACACGGCCAGCTTCAAGCTCGACGGCAACAGAATTGTCGCCGACGCCCGTGTGAACGTGAAGGTCATCGTCGCCAACATCGTCCTGCCGCCCTACGGCAAGATCCTGGACGACTACCTGCCGGTCGGCAGCCATTCCGAAGTTCTGCGCGCCTCGCGCGACGTCGAAGTCGCCATGGCGCTGGACATCACCGGTTCGATGAAGGGCCAGCCGCTTATCGACCTCAAAGCGGCGGCGACTGAGCTTATCGGCATCGTCGTGCAGGACCAGCAGACGCCCTTCTATTCCAAGGTCGCCTTGGTCCCCTACGCCGTCGGCGTGAACCTGGGAGGCTATGCGGCCAGTGCGCGCGGGGCGATTCCAGGCCCGGTTTCAATTACCGACATCCAGTGGAAAACAGGCGTAGCCAAGAATATTTCAGGCATCACCAGGGCCAATCCGGCGGTCTTCTCGTCGAGCAATCACGGTTTCGCCAACGGCGACGTTGTCTGGATCAGCGGCATCAGAGGCATGACCCAGATGAACGGTCGCGCGCTGGAGATCGTCAACAAGCAGAACAATACGTTCCAGGTCCGCGTCCCCGGTCAGTCCTCCGCTATCAGCACCTCGTCCGGGTACAGCACCTACACATCGGGAGGGACCATACAAAAGTGCGTGCTTTCCGACTGCTCGGTCCGGGTGACGGCGAACAATCACGGCTATGCCAACAGCGCCTATGTCTGGATCGACAAGGTTGAGGGCATGACGGACGTAAACAAGCGAGCCTTCCCGGTCAGTCAGGCGACGACCAACACCTTTTCGATCGGGGTCATCGCCCCATCCTACAGCGCCTACTCCGGCAATGGCGGCGTCTGGTGCACCACGCAGGGCTGTCAGGCCTATCGCTTCGACAATGCTTCGGGCGGCAAGACAACCTATGAGGTCAGCACCTGCGTCAGTGAACGGACCGGGGGGCAGGCCTATACGGATGCGGCGCCCACGGCGAGTGCACGCGTGGGGCGCAGCTATACGGACCCGTCGGGCAACGCCTGTCCTGCTGCTGCGGTCACGCCCCTTTCCAGCACGCGAGGGACCTTGACCGATCAGATCGATCTTCTGGAGGACGGAGGATCGACCGCAGGTCAGATCGGTCTCGCATGGGCCTGGTACATGATTTCGCCGAACTTCAATTCGTTGTGGTCCGGCGACAGTCAGCCGGCGGCCTACGATCCTGCAAAGACGTTGAAAGTCGTGATCCTTATGACGGACGGCGAGTTCAACACGCCCTTCTGTCAGGACGTGATCGCTAAAAGCGCCACGACGGGCAGCGGCGGAGCGGCAAGCCACATCAACTGCAACGCTACGAATGGGAATGCCTTCGGGCAGTCGGTGAAGCTGTGTGACGCCATGAAGGACCAGCAGGTTGTCGTCTACACGGTTGGGTTCAACCTGGGCGCCAATCCCAGTACCGGCGGCATGGGCATTGATACCGCTATCGAAGTGCTGAGAGACTGCGCCACCAGCGAAAACACCCACTTCTTCAACGCCAACAGCGGCACGGACCTGAAGGAAGCCTTCAAGTCCATCGGTCGCGACATCACTCGGCTGCGCATCGCGCGCTGACGCGGGCGACAGGCGCGCAAACAAGAGGACCGGCGGATGGATCCGCCGGTCCTCTATTCGTTCGGGCGATGTCCTGATCGGCCTAGATCAGGCGGATCTCCTTGAGGCGTTCCATCAGGAAGTCCTCGGCCAGGATGGTCTTGCCGGCGTAACGGTCGGGGTTTTCCGGGGTGATGGTCGAGGGCAGGGTCTCGATCGGGAAGTCCGGGTTGAAGTGCAGGAAGAAGGGCGTCGAATAGCGGGCGAAGCCGCGACGCTCGGGCGCGGGATTGACCACACGGTGCGTCGTCGACGGCAGGACGTGGTTGGTCAGGCGTTGCAGCATGTCGCCGATGTTGACCACCAGGGCGCCGGGCGGGGGGGCGATGTCCAGCCATTCGCCGTCGGCGTCCTTGAGCTGCAGGCCGGCCTCTTCGGCGCCCAGCAGCAGGGTGATGACATTGATGTCCTCATGGGCGCCCGCACGCACGCCCGGGGCGTCGGCGGGAACCGGCGGATAGTGCAACATGCGCAGGACGCTGTTGCCCAGCTCGACCTTGTCCTCGAAATAGTCGTCGCCCAGCTTCATGTAGCGGGCGATGGCCTTGAGGATCTTGCGGCCCAGCTGATCCAGGGCGTCGAACATCCCATAGAGGTGAGACTGAAAGCCCTCGATCTCGGTCGGCCAGACGTTGTCGCGCATATACTGGCGATAGGGATGGCCTTCCGGCAGTTCGCGGCCGACGTGCCAGAACTCCTTCAGGTCCACGGCGGCGGCGCCCTTGGCGGCTTCGACGCCGAAGGGGGTCAGGCCCCGCGCGCCGCCGGTGCCGGCCTGATGGTACTGGCGCTTCACATCCTCGGGCAGGGCGAAGAAGGCCTTGGCGTCGGCGATGGCGGCGTCGATCGTCGGCTGGTCCAGGCCGTGGTCGGCGATGACGGCGAACCCGTAGCGCGAGAAGGAGGCGCCCAGGGCGTCGGCGAAGGCCTGGAAGTCGGCGTCATAACCCTGCATCGACACGGGGACGATGGCGCGGGTCCTGGTCCTGTCCTCGGCGGAGGAGGCGGCCAAGGCGGAAGGGGGCGGCGATGAACTCACGGGCGAATAAGGCCTCTGATTGGGTGATCTGACGGTCTCCATACGCCTTGCCGGAACAAATTGGCAGCCCGGCGCCCTTTCGGATTCTGCTGCAAATCTTTGACTCTCAAGCGTCGCTGTTGTGGTGTGGCGGTTCAGTCAGAGGGGAATGACAGATGGACACGCGATTGCAGCCTGACCCGCCGAAAGGCGAAGGGGATTGGGCCCTGCTCCAGACCCGGACCGATCGCAGCTTCTGGCAGCAGACCGTGAAGGCGGGAGAGGGGCGGTCGATTACCTGGTTCGTGATCGTTCGTCCGCCCGAACAGCTCGCCTATGATACCTTCGACGAGGCCGAAGCCATGTTCGAGGCCATGGAAGACGAATGACGGTTCCAGACAGGACAAAGGCCCCGCGAGCTGTCTCGCGAGGCCTTTGATGGTGGAGCTTAGCGGAGTCGAACCGCTGACCTCTTGCATGCCATGCAAGCGCTCTACCAGCTGAGCTAAAGCCCCAGGCCTTGCGGCGAGGATATATGTGCGCTCCGGCGCGCCGGAGCAGATAGGACGAAGGCCCCGCGGGATTTCCGCAGGGCCTTCGATGGTGGAGCTTAGCGGAGTCGAACCGCTGACCTCTTGCATGCCATGCAAGCGCTCTACCAGCTGAGCTAAAGCCCCGAACCTTTCGGTCGGTCTCGCCGGAGACCGAGGTGGGCTGCGGCGAGGGGCGGAAACTATGTCAGGGCTTTTGAGAGATCAAGCCAGTCTGACAACTTTTTTTCCGCTTATTTTTCCGAACCTTGGTGTCAGTCGTCGTCGCGCGAAGGCTTGACGATGTCGTCGTCGAGGCTGTCGTCGTCCTCGTCTTCGATGAAGGGCACCGAGTCATCATCGTCGTCGCCAAGGGCGTCCTCGTCGTCGCCGTCGGACGCGCCCATGCCGGCGTCGTCGGCGCTGGGTTCAGCATCGTCGTCGTCGTCAGGGGTCAGGATCGGCTCATGGCCTTCCTCGTCGATTTCTGGGGTCGAGGGTTCGGCTTCCTCGTCCTCGTCGTCGGCGTCCTTCGCCTTGTCGGCCACTTGATCCTCGGCCTCTTCGTCCGCGGCGAAGCCCGGGCCGGTGCGACCGCGAACGCGGCGGTTGCGCATGGCTTCTTCAAGCGGATCGAATTCGGCGTCGCACTTGGGGCAGTGCGCCGGGCGACGGTTCAGGTCGTAGAATTTGGCCTGGCAGTTCGGGCAGACCTGCTTTTGGCCCAGTTCGGGATTGGCCACGGCATTACCTTCGGCAGGAGTTGAATTTTGGAATTCGGCCGGCTCCCTTGCCACCCACGGGGGCCGCTGTCAAAAGCCTTCTTCTCCGCGTCAGCGCGGCGTTTCCTGAACAATCGGAGTTTTTGGCCAGGTGACTGCCCCTTCGACCCTTACTGCGCGTCCCGTTTCCGTTCCTTTGAAGGGCGCTGTGCGAGCCCCGGGCGACAAGTCCATGTCGCACCGCTCGCTCATCTTTGGCGGCATGGCCGAGGGCGTGACCGAGATCGAGGGCCTGCTGGAAGGCGACGACATCCTGGCCACGGCCCGCGCCGTCGAAGCCTTTGGCGCGACCGTCGAGACGTTGGGCGAGGGACGCTGGCGGGTGACGGGCCAGGGCGGTTTCAAGACGCCCGGCTCGGTCATCGATTGCGGCAACGCCGGCACCGGCGTGCGTCTGCTGATGGGGGCCGCCGCCGGCTATGACCTGAGCGCGACCTTCGACGGCGACGCCTCGCTGCGCAAGCGGCCGATGAAGCGCGTCACCGGGCCGCTGGCCGACATGGGCGCACGCCTCGACTGGAACGGCGCCGAGGATCGCGTGCCTTTGACTCTTCACGGCGGCGGTCTGAGCGGCATCGAGTATGTGCAGACGGTGGCCTCGGCCCAGATCAAGTCGGCCATCCTGCTGGCCGGTCTGAACGCGACGGGCGAGACGGTCGTGGTCGAACCGGAAAAGAGCCGCGACCACACCGAGCGAATGCTGCGCGCCTTTGGGGCGGTGGTGGACGTGACTGAAGACGGCGAGGGCTGGCGGATCCGCCTGAAGGGCGGGCAGAAGCTGACCGGAACCGCCGTGGCCGTGCCGGGCGATCCGTCGTCGGCGGCCTTCCCCCTGGCGGCGGCGCTGATCGTTCCGGGTTCGGAAGTGACGGTCGAGGGCGTCATGCTGAACCCGCAGCGCACCGGCCTGTTCGACACCTGGATCGAGATGGGCGCCGACCTGACCATCTCCAATCGCCGCATCAGCGGCGGCGAAGATGTAGGCGACATCACGGCCCGCTATTCGGCGCTGAAGGGCGTGACGGTGCCGGAAGGCCGCGCCGCCTCCATGATCGACGAGTATCCCATCCTGTCGGCGACCGCCGCCTATGCCGAGGGTCGCACCGTCATGCGCGGCATCGGGGAGATGCGGGTCAAGGAAAGCGACCGTATTGCGCTGATGGTGGCTGGCTTGACCGCCTGCGGCGTCGCGGTGGAGGAAGAGGCCGAGGGCTTCATCGTCACTGGTTCCGTGGGGGGTGGTCCCGTGAAGGGCGGCGCGACCGTCGCCACCGCCCACGATCACCGCATCGCCATGAGCCACCTGATCCTCGGTCTGGCTGCGGAGGCGCCCGTCTCGGTGCTGGACCCGGAAATGATCGCCACCAGCTTCCCCGGCTTTGTCGAGTTGATGAACGGGCTGGGCGCCAAGGTGGAATAGATGGGCTGGTGGCATCGACTGAGTGACAGGGATGATCGACGCCTTCATCAGTTGTCACTGGTTGCGGCCGTCCCGGGTTTCGTTCTGTTCACCTACTATTTTTACGCCATTCTCGTTGAGAAGCGGATTCCTCTCCGTCACCGCGACCTTCACCTATCTGAAGCTTCTCATGAACATCTGTGGGTCGCTGGGGCGATCATCCTACTGCCGGTGTTCATGTTTGGCGGTCACCGGCTGATTTTTGGGCGAGGCGATGCCCGACGATTGGATCGCTGGGTGACAAGGAACTTGGATAAGGCGCCGGTTGGTCATACGAGGACGCACATGAATGGCCTTCCTCTCGTTATCGCCGTCGACGGCCCGGCCGCATCGGGCAAGGGCACCATCGCCGCGCGTCTGGCGACCCACTACGGCCTGCCGCATCTGGACACGGGCCTGCTGTATCGCGCCGTGGGTCTGGCGGTTCTGGACGCGGGGCAGGATCTGGGCGACGCGGCTGCGGCCGAGGCGGCCGCCCTGTCGCTGGACCTCGCTGGCCTGTCGGACAACGCTCGCCTGACCGAGCGTGACGCGGGCGAGGCGGCCAGCCGGGTCGCCAGCCATCCGGGCGTGCGCGCGGCCTTGCTGACGCTGCAACAGGACTTCGCCGGCCAGCCCGGCGGCGCGGTTCTGGATGGCCGCGACATCGGCACGGTCATCGCCCCGGCCGCCGTCGCCAAGCTCTATGTCACCGCCACGCCCGAGGTTCGCGCCGAGCGGCGCTGGAAGCAGCTGACGGCGCGGGGCCAGGACATCGCCTTCGCCGACATGCTGGAGGATATCCGCCGTCGCGACGCGCGGGATTCGGGCCGGGATTCCGCCCCCATGGTCCAGGCCGACGACGCGGTCTTGCTGGACACGACCGATCTGGGTATAGAAGCGGCCTTCGATGCGGCCCGCCGTATCGTCGAGGCGGCGCGAGTCCGGGCCGGGGTCTAGAATTCCCTCAAGCAGCGATGCGGTAGGGAAGGCATAGAGACCCTGCTGGACAAATCCAACGCTCCTGACCTCGGCTTCCGCGGGCGCTCTGGCTTTATTTGTTTGCGCCTCTTGCGCCGGCCTCGCGTCCTGACGACCTGACTTTCCCTTTCCCTGACTTTCCACCCGTGCGGGACCACCCGGTCGCGCGCCCCAACCCCAGAGCTATATGACCGACACCCATAACCCCTCGCGTGACGATTTCGCCGCGCTGCTCGACGAACAACTGCAAGGTCGCGACCTTGGCGAAGGCCAGGTCGTTCACGGCCGCGTCGTCGGCATCGAGAAAGACATCATCATCATCGACGTCGGTCTGAAGACCGAAGGTCGTATCCCGGCCCGCGAATTCGGCATCGGCGAAGGCGCCGTCATCCCGAAGGTCGGCGACAACGTCGAAGTCTACCTCGAGCGCGTCGAGAACGCCCTGGGTGAAGCGGTCATCAGCCGCGACAAGGCCCGTCGCGAAGAAGCCTGGACCCGTCTGGAAGTCGTCTTCGCCGAAGGCCAGCCGGTCAACGGCGCCATCGTCGGTCGCGTCAAGGGCGGCTTCACCGTCGACCTGGGCGGCGCCTCGGCCTTCCTGCCCGGCAGCCAAGTCGACATCCGCCCGGTGCGCGACGTCGGCCCGCTGATGGGCAAGGAACAGCCCTTCGCCATCCTGAAAATGGACCGTCCGCGCGGCAACATCGTCGTCTCGCGTCGCGCCATCCTGGAAGAAGCCCGCGCCGAACAGCGCACGGAGCTGGTCGGCCAGCTGCAAGAGGGTGAAGTCCGCGAAGGCGTCGTCAAGAACATCACCGACTACGGCGCCTTCGTCGACCTGGGCGGCATCGACGGCCTGCTGCACGTCACCGACATGTCGTGGAAGCGCGTCTCGCATCCGTCGCAGGTCCTGGCCGTCGGCGACACCGTCAAGGTCCAGATCGTCAAGATCAACCCGGACACCCAGCGCATCTCGCTCGGCATGAAGCAGCTGCAGTCGGATCCGTGGGACGGCGTCGAAGCCAAGTACCCGGTCAACGCCAAGTACACGGGCCGCATCACGAACATCACCGACTACGGTGCGTTCGTTGAGCTGGAAGCCGGCGTCGAAGGCCTGGTCCACGTCTCGGAAATGTCCTGGACCAAGAAGAACGTCCACCCGGGCAAGATCGTCTCCACCTCGCAGGAAGTGGAAGTCATCGTCCTGGACGTCGACAGCGCCAAGCGCCGTATTTCGCTGGGCCTGAAGCAGGCTCAGAACAACCCCTGGGAAGCCTTCGTCGAGGCTCACCCGATCGGTTCGACCGTCGAAGGCGAAGTCAAGAACGCCACCGAGTTCGGCCTGTTCGTCGGCCTGGACAACGACATCGACGGCATGGTCCACCTGTCGGACCTGGACTGGAACGTGTCGGGCGAAGAAGCCATCCAGCGTTACCGCAAGGGTGAAACGATCAAGGCCAAGGTGCTGGACGTCGACATCGAGAAGGAACGCGTCTCGCTGGGCGTCAAGCAGCTCGGCGGCGACCCGATGGAAGGCGACGTCTACAAGCGCGGCCAGCAGATCACCGTCACCGTGACGTCGATCGAAACGGGCGGCATCGAAGTCAAGTTCGGTGAAGACGACGCGCCGGTCACGGCCTTCGTCCGCAAGTCGGACCTGTCGCGTGACCGCAACGAGCAACGTCCGGAACGCTTCGCCGTCGGCGATCGTATCGACGCCATGATCACGGGCATCGACAAGGCCACGCGCCGCGTCTCGGTGTCGGTCAAGGCGCTGGAAATGAAGGACGAGGCCGAGGCCATCGAACAGTTCGGTTCGTCGGACTCGGGCGCTTCGCTGGGAGACATCCTGGGCGCCGCGCTTCGCGAAAAGGCCGGTTCGAAGGACTAATCGTCCTCTTCGACCAGAAAATGGGGCGGCTGGAGCAATCCAGCCGCCTTTTTTCTTGCGCGACGGGCAAGAACCCGCGCCAATGGCGAGGCTACCCCTTGAGAATCGCTCTTAATCCGATGCGCCCTCTTTATTCCTGTGGCGTCAGACGGTTAGGGTGCGGGCCTGAGCGGAAGCGACTGCATCTGAAACAGCCACGGGCGGGGGCCTGAATGATCAAGTCTGAACTGATCGAGAAGCTGGCGGCCGAGAATATCCACCTGACCCACGCCGAGGTGGAGCGGGTCGTCAACGTCATCCTGGGTCAGATGACCGAGTCGCTGTCGGATGGCGGCCGGGTCGAACTGCGGGGCTTCGGCGCCTTTTCCGTGCGCAGCCGTCCGGCTCGCGTCGGTCGCAACCCGCGCACCGGCGACACGGTCGAGGTTCCGGCCAAGGCCGTCCCCTTCTTCAAGAGCGGCAAGGAACTGCGCGAGCGCCTGAACGCTTCTGGCGACGCCTGAACGAAAGACTGAGCTATGAGCCTTCTGACCGAGTTCCGTGAATTCGCCGCGCGCGGCAACGTCGTCGACCTGGCGGTCGGCGTCATCATCGGCGCCTCGTTCGGCAAGATCGTCACCAGTCTGGTCGATCAGGTTGTGATGCCGCCGATCGGGCTGCTGCTGGGCAGGGTGGACTTTTCCAAGCTGGAATGGGTCCTGGTGCCCGAGGACCCGGCCACCACGGCGGTCGAGAAGGTGGCGATCCAGTACGGCGCCTTCATCAACACCCTGATCCAGTTCCTGATCGTCGCCTTCGTCGTCTTCCTGGTGGTCAAGGCGATCAACAAGCTGCGCCGTGAACAGCCGACGGAAACCGCCCCCGCCGCGCCGACGCCGACAGAGGCGCTGCTGGCGGAAATCCGCGACGAGTTGAAAGCCCGCCCCTAGGATCATGCGCACGCTAGGTCGAAGCGCCGGCCTTTGACATGGTGGGGTCCTGCTTGTCGGAGAACCATTGCCGGCGTGCGCGCGGCGATCGGATGGGCAGCGGGCGAATGCAGAACGAATAGTCGCCGTCAAACGGTGTCGGGCGCCAGCCGTCGGCCGCGTCGACGTCAGGCGTGAAGATGACATGGCAATGGCCCCATCCGCCCTCCCGTCGCGCCCTGTGCGCCAGCGCGCCCAGGTCCTGCAGCACCACGTCGGTGACCATTGGCAGGCGCACCTTGGCGGCGCCGAGTGTCGGGGCGAGTTTCAGCAGGGCGGCGACCAGGGCCGGGATCGCCAGGCGATCACTATCCAGCGCCTCCAGGTCGAGAATCTCCAGCGTCGGCGGCTCGATGGAGTTGCCCTTGCCCAAAAGAGCGATCGCGTGACCGGTGATCTCATCGCCGAGACGGCGCACGAGGTGGAGTGGCCGTGACGTCAGGTCGGGATCCGCCAGTCGCCAGCGCAGCATGGCCGGACTGCGATCGGCCACCAGCCGCCCTTGTCGGCGCAGCGCCTGCCAGAAGCGATCATAGGGTGACTGGTCGGACAGATCCTGCAGTTCCGAAATCCCGTCCGGCAATCCCGCCGCGGCGACAGGACGGGGCGCGCGCCCGCGTGGCATCAACTGCTCGCCCAGCCAGCGAGCGGCGCGAGGCTCACGCGCAACCAGGGCTCGGAGGCCCCGGCTGTAGAGACAGGCGGCGGGATTGATGATCCATGACAGCTTGAGCGCATGGGTGGCGGGCGGCCAGGCGATCATTCCAAACCGCTTGTACAGGGGGCTGGAGCGGGCGTTGGCGTTCAGGGTGTACAGCGCGAAGCAGCCCGGTTGCCGCACGAAGGCGCCGATCAGGTCGCGGCTGCGGCCCTTCTGGTCGGGCGGCACGATGACGGAGAAACCTGTTGCTCCATAAAGGGCGCGATCTCCGATCCAGAAACGCTGGACAAAGTTGCCGAGGAAGGCGGCCGGGACGTCCGAGGCGTCCGGCACCACCCAGCCCGCCGGGGCGCCCAGATCGCGGCGCGCGGGGTTGTCGTCCAGCCAGCGCCAGCCCGCCGACGAACGTTCCGGCCACCACACTGCGCGGTGCAGGTCGTTAACAGCGGAGACGTCTGAGGGCCGAAATGGGCGGGTCATGACACAGCGTTATTCCGTTATGGTACAGCAACTGTCGATATGGCTTTGAGTTGCATCGGACGTGCCGCCCCGGCTCTTACACGCAAAGGTTGTGGCGCGAAGGCTGACAAATGCGTCATTGCGGTGACGGGTTGCGGGGTTAACGCTTGTTCGCGCGGTCCTGTCGTGCTGTTTCTCCGCCCTTGAAGCGCCAGTCAGGCGTAGCTTTTGGGAGAACGCCGTTGAGCACGACGGATGGGGGGGGCGCGCTGTCGGCGGCGCCTCGCAAGACGTTTCTGGGACACCCGCGGGGGCTGGTGGTCCTGTTCCTCACAGAGATGTGGGAACGCTTTTCCTACTATGGCATGCGGGCCCTGCTGGTCCTCTATCTGACCCAGCACTTCCTGTTCGGCCCGAAAGAGGCGCAAGGCATCTACGCCGCCTATGCGGCGCTGGTCTATCTGATGCCGGTCGTCGGCGGCATGATCGCCGACAAGTATCTGGGCTCGCGCAAGGCCGTCATCATCGGCGCCGTCCTGTTGGTCGCCGGCCACTTCACGATGGCGTTCGAGGGCAAGGGCGGTCGTGAAAACCTGACCATCGGCGCAACCACCTACGAGCTTCAGGTCGAAGGCCGCGATCAGAACCGCACCATCTTCGCCGTCAACGGCGACCAGCGGACCCAGATCACGATCTCGCCGGAAGGCATTTCGCGCGTCGGCGCTGAGCCGGCGGCTGCGATGGCGGCAGATGCCGCGGCGCCGGCCGTGGCGCCGGCGGCGGGCGGTTTCCCGGCCTTCACCGCTACGGATGGATACAGGCTGGAAACCGTGCGGGATCTCGGCTTTGGGGAGCCGGTTCTCTTCTTCGCCCTGTCGCTGATCATCGTCGGCGTCGGCTTCCTGAAGGCCAACATCTCGACGGTCGTCGGCGCTCTCTATGAAGAGAATGACCCCCGTCGCGACGGCGGTTTCACCATCTTCTACGTCGGCATCAACCTGGGTTCCGTGCTGGCTACTGCGGCCTGCTCCTATCTCGGCATCACGTATGGCTGGGCCTATGGCTTCGGCCTCGCCGGCATCGGCATGCTTCTGGGCCTGGTCACCTTCATTCTCGGTCAGAGCTGGCTGGAAGGTCGCGGCGGTCCGCCGCAGCCGGAAATGCTCAAGACCCGCAAGGTCTTCGGCCTGCCGTTCGAAGCCATCTTCTGGATCGGCGGCCTGGTCGCCGTCTTCCCGGTCTGGCTGCTGATGCAGCGTCACCATATCATCGAGACGGCTCTGCCCTGGCTGGCCGGCGTCATCTTCGCTTCCGTGGTGGGCTATGTGGTGCTGAAGCTGCGTGGCGCAGAACGCAGCCGCATGCTGGTCGCCCTGACGCTTATCTTCTTCTCGGTCCTGTTCTGGGCCCTGTTCGAACAGGCCGGTTCGTCGCTGACCCTGTTCGCGGACCAGTCGACGGCCATGCCGTCGTGGTTCAATGCCCCCATGACCCAGATGTTCAACCCGGGCATCATCGTCATCGGCGGTCCGATCATCGCCGCACTCTGGGTCTGGCTGGGCAAACGGAACATGGAGCCTTCGACCCCGGTCAAGTTCTCCTTCGCCCTGGTCCTGGTCGGCGCCGGCTTCCTGCTGCTGACCTGGGCCTCGGCCACGCAAGCTGGCGTGGACTTCCGCGTGCCGCTGCTCTTCCTCTTCCTGACCTATTTCCTGCACACCATGGGCGAGCTCTGCCTGTCGCCGGTGGGCCTGTCGATGATCACCAAGCTGTCGGTGGATCGCGTCGTCGGCCTGATGATGGGCGTCTGGTTCCTGTCCAGCTCGGTGGCCCACATCGCCGCCGGCTTCATCGCCCAGGCGACCTCGACCGATACGGTCGCGGGCGTGGTCACCAGCCCTGAACTGGCGTTGCAGACCTATGGTTCGATCTTTGGAACCATCGGCTGGACCGGCGTCGTGGTCGGCGTGGTGCTGCTGATCCTGTCGCCCCTCCTGAAGAAGGGCATGGCGGGCATCCACTGATCGCCTGACATCCTGATCGACAAGGGAACGGCGGCGTCTCGCATGAGGCGCCGCCCTTTTCATTTGGTCATGGGGCCTTCCTGCTTCCTCGGGGAGGCGGCGGAGGTCCTGGCCTTCCGCCCTAGAAGGTCTTGCGGACGCGGATCTGCCAGAAGGTGCGGGGATCGACGAACCGCTCCTCGACGAAAGCCACGGGCCGGGTCTCACGGTCGGCGAAGACGGTGCGGGTCACATCGAAGTCGTTCCAGATATTCACCTGGGTGCGGATCGACAGGGTCGGGGTCGGCTTGTACTCGGCCCACAGCTCGTAATAGTCGGTGCCGCGCCAGCCCGAAATCTGGTCCGGCTGATAGCCCTTCTGGCCCAGCAGGGGAATCCAGGCGCCGCCCCATTGCAGCTTCAGCCCCGTGATGTCCTGCTGGAAGGTGATGGTCGCCTGGGTGGCGCGAACGTCCGAGATCGGGCGCTTCTCACCTGTGGTCGGGTCGGTGACCTCGGTCTTGTTCCAGGTGTTGCGGAAACCGAACTTGCCGCCCGAGACGCCCAGCTTGTCGGTGGGGATGGTCACGTTCAGGGCCAGTTGGTCCAGGGTGCCGTCGCCGATATTGCCGACCGCCGACAGGCCGCCGTCCAGCGGGATCAGGTCGATGGCGTTGGTGATCTCGTCATGGCGCAGGCCCAGGCTGACGATGCCCTCGCCCCAGAAACGCTTCTCGAAGGTGGCTTCGCCGACCCAGCGTGATTCCGGCTCCAGGTTGACGTTGCCGCCGAAGACATTTTCGTCGGCGAACTCGGCCGAGGCGGCGAAGTCGCCGAAGTCCAGCTGGCCCACGGTGCGTTCAATGCGCAGCCGCACCTGGGTGTTGGCCATGGGGGTCCAGGTCGCCAGAACGCGCGGCTTGGCGAAGAAGAAGCTCTTTTCCTGCGAGGCGTCGCCGGACTGGCTGATGGTCGAGGATTCCAGCCGCAGACCGGTTTCCAGCGTCCACTTGGGGTTGATCCGCCAGGTCGCCTTGCCGAACAGCTCGCCACGCGTCTCCTCGACCTTGACTGAGGCCGAGGGCAGGGGGACGGCCACGCCGCCGACCGTATAGGCCTGTTCGACCTCCAGCATGTTGTAGGCGATCTCGCCGCCGGCCTCGAAGTCCATCGCGGACGAGCGCTCGTAGCGGACCAGACTGCGCAGGATGGTCTCCGACGACTCGCCTTCGCCGCTGAACAGCTGTTCGGGGCTATCGACCCCGGCCAGTCGGGTGCGCGAGGTCGAAACGCTTTCAAAGTCGCCGAACTCGTGGATGAAGCGGCTTTCCAGCTTCAGCTTCTCGGACAGGGGGCGGGTGAAGACCACGCCGAACTCGCCGCTGTGGCCGTCCTCGTCATAGAGGCTTTCGCGGCGGACGTCGGGGGCGGTCTGCAGGTTGATGTTGTGCCAGTCATTGAGGCCGTAACGGGCCGTCAGGTCGATCTTGCCGCCCATGAAGGGGTTGGAGAAGTTGCCCCGGATCGAAGTCCCGCCGCCGTAGCCGTCGTTGTAATACTGCTCGTTGCGCAGGACGTTTCCGTTGGCGTCGGTGCGAACCACGTAGCCGGCGCCGTTGGAGTCGCTGGACGAGATGCCGTCGCTCAGCGTCACGCCCCAGGTGCGCTCGCCCTCGCGTGCGGTGAACTGATAGGAGCCGCCGAACAGGTCCTGGCCGCCCTCGAACAGGCTGGCGTTGGCAGTCAGCACGTGCTCGCGGCTGGACGTGGTCTTCAGGATGACGTTGGCGACGACCGAATAGCCCTGCATGTCGATGCCGGGGGCGCCGCCGCGCACCAGTTCGATCCGCTCGACCTGCGTCGCCACGGTGCGGCCCAGGACGTTGGAGCCGGTGTCGTTCTTGGACGCCGGGCGCGAGCCGTTGATCAGGATGTTGCCGACCGCGCCTTCGAAACCGCGCGCGCCGTCGCCGTCGTTGACCGAGAAGCCCGGCACCCGGTTGACCATGTCCAGCGCCGTATTGGGGCGGGCGTCCTTGAAGAAGTCGGGGGCGAAGACCAGGACGCCCTGATCGCTGGCTTCGGCGGTCTGGGGCGCGCGCGCGGTGTCGGCGAAAGCCGGTGCGGCTGCGGCGAACGCCAGTGCGGCGGTGGTGGCCAGCAGAATGGTCTTGGTCATGACGTCGTCTCTCCCTCGGTCGTGGGGAGAGGTGTGACGGCGGCGACGCCCGGTCTCCAGTTACAAGCCTGACAGGTGGATTAAATCTCCGACAGCATTACGGAATGGTCAGATTACACGCCTGTTAGATACTGTTACGCCAGCCTTCATGAACTCTCATATCCTTGCCCTCCTGGCGCTTGTTCTTGGCCTGTCGCTGGGCGCGCCGGCCTTGTCACAGGAGGTTTCGGCCACGCCGGTGACCACCGTGGACGAGGTTGTCGTCACCGCCCGCCGCACCGACGCCCCCATCTGGGAAGTGAGGCGCGGAGGCAGCACCCTCATCCTGGTTGGAGCCATCAGCGGCGTGCCGCGCGATGTCGAATGGCGACCCGAGGCGCTTGAGGCGGCGACGCGCCGCGCGCAGCGCATCCTGTTTCCTCAGGAAGGCCGCGCCTCGGTCGCCGATGTCCTCCGCCTGATCTGGCGTATCCGCACCGTGGCGACCCTGCCGAAAGGGACCACGACCGCCGACTATCTGGCCCCCGAGGTTCAGGCGCGGCTGGACGCGGTCATGGCGGATCAGCGTAATGACAGCTGGCGCACCAACAGCTTGATGATCCTCAGCATGGATCTGATGAGCGACAAGGCGGGCTATGAGCGCGGCCGCACCCGCAACGCCACCGATGTGATCAAGAAGGCGGCGCGCGACGCCCGCATCCCCGTGCTCCCGGTCGGAACCGTGCGCGGCGACGAGATCGTCGACAGCCTGATCACCGCTCCGCCGGCCACCTATGCGACCTGTCTGGAGACGGCCTTGTCGGCCGCCGAGGCCGGCCCCGAGGGAGCTGCGCTTCGCATCGCCGCGTGGAAGGCTCGTCGCGTGTCGGATGTCATGGCCCAGCCGCTGGAGCAGGCGCTGGGCCTGTGCTGGCCCTGGGGCGATCCCGAGATCGCGCCCTTGCTGCGCCGCCAGTGGGCCGACGCGGTGCAGACCGCCCTTGGCGAGCCAGGCGTGACCATGGCGGTGGCGCAGCTCCGCGTTCTGGCCGAGCCGGACGGCGTGCTCGATCAGTTGGCGGCTAAGGGCTACGAGATCGAAGGACCGGAGTGGAAGGCGGATCTCGCCGAAGCGACAGCCCCCTAGACCGCCGTGCCGCCGACCGTCAGGCCGCCCATCTTGAGGCTGGGCTGGCCGATGCCGACGGGGACGCCCTGGCCGGCCTTGCCGCAGACGCCGACGCCCGGGTCGAAGGCGAAGTCATCGCCGACCATCTGGATATGGGTCAGGGCCGTGGCCCCGTCGCCGATCAGGGTGGCGCCGCGGACGGGTGCGGTGATCCTGCCGTCCTCGATCAGATAGGCCTCGGTGCACTGGAAGACGAACTTGCCGTTGGTGATGTCCACCTGTCCGCCGCCGAAGTTGGCGGCGTAGAGGCCGCGCTTGGTCGAGGCGATCATGTCCTCGAACTTGTCGTTTCCAGCCTCCATGAAGGTGTTGGTCATGCGCGGCATGGGCATGTGGGCGAAGGACTGGCGACGACCATTGCCGGTGGCCTGGGCCCCCAGCTGACGCGCCGACAGCCGGTCGTGCATCAGGCCGACCATGATGCCGTCCTCGATCAGGACGGTGCGCGAGGTCGGGGTGCCTTCGTCGTCAAACGACAGGGAGCCGCGACGCCCGGCGATGGAGCCGTCGTCCACCACGGTTACCCCCGGAGCGGCCACCCGCTGGCCCATCTTGTCGCTGAAGACCGAGGAGCCCTTCCTGTGGAAGTCGCCCTCGAAGCCGTGGCCGATGGCTTCGTGCAGCAGGACGCCGGGCCAGCCGGCGCCCAGGACCACGTCCATCTCGCCCGCCGGGCAGTCGATGGCGTCCAGGTTGACCAGGGCCTGCCTCAGGGCCTCGTCGATCTGGCCCTGCCAGCGGTCGGGGGCTAGCCAGGCCTCGAAGCCCGCGCGGCCGCCGGCGCCGGCCGAGGCGCTCTCGCGCTTGCCGTCGCGCTCGACCGTGACCGAGACGTTGACGCGGACCAGGGGGCGCACGTCGCTGAGCAGGCGGCCGTCGGCGCGCAGGATCTCGATTGCGCGGCGTTCGCCGGTGATCGAGGCCGAGACCTGAACCACGCGCGGGTCGCGGGCTCTAGCCCAGGCGTCGATCTCCGACAGCAGTTCGATCTTGTCCGAGAAGCCGGGCGAGGCGAGGGGATCGACCTCGTCATAGAGTTTCTGGTTGGTGGCGCGCGGGGCCGCGGCGGCTTGGCCGGAATAGCCGCGCTTGGCCAGGGAGGCGCTGTCTGCGGCGCGGCGGATGGCGGCGGCGGAAATCTCGTTGGCGTGGGCGTATCCGGCGGTCTCGCCCGCCACGACGCGCAGGCCGAAGCCCTCGACCGCGTCGTATGAGGCGCCCTTCAGCCGGCCGTCGTCAAAGACGAGCGATTCGCTCTCGGTCTTTTCCAGGAACAGCTCGCCGTCGTCGGCGCCGGCCAGGGCCGTCTGCAGGATGGACAGGGCCTCGTCGGGGGCCACGCCGGCGGCGTCGAGGATGGGGGAGGGGGAGGCGGCGTTGCTCATGAAGGCTAGATAGGGGCTGAGGGGCGCTGCGTCACGGCCCGTCAAGGCGATCGGCCCCTCTCGCGGTGCGAAAGGGGCCGAACCATCATTGTTGTCGGAAGGCGATCAGTCCTGGGTGACGTCGCCCGAGCCGCTGATGTCCTGACGCAGCTGGGCCGGGCGGCGGGTCAGACGGACCGAGCCGCTGCCCGAGACATCGACCTCGGCCTTGCCGGTCGGGCCGACCTCGGCGTCGCCGCTGCCGCTGACGCGCAAGGTTGCGTCGGTGACGAACAGCTCTTCCAGTTCGGCGTTGCCGGAGCCCGAGATGTCCAGGGTCACGGCCTCGGTCTTGCCCTGGGCGCGAACCTCGGAGCTGCCGGTCAGGGTCAGGTCCAGCGCGGGCTGGTCATAGCCGCGGATGTTCAGCTCGGTCGGGCCCGACAGGTCGAAGGCCTTCACCGAGGGGGCCTTGATGACGACCTTCAGCACGTCGGTCTCGCTCCAGCCGTGGATGCCCGTGCGGGTCCAGCGGATGTAGCTGCGGTCGCCGCGCGGGACGTCGTCCATCGTCAGGCGGCCGTTGGAGAAGCGGACGCGGTCCACAACGGTCTTGGGACCGATGATGGTGATGCCGGGCTCGTCGGCCTGCTGGTCGTAAGTGATGTCGGCGGGCAGATCGATGGCCAGCCGCTGGTCGCCGGTCCAGGCGATGGTGCGGGTGGTGTCGGGCGAGACGGCGCCCCGCTCGACCTTGAAGCTGTCGTCGCCGGCGTCGTCGTCGGTGACCACCCAGGTCCAGTCCTGGCGGGCCAGGTCGCGTCCGCCGACGGCGAAGGCGCCGCCGATGCCGACGATGGCCAGGATCAGACCGGCGCCCGAGATGATGAGTAGATTGCGGATCATGTCAGTTCCTCCCTCAGGTCCAGCTTCAGGCTTGCGATTGGGGTTCGAGCGCGGGCTTGACCACGCGGTAGTGCAGGCGGGCGTACCAGACGGTGGCGTCGATCAGCCACTTGGTCAGCAGGGCCATGGTCCCGGTCATGAAGATGCCCAGACCCATCAGGCCGACGCCCAGCAGGGCCGCCGCGAGGGCGCCGCCCGGCACGCCGATGAAGGGGCCGACCACCAGGACGGCGCCGCCGGCCACGAAGACCGCAACCCCGGCGATCAGCAGCGACAGCACCGTGCCGAACACCGGCAGGGCGATGGGCAGCAGGATCAGGATGTCGATCGCGCCCAGGCCCAGGATGCCGAAGATGGCCCCGGCGGCCGAGGAGGCGGTCTGCTCCTGTCCCCAGCGCTTGGCGCTGGCCTCGGCCTTCAGCTCGCGGGCCAGGCGGTCAGGATCGCCCAGGGCCTCGGCGACCTGCGCCTCGGTGCGGCCGGCGGCGAGGCCGTCGGCGAAATGGCTCTCATAGTCGGCGACGATGTCGGCCGCCGTGGTGGTCGGCAGCCCGACCAGGCCGCGTTGCAGGCGGGCCAGGAATTCGGCGCGGTTCATTATTCATCTCCCCGTTGAGCGTCTGCGGATTGGTCAGTCAGGGCGGCCGGTTCGACCGGCGCGCCGGCGGCGATGGTCTCGCTTCGGGCCGCGGCTGTGCCGGCGACCAAGGCGTCGACAGCCTGGGCGAAGGCCCGCCATTCGACGGTCTGGCCTTCCAGGGCGGCGCGTCCCGATGCGGTCAGGCGATAGTATTTGCGCGAAGGACCGCTGGAGGATTCGACTAGATAGGTCTCGACCAGTCCGTCGGTCTGCATTCGCCGCATCAGCGGATAGATGGTGCCTTCGCCCATGCCGATGGCGTCGGACAGGCGGCTGGCGATTTCGTAGGCGTAGCTGTCGTCGCGGGCCAGCAGGGCCAGCACGCACAATCCCAGCACGCCTTTCTTCAGTTGGATGTCGATGGATTCGGGCATGGCGTTCCCTTCGGTGATGACGAATGGGTATCGCAAGGTATCGTGTGGTGCAAGGTAGCTATCTTTACATGACAGCGAATTAATCCGCCGAAGTTTCGCCTCATCTCTCCACTTGCGGCGCTTGATCGCTTGGCAAGCGCAACCCGAGCCGATAAGGACCGGCCTGAAACGCCGAGGTCCGCCAAGGGCCCGGGGGTGTTTGCGAATTGCTCGCAAGTATCGGCTGCGAAACGGTTTATGAGGACTCGAATGGGGATGGGCACGCGAGCCATGGCGCGGATCGGAGGCGGTGTCGCCGCGACCGCCCTTGCCGCCTTCGTCGCCGCGCCGGCATGGGCGCAGGATCTGCTGGGGCAACCGACCCCGGGCGGAATCAACCTGCAACCCGCCGCCGCGCCGCTGAAGCATGAGGCGATCTTCTTCCATGACGTGGTGCTGATGCCCGTCATCACGATCATCACCCTGCTGGTTCTGGGCCTGCTGATCTGGATCGCCATCCGCTTCAACAAGAAGGCCAACCCGGTTCCGGCCAAGTGGAGCCACAACACGGTCATCGAGATCATCTGGACCGTGGTGCCGGTGCTGATCCTTGTCGGCATCTCCCTGTTCTCGTTCCGCCTGCTGTTCGCCTATCACGACATGCCGGACCCCGACCTGACGGTTAAGGTCACGGGCAACCAGTGGAACTGGGCCTATGAATACCCTGACCAGGGCGTGGCCGAATATATTTCGAACATGACGCCCGAGGACCGGGCGCCGCCCCACCTCTATCGTCTGGCCGCCGACGAGCCGATGGTCGTGCCGGTCGGCAAGACCGTTCGCCTGCTGGTCACCGCCTCCGACGTGATTCACGCCGTCGCCTTGCCGGCTTTCGGCCTGAAGACCGACGCCGTCCCGGGCCGAGTCAACGAGACCTGGTTCAACGCCGAGAAGACCGGCATCTACTACGGCCAGTGCTCCGAGCTGTGCGGCGTCGACCACGCCTTCATGCCCATGCAGATCAACGTCGTCACCGAGGCCGAGTTCGCCGCCTGGGTCGCCTCCAAGGGCGGCTCCATGACGAAGAAGGCTGATGAAGCCGCCGCTGCCGCCTCTGCGGCCGCCGCCGCCGCCCCGGCCGCCGCCGCCGCAGTCGTCGCCGCTCCGGCTGCTGACGCCGCCGCCGTCCCGACCGCCGCCGCCGCTCCCGCGGCCCCCGCAGCCGCTGCCGCGCCCGTCGCGCCGGCCGCCCAGTAACAAGACGCGAGAGCCCAACGATCATGGCCACCGCTGCCGCAACGCACGACGATCATCACGACCACAAGCCGGGGTTCTTTACCCGCTGGTTCCTGTCGACCAACCACAAGGACATCGGGATTCTGTACCTGGTGTTCGCCATCTTTACCGGCATCATCGGCGGCGCCCTTTCGGGCCTGATCCGCTGGGAACTGGCTGAGCCGGGCATCCAGCTGTTCAAGGAAGGCACGATCATCCAGCAGCTGGGTCTCGTCGAGGCCTCCAAGCACGGCTACAACGTCACGGTCACGGCCCACGCCCTGATCATGGTCTTCTTCGTCGTCATGCCGGCGACCATGGGCGGCTTCGCCAACTACTTCACGCCGATCATGATCGGCGCGCCGGACATGGCCTTCCCGCGGATGAACAACATCTCGTTCTGGCTGCTGGTCGCGGCCTTCATCCTGCTGTGCATCTCGATGTTCGTCGACGGCGGACCGGGCAAGGGCTTCGGCGGCGGCTGGACGGCCTATCCGCCCCTCTCCACCATGGGCCACACGGGGCCGTCGTTCGACCTAGCGATCTTCTCGCTGCACGTCGCCGGCGCCTCGTCGATCCTGGGCGCGATCAACTTCATCACCACCATCTTCAACATGCGCGCGCCGGGCATGACCCTGCACCGCATGCCGCTGTTCGCCTGGGGCGTGCTGATCACGGCCTTCCTGCTGCTGCTGTCGCTGCCGGTTCTGGCGGGCGCCATCACCATGCTGCTGACGGACCGCAACTTCGGCACCTCCTTCTTCGATCCGGCCGGCGGCGGCGACCCGGTGATGTACCAGCACCTGTTCTGGTTCTTCGGTCACCCCGAAGTCTACATCATGATCCTGCCGGGCTTCGGCATCATCTCGCACATCGTCTCGACCTTCTCGAAGAAGCCGATCTTCGGCTACCTCGCCATGGCCTACGCCATGGTCGCCATCGGTTTCATCGGCTTCATCGTGTGGGCGCACCACATGTACACCGTGGGCATGAGCATCAACCTGCGCGCCTATTTCGTGGCCGCGACGATGATCATCGCCGTGCCGACCGGGGTGAAGATCTTCAGCTGGATCGCCACCATGTGGGGCGGCTCCATCACCTTCAAGACCCCCATGCTGTGGGCGATGGGCTTCATCTTCCTGTTCACTCTCGGCGGTGTGACCGGCGTGGTCCTGTCAAACGCCGGCATCGACTACAGCCTGCACGACACCTATTACGTCGTGGCCCACTTCCACTATGTGCTGTCGCTGGGCGCGATCTTCTCGATCTTCGCGGGCTTCTACTACTGGTTCGAGAAGATGTTCGGCGTGAAGTACAACGAGTTCCTCGGCGCGGCCCACTTCTGGATCATGTTCGTCGGCGTGAACCTGGTCTTCTTCCCGCAGCACTTCCTGGGTCTGCAGGGCATGCCGCGTCGTTACATCGACTACCCGGAAGCCTTCACGCTCTGGAACCAGGTCTCGTCGGTCGGCTATCTGATCACCATCGTCGGCGTCGCCGTCTTCCTGGTCATGCTGGTTGAAGCCGCGGTCCGTCGCCGCAAGGGCGAGGCCAATCCGTGGGGCGAAGGCGCCACCACGCTGGAGTGGACTCTCTCGTCGCCCCCGCCGCACCACCAGTTCAACGAACTGCCGGTGGTCAAGGCGGACAACCACTGATCCGAACCGGATAACCCTTGAGAGGCCGCCCTTTCGTCACCGGAAGGGCGGCCTTTGGCTTTTAATGACCATGACCGACCACCCCCCACGCGAGACCCCGCTCGTTTCGACGGCCCAGCCGGAAGACTTCTTCCAGTTGCTGAAGCCGCGCGTCATGTCGCTAGTGGTCTTCACCGCCGTGACCGGCCTTGTGGTCGCGCCGGGCCATTCCAACCCTCTGCTGGCCGCCATCGCCGTCCTGTGCATCGCCGTGGGGGCCGGTGCTGCGGGCGCGCTCAATATGGCGCTGGAAGGCGAGACCGACGCCCTGATGCGGCGCACGCGCGGTCGTCCGGTCGCGGCGGGCCGCGTTCGCAAGAATGACGCCATGGCCTTTGGCGTCATCCTGTCGATCTTCTCGGTCATGCTGCTGGGCATGACGACCAACTGGCTGGCCGGGGGGCTGCTGGCCCTGACCATCGTCTATTACGCCGGCTTCTACACCCTGCTGCTCAAACGCCGGACGCCCCAGAACATCGTCATCGGCGGCGCCGCCGGCGCCTTGCCGCCGGTCATCGGCTGGGCGGCGGTGACGGGCCAGGCGCCCTGGCAGGCCTGGCTGCTGTTCCTCATCATCTTCCTGTGGACCCCGCCGCACTCCTGGGCCCTGGCCCTCTATTCGGCCGGCGACTACGCCAAGGCCGGCATCCCGATGATGCCGGTGGCGCGCGGCGCCAGGTCGACCCGGCTGCAGATCCTGATCTACACCCTGATCTTCGTGCCGGTGGCCATCGCCCCGGCCTTCCTCGGCCTCGGCGGCGTCGTCTATCTGGCGGTGTCGGTGGCGGGCGGCCTCTTCTTCCTGGCCCTGGCGATCCGCCTTTGGCGCTCGCGTGCGGGCGATCAGCCCGACAAGGCCGAGGCGGTGGGGCGAGAGGCCGCATTGTATGACGTTCGGGCCGAGGCCAAACCGGCCCGCAACCTGTTCGCCTTCTCCATCCTGTATCTGATGGCGCTGTTCTCGGCCTTGCTGGTCGAGCAGCTGCCGGGCCTGGGAGCCTGACCCGCGTGAACCGTCCGAATTTCATCAAACTGACCGACGAACAAGTGCGGGCGCGCAAGCGCCGCAACGTCGCCATCGCCCTGGGCCTGATCGGCTTCATCGTCCTGGTCTTCATCGTCACCGTCGTGAACCTTCAGCGCAACACCGAGGCCCGCAAGGCGGCCGAGGCGGCGGCTCTGGCCACGGTCGAACGCGCTGATCCGGCCCTGCCTGCGCCTGTGGCCGCACCGGAGGCGCCGGTCTCGGAGCCGGCGCAGTGAAGGACCGCAAGAATCTCGTCGCCTTCATCTGCGCCGCCGTGGTTATGGGCATGACCGGCGCGGCCTTCGCCGCCGTGCCGCTGTATCAGCTCTTCTGTCAGGTGACGGGCTTCGACGGCACGGTGAAGAAGGCCGAGGCGGCCCCGACCCAGATCCTGGACCAGAGCGTCCTGATCCGGTTCGACACCAACGTCCGCAACCTGCCGATGGACTTCAAGGCCGAGCAGGTCAGCCAGCGGGTTCGCATCGGCGAAACCGGCATGGCCTATTTCAAGGTGACCAACACCTCGGATCAACCGATTCACGCCACGGCCGCCTACAATGTCGTGCCGGAGCGCGCCGGACCCTATTTCCAGAAGCTGCAATGCTTCTGCTTCGAGGGGCAGGCGATCGCGCCGGGAGAGACCAAGGAATTCCCGGTCCAGTACTTTGTCGCCCCCGAGATGGCGACCGACGCCGAGTCCAAAGGCGTGCGCGAAATCACGCTCAGCTACACCTTCTTCCCCACCAAGGGGTTCCAGCAGGCGGCTTCTGGTGAAACCGCTACTGGCAAAGCCGGATAGCGGGCGCTATAGCCCCTGTAAGAACGATCTCTCGCCGTAATTCAGAGACCCTGGCCATGGCCGACGCGCACGCAAAACCGCATCACGACTATCACCTGGTGGACCCGAGCCCCTGGCCGCTGATCTCGTCCATGGCCTGCGTGGTCATGTTCGTGGGCGCGGTCATCTGGATGAAGGGCCTCTTCGGCCTGCCGGAAGGGTCGAAGATCGTCTTCTTCGCCGGTCTTGCCGGGGTGCTCTACGCCATGTTCGGCTGGTGGTCGGACGTCATCAAGGAATCGAAGAAGGGGGATCACACCCCGGTTGTTTCGATCGGTCTGCGCTACGGCATGGTGCTGTTCATCGCCTCGGAAGTGATGTTCTTCGTCGCCTTCTTCTGGATGTTCTTCGACATGGCGCTCTTCACCGAGTCGCGCGCCCTGACGCCGGAAGTCGGCAACTGGGCCGACACAGCCGCCTCGTGGACGACCTGGCCGCCCAAGGGCGTCGAGCTGCTGGACCCCTGGGGCCTGCCGCTGCTGAACACCGTCATCCTGCTGCTGTCGGGCACGACCGTCACCTGGGCGCACCACGCCTTGCAGGTCGGCGACCGCAAGGCCGCCAAGCTGGGTCTGCTGATCACCGTCCTGTTGGGCGTCATCTTCACGGGCGTTCAGGCCTACGAATATCACCACATCCTGCACGAGGGCTACTTCTTCAACGAAGCCGCCACCCACTCGAAGCTCTATGGCTCGGTCTTCTTCCTGACGACGGGCTTCCACGGCTTCCACGTCCTGATCGGCACCATCTTCCTGGCCGTCTGCCTGCTGCGCCTGCAGATCGGCCAGATGACGCCCCAGAAGCATTTCGGCTTCGAGGCCGCTGCCTGGTACTGGCATTTCGTGGACGTGGTCTGGCTGTTCCTGTTCGCCTTCGTCTACGTCACCTTCGGGTGAAGACGGGCGAACCAGCCTCTGCACTTCAAACGGCGCGGGACGAACAGTCCCGCGCCGATTTGCTTGGCGGGCAGGCCATTCTCGCCGGCATGCGGGGGCTTTGTCCTCGCTGTGGCGAAGGGCGACTGTTTGAGGGCTTCCTGAAGGTCCATCCCGCCTGTGACGCTTGCGGCCATGAGCTGGCCTCGGTCGAGACCGGCGACGGCGCCGCCACCTTCATCATGCAGATCGCCGGTTTCGTCGTCGGCTTCTCGGCCCTGGCGGTCGAGATCGCCTGGCGTCCGCCGATCTGGCTGCACCTGATCCTCTGGCTGCCCTTGGTCGCCGCCCTGGCCCTGGGCCTGATGCGACCCGGCAAGGGGCTGATGATCGCCCTGCAGATGCTGAGAACTCGAGACCTGAAATGACTGCCGCCGTCCGCCCCCGTTTTCCCCTCGTGCTGACCGTGCTGGCCCTTGTCATGCTGGGCGTCCTGCTGATGCTGGGCGTCTGGCAGGTGCAGCGGATGCAGTGGAAGGAGGGCCTGATTGCGGGCGCCGAGGCCGCGGCCGACAAGCCGCCACTGCCGCTCGTCGAGGCGCTGAGGGTTGAGAACCCCGAGTTCCGCCGCGTGATCCTGACCTGCCGTGGTCTGGCGGCTGCGCCCTTTGTCGAGCTGCAGTCGATCGAGAACAGCGATGCGGGCGTGCGCCTGATTTCAGCGTGCGCGGTCGATGGCGCTCCGACCCTGCTGGTCGATCGCGGCTTTGTCGCCGCCGAGGCGTCCGCCCGGCCGCCGGTCAACGCCGCCGACACCATGCCCGTAGTCATCACCGGCGTCCTGCGTCGCGCCCCGGCGCCCAGCGCCCTGACCCCGCCCCCTGCCGAGGGCCGCTTCTATGGTCGCGACGCCGATGCCATGGCGCGCGTATTGAAGATCGAGGGGCCGGTCTCGCCCTTCACCGTCTTCGCCACGACATCAAGCAATCCCGACTTGCAAGCGCTGAAGCCTTCGGCCCCGCCCGCCGCATTCTCCAACAACCACCTCGGCTACGCCCTGACCTGGTTCGGTCTCGCCGCCGCCCTGATCGTCTTCTACGGAGCGCTGCTGCGCCGCCGCATGACCCGCAAGGACACAGAATTCTGACCGCTCGCCTGCACACCCTCGCCAACGGCGTCCGCGTCGTCTGCGATCCCATGCCCGGTCTGCGGACCTTCGCCCTGACGGTCGCCGTGCGCGGCGGCGCGCGGATGGAGGATGAGTCCCGCTCCGGCTGGTCGCACCTGCTCGAACACCTGGTGTTCAAGGGCGCTGGCGAAATGGGCGCGCGCGACATCGTCGAGCGTATCGAGGCCGAAGGCGGCTCGATCAACGCCGCAACGGGCTATGAGCGCACCAGCTTCGAAATCCGCGCTCTGAATGGTTCGCTGCCTCTGGCCATGCAGATCGTCTCCGACCTGGTATTCCGCCCCACGCTCGATCCCGCCGAGATCGTGCGCGAAAAGGACGTCGTGGCCCAGGAGATCGCCGAGGCCTTCGACACCCCCGACGACCATGTCTTCGAGATGGCCCAGACGCGGGCCTATGCCGGCCAGTCGTTGGGGCGGCCCATCCTCGGCACCGTCGCCAGCTTGGAGCCCGCCGATCGCGCCGCCGTGGCCGACTGGCGCGCCCGGCTCTATTCGCCCGACCGTATGGTTGTGGCGGTGTCCGGAGCTGTCGATGAGAACGAGCTTCTGGCCCTGGCCGAGCGCTGGTTCGGGCAGGAGGCGGCGACGCCGCTGGCCCCCCTGGCGCCCGCCGTCTTCGTCGGCGGTGAAGCAAAACTGACCCGCAAGATCGAGCAGGCCAATCTGGTCTTCCAGTTGCCGACCATGGGGGCGCTGGATCCGCGCCTGCCGGCCCTGCGGCTGTTTACCGAGATACTGGGCGGCGGCATGGCGTCACGGCTGTTCCAGAGCGCGCGAGAGGATCGGGGGCTGGCCTACGCCATCGACGCCTATCAGGAGGCCTATGAGGACGCAGGCCTTTTGGGCATCTACGCCGGGGCCGCCGCCGACCGGGCGGTCGAACTGGCCGAGGTCAGCGCCGCCGAGCTTCTGGACCTGGCCGAGAAGGGGCCGAGCGACGCCGAGCTGTCGCGGGCCAAGGCCGTGCTGAACGCCACCCTGTGGATGGCCGACGAAAGTCCCGCCAGCCGTGCGGGCCGCAACGCCGCCCAGACCCTGATCTTTGGCGGGCCGGTCTCGTCCGAGGACAGCGCGGCCCGCATACTGGCCCAGACCAGCGAAGACCTGCGCGCTGTGGGGGCCGCGATGGTCGAGGCCGGGCGGTCGGCGACGGCGGTGCTGGGGCCCAGGGCGGCGGCGCCGGCGGGCGCCGCCTTTACCGCGCGTCTGACGGGTCGATAAGTCGTGGCTGGCGTCGGGCGCGCGCTGAGGTAGTCTGCCGCCATGGCGCTGTTTGACTGGATGGCCGAGACGACTGGACCGGTCCTGTGCGGGCGGGGGGTCCTGCTGCGCCCGCCACGCCCGTCGGATTACCCGCAATGGGCCGAACTGCGCGGGGGGTCGCGTGACTATCTGCAACCATGGGAACCGGCCTGGGCCGAGGACGACCTGACCCGATCGGCGTTCCGGCGGCGTCTCGGCGTCTATGCGCGTGAAATGGAGCTTGGGACGGCCTGGCCGCTTTTTGTGTTCGACCCCGAAGAAGAAGCTCTGATGGGGGCCATCACCCTGTCCAATATCCGGCGTGGCGTGGCTGAGACCGGCACCCTGGGCTACTGGATCGGCCTGCCCTATGCGGGGCAGGGCGTGGGGACAGCCTCGGCGCAGGCCATGCTGGGCTTTGCTTTCGGCGCGCTGAAACTGCACCGGGTGGAGGCCGCCTGCGTCCCGGCCAATCAGGCCTCGCGCCGCGTTCTGGAAAAGGCGGGCTTTCGCCACGAGGGACTGGCGAAAGCTTATCTGAAAATTAACGGCGCGTGGGCAGACCATCTGCTGTTCGGCGTCACACAGGACGAGTTCGTCCCTGACCCGGCCGTGTCCAGTTCTTACACCCGGGAATCGCTTTGAGCACACGATCCAGAGCGCTGGCCTGGGACCCGACGACGGCGATCGAGGCGCTGGCCGCCGCCGACGCCGCCTTGTGGATATGGACGCCGGCCGACGACCAGATACGCTTTACCGGGGCGACCCGGTCGCTGGGCCTCGGGCCGCTGGCGCCGGAATGTTCGGGCGCCGCCTTCGCGGCCCTCGCCATGCCCCAGGACCGCGCCCTCGCCGACCGCCTGCTCAAGCCCCAGGCCGAGGGGACCGAGATCGCCGTGCGCCTGCGCATGCGTGGATGCGAGACCTGTCTGTGGCGCGGCGTATGGCTGGAGGACGGGCTTCGTGCGGCCGGCGTCGTCGCGCTGGAGACCAAGTTCGCCGGAGCGGACCGGGACACCCTGACCGGCCTGCTGGATCGCCGCACCTTCCTCGTTCGCGTCGCCGAAACCCTGGCCCAGCCGGGCGACTATGAGCTGGTCGTGGCCGATGTGGATCGGCTGCGTCGTCTGAACGAGGCTCTCGGGCACGAGCGCGCCGACCTGGTGCTGTCGGCCCTGGGCTCGCGTCTGGCGGCCGCCTTTTCACAGGAATGCTCGCCCGCGCGCATAGGCGAGGACGAGTTCGCGGTCCTGGCGCCCCGTGGGGCCACTGGCGCCAGCGAGCGAATGCGGGAGGCTCTGGAGCAGCCGCTGAGGGTCGCCGGCTTCGACATCTATCCGACCGTCTCGATCGGCGCGGTCGCCGCCGAGGGCGGGCCGGACGCACCCGATCCGGCAGAGCTTCTGCGCCGGGTCGAATTGGCGGTGGAGCAAGCCAAGACCGCCGGGCGCGGCGGCGCGGCGGCCTACGGCCGGGCGCTCGAATCCGACAGTCTGTCGCGACTGGCGCTGGAGGCCGACCTGCGCAACGCCTTCGTGCGCGGTGAAATCGAACCCTTCTATCAGCCCATCGTCAATCTGAAGACCGGCGCTGTCGCAGGCTTCGAGGCCCTCGTGCGCTGGCGCCATCCGCAGCGTGGCCTTGTGCCGCCGGACGAGTTCCTGACGCTGGCGGACGAAATGGGCCTGATGAACGAGCTCGGCCTGTTGATGATGACCCAGGCCTCGCGCCAATTGGCGGAATGGCTGCATCGTCATCCCGGCGCCGGGGCGCTGTTCTGCAGCGTCAACCTGTCGGTGGGCGAGATCGAGCGCGATCATCTGGTCGAGGACGTGGCCCGGATCATCCAGGAGACGGGCCTGCCCCGCGGCGCGCTGAAGCTGGAGGTCACGGAGGGCGACATCATGCGCGACACCGCGCACGCCGCCGAGGTGCTGACGAGACTGCGCGAGGCGGGGGCCAGCCTGGCGCTGGATGACTTCGGCACCGGCTTCTCGTCCCTGTCCTATCTGGCGCGCCTGCCCTTCGACACGCTGAAGATCGACCGCTACTTCGTTCTGACGATGAACAAGGACGAGGGCTCGGCCAAGATCGTCAAATCCGTCGTCAACCTGGGTCGTGACCTGTCGCTTGAAGTCGTGGCCGAGGGGGTCGAGAACGCCGAACTTGCCGGCCTGTTGCTGGAGGCCAGCTGTCACTATGGCCAGGGCTTCGGCTATGCCCCCGCCCTCCCGGCCCAGGAGGCCGAGGTCTATCTGAACGAGTCCCTGGCCGACGGCACGGCCCCGATCAAGGCGCGTTCGGCGTAGCTTTTTCTTTCGTCATCCTCCGGCAAGCCGCGCAGCGGCGCTGACCGGGGGACCCAGCGGCGCCCGGAGGGCGAAAACCGCTGCGCTGCCTTGGCCGTGAAGATCGCCTTCGGCGCCGCTGGGTCCCCCGATCTCCGCTTCGCTTCGTCGGAGGATGACGGAGAGACTAGTGCTTCAGGCCCGCCCGCTTTGCGCCGACAGGCGGGCGGCGTCGACGCCAAGGCCGGCAAGGGCGCGGCTCCACTTGGTCTGGTACTCGTCGTCGAAAATCAGGTCGGGATCGGCGTCGGCGGTCAGCCAGACGTTTTCACTCAACTCCTCTTCCAACTGACCCTCGCCCCAGCCCGCATAGCCCAGCAGCAGGATCGATTGGCGCGGTCCTTCCTCGACGTCGGTCATGGCGTTCAGGGCGTCGCGGGTCCCGGTCATGGCGAGGCCGTCGCCGAAGGCCATGGTGGCCTCGTCGCTGGACCAGTCGTCGGTGTGAAGGACAAAGCCGCGTTCGCGCTCGACCGGCCCGCCGATCAGGACCGCGCGATCCCGAAGCGTTTCCGCGTTCGGGGTCTCCAGCTTGATCAGCACCTCGGACAGGGACACGCCAGGCGCCGGCTGGTCCAGCCGCAGGCCCATGGCATGCTCGTCGTCATGGGCGCAGATCAGGATGACGGCGTGGCGGAAACGGTCGTCGTCTATACCCGGCATCGCTACCAGAAGACGCCCGGTCAGGGAGGAGAAGGCGGTCATACCCCTATCATCGGGGGCGGCAAGCGCCTGCGCAAGACGCCCAGCGAGACTGAGGGAACGAAGCCGGCTTGGCGATCCTTCTTCCCGTCTCTATCTGACAGTCGAACGCCGCCCGGATTTCCCGGGCCTTTCAGCCCCGGAGACCTGCATGACCATCCAGATCGGCGACCGTATCCCCGACGCGACCCTGACCACCATGACCGCGGACGGCCCCAAGCCGGTCACCACCGCTGAACTGTTCGGCGGCAAGACGGTCGCCCTGTTCGCCGTCCCCGGCGCCTTCACCCCGACCTGCTCGGCCCGCCACCTGCCGGGCTATGTCGACAACCGCGCAGACCTGACGGCCAAGGGCGTCGACACCGTGGCCTGTGTTTCGGTCAACGACGCATTCGTCATGGGCGCCTGGGCCGAGGCCAACGACCTGAACGGCACGGACGACGTGGTCATGCTGGCCGACGGCAACGGCGACTTCACTCGCGCGGTCGGCCTGGCCCTGGACGCCAAGGGCTTCGGCATGGGCGAGCGCTCGCAGCGCTATTCCATGCTGGTCAAGGACGGCGTCGTCGATCAGCTGAACATCGAACAGGGCGGCGAGTTCAAGGTGTCCTCGGCCGAGCACCTGCTGGCCCAGCTCTGATCCGGTCTGTCATGGTCTGATCCATGACGGACGTCTTCACCCCGGAGAAACGCAGCGCGGTCATGCGCCGGGTGAAGGGGCGCGACACCGCGCCCGAATGGAAGGTCCGGCGGATGCTGCGCGCCGCCGGGATCGGCTACCGTCTGGGCGGGTGCGGCCTACCTGGACGGCCCGACGTGGTGATGAAGGGGCGTAGGGTCGCCCTCTTCGTCCACGGCTGTTTCTGGCACGGTCACGACTGCCCGCGCGGCGCGCGAAAGCCAAAGGCCAACGCCGACTACTGGATCGCCAAGATCGACCGCAACCGGGCGCGAGACGCGCGCGTTGCGGCGGAACTGACCGCCGAGGGTTGGCGGGTGGTGACGGTCTGGGAGTGCCGCTTACGCGAGCCGGGCTCTGCTGAAGCGCTGGTGGCTCAGGTTCGAGATCAGGCCGCTGCGCTCTCCGCCGCGTCAGCGGCCTCCGCCGCCTCGGTCAGCACCTGAGACAAGGCGCCCAGCAGCGATCCCGGCGTCAGGGGTTTGGAGACGAAATAGTTCATCCCGGCGGCGGTGCAGGCGGCGATATCCTCGGGCGCAGTGTCGGCGGTGACGGCGATGACCGGGACGGCGGCGTTCAGCCCGCCCCCGGCCCGCAGGCGGCGCGTGGTCTCGCGGCCGTCCAGTTCCGGCATCCGCACATCCATGAAGACCACGTCGAACTGGGCCCGTTCACAGGCCTCCAGCGCCGCCAGCCCGTCCTCGGCCATGGCGATTTCGCAGTCTACCGATTGGAGGATCAACTGGATGGCGCGGCGGTTGATGGCGTGGTCATCGACCACCAGCACGCGGAGAGGCGATTCCGAGACGTCGTCTTGAGGGGGGAATGTTTCGGCGGAAGTCGGAGCAGTCTCTGCCTCGATCTCGCGCTCTGGCGCGGTGGGCAGGACCGTGTCCGAGGGCCGGGCCAGGGCCCGAGTGATGGTGGCGCGGGCTTCAGGCTCGAGGGTGGCGGGCGGCGCTTCGGCCGTCGCGCCGCGTGGCAGGCTCAGCGACAGGGTGAAGGTCGATCCTCGACCCGGCGCGCTACGCACAGTCAACCGACCGCCCATCAACTCGATCAGGTCGCGACTGATGCTGAGGCCCAGGCCTGAGCCGCCGAAGCGGGCGGCTACGCCGTCCGTGGTCTGGTCGAAGGCGGTGAAGAGACGACCCAGTTGCTCGGTGGTCATGCCCGGCCCTGTATCCTCGATGTCGATCAGCAAGAGGTGGGCGCCGTGCTCGTCAGGCCAGGATTGCAGACGCAGCGTGATGGCGCCGTCGTCGGTGAACTTCATGGCGTTGGAGATCAGGTTGTTCAGCACCTGACGCAGCCGCATGGCGTCGCCGCGGACCATGCGCGGCAGGTATCGTGCGCCCTCCATCCGCAACCGCAGGCCCTTGGCGCGGCTGGGGGCCTGCCAGAGGCGGGCGGTCTGGGACACCAGGAGGCGAAGGTCGAAATCTCGGCTGTCGACGCTCATGCGTCCGGCGTCGAGCCGGGCGTGATCCAGCAGGTCGTCCAGCAGGGCCTTCATCATCAGGCCGGCGTCCGTGATCAGGGCGACCTGCTGGCGGGGCGATCCCGCCTTTCCGCCCCGTTCCAGCTCGTCGGCTCCGGTCAATATGGCGCTGATCGGGGTGCGCAGGTCGTGGGCGACGGCGGCCAGGAAGGCGCCGCGGCTGGCCATCGCGGCCTCGGCCTCGGCCCGCTTGCGGTCGGCTTCGATGCGAGCCTCGGTTTCGGCCCGGTTGGCGCGGAACAGGTGCCGACGCGTGCTCAGACAGAAGGCGGTGTAGGTCAGGATGGCCACGGCGACGGCTGTGACGATGTGGGGCGGCGCGCCCAGCTGAGCCATGAACAGCGGCGTCAGGGCGAAGATCGCCAGTTGTGGCAGGACGGTGCAGGCGAAGATCCGCATTGATCCCGCCGACATGACGACCGAGTTGATCATGCCTGCCGACAGCAGGACCGAGGCCGCCACCCCGCCCATGGCGCCGCCGATGACCCACAGGGGCACGGCGATGACGCCGAAGAAGCCGGCGTTCAGCATCAGCACCAGATCGCCATAGACCCCGCGCCAGCCGGTCGGTTCGACGACCTTGCCCTGGACAAGGGGCGCAAAGACCTCGGCTTCCAGAAACTGGATCAGGGTGTAGAGCACCAGCCAGATGGCGCTGAAACGCCAGCCCAGCATGGGGCTGAACACCAGAGCCGTCGCTGCGCCCATGACGATGCGTTGCAGCATCGCCTTGCGGCGTTGTCGAATTGCGGGCGCCCAGATGGTCGAGGCGTCGGCGGCGATCTGCGTCATGCGACATTCCGAGCGGGCGATTTTCGCCTATCAGAACAGATGATGCAGCAGCTTGCCCTAATGCTCCGTCAACGGCCGGAACCGACCGCATCTGAAAGGCAGGCGAAGCCTTCGGCGCGCAGGCGGGCGGCGAGATCGCGCTTGATCCGCCCGATCAGACCGGGCCCCTCATAGATGAGGGCTGAATAGATCTGCACGGTCGAGGCGCCGGCCCGGATACGCGCCCAGGCGTCTGCGCCGCTCTCGATGCCCCCTACGGCGATCAGCGGCAGGCGTCCGGCGGCAGCCTCTGCTGCGGCTTCCAGCGCCTTCTGCGCGAAGGGCTTGAGGGGGGCGCCGGACAAGCCGCCGGCTTCGCCCGCAAAGGCCGACTTCAGCGAGGCGGGACGTTCCAGGGTGGTGTTGGATACGATCAGGGCGTCGATGTGATGCGCCAGAGACGCCTCGACGATCATGCCGATCTCGTCGCCGACCAGGTCGGGCGCGATCTTCAGGAAGACCGGAGCGCCGTTGGCGGGTCGCGCCTCGTTGATCCGGCCCAGGAGGTCGTCCAGGGCCTCGCGACCCTGCAGCGCGCGCAGACCCGGGGTATTGGGCGAGGAGATGTTGACGGTGAAGTAATCCGCCAGACCGGCCAGACGGCGCAGGCCGGCGACATAGTCCGCCGCCTTGTCCTCGGTATCCTTGTTGGCCCCCAGGTTGGCGCCGATGGGCGTGCGTTTCGGGCGGCGCGTCAGACGCGCGGCGAAGCGCTCCAGCCCCTCGTTGTTGAAGCCCATGCGGTTGATGATGGCCCGGTCGTCAGACAGACGGAACAGGCGTGGTCTGGGGTTGCCGGCTTGGGCGCGCGGCGTGACCGAACCGCATTCCACCGCGCCGAAGCCGAGGCGCGACAGGCCGTCCAGCGCCTCGCCGTTCTTGTCCAGACCGGCGGCCAGACCGACCGGATTGGACATCTCCAGCCCGGCGATGCGGGTCTTCAGGATCGGATCCTCGGCGCCCGGCGCGGGCAGGGGCGTGACCTGAAGGGCGCGAATAGCCAGACGGTGCGCCGTCTCAGGGTCCATCTGGCGCAGGAGGACGGCGCCGAGATCGGTCAGGCTCATGGAAACTCGCTCAGGATCATGTCGCCCGCGTCCGTCACCGACAGGGCGCGCACGCCTCGCGTCGCGGCCACGGGCAGGCGGCCGTAGATATGGGGAAACAGGGCGCCGCCGCGCGACGGCTCCCAGATCAGGGTCTCGCCCAGGGCGTCGAGATCGACCTCGACCAGCACCAGGTCGCTCTGACCCGCATAGTGTTTGGCGGCGGTCACGGCCAACTGGTCGGCGGCGGACAGGTGAATATAGCCGTCGGCCTGATCGACAGGCGAGCCCTCATAGGCGCTCTCGGCCAGGGTCGCACGCCAGTCGGCGCGGCTCAGGATCTTGAAGGCGACGGTCGGCAGGTCGGTCATTTGGTGAGATCGTGCGGCGTCAGCCAGCCTTCATAGGTGGGCCGTCCTGCGACATCGACGGTGAAGATTGCGGCCGCCCCGGTCGGGAAGCCGCCGCTCATCTTGTCCAGCACGCTGGGCGAGGCGGCGCTTTCGATCAGGTATTCGACCGCCAGCTGATGCACGCCCGGATTATGCGCCACCAACAGCAGGCAGCCCGCCTCGTCCTCGGCGGCTTCGACGGCCCGCCGCAGAGTGTCCGCGGAGGCGTTGTAGAGAGCCGGCGACAGTTTGAGGTCGACGTCCCCCATGGCCTCGCTGACCGCATCCCAGGTCTGATGCGTACGCGTGGCGCTGGACACCAGGGCTGTATCCGGGCGGAGTCCGCGCGCGGCGAGGGCTCGTCCCATGGCCAGGGCGTCGGCGCGCCCGTGTTTCGACAGGGGGCGGTCGATGTCGCCGCCGGACGCGTTCTTCTCGGCCTGGGCGTGGCGCATGATGATCAGTCGCTGCATGGGCTCGCCTTAAGGCTGTTTGCTTTCGCCGACCAGAGCGTGAGCGGGCGGCCCATGGTCGCGCGAGGCGGGCGAGGGCGTCAGCGCGGGCCGCCCCGCGAGCACGGTCTGGGCCAGGCCTTGTGGACGGACACGGGCATAGGACTGACGCGACGCTTCCAGCATGATCAGGCCCGCCGCCCCCGGCAGCAGCCACCGGCCCACCTGTTCGATCCCGTCGGCCATGGGCAGCAGGGGACGCCAGGGCGGGACATAGAGGGCCTGGGACCAGGCGGCCGGCTCCAGCCCCACCTCGCGCACCAGTCGTTCAAGCTGGCCGCGTGTGAAGGGACGGCCGTGGCCGAAAGGCGTGGCTTCCGCCCGCGCCCACATGCCGCCGCGCGCCGCGGTGGCCAGGATGATCCGACCCGCCGGGGCGAGGGCGCGCACAGCCTCGGTCAGCAGGGCGCGAGGATCATCGGCTTCCTCGAGGGCGTGGACCAGCAGGATGCGGTCAAAGGCGCCGGCGGCGAAGGGCAGGCGTCGTTCATCGACCAGCAGGGTGCGATTGCGCCCGCCGGCTGCCCATTGCTCGGCCCCCTGGCCGCCGGGCATGGCTGCGATGACCCGTCGCGCCCCGACGAAGCCGTCCAGCCAGGGCGTGGCGTAGCCCAGCCCCAGCACGTCGCTGCCCTCGGCCTCGCCCCAGGCGTCGTCCAGCCGCCGCGCCAGCATGCGCCGCACCAGCGCGCCGGTCGGCTCGCCGTAGAAGGTGCGAAGATCATCGATGCTGCGCCGCATGGAGGCATTATGGCTGAAAACACGATGGATGTCGGCCTTTCCCGCCCCCATCCGCTCATCCTCGCGGAGGCGGGGACCCAGGGCTTCGGCCTCACGCGCCTTACCAAGAGGGGCGGCAAGTTGACGATGGCGCTTGAAGTTCTTACCGGGTCCCCGCCTCTGCGGGGATGAGCGGGTGTTGATGGGCGCGCGCCGATCAGCCTGCTAGGATGCCTCCATGACCTTGACCGTGCGCCAGTTCGCCTGCCTGTCCGACAACTACGGCTTCCTGATCCGCGACGAGGCGACCGGAATGGTCGCGGCCGTGGATACGCCGGACGCCGAAGCCATCCTGGCCGAGATCGAGGCCTCCGGCTGGGGGCGTCTGGACCTGATCCTCAACACCCACTGGCACCCCGACCACACCGGCGGCAACGAGCGGCTGAAGGCGGAGACCGGCTGCGAGATCGTCGGCCCGGAAGAGGTGCGCCGCGCCGCGCCGCTGGATCGCGTGGTGGTCGATGGCGACGTGGTGATGTTGGGCGGGACCCGATTCGAGGTCGTGCTGTCTCCGGGTCACACCCTTGGCCATGTGGTCTATCGCGCGGTCGAAGATGATCTGGCCTTCGTCGGCGACGTCATCTTCGCCCTGGGGTGCGGTCGCCTGTTCGAAGGCTCCCCGGAACAGATGTGGGACAGCCTCAACCGCATCGCCGCCTGGCCCGAGACGACAACGCTCTACTACGCCCACGAATATACCGCATCCAACGCCCGCTTCGCTCTCAGTCTTGACGAGCGGCCCGAGATGCTGGCCCACGCCCAGGCCATCTTCGCCGCCCGTGAACGCGGCGAGCCGACCGTGCCGACCAGCGTCGGCGTGGAGCGCCGCTTCAACCCCTTCCTGCGCGCCGCCGACGCAGCCGGATTCGCCGCGAGGCGTGCGGCCAAGGATGATTTCAAGGGCTAGGGCGGCGGCCTTCTAGGGCCGGTCTTTCGCCTTCTGGTCAATCAGGACGGCCTTTTGCCACGGGCTCGGCGCCTTGTCCGTGCGATGGATGCAGCCGACCCAGCAGCAGGGACGCTTCTTGCCCTCCCGTAGTTCTTCGGCGGTCCGCTCAATGCGACGCTGACGTGTCTTCGGCTGTTTGGCGTCATCCACCCAGCAGATGAACTCGTTGCGGCCCAGAGGCGTCAGTCCCTCCCACAGGGCAAGGACCTCGGCGTCCGATCGCAAGGCCGCCTGAAGATCCCCGCCCGCCTTGTGGACGACGCCATGCGGAAAATCCTTGGCCATGAAGCCTCCGGGACATGCGGCCCCGCCGCAACGTCAGAGCTTGTTCGCAGGGCGACAGAATGTCCACTGGCTGTCGTGAATACGAGTTCGCTTATGGGGGAGGCGGACATTGGGCTTGAGCGCGTCGCGGACATGGTGATGATCGGACGTTGAGGCATCGGTCTCGGTCGAGGTTCCCGAATGGTTGATGCTGAACCCAGCGAAGCGTGCCCGCCCCGGCAAACTCTGACAGCACTGTTCCTGCGCTTTCTGCGGTTTGGTGTTCTCGCGTTCGGGGGACCGGTCGCGCAGATCGCCATGATCCGCCGCGAGTTGGTCGATGAGGAGCGGTGGATCGACAGCAGCCGGTTCAATCGTCTGCTGGCTGTTATGCAGGTGCTACCCGGACCAGAGGCGCACGAACTTTGCGTTCACATGGGCATCAGGGCTCGCGGGCGGCTCGGCGGGCTACTGGCCGGACTCGGGTTCATGCTTCCCGGTCTTGTGCTGATGCTGCTGGCGGCTTGGGCCTACTCGGAACTGGCGGGGCGGTCTCCAACTCTTGCAGCGGTGTTCGTGGGGGTTCAGGCCACCGTCTTGGCGATCATTGCTCGTGCCGTGCATCGCATCGGCGAACACATCCTCACGTCGCTTTCGCTATGGATCATCATGGGGGCGACGGCAGTCGCCACGGTTGCGGGCCTGAGTTTCTGGATCGTCCTGCCGGCAGCGGGATTATCCTACGCCGGCGTGAGATCGGGGCGTTGGTGGCTTGTCGCCCTCGCCCTCTTCGCGGCGATTGCCTTGGGGCTCATCACACAGTCTGACGCGGCGGAGTTTGCTTCACCGCCAAGCGCCGCAATGGCGGCGACAACCTTTGCCCTTTTTCTAGCGGGGCTAAAGGGAGGACTGCTGACGTTCGGCGGTGCCTACACCGCCATTCCATTCGTGAGGGCAGACACCGTGGATCGTGGCTGGGCCACAGATGCCCAGTTTCTGGATGGGGTAGGCCTGGCGAACGTGCTGCCCGCACCTCTGGTGATCTTCGCCACTTTCGTCGGCTGGATGAGCGGGGGCCTGACTGGCGCATTAGTCATCACAGCGGGGATGTTTCTCCCTGCCTTCGCCTTCTCGATGATCTTCTATGAGCGACTTGAGCGCGTTGTAGAAAACGAACGGCTCCAAACGTTCCTAGCAGGGGTCGCTGCCGCTGTGGTGGGCGTCATCGCAGTCACGACGTTCGAGCTTGCGAAAGCGGCTGTGGCGAACACCCCGAACCTTCTTCTGACAGCCTCGCTCTTCCTCGTCGGTCTCGTCGTCGTCTACTTCTGGAAAAGCCGATACAGCGCGCCGCTCGTGCTTGTGACCGGAGCGATCATTGGCGCGGCGTTGCCTAGGTGATCCTGCGCAGCCGCTAGGGGTCGAACGCGCTCCTCCCGCCGGCCCGCTTCAGGCGGGATCCCTGGATCAATCCGCGTCGTTGAAGGGCGGCGGCAGGTGGCCGGACTTGAAAATGATCGTCGGCTCTTCGTCGTAGTCGCCCAGCTCCGTGTCGGCCGAGACGGAAAAGGCCACGACGCCCAGTCTCAGGGGCGCCAGGCGCTCGGCCTTGCGACGGGCTTCCTCGCTGTCCTTGCAACCGACCTGGGGTTCGGCCCGCAGGGCCGAGCCCTTGCCCTGAACATAGGCCTGGACGATGTAGACGGTTTCGCTTGCCATCCCTGTCCAAGGGGCCTGTTCGGCGCCCAGGTCAACAGGGAAGACCCGGATGCGACCCTGTCAGTCCTGGGGGATCACCGCGCGGATGACGCGGGCGGAGGAGGGGCGGCCGCCGATGCCGCGCCTGGGGTCGACCACGACGCGCAGGTCGCCGTTGGAATAGCTGACCGAGGCGCGCGAGCCTTCAATCACGGTGATGCTGCGCAGCCGGTCCAGGAAGGGGCGGGCGCTGGGCGAACGGGCGATGCGCACCACGGCGTCGGTGGTGACGATCAGGGCCTCGATGCACAGGGCCTCGGATTCCTGGCCGTCCAGATTGATACGCACCAGCCGCCCCAGGGCCTCGCTGACCAGGCTGCTGCGGCGCGTCATCAGGTTGAACATCTGCACCGGGCCGAGGCTGGTCGGCTCCAGGCTGACGGCGGGGCCGGTGAGGGAGACAGGCGAGCCGCCGGGATTGCGGGTGGTGTAGACGGTGATGCCGCCGCTGGGCGTGACGCGCAGCACCTGCTCGCCGGCGTCGTTGCGATAGATGGTGTCGCCGCGCGGGGCCGATGTGGGGCGCAGAGCCCAGGTCTCGGTCGAGCGCTCGAAGCGCAGCAGGGTCAGGGACCCTGCGCGATCCAGCATGAAGGTCTGCCCCGCCTCGGACGAATATCGGCCCGGGGGCGGCAGGGTGCGCGTCACCGACTGGTCGCGGATGGCGCGGCTCTGCTCGACCTGGGCGTTGGAGCGCAGCTGCGCCGAGGCCGGCGTCGCCGCAAGGCAGGCGGTCAGCAGCATCAGGGCGGTCAGATCGAGGCGCACGCCTGCGACCGTCCGGGCGCGCGGCGCCGGGACGGCGAAGGACAGCGGATTCTCCGCCTCAACCTCGACCGTTGCCATCATGACTGAAGTGGTGGAACGCCCGAACGGCGGATTTTAGGCAAAGCGGATTTAGCCAACCAGGTACTGGCCGCCGTTCAGCGACAGGGTGCAGCCTGTGACATATCCGGCACGTTCACCCGACAGCCAGGACACCATGTCGGCGATTTCCTCGCCTTTTCCGAGCCTTCCGACCGGAATCTGGGCGATGATGCTGTCCAGCACCTTCTGGTCCATGGCGCCCACCATTTCAGTGTCGATATAGCCGGGCGCGATGCAGTTGACGGTCACGCCCTTGCGCGCGTTTTCCAGCGCCAGGGCCTTGGTGAAGCCGATCATGCCGGCCTTGGCGGCGGAATAGTTGGCCTGGCCGATCTGGCCCTTCTGGCCGTTGATCGAGGAGATGTTGACGATGCGGCCGAAGCCCCGGTCGCGCATCCCGTTGATCACCTGGCGCGTCATGTTGAAGACGCTGTCCATGTTGACGCGGATCACGTCCGACCACTGATCGGCGCTCATCTTGTGGAAGAACCCGTCGCGGGTAATCCCGGCGTTGTTCACCAGGGTGTCGATGGGACCCAGTTCGGCCTCGACTTCCCGCACCGCCCGCTCGCAGTCCTCGAACGAGCCGACATTGCCCTTGATGACCATGACCCCGAGTTCGCGGGCCGTGGCGGCCGCCGCTTCATCATTGCCGGAATAGCCGGCGGCCACGGACATGCCGTCTTCCCGCAATCGCTGGACGATCGCCTTGCCGATGCCCCGGGTTCCCCCCGTAACCAAAGCCACTCTCGCCATGATGCGTTTCCCTGTCCCTTGATTTGAGGCGCCGTCGCAGACGACGCCCCACCCTCAAGACTACGCTTTAACGTGGCAAGCGTTGCCAGAGAAGACATGGTTACGCGGCGGCGCCAATCTGGGCCATGTCGATGACGAAGCGATAGCGGACGTCGGATTTCTCCATCCGCGCATAGGCCTCGTTGATCTGATGCGGGGCGATGGTCTCGATGTCGCAGGCGATGCCGTGCTCGGCGCAGAAGTCGAGCATCTCCTGGGTCTCGCGAATACCGCCGATCAGGCTGCCGGCGACGCTGCGGCGACGCCACAACAGGGGCATGGCGAAGACCGGCAGGCCCTCGGTGGTCAGGCCCAGCATGACCATGGTCCCGTCACGCGCCAGCAGATTCAGGTGGCTGGCGATCTCGTGGGTGGCGGAGACGGTGTTGATGATCAGGTCGAACTTCTCGGCCGCCGCCTTCATCGCATCCTTGTCGGAGTTGATCAGGAAGTGGCTGGCGCCCATCCGCTCGGCGTCGGCGCGCTTTCGGTCGGAGGTCGACAGGACGGAGACTTCCGCCCCCATGGCGACCGCCAGCTTGACCGCCATGTGGCCCAGACCCCCGAGGCCGACCACCGCCACCTTGGATCTCGGCCCCACCTTCCAGTGACGCAGCGGGCTATAGGTGGTGATGCCGGCGCACAGCAGGGGGGCGGCCGCGTCCAGCGGCAGGCTGTCGGGGATGGACAGGACATAGTTCTGATCGACCGTGATCCGGTCGGAATAGCCGCCCTGGGTGACGATCTGGCCGACGTCGGCGCCCTTGGGATCCGGCGAGCCATAGGTCTGGGTCATGCCGGGGACGCAGTACTGCTCCTCGCCCGCCTGGCAGGAGACGCAGGTGCGGCAACTGTCGACCATGCAGCCCACGCCGACCCGGTCGCCTTCCTTGAAGCGGCTCACATTGGCGCCGACAGCCGTGACCACGCCCGCGATCTCGTGGCCCGGGACGATGGGATAGCGGGTCCCGCCCAGGTCGTTTTGCACGATGTGCAGGTCGGAATGGCAGACGCCGCAGTATTTGATCTCGATGGCCACATCGTCCGGGCCGGGATCGCGCCGGTCGAAGCTGTAGGGGCTCAGCGGCTGGTCAGCGGCGGTGGCGGCGAAGGCGCGTGCGGCGATCGGCATGGAACATCCTCAAGCTTTGCAGGAAGGGCGCGTCGCAGATGGGACGTCCTCCGCAGCGCCGCAAGACGATCCGGCGGCTATTTCAGCTTTGCGATCAGCGCCTGGGCCGCCGCCGGGTTCCGCACCTTGGCCCCGGAAATGAAGTAGGCGAAGACGTCGCCGCGCTCGGCCCATTGGCGGGTCTGCGCCGCCACGGCGTCCAGTTCGGCCGAGGTCATGCCCGTCTGTTCGTCCTCGCGGCTGGACATCAGCCGGGCGTAGGTAAAGTCGGCGGCGGCCTCGTCGATCTGAGGCCAGGTCGGCTCCTCGTCATCGACCGCATAGACGATGGCCGCGCCATACTTGCGCGCCAGGTCGTAGAACTCGGCGCAGGCGAAGGTCGGGTTCCTGACCTCCAGCGCGTGACGCAGCCGCACCCCGTCCTTCTCCTTGGGCAGCAGCTTCAGGAAGCCCTCAAAGTCCTCGGCGTCGAACTTCTTGGTTCCCATGCCTTGGGAGACTAATGCACAAGCCCCTGTCTGAGGGTTCTCTCCGGCCTTAAGGCCCCGCCCGCCTGTCTAAATAGACGGTGCGAACCGAAACATTCCGAGACAAGCTGGCGCGTCAAATCGCGCTGGAAGATGAGAGCCGCGCCCTTGGCGCCAGCCGCTACCGTGCGCGTCGTCCGCTGCCGTGGCGACATGAACCCTCAAGCGCTGACGAGGAAGGCGAACTGCCGCCCGGCCGCGCGCTGCTGCGCCTCGCGGTCCAGCCGACCGCCGAAGCGATCCGGTCCTTCTGCGACATCGTGAACCACGGCGGCGGCGCCCGAACCCCGGAAGCCGCGCTGATCCTATCGAGCGTCGGCCCCGAGGAAGCCGCCTACCTGACCGGCCGCGTGATCCTGTCGGCCGCAGCCGAAGGCAAGAAGCTGACGGCCACGGCCATCGCCGTCGCCGATGCAATCCTTGAACATGGACAGATGGAGCGCCTTCGCCGCGCCCGCGCCGATGTCTTCAAGGGCGTGGTTCGCGTTCAGGCGCACGGCGTCCGAAGCGCCAAGATGCGCCGCAAAATCCAGAACGTCATGGTCGAACACGGCGTGGACCAAGAGTTCCCGCTGGCCATGCGTATCCGCACCGGCGTGAAAGCCATCGAGCTTTTCTGCGACTCGACCGGCCTGTTCGTCATCGAGAGCCAAGGCCAGCGCACCAAGTATGTCCGTCCAACCGAGGCCGTGCATCGTTGGCTGGAGCAGCAACACGCTCGATGCGAATTGCTGGAGCCGATCTGCCTTCCCATGGTGATCCCACCGCGCCGGTGGAGCAGCCCGTTCAAGGGCGGCTACGTCACCAAGCAGCCGGGCAACCGTCTCGTGAAACAGGCGAACGCCGCCTATCACGAGCAGCTTCGCGATCAGAACATGCCCGCCGTCTACGACGCCGTGAACGCGGTTCAGGAGACGGCTTGGAAGATCAACGCGCCCGTCCTCGCCGTCATGCGCGAGATTTGGGACTCGGGCGGGGTGCTGGGCGATCTGCCCGCCCGTAATCCGCAGCCGATCCCGCCGCGCCCGGCTGACTACGAGATCAATGAGGACGCCGCGTCGCGCTGGAAGCGTGAGGCGTCGGACATCCATGACCTGAACGCCAAGAACGTCAGCAAGCGGCTGGCTCTGTCGCAGCGCCTATGGGTCGCGACGAAGTTCGCCGACGAAGAGGCGATCTATTTCCCGCATAGCCTCGACTTCCGTGGCCGCGTCTATCCGCTGGCCACCGGCGGCCCGCACCCGCAAGGTGATGATGTCGCCAAGGCCCTGCTGACGTTCGCCAAGGGCGAGCCGATCACGGACGGCGGCGCCCACTGGCTGGCGGTGCACCTCGCCGGTCTGTTCGGCATCGACAAGGTTCCGTTCAACGAGCGGGTCGATTGGGTCATCGCCCACGAGCATCTGATCCTCGACAGCGCCGCCGATCCTCTCGACGGCCAACGGTTCTGGGCGACGGCCGACAGCCCCTTCATGGCGTTGGCGGCTTGCATGGAATGGGCGGGATACGTCCGCGAAGGTCCGTCGTTCGTCAGCCACCTTCCAGTCAGCCTCGACGGCTCGAACTCCGGCCTCCAGCATTTCAGCGCCATGCTCCGTGATCCTATCGGGGCCAAGGCGGTCAACCTCATGCCGGGCGACCGACCGCAGGACATCTACGCCGATGTCGCTGCCGCCGTTCAGGCCAAGGTCAACGACAGCTACGCGCCCGAGGCCACGCCGTGGAAGGGAGGCAAGGTCACGCGCAAGATTACCAAACGTCCGGTGATGACGTTCACCTACTCGGCCACGAAATACGGGTATTGCGACCAAATCCTGCAAACCCTCGCGGAGATCGACGCCAGCGGGACACCCCACCTCGACGCGGACAACTACGTCGCCGCTCGCTACATGGCGTCCGAGATTTGGGACGGTGTGCAAGGCACTGTCGTTGCGGCTGCCGAGGCGATGGCATGGTTGCGATCCGTCGCGTCGATCATGACGAAGGCGGGCCTCCCGCTGCGCTGGACCACGCCCACCGGCCTCCCGGTTCTCCAGACCTACGCCAGCCGCAAGACCGGCCGTGTCGTGGTCAACTACAAGGGGCAGCGTATCCGCCTCGACGTGAAGATCGAGCAGCGCAAGCTCGACGGAAAAAGACAGGCCAACGGGATCAGCCCGAACCTGATCCACAGCATGGATGCATCACACCTGATGGGGGTGGCGAACCGTTGCCACGACCACGGCATCCGCTCGCTGGCCGTTGTGCATGACAGCTTCGGCGTCCATGCCGCTCGCGCCTACGAGCTTCGGGACATCCTGCGTCACACATTCGCCGACCTGTATTCGACGAACTGGCTTGAGGTCTTCCGCGAAGAGTTCGCGGCCCAGCTACCGCAGGAGATCGCTGACACCCTCCCGCCGCTCCCGGCGCAGGGCGACTTCGACATCGAGAGCGTCCGCCGCTCCGACTACCTGTTCGCGTGAGCCGACAGCCCGCTATTGAACAATCACGCACACGCTCATGAATCCTCTTCCCTCAATCGGTGATCGGGTCCGCACGGACTCCACGGTCGCCAAACTGCGCGAGCCAGCCTTCCTGCTGCTGTCGCGTATCCAAGACGAGAACCCTTCGGATCAGGTCCGCGCGCTCTACCTCGTGGCGGCGGTCATCGCCGAGGCTATCGGCATCGACGGCCATGACGCGCTGAACAGCGCCCAACGTATGCTTTCGACGGCGGAAGGCCCGCACACCGTCCACGTCCAAGCGATCCGCGACTACGCCCAAAACGAGTTGCGCCACGTCGATTGAAGCCGGATGCTCTGATGATGGTTGGGTTCGTGCGATTGCTCCTATCGGATGCGTCGCACTTCCTCCTGCCGACCGACCTCGGGGACGAGGCGTCGGCATGGCTGCTTTCACAGGGCATCCAGCACGACGCCCATGATTTCTACGTCATGGGACACGGCGTCACCGGCGGGACCGTGATCTCCATTGCCGACGACATCGGCGCCTTCGCCTTCCGCATGTGGGGCGACGATCAGGTCATCGGACCTGTCACTTTCGGCCTGTAGGCTTCGTTCGGCACTCTGAGCTGCAATAGACCCGTGGCTTACCTGTTCGGGGATAGCTGAAATCCACCAAGCAGGTGCGGCAAGTCGCGGTTGTCTCGACCGCAGCCCCCTTCGCCTCCGGCATTCCCAACGAACGTCGCTTCGCGGCAGACGTTTTGCAGATGACCCCGCAGAAGCGTCGCGTTTGGACTGACATCGGAAGCTCGCGACCACAGTAGGCGCATCCGCCTTCAGCTTCTGAGAGCAGACGCGGCTCCGGCTCGGCGACCACAGCGATTGTGTGCGGTGCCAGCAGTTCTTCGATTTTCGCGGCCCACCGGCCCTCACATTTCAGCATCCTCTATTTAACGCGGATGCCCCTTTCCCCTCAATTTTCACGAAAGGCGCAGAATGGATTTCACCGCATTCTATCGCTTCGTCCTCCAGCGCATGGGCGAACGCTCCACCTACGTCGGCATCGTCGCGATCCTGACGGCTTTCGGCATCGCCATCGAGCCGGATCAGCTTGAGGCAGGTATCGCCATCGGCGCCGCAATCGGCGGCACGATCAACATTCTCTGGAAGGAAAGCCCTTCCACTTGAGCCGTCACCAGCCCACCGCCCACGGTGCGGACAACACCTTTCCGACGAACATCCCTGACCTGATGCTGTGGCTTGAGAAGCATTGCGCTGAGCCAATGCCTCGCCCCGGTCAGAGCCTCGACGAAGTGATGTTCGCCGCCGGGCGCCGCGATCTCGCGCGCCAGATTCAACGCCAATACGAACGGTCCATCCAGCGGCCCGACGCTCTCTAAGGAGTCCCGGCCGATGTGCTCCCTTTTCAAGAAACCGAAGGTCGTCTCGGCGCCGCAAGCGGCTGAACCCGGCGTCCTTCGCAACCCCTATCTCGACGGCCTTGATGCCGTCGTCCGCGCTCGCTCTGGCGGCGTCCGCTCCCTGACAATTCGCAAGGCCACGCCCGGCGCCCCGGCGCCCGCACCGGCTCCGACAGCGCCACCGGCACCGCTCACGCCCACGCCCACGCCCACCCCCGGCGGCGGCTCTGGCGGCAAGCTGCACGACATGGCCCCCACGCTCGCCAAGATGCCCGGAACGCTGGGCCTCGTCGGCAGAACCATTCTTTCGAAAGCCTAAGCCTCACGCATGAAGACCGCAGCAGCGCGTTTCAGCGCGCTGTCTGTCGCTCGCACCTCCGTTCTGGAGAAGGCGCGTCAAGCATCGCGCCTGACCATCCCCGGCCTGATCCCCGAAGCGGGTCAGAACGAACACACCAGCACCACCCAGCCGTATCAGTCGGCGGGCGCCCACGGCCTCCGCAATCTGTCGGCCCGGCTGCTTTCGACCCTGTTCCCCACGAGCGTCCAATTCTTCCGTCTTGAACTCGACGCCTTCGCCGCCGCCCAACTCGGCGCCGACAAGAACGACGTGGACACTCGTCTCTCGCAAGTCGCGGAAACGACCGCCGCGATGATCGACGATCTAAACGTCCGCCCGGGTCTGGGCGAGGTCATCAAGCAACTGATCGTGGCGGGCAACGTGGTCGCCTACCTCCCGCAGGATCGCGCGCCCCGCGTCTACCGGATCGACCAGTTCGTGGTGAAACGTGACAACTACGGCGACTTCACCGACATCATCATCCAAGAGAAGGTCTGGCCTTCCACGCTGCCCGAGAAGGTTCGCACCCAACTCGGCCTGAAGCTCGATCCCAACAAGGACGAGGAACAGATCGACGTCTACACCGTCGTCGAGCAGCGTGAAGGCAAGGTCACTCACTGGCAGGAGATCAACGGCACGGTCGTTGACGGCACGAAGTCGGAAGCGATCCCGGTCGAAGAGGCCGGTTGGTTGGCGCCGCGTTGGCTTGTCGTCCCCGGTTCAGCCTACGGCCGCAGTCACGTCACCGAATATCTCGGCGACTTGCTGTCGATGGAAGACAACTACAAGGCCATGGTCGATTTCGCGGCCATCGCTTCGCGCGTCATCACGGTCGTCAACCCGAACTCGTCGGTCGATCTGAACGAACTCGCCGCCGCCGAGACCGGCGACTACATCTACGGTGAAGTCGAAGCCGTCCAATCGCTGGCGCTGAACAAGTCGCAGGACTTCGCCGTCATCAAGGACGTGACCGCGACCATCGAAGCGCGGGTCAAGCAAGCCTTCCTCGTGAGCAATTACCGCGACGCCGAGCGCGTCACGGCCGAGGAAATCCGCAGCCAGTCGGAGGATTTGGAGAACACCTTGGGCGGCACCTTCTCGGTGCTGGCCGCTGAACTCCAGCGCCCGATTGCGTCTCGCTACCTCTATGTCGCCGCACAGCGAAAGCTCATCCCGCCGGTTCCGAATGGCATCCGTCCCAAGATCGTGACGGGCCTCGCCGCGCTGGGCCGGGCCGCCGAGGTGAACCGCCTCCGCACCTTCGCCTCCGATGCGATCTCCATCCTGACGCCGCAGGTCTTCGCGGGACTCATCAACGCTCCGGCGTTCCTGAGCCGCCTTGGCAACGAGCATGGCGTCTCCAGCCTCGAAACCCTCCTGAAGACGGAGGAACAGATGGCCGAAGAACAGCAGCAAGCGATGGCGCAGCAAGCCATGCAAGCCGCGACCCCGGCTATCGCGGAAGCCGCCATCGCGGCGACCCAAGACCCTAACCAAGGAACTTAATGAGCCTCGAAAGCACGGTCACTGAGACCACCACGCCCGCACCTGACTACTCCCAGCTTCCGGCGTCGGCCTTCCCCGAGGGCGCCGACCCCTCGACCTACGTCGCATCACTGACGGCGCCGGAAACCCCTTCGATCCCGACCCGCCCTGACCACATCCCCGAAAAATTCTGGGATGCTGACAAGGGTGCGATCCGCGCCGAGGACATGGCGAAGTCGTATGCGGAACTGGAAGCCAAGCTCCGCGCTCCGAAGTCCGAGGAAACGACCGCTGACGAAGCGGCCAAGCCGAACGATCTGACCATCGAACCGAAGACCGAGACTCCGGCCGAAGCCGAGGCCAACCCGGTCACGACGGCGTTCGAGGCGTTCCGTTCGCACTACGAAGAAACCAAGGGCCAGCCCGCCGCCGAACAGATCGCAGAGATCGTGAAGCTGGGCGTCCCGCAGGAAACCGTGGACACCTATCTCGCCGGTCTGGAGGCGTTGTCGCAACTGGCGTTCCAGCGCGCACACGCCACCGCTGGCGGCGAAGATGTCTTCAATGCTGCGTCCGATTGGGCGGCCTCATCTCTGAGCGCCGCCGAGATCGACAGCTACAATACCCTCGTGTCCAACCCGACGACCGCCACACAGGGCGTCGAATGGCTGGTCGCGAAATACAAGGCGGCGCACCCGTCCGAAGGCTCGTTCGTCGAGTCGATGCCGGGCGCCGCAACCGGCGACATCTTCCGCTCAAAGGCGGAAATGGTCGCCGCGATGAAGACCGACCGATACCAGACCGACCGTGCCTATGTGGCCGAGGTCGCGGAGAAGGCGGCACGTTCGAAAGCAGCGGGAACGCTGCTCTAAAGCACCCCTAAGACCACGCCCGCCTACCTCCGCAGAGGTTCGCTTGGCGAGGCCGCACAGTTCCCAGCGCCAACAGGGAACTGACCGCCCACGGGCGGGCGGCCGGTGAAAGCCCGGCCTGACTCTTTCTCCCAAATTCAAAGCGGATTGATCCGGCTGCGATGAGGCCGGTTCCGACCGCACAACCTCGCCGCCAGCGGACTCCGATTGATCGACGGGAGCCAAAAACTCTCTCTCAATCAAGGAGCCTAATGGCTAACTCCACCCCCTCGAACCCGATGTTCAAAGCTGGCGGCACCGCTGGCACGATGGAACTCGCACTCGACCTCTTCGGCGGCGAAATCCAAGCTGCATACGAACGCGCCACCGTCATGCGTGACAAGCAGCGCATGTTCGCGCTGACCAACGGCAAGTCGCTGCGCTTCCCGCGCGTCGGCCGCGCCACCGCGACCTACCACACGCCCGGCACTGAAATCGTCGGCAAGCAGATCGACCACGATGAGATCGTCCTGTCGTCCGACGACAAGCTGATCTCGGACGTGTTCGTCGCCGACATCCACGAAGTGCTGAATCACTACGACGTGCGCGGCGAATACGTCCGCCAACTGGCTGAAGCTCTGGCCGTCCAGTTCGACCAGAACTCGCAGCGCGCCGTCATCAAGGCTGCTCGCACCAACGACCTGCTCGGCGGCCCGGTCGCCACGCCGGTCACTGACGCGGCTCTGCTCACCGATGTCGCCAAGCTGTTCGCCGCCTTCTCCAAGGCCAAGCAGACGCTCGACGAAGCCAACGTGCGCGTTGATACGGTCGATATCTACGGTCTGCTCAAGACCGCCCAATGGTATCTGCTGGCGCAGTCGGACAAGAACCTGAACCGCGACTTCAACGGCGGCGACGCTTCGATCCGCAAGCACACGCTCGAAACCATCGACGGCATCAAGATCATCAAGTCGAACATCTCGCCGTTCGGCACCAACGACGCGGCCAACAACGCGATCCCGGCTCGCTATCGCCTGAACATGGCGACGACTGTGGGCGCCGTTTGGACCAAGGACGCTATCGCGACCGCCGAAGTCCAAGGTCTGGCCGTCCAGACCGAAGATCAGGTCCGCAAGCAAGGCACCCTCATCCTCGCCCGTCAGATGACCGGCACCGATGTGTTCCGTGCCTCGGATGCGGTCGAACTCCGCACCGGCGCACCGGCCTAACCACGACAGTAAGGGTCGTCCTCGCTATGAGGGCGGCCCTTATTTTTTAGGACCATGAACTGTCGAGACTGCTCGACCAAGCTCGTCGTTCCCGACACTTGGTCGCCAAGTCTCGCCGCTCGACCTAACCGCATCTGTCGGTCCTGCCACTCGGCAAAGGCCCGGAAGCGATACGCCTTGAACAAGGAACGTGTCGCAACCATGCAGCGTGAATGGGCGAAGCGGAATCCTGATCGCGTCAACTCATACAAGGGTTTTCGACGCCAACGGATGCGAGACCTCCCGCCCGGTGCGGATCGCGATGCGATCCGTGCCTTTTATCGGCTGGCGAAGCTGCTGGAGAAACACAATCCCGGCACTCGATATCACGTCGATCACATCATTCCGCTGAGCAAAGGCGGGCTTCATCACCAAGACAACCTTCAGGTGATGCGGGCCGACTTTAATCTGAGGAAAGCAAACAAAATCCTGAGTTCCGAAGGAGGCAGCGCCCATGCTGGCAGCGCCCATGACGGAACTTGAGGCCGTCAACGACATGCTGATCGGCATCGGCCAGCTTCCCGTCAACGCCATCATTCCCGAGATCGTCGATCAATCCATCGCGCTCGGCGAACTGAACAAGGTCGTCCGCGAAGTTTGCCTCTACGGCTTCAAGTTCAACACCGATGAGGATCACGTCCTCACCCCCGACGTGGATGGCTTCATCGCCGTCCCCACCGGCGCCCTCGACATCGACCCGATGGACAAGGCGCAGGACATCGTTGTCCGCAAACACCCGAACAAAGGCTTCGGCCTGTGGGACGCGGCCAACCTGACGTGGACGATTACGGCGCCGATCAAGGTCCGCATCAAATGGTCCTTTACCTTCGACGCCCTGCCGGAAGCCGCGCGCGGCTATGCCGTCATCGCCGCTGGCCGGAAGTTCCAAGCCCGCGTCGTCGGCGATCCGACCGCTGACCGCTTCGGCGAAGAGGATCAGCGCCGCGCATGGCTGACGCTCCAGCGCCAGCAGTCCGCGTCGGCCGACACCAACCTGTTTCGCGCCAACAAGACGCTGGCCGCGCAGGTCCACCGGCGAGGCCGGGTCTGGAGGCGCGCTAAGTGAGCCTCGTGACCCGTTCGCTGCCGTCCCTTCACGGGGGCGTCTCGCAGCAATCGCCGCTGGTCCGCTCGCCCGATCAACTCGAAAGCCAAACCAACGGCTGGCCGTCCATCGCCTTCGGCCTGTCCAAGCGCGCGCCGACCGAAGTCGTCGCCCGCCTCATGGAGACCGCGCCGACCAACGCGCACGTCCACACCATCAACCGCGACACGACCGAACAGTATGTAGCCATCGTTGCAGACGGTCAGATCAAGGTGTTCGACAGCCAGACCGGCCAGCAGATTCCCGTCGCCGCGCCCGGCGGCTGGGACTATCTGACCGGCATCGCCGACTACAGCGAAGACATCAGCGCCTTCACGGTCGCGGACTACACCTTCATCAGCAATCGCAAGAAGGTCTGCGCCATGGCCCCGCTGGGCGCCGACACGCAGCCTGACGAAGCCTACCAAATCTGGCTGAACCGCCGCATCGGCACAGACGCCAATGGCGATCCCTATGGACCCGGCGCCCGATACCAATATCCGCCGAACCCGGCTGGCGGCGTCATCACCGGCACGGTCCAGCGCTTCGACAAGCTCCCGCCGGTCAAGGAAGGCGACACGCCACCTGCCGAGGGCGCGATCTACCGCGTTCAAGGCGATGAGACGGGCGGCTTCATGTCCTACTACGTCGTCCGTCGCGGCGGCGTCTGGGAGGAATGCGTCAAGCCCGGCCTCGTCAACGCCATCGACTACCGGACCATGCCCCACGCCCTCGTGCGCGAGGCTGACGGCACCTTCACCTTCGCGCCCTTCTCGTGGGCGCCGCGCCGTGTCGGCGATACCGACATCAACCCGAACCCCGGCTTCATCGGTCGCCCGATCCGTAAGGTGTTCTTCTACCAGAACCGATTGGCGTTCCTCTACGATGAGAACTGCGTCCTTTCGGGCGTCGGCGACTTCGGCAACTTCTGGCGCATGAGCCAGACCGACTATCTCGATAGCGACGTGATCGACGTAGGCGCCACCTCGACCCGCGTGTCTCCCTTGCTGGACGCCACCGCGCACAACGAAGGCATCCTGCTCACCAGCGATCAGACCCAATTCAGCCTGACCAACGGCGAACTCGGCCTGACCGCCGCATCCATCGCGATCCGCCCCACCACGAACTACACCGTGAACATCAAGGCTGGCCTCGCGCCGCTCGGCTCCGAAATCTACTTCGCCGTCGAGAACAGCGGCTGGGCCAAGATCATGGAATACACCCGGCTCGCCGGAGCGGACGCCACGACCGCCGCCGATGTCACCGCGCATTGCGCCCAATACATCCCGGCTGGCGTCCACGCCCTGATCCCGGCCGACGACCTGTCGGCGATCTTTGCGCTGACGCATGGGGCGCCCCACCGCATCTATTGCTACAACTTCTATTGGGCCTCGTCCGACGAGAAGGTTCAGTCGGCATGGCATGAGTGGGACTTGGGAGAAGGCGCGACCGTCGTTTCCGGCGCCTATCTCGGGGGCAGTCTGTTCCTGACGGTGAAGCGCAACGACGGTCTGTGGCTGGAGAAGATCAACCTTCAGCAAGCGGCATCGCCCGCCGAAACGGTGAATCAAATCCATCTGGATCGACGCGCGACCGTGACCGGCCAGTTCGTCAGCACGTCCAACCAGACGCGCTTCGTCCTGCCGTATCGCCCCAACAAGGATCGCTTCCAAATGGTGCGCGGCTCCGGCTTCACGGCTCGACCCGAGACGCTGATCGACCCGTCCACCTACGTCTGGGAAACGGACAACATCGTCCTCGTCCCCGGTCTGGAGACGGCCGGTCCCGTGGTGATCGGCGAGGGCTACGTTTTCTCGTTCGAGTTCTCGACGCAGTTCATGCGGACGCAGAGGGGCGAGGCCATTACGACGGGCCGAACCACCCTGCGAACCTTCTCGCTGTCGTTCAGCAACACGGCCTACTTCAAGACATCGGTCGCGCCCTACGGCGTGAACCCGAATGTGCAAGAAGTGCTGCCCGCCAAGACGGCGCAGTTCACGAGCAAGACCCTCGGAGCGCAGCATTTCCGGCTGAACACCCCGAGCTACAGCACGGGGACGCATCGCTTTCAGGTCTATGGCCAGAACGTCACGACCCGCATCAGGGTCATCAACGACACCTACGCCGCCTCGACCTTCATCGGCGCGGAGTGGGAAGCGAACTACTACAACAGAGCGAGGGCCTAATCAGCCCTCGTGCTCACCGCGTCCGATAGTCTGTGAGCAACACGGATGGCGACGACCAACCTTGCATGTCATCCATATTCGTCCCGAAGCAAACCGCATCAAACGCCTCCCACCCAAGCGTGTCTGGAACGACGGCTTGGGTTGGGCGCCTACTGTGGCTGGAATGGATAGACTCGCCGTTCGCGCGGTAGGCCACAAACGACAGTGGGGTGACGGTCGAAGCCGAACAGTCAAACTCTCTCCGCGAGAGGCTGTAATCGACGCCCTCTTCAGGTTCGGCCCTGAGCAGGGCCACCCACGCGACCTTCTTCCCGACCACGCTGCGAATACTATCTGCCTCGATAGCAATAGCATCATGGTCGTCCGCATAAACAAGACGCCAATCCCCAGCCGCGACAGGCGTCGCAAGCGCCGCGATTGCGCTTCCAACCAACATCATTCGCATGTGCCGTCCCCCTTTTGCCGCTCACTGGCATCAGCAGCGGCCCCACGCAACCTATGATCCATTTTCACGACCTCGCCGACGCATCGGGCGAGCAGATTCACGACTGGCTTGAGGCCATCGCGAACAACATGCGCCCCGCCGATCTCGACGAGCTACGGGCGACCAACCCGCTCCTGACCATCGGCGACCCTGACCCGCTTCTCGTCCTCACGATGTCGGTCATGAACAGCGCCGATGCGTGGGTCATCACCGACGATGACGAGGCGATCTGTGTCTATGGCGTGGGGCCGTCAGATGATCCGTCATCGGGGATCGTGTGGATGCTCGGAACGCCGGGCATGGAAAGGCCGAGAGCGAGGATCGCAATCGGCAAGGCGACTTATGGCGTCGTCGCCCGCTGGCACGAGCGCTGGCCCCGCCTCTTCAATTACGTCGATGCGCGCAACGGCATGAGCCTTCTGTGGCTCTTTCGGGCCGGGTTTGAGATCGAGGAAGTCGAACTCCACCACGGCCGAGAACGCCGCCCATTCTACCTACTCAGCAGCATTCAGGAGGGACCAATCCATCTGTGATCCCGTGACAATCATGACGACCATCGCAGTCGTCGGCGCGGCTACCGAAACCATCGGCCAAATGCAGTCCGCCAAGGCGCAGCAGAAAGCCATCGACGCCCAGCTTGCCACTCAGCAGCAGGAAATCCGCGTCGCGGAAGTCGCCGAACTCAACGAACGCCAGCGCGTCGCGCGCAAAGAGCAGGCCCGCATCAAGGTCGCCGCTGGCGAAGCCGGTCTAAATATCGGTGGAAGCGTCGAAGCCCTGCTCAAGGACAGCCTCTTCCAAAATCAACTGGCCAGCGAGCGCACCCGCCTGAACGCGGAGTCCCAGCAGCGCGCAGCCGTAGCCGAGGCCAACAGCATGTCTTCCCGCATCCAGTCCCCGACGATCCTCGGAGCCGGTCTCCGCATCGCGAGCGCAGGCGCCCAAGGCTACTACGGCGGCAAGAGCCTCCAGATTCAGCAAGCCAATGCCGCGAAGGGGCCTCAGTAAATGGTCGATCTTTCCAGACAATCCATCCGGCGCCAGTCGCAGGAGCGCATCACCAACAACCGTGACGCCATCCTGCCGACCCGGCGCGAAGACCGCGTTGACCCGGTTCGCATCGCCTCGTCGATGCGCGACGCCCAGCGCGGCGACAACCTCGACGAACTGCGTCGCTTCTTCGGCATGGCCGAGGACACGGCCAACGCCTACTTTCGCCACGACATCGCCGAGACGGCCGAACGAGCGAAGACGGAATACGCCGAAGGCACGACCGACGCTCTGGCCGGTGTCGATCTCGATCCCGAGAAGGCCAAGGCGACCGCCTATCAGCGCGCCTATTTCAGCGTCACCGCGTCAGCCCGCCAGACCAAGTTCGAGACCGAAACGGCGCAAGGGCTGGACGATCTGATCAACGACGGCGCGACCGTCGAAGACATCGAGACCTACATGAGCGAGCGAGCCAGCGGCTTCATCGGAGAGGTCAGCGACCTGTTCGAAAGCCCGGAGGTTCGCTTCGAAGTTGGCCAACGCCTCCAGCGCTGGTCCAACGAAGTCAGCGGCCGAGCATCGAGCGTCCTGCAAGAACGCACTGACCGCGAACTCTTGAGCATGACCGCTGGCGAGGTTCAGGCGGCGCTTGGACGTGGTGAGGGCATCGACCTTCTGGCCACCGTGGACCGCCTCAAGGAAGCCGGTCTGGATGGCGTCGCCGTGCAAGACGAAGTGGTCAACTCAGTCGTGGCCTACGCCCAGCAGACCGGCGATCTATCCGGCCTTTACTCGCTTCTCGACACCCGTCGCCCGGAAGACGTGGCGGCTGAGATCGAAGACGCACGAGCAACGGCAAATGCGGTCGCTGGACTGGAGCCTATCGACGGCTCGCCGCTCCCGGCAGTCGAGGAATCCGCAGCCGTTCCGGCGGCGTCCGTTCCGGCGCCCACCTACATCATGCCGCTGGAAGGTCGCGTCACCTCGGGCTTCGGCATCCGTCGCGCTCCGCTTCGCGGCGCCTCCACCGATCACGGCGGCATCGACATCGCGGTTCCGGTTGGAACGCCTGTGGTGGCTCCGGCCGATGGCGTCGTGGAGTTCGCGGGCAACCGTGGACGTGGCGGCAAGACCGTCATCATCCGTCACGAAGACGGTCGAACGACCGGCTTCGCCCACCTCGATAGCATCGACGTGAAAGCTGGCGACCGGGTGACGCGAGGCACGGCGTTCGCCGCTTCTGGCAACACCGGCAACTCAACCGGCCCACATCTTCACTTCTCGGCTCGCGACAAGGACGGTCGCCGGATCGACCCGCGCTCCATCATCGACCAACCGGCGCAAACCGCAGCCGTCGCGGCGACCCCCGGCGTGGAAATGGCGGACGCACAGGCTACCGCCGAACGCCGCGACCGCGCGCCGGGCGCATCGGTCCTGACCCCGGCCCAACAATTGCGCGTTCTCAATGCGATTGAAGGCGTCGAGGCCGACACCGAACGCCGCACCGAAAAGGCTCGCGTCGAGGCCAAGGACGACCTGACCCTCGACCTCTACAACCGCTCGCTACGCGGCGAGAACGTGGACGAGGCGATCCAGACAGCAGCGGCCAGCGGCATCCTCGAACCGGGTGAAGCCATGACCATGCGGGGCGCCTTCCGCAGCCTCCGCAACGACATTGAGAACGGTGAAGAGAACGAGGATTTGGTCCTGAACTACGCCTCGCGCTTTGCCGTGGCCGAACCGAACTACGCCGCCATCGGCGCCCAAGCTGACCGCGACTACAACGCGGGACTCTTCGGGACCGGCCGCAATGCGACCCGTGCCTATCTGGCGGTCAAGGAGCGTGTGGCCTCCGGCTCACGCGCATCATCTTCGGTCCCGCCGGAGGAACGTCGCGCCGCCGTGGTCGCTCGATCCTACGTCGGAACGTCCATCGGTCAGATCGTCGGCGAGGGCGCACCGCCCGCACGTCGCCGCCTCGGCGCAGAAGCCATGATCGAATGGGAGCGCCGCGTCGCCGCTGGCAAAGCCCCGATGGTCGCGGCCGACGAGGTGATCGCCGAATACACTCCCCGTCTCCAAGTTCGACCGCAGCAGGTCGCCGCCACCGGCGGCCCAACCCGCGCGCCCGGCACGACCAACACCACGGCTCGCACCGGCGTCACCCGCGTCGATAGGAACGGCAACATCATCCAAGGAGACTAATGGGAACCATCCGTTTCACCGGCCCTGACGGGCACCAGTTCGAGTTCGAAGAAGGAACCCCCGAACACGTCCGTCGCGCCTTCATTCAACGCCACTACGGCACGTCACCGGATCAGAACCGCAGCCGCCAATCGGCGGCTGTTTCCCTTTCCAATCCGCGCGACAAACGCTCCCTTGGCGAGCGCTTCGCCGACGTGTGGTCCAACACCGTCAACACGAACCTCTTTGCAGAGGGATGGCGGGCCGGTGCGGATGACACCGCCGACTACATCGAACTGAACCAACAGGGCCGTCACCGCGAGGCGATGCAGGTCAGCGACCGTTTCACCCTGAACCCGGTCCGTCTGATCTCGCGCCTCGTGCACAGCCCCGGTGTCCTGATCGACATGACCAATGACACCTCGGGAGTTCGCAACTACGCCGACGACATGGTGACGCGCGAGCGCGCTCGCCGTCAGGAGTTCGCCCGCGAGTCCAAGGAAGACCCGTTCTGGGAAGCTGAAGGTGGGATCGTCGGGAAGACTCTTCACGGCGCGGCTGCGCTGGCTGGCACCCTTACAGGCTCGGCAATCGACCCGACCAGCTACGTCACCGGCGGCACGACCATCGGCGCCAAGGTCGGCGTTCAGGCCCTTGTCGCTGGCGGCACGGACCTTCTGGCCCAAGCGGATGCGACCGGCCTGACGCAGGATCGCTACGATGTCATGCAGACCGTGATGTCGGCCGCCGCTGGCGCCGCATTCACCGGCGCCCTTGAAGGCGTCGGCTCCATGGTTCGCGGTCGCGGCCAAGCCCGCGCTCGGATCGATGCGGACCTCCGTTCCAACCCGGTCGATCTCCCCCAAACCTTCCGCGACGAACTGGATACCGTGGACGCCCTGACGCTCCCGGCGCTGACGCGCGACGACTGGACCTTCCGCCCGACCCAACAGGGTCCGGTGTCGGCCCTCCCGGCGCGTGTCGAACAGCCCCGCGCTCAAGGCCCTCGCATGGATGGTCCCGAAGTCGAGGCCGGTCCCGAGATCAAGGCCGAATGGACCAAGGGTATGTCGCCCGAACGGCTCAAGGCCGTCACCGATCACCTCGACCGCCTCCGGGGCTACATCAAGCCCGATCAGGTCGAACGCTTCGTCAAATGGGCGGGACGCCAAGGCGCCAATATCGGCGACGATCCGTCGCCGCACTGGAACATGGAGGTCTTTGACTTCGACAAGCTGGCCAACGAGCCGGAGAAGTTCGAGGAAATCGTCGGCGTGATGGCCGACATCTTCAAGCCGCTATACGACGCCGCCGGAGACGCCAAGCAGACATGGAAGTCGGTCGCGGATCGTCAGCAGACGTTCGGGATCACCGTGTCGGACGCCGTGAAGGCCCATGCCGACATCACCGGCGATCAGGGTATCGCCGCCAAAATCCACGCGCTGGAAACGATCAGCATCCAGCACACTGACCATCTGATGACGAAGATGGCGGACCTTGAGAAAGGTCTGTCCAGCGGCGTGTTTGACGCCAACATGGTTCGGGACGTGGCGGCCCAGCTACAGGCGACCGTCATGTTCGACGCCATGGCGGCCGGTGCGAAATCCGAAGTCGCCCGCGCGCTCAACATCATGAAGATGGCGAAGCAGCGCAGCCGGATCGTCAACGACCTGCAAGGCCAAATGGACCTGATGGCTGACGCCCTCGGCACCGGCGATCTCGACGCCGCGAAAATGGCCGAAGCGCTTAAGCGCCTCCGCGAAGCCTACGGCGACGGCGGTGCGCGCGCCCTGAAAGACGAACTCCGCAAGGGTCGTCAGATGGGGTTCAGCGACTACCTGTCCTACTACCTCGTCGCCGGGTATCTCACGACGCCCGCAACCGCCGTCCGCAACGCGGTCGGCTCGGTGCTTCACGCCACCATGACGGTGGGCGAACGATACATCGCTGCTGGGATCACCAGTCCGCTTCGCCGCGCATTGGGCGGCAATCGCACCTCGGCCGAAGGCGTCACCTTCCGCGAGGCCAACGCCTACCTCTTCGGCATCCATCAATCCTTCGTCGATGCGACCAAGGCCGGGTTCCGCGCCTTCGTCCATGCGGCGCCGCAGACCGACATCGAAACAACGGTCGGCCGCTACGCCATGGCCCAGCCGTTCGAGTTCAACGCGGCCCGCCGCGAAAAATGGAAACAGGGCGGCATCGGCGTCATCCCCGACATGGCCATGACCGGCCTGTTCGGAACGCTCCGCACCCTCGGTATTCGACCCTCCCTCGGGATGGACGAGTTCACGAAGGTCATGACCCGCCGGATGCAGATCAACGCTCTCGCCTCTCGCGAGGCGTCCTATCGTGCGGCTCGACTGCGCGGCAAGGATGCGGATCGCGTCTTCGCCAAGACCCTCGACGCGGTGACGACCCGGCCCACGGCCGAAGCCTTCGCCCGCGCCAAACAGGCGTTCGAGGAAACCGGCGAGACCTACGACCCGGCCAAGTCCTATCTCGGCGACACCCGCCTTGAGGATGCGGCCGACGTGCTGGCCGCCGTGGACATCCGCGAAATGGCCAACGACTACGCCCGTCTCATGGCTTTCCAGAAGACCGGCCCCGCCGTCGAGGCTTTCGAGAAGGCGATGAAATACATCCCCATCGTGAAGGCGCTTTACGTCCCGTTCTTCCGCACCCCGATCAACCTCGTTCGGGCTGGCATGGTGGACCGGAACCCGGCGCTGGCGTGGATCACGAAAGAGAACCGCGCGGCCTTCGCCAACTACTTCAACGCCCTCGACGGTCAGGAGAAAGCTCTGTCCCGAGGCGGCGCGGAAGCCGACATCGTTATGGCCCGGATGGTCAGCGGCATGGCCCTCATGGGGACCGCCGCGCTCCTGTTCGCCAACGGCGACATCGTTGGGAAGCGCAGCCCGGCCGAAGAACAGGACGGCGTTAAGTCGTATTCGATCCGCCTCGGCGGGCGCTGGTATCAATACAGCACCTTGTCGCCGGTGGCCGAAATGCTCGGCATCACGGCGGACCTGTATCAGACCATGCGTGACCGCGATCTCGCGGACGACCAAGCTTCGGCTCTGGTCGGCGGCGTCATGGGCGCCATCATGAACAACATCGTCAACAAGGCGGCGCTGCAAGGCGTCGGCGACTTCTTTGACCTGCTGGACCCGTCGTTCTCGACGACGGAATCCTCGCGCGGCACCGCCGTCACCAAGGCGGCGTTCAAGAAGATGGGCGACTCCCTCGTCCCGGCCATCGTCCGCAACGCGGCGCAGACCCAAGACCCGGTGATGCGCGAGGCTTCCGAGTTCATCGAATACTTCACCCGCAACATCCCCTTCCTGTCCGACAATCTCCCCGAGCGTCGCGATTGGTTGGGCCTTCCCGTCGTCCGCAAGGATCGGGATGGCGGCTGGATCGAGGGGCTTGTTCAGCCGATGCGGATCAGCGAGCGCGAAGACGACATGGTGCGTCTGGAAATCTCGGCCCTGTCACAGGGCGACCCCGATCTGGTCCTCGCGACCCGACCGGCCGCGCGCTTCAACAGCCAGAAGATCACGCCGAAGGAACACGCCCGCGTCCTGACCATCCAAGGTCAGGAGTATCGTGATCCGATGACCGGCCTGAACATGCACGAGGCGCTGTCGGAACTCGTCCACAGTGGCGACTACGCCAACATGAGCGACCCCCAGCGCGCCCAGCAGATCAAAGATACCGTCTCCCGGTTCCGGCGACTGGCGAACGCTTCGATCAAGCGCGGCGATTTCCCCGACCTCGCACCCATGCTCGACCGCACCGGCGCCGCCGAGGCGAAGGAGCAAGGCGAGGCTAAGGGCTGGGAGCCTTACCGCATCGAGAACAAGGCCCGGAACTACGGCGTCTCAGACGATGCGCTGGCGACGATCATGACGTTCGGCGCCGACTAAACACCAACCATAATCCAGCCCGGATAGCCCGGTCGCTCATCGAGTGGCCGGGCCTTTCGTCGTGGGCGAACGAAAGGATCAATGAGCTACCAAACCCGCGTCACCTACGTCGTGACGGGCGGCCAGCGCGAGTTCGACCTCGCCATCCCCTACATCGACAAGACCCACATCAAGGTCACGCTGAACGGGTCGTTCACGGCCTTCGAATGGATCAGCGACAGCCGCATTCGGCTGACCTACCTGCCCGTCGAGAACAGCATCCTCAAGGTCAGGCGCGAGACGCCGATCTCCGCTGCGCTCGTGGAATTCCAGAACGGCGCCACCCTCACGAAAGAGGAACTGAACACCGCCGTTCGCCAACTTCTCTACCGTCTGCAAGAGCAAGACGACTTCCTCAACGACAATCTCGACCGCGCCATCGTGCGCCTCGGAGATCACCTCGGCGTCGTCACCACGCCTGAAGCGATCATGGACGAATTGCTCCGCACGTCGGAGCTTGGCGACGATCTCCTGAACCGCTTTCGGGATGCGCTGGCCAGCATCGACCTGTCGGCCGAGCGCATCCTTGAACAGTCGTTCGCCCTCGCCGATCAAGCGTTCAAAACAGACACCCTCGACACCATCATCGCCAACACAACGGCGCGCACGGAAGGTCTCGAACTTCGGGTCCAGACGATCACCGATCTCGTGGACTCGCTGGCCAACCTTGAGGACGGCACCGGCCTCGCCACGATCATCCAGAACGAGGCCGATCAGCGTGTCGTGGGCGATACTGCGCTCGCGTCCACCCTCGCCCTGATCGGCGCGAAGAATGGCGCTAACAACGCCTTCGTCCTGAACCTCGACACTACCCGCGTCGGACCTACCGAAAGCCTTGGCCAGCGCCTTACGGCGATTACCGCCAAGGCGAACGACAACGCCGCCAAAATCCTCACGGAAGCGACGACGCGCGCCGACGCGATCTCGGCACAGGCGGATCGGATCGACCTGCTCGTCACCCGCGCCAACGGGTTCGACGCCAGCATCACGATAGAGCAAACGGCGCGCTCGAACGCGGACTCGGCGTTGGCCCAAACCATCGCGCTTTTGGGCGCGAAGAACGCCAACAACACCGCCTTTATCCTCGACCTGTCGAAAGTTCTCGTCACCCCTTCGGAATCGTTCTCGCAACGTCTGAACCAGTTGGTTGCGACGGCCGGAACGAACGCTCAAGCGCTCGTCACCAGTGAGGCGACAACTCGCGCCACGGCCGACCAATCTTTGGGTCAGCGCATTGATAGCGTCGGAGCGAAGACCGACGACAACACCGCCGCCATCGCCGCCGAAGTTACGGCACGCACGACCGCTGTGTCAGCCGAAGCGGCATCGCGTCAGGCGCTCGCGACCAAGATCGCGGGCGACATCGCGGCGGCGGTCCTAAACGAAGCGAACGCTCGCGCGGCAGCGGATCAGGCAGAGGCGCAAGCTCGCCAGTCATTGGCGACACAGGTGGGTCAGAACTCGTCCGCAATCCAGAATGAAGCCACGGCGCGCTCGACCTTGGCTGGAGCCATCGCCCAGCAGTTCGCCGTCCTCGGAGCCTTTCGAAATGGCCAGTCCGCATTCGTCCTCGACCTCAACAAGGTCGAAGTCGGGCCGGGCTGGACACTCGGATCGCGCCTCTCGGGGATCGACACGTCCATCGGCAACGTCTCGGCGTCCGTGGTCTCGGAACAGACCGCTCGGGCCAGCGCTGACAACGCCCTCTCCCAAGCGCTCCAGACCGTCCAGAACACGGTCGGGAGTCACACGGCATCAATCACGACCCTCAATCAAGTCACTGATGGTCTGAACGCTCGCTGGACCGTGGCCCTGAACTCGAACGGCCACATCACCGGCATCACCGCGCAGAACAACGGCTACTTCGGTTCGCTCTCGTTCGTCGCCGATGAAGTTGGTTTCGTTGCGCCGGGCGGCGGCACCCCAATCAAGGTCATGTCGGTCGTCTCGAACAAGGTTCGCTTCAACTCGAACGTCGAGATTTTCGGCGACCTTCTCGTCACCGGCACGATCAACAACACCAAGCTTACCGATAACACCGTCACCGGCGTTGAGGTCGCTTACAACGGCGGCACGATCACGCTGAACCACACGACGCCGACCCGCATCCATGGCGTCTGGATCAACGTCGAGAAAGCCAACAGCCCCATCGACGTGGACTTCAACGCCTACGGAACCTTCACCCACAATGCGAGTGGATCGTTCTCGGCCATCGTGCAGCTTGTTCGCTCGCGCGGAGAGACCGGCGGAACCGTAATCCAGACCGTCCAACTGAACGGTAGCGGCATGGCCAACGACACTTGGCAAGGCTCGCTTCCCATGAAGACCCTCGACCGACCGGGTGAGGGCGGCAATTGGCACTACTACGTCCAAATCTACTTCACCTCGGGCATGTCCACTCAGACGGTGACGGCTCGCTACGGCAAGCTGACCGAGATGAAGAACAACACGTCCTCCCTTGGCAGCGGCACCGGCTCCGGTTCGGGCGTCGGTAGCGGCGGATCGAGCGGCGGATCGAGCGGCGGCGGCGATGGTGGCGGTGAAGTTCCGCCCGGCGGCGGCGGCGGCGGCACAGACCAGCCCGTCATCACCTGACGAAGTGACCGGCCTTAACGGGCCGGTCGCTCGTCTAAATACAAGACCTTCAACAACATCAGGAGACGCATGTCCCAGAACCAATCGGCTGCTCAGCAGCACCAGAGCCTTGCACAACAGGAGCAAGCGCTTCTCGCTTCGCTCGGCCACCTCATGTCCCAAGTCGAAACCACGAAGGCCGCGTTGGGGAATGTTCGCGCCGCCATTCAAGGCGCCGAACTCGGCTTCCAGATCGCTAAGGACGCCGAAGCAGCCAAGGCCGAAGACGCCCCGGCTCCCCAAAAGGAGTAAGTCTGGATGAGCGGGCTGACGATCACCAATCTCGCCCAGCAAGTCCAAGACCTTCTTGATAAGACGAAGCAGCAGAACACCAATCTCGCTGCTTGGCTGGGCGGGTCCGCCGATGGCGGACCCAACAATGACGGCCTCTATCCCTTCGTGGATTTGACTGGCCGTGAAATCCTCGTGCCCGCACCGGCCAAACTCGCTGACACCGCTACCGGCCCGGCCGCGCAAGCCGTGGCCGCGATGCTGGCCGCGCAGGCATCTGAACAAGCCGCTGATGGTTCGGCCAATCGCGCCAACGAGCAGCGTGTCTTGGCGGAAGCCGCTCGCGGCGCCGCCGTGGAAGCGCGCAACCTCGCGCAGGAACACCGCAACCACGCTGGCACGAGCGAGGCGAACGCTCGCTATTGGGCTGAACTGGCGCAGTCCAAGGGCGAAGGCTCATCGGAAGATCGCGCCGTCGTCGAGCAGCTTGCCGAAGAGGTGGCGGACAACGCCGCGATAGCGGCTCAAGACGCTGAGGATGCAGCAGCGTCAGCAGCCTTGGCCGCGACGTTCGATCCCAACCTATTCGACAAGAAATCCGACACGCTCGCGTCGTCTCGTCTGGAAGGCATGATCGACCCGGCTCGTATTCCAGTTCTCGTCGGTCAGACGCCAGTCGTTTCGACCGGCGGTATTGCCAACCTCACGGCCAGCCAGCAGAACGACATCGGGGCGGGAACATTGGTTGCGACCATGGACGGCCGCCGCTGGGTTTACAGCGGCTCCGGCGCCAAGAACGTCGAAACCAACTACATAGAGCAAGGCGACGTGACACCCGTATGGTCTGTCATCGCTGACAAGCCTTCGTTCTTTCCGTCGAACATCGCCAATGTCGCCGGGCTGCAATCGGCTTTGGACGGCAAATCCAACGTCGGTCACCGCCACGGGATCGCTGATGTGACGGACCTTCAAGCGGCTCTCGACGCACGGTCCCTTAACGGCCACGCCCATGCGTGGGCGACTATCACTGATCGGCCGACCATCTTCCCAAGCGACATCGCCAATGTCAGCGGCTTACTGGCTGCATTGAGCGACAGGGGCAACCTCGCGGGGGCGAACTCGTGGACTGGCTCGCAGACCTTCAACGGCGGGATCACCGTCAAAGACAGCCTGACCATGACCGGCGCAGACCCGTATCTTCGACGGGACAGCAACTCGGCGGCTTGGGTTTTGGCTGGCGGTCAGGGCTGGACCGACACCGGCGCCGTTATCGTCCTGCACGGCAAAAATCATCCGACGCGACCGGGCGACATGCTGCTCTACGGCGTCGATGGCAGCGCAACATCCAACCTTCATATGGACGGTTGGAAGACCATCACCATGAACCGTCGTCCGACTTTCGCGGGCGCCACTCCGTGGGATAATTCGAATCTCGGAAATCCAGCGGTCAGGAACGGCTATAACGAGTTCCAGTCAGCCCAAGTCTTCGCCAATGGCGGTCGTCAAATCCGCCTCAAAACGAATGCAGGTTCGGCGGTGAACTATGGCCTCCTGCACCACATGGATGCGGACAACTATTACTGGCTGCTGACCAACAAGGACGATGCAGACGGCGAGTTCAACAGCTTGCGCCCGCTACGCATGTCACTGGCGACGGGCGACATCTCCCTTGACCGTCACCTGACGACGCAAAGAGAGCTTCACGCTTACGGAGACACTCACCTCCCGAGCTACACCCGACTCTGGGATCGCGCTGAGACTGGCTACACGGTCCTCGAATATCGCCGACAGGCTTCAGGCGGGGTGATCGGCGCTCATACCTTCGTCAGCGGGTCCAATGACAATCCCGCCTACAGCATTACGGTTTTCAAGAATGGCAATACGAACGACCGTTCCGACCTGATCCTCGACCACAGCGGCAACTTTCGCTGGCGGGACCAGCCTGTGTGGACCGGCCATAACTTCGCGCCCTCCAGCAAGGTTAGCTGGACTGATACGAACATGGAGGGTGGAGCCTACACCGTGGTCCGTCGAAATGGCGACGGCGGCGGCTTCTTTACGGGACGCCTCCACGCTTACTCGCAGACCGCGACAAACGATGTCTGGAACGGCGGCATCGAAATCCAAGAGGTTCAAAGCGTCGCCAACACACAAGGCGGTCACGCCTATGCCCCTGCGCTGACCTTCCATTGGAAGAACGTCGCTGCGCGCTCTCTATACATGGGGGCGGACGCTTGGCTCTATATCGGCACACAGGGCGACAAGGGCAACTTCGGCAATCTCGGCGTTAATCGTCTCTCGTCGGACGGCAACGAACTATGGCTCCAGAAAGCCAAGGTGACCAAGCTTAAAGTGACCGACTTTGGTGCATCCGTCGAAGGCGCGTTGCACGTTCGGGGTAATGACCTTGGCCTGTATGGCGGCTCGCCCACGATGCGCTTCATCGACAGCGATCACCGCTCGGCGATGGTCCACGTCAACAGCAACCGCTTCTATGTCCTACGAGGCTCTGGTGTGGCTGCGGAAGGCTGGGAATCCGTCAACGGCGGCTGGCCGTTGGAGATCAATCTCGACAACGGCGACGTTCACACCTGCGGTCAGTTCTACACTGGGAACAACTGCTGGGTTCGAGTCGTCGGCTCCGGCGGCATCTATTGGGAAGCCTACGGCGGCGGCTGGCACATGAGCGACAGTTCGTGGATCAGGGCCTACGGCGACAAGGGCATCTACACCCCCGGTCAAATCCGGGGCGGCACAGTCGTCGGCGAGTCTGATAAGCGCCTCAAGACAAACATCGCGCCGATCACGGACGCTACCGCCAAGGTGGAAGCACTCTCCGGCGTGACGTTCGATTGGTTGAAGACCGGATCGGCGGGCATGGGCTTCATCGCTCAAGACTTTGAGACCGTCCTCCCGACCCTCGTGACCGAGGACACGGACGGTATGAAGGGTGTCGAATACGGTCCTGTCGTCGCGCTGCTCGTGGAAGCTCTCAAGGAGACCAACGCTCGCGTGGCGGCTCTGGAAAGCGGGAGGGTCTAATGGCCCTCCCCTCTTCCGGCTCGATCAGCATCGACGACATCAAGGCCGAACTCGGCATCACGGGCGAACTGTCCCTGACGGACCAGCGCGTCCGCGATCTCGCGGGCATCCAGTCTGGCTCGATCATGCTCCCCAACGATCTCTGGGGAAAATCAGCCCGAAGCATTCGCATCTACATCAGCGGATACGAGCAAGTTCGAACGGGTTTTGGCGGGGCAAACGAGACCTATCAGGACAGAGTCACGTTTGCTGTTCAGGTCACGCCTCACGCTACGCCCTCGTCCTATCTGTGGGGCAACGACACCTTCGGTGAAAGCGCCACGGCGGTCTTCTTGGGTCCGTCCTATCAATCCAATGGCTGGACCTATCAAGCTCAAGGTCAAGCCTACGTCTCGGTCGTCATTGGCGGCCAAACCTTCGAAGCCGCGCTCGATTTCCAATACACGGCGGGCAGCGACATCTAACTCCCATCAACAATCGAAAGGGCCAATGGACCCCACCAACTCTCAATCCAATCCAGACCCAGCGCTGGTCCTGATCCTCGGTCGGATCGAAGGCCAGCTTGGCACCTACATCAAGTTCATGGAGACCTTGCAGGAGAAGCACGACAGCCTCGAAACGCGCGTTCGCGGGCTGGAGAACGCCAAGTTCTGGCTCATCGGTCTCGGCGCCGCCGCTGGCGGAATCCTCGGCTTTGTCGTGGACCTGCTGAAATGAGCGGGCGCGCTTCTGAAAAGGCGATGGATCAACTCCACGCCGCCGTCGCGCTGCTCCTGTCAAACGAACTGGACCGCGCATCCTTCCGCGCCGAATCCAAACCTGACGATCCCAGCGCTGCGATCTCGCCCCAACTGCTGTCGCAAGCGATCAAGTTCCTCAAGGACAACGGCGTCAGCGCGCCGGTCGGATCGTCGCGCGTCGCCGATCTGGAATCGAAGCTCCGAGACCTCGATCTCGACGACGAGATTCTGAACAACCTGACGCCGCAATAACCCAAGCCCCTCGCTCGCCGACCGCTCGCCTTCACCGGCGGGCGGCTGGGCTGGCGCACCTCTCATCTGAAACTGAAGCCCAAATCCCCGTCGCTGCGCGATGTGCTGCGACAGTCGTTCATCGCCTTCGTCCGCTACGTCTGGAAGTTCGTTCTCGGCCTCCCCAAGCCGACCCGCATCCAAGAGGACATCGCTCGCTATCTGGAGAGCGGCCCGAGCCGCCGCGCTATCGAAGCGCTGCGCGGCATCGGCAAGTCCTTCATCACCTGTTCCTACTCGGTCTGGCGCCTGTGGCTCGATCCGCAGAAGACGGTTCTGATCGTCTCGGCAGGTGAGAGCGGGGCCGCCGACAACGCCAACCTCATCAAGTCGATCATCTTCCACGAGGCCGGTGACGGTCTGTGGGATGAACTGCGTCCGCGCCGCGAACAGCGATCCTCCACGCTGGCGTTCGACGTTGGCCCCGCGCTTTCGAACAAGCAGCCTTCCGTGAAATGCCTCGGCATCACCGGCCAGCTTGCGGGCAACCGCGCCGACATCATCATCGCCGACGACGTTGAGAACCAGCGGAACTCTGCGACCGAGGATCAGCGCGACAAGCTGCGCCACGCCACGTCCGAGTTCGGCAAGATCATCAAGCCGCTCGACACCTCCGAGATCATCTATCTCGGCACCCCGCAGACCGAAGAGTCGATCTACAACGACCTCACAAAACGCGGATACGAAATCCGCATCTGGCCCGCCCGCTATCCCCTCAAGGCGAAGCTGGCAAACTACGGCGACAGCCTCGCACCGATGCTCCGCGCCGACATCGAGAAGTGCGGGACGCTCTGCGATCCGACCGGCCTCTCGCTGCTGGGCGGCGCCCCCACCGATCCTGACCGCTTCACCGACGCCAAGCTGCTCGAAAGCGAAATGGACGGCACGGCGGCCGAGTTCATGTTGCAGATGATGTTGGACACCAGCCTGTCCGACGCCGAGCGCTTCCCTTTGAAGACGAGCGACTTGATCGTCATGAACGTAGACAAGAGCCGGGCGCCCGTCGCGCTGGCCTACGCCTCGTCAGACGACAAGCAGATCAAAGACCCCATGCTCCCGAACGTCGGCTTCACCGGCGACAGGTTCTACGGTCCATGGAACGTCAGTGAGCATTGGGCCGACTACACCGGCGCCGTCATGCACATCGACCCGGCCGGGAGCGGGGCTGACGAGACGGCATTCGTCGTCACCAAGTTCCTCAACGGCAAGGTCTACGTCACCAAGTGGGGCGGCATAGCCGGAGACGGCGGCTCGCCGGAAACCCACGCCAAGCTGGCGGCCATCGCGGCTGAACAGGAAGTCCGTTCGGTCATCGTCGAAGACAACTTCTCGGATGGCATGTTCCGCCGTCTGCTGACGCCTGTCGTCCTCGCCAAGCACACCACCAAATGGCGGTGCAGCGTCGAGGGCGTGAAGGTCTCCGGCATGAAAGAGAAGCGGATCGTCGGGGCGCTGGAGCCGGTCATGAAGCAACATCGTCTCGTGATCGACCGCGAGGTTCTGAAGCTCGATCTGGCCATGCCCGACCGGGTTAAGTCCGGTGTTTTCCAGATGACCCACATGACCGCCCAGCGGGGCGCCTTGAAGCACGACGACCGGATCGACGTGCTGGCCTTGGCCGTGGACTACTGGAAGCAGCACATGGCCGTGGACGAGGCTCAAGCCGAGGCAGAGCATCGCAAGAAGCTGGATCGCGAGTTCGAAAAACGCTTCTTCGAAGGCACGGCCATAAGCCCGCTATTGAACAAAACAAGCCGGGTTCGCGGCGCTGGGCGGCGGATTCATTAGGCCGCGAGCCGACAGTGAGTGACGGTCACACTGTCCATCAAAGCAGCGACGGATGGAGGTGCGAGGGCGTCCTTGATCCGCTCACCCAACCAACGCGCATCCGGCACGGCCACGGCGTTGCCGATCATGCTGTTCCGGCTTCGGTCGGACACGCCCGCGACCTTGGTCCAGTCGTCAGGCAGTCCCATCAAGCGCTCGCGGTCCAAAGGCCCGAGCCGCAGCCATTCGCCGTCGATCATGACCCCGGAAAGGTTGTTTTGACCGCCGTGCGCCTTGAGGGTGAACGCGACATCTTCATCCCACTTCGGGGTCTGATCGCCGTTGAACCACATCAGAGATCGGCCAGCAGCGAGGCGTCGGGTTTCTTCTGCGCGGAGTTCGCGAAGTTGCGCCTGATCGTAGCCCGGACTTCCGCGCTCAAAGATGATCGCGAGGGGATCGGGGCCGTCGAGAGGACACGCCACAAGGAACACACGCTCGCGTCGTTGCGCCAGACCCGCGTATTGGGCGTCGAAGGTCCGCCACGCGACGCGGCGGCGGGGTCCACACACAACACCAGCGTTCGTCCACCGGCGCCCTGCCGCGACGAGCGGCTGATCTTCTCCAACGAGTTCAGCAAGCAAGGCTCCAAAAGTTTCTCCATCATCGACGTTGAGGATGCCCGTGACGTTCTCCAGAACAAACACAGGCGCCGCGATCTCATCCGCGATCTTCACAGCGGTCAGGGTCAGGTTGCCACGAGGGTCCAAAAGGCCCTGCCGTTTGCCATTCCGGCTATGCGACTGGCAGGGCGTAGACGCCCACAGGACATCAACCTGACCGCGCCATTGACGACCGTCGATCAACGTCATGTCTCCGACGTTCGGGACGGTTGGGTAATGGCGGGACAGAACCTTACACTGATCGCGCCCGACCTCGGATACGAATACCGGCTGATAGCCCAGCGACTCCCAAGCCTGACCTACTGATTCGATCCCGCTGCATAGCGTCGCGAAGCGGAGACCGGTGTCGTTCGAGGCCGGGGGCAGCGACGCCCGGAACGCCGCGCGCTTGGCTTCCATGATCCTGTCGTCAATCGACTGAGGCGCCGTTGTCTCGATGCAGACCTCGGAGGCGGCTTCGCGGATGCGCTGGACGGCCGCCTCGTAGAACCTCGGCTCAAGCTCGATCCCGATGAAGCTCCGACCAGCCGCCAGCGCCGCGACGCCCGTGGTCCCCGATCCCATCGTGTTGTCGAGGACCACATCGCCGGGGTTCGAGTAGGTCCGCACGATCCATTCGAACAGTTCGACAGGCTTCTGCGTGTTGTGAACCGGATTGCCGACAGATGCGAAATGCTGGACCGAGCGCGGATAGTTGGTGTGGGTCTGCTCCCATTCCACCGGATGCTCCGGGTCCGCGTAACTATCGTAGAGCGCGCTGATCCCCACCGCCTTGCGCGGCTTCGGCTGATCGAGCGGGACCAAACCTTGCGGGTTGTAGGTCATTGGGCGGCTGGCACGAACGCCGATCCCGCCCTTGGAAAAGACGAGGATGTCTTCATGAGCCGACATCGGACGGTAGGCCGCTTGCATCGGACAAGTCACGCGCGATTTTGCCCAGACCAGACCGTATTTGTAGAGGTCCGGTGCGGCCATCATGTGCCGAGCCGTGAACATCCCGGCCGTCGTCATGACGACAGAACCGGCGGGTTTCAAAATGCGCCGATACTCGGCCCACAGCCTGTCCATCGGCAGCGCTTTGTCCCAACCTGACTTCATCGCGCCGTAAGGAAGATCGGTCGCGATCAGGTCCACCGATCCGTCAGGGATCGAGGCCATCAGGTCGAGGCAGTCGCCCTTCCAAAGGCGGGCAATCAGGGTCAAGTGGGCGTCTCCTAAGCAGCGATAGATGTCTATCAAGCTGCCATAGGTCGCCCGATTGTCGAGCATATTTGCTCATATTTTTCCGCGCTTTAGGCGAAAGGCCGAGCTACGAGGCCACCGCCCTTTCATGATTACACGAGATCGAAATCCGTCAACCAAAACGCCGGAGTTAAGCTTCGACCGGCTCGCGATCTTCGTCGCCGGTGGTCTGGTCCGTCACTTCTTCGCCGGAGCCTTGCGGGCTTTCACTTCGCCCAGCTTCGCAGCCGTCAGAGCCTCGACCTTCTTCGTGAGCGCATCGACGCTCGCATGGAGGATCGCGTTCGAAGCTTTCAGTTGGGCGACCTCGGTCCCCAACGTCTGCTTCCCTTCGATTGTCGAGCAGTAGCCTTCCTCCGGGCGTTCGACTTCCCACCCGATGCGGTTCAGCTTCAGTCGAAGCGTCTCGACATCCTCGGCGAAGGCGCGGCTGGAGACGACATTCTCGATGGTCGTCATGCGTGTGTTCGCCTTGGCGATGTGATCGCCCAACGCCGCGTTGGTCTGCTCGTAATTTTGGTCGAGGTCTTTCACTCGTTGCGCGAGTTTCGGCAGGTCGATGCCGCCGGTCAGAAGTTTCAGGATCATGCTGATATTTAGTCAGCAGCCCCCGCACACCCGCCCCCGGTTGTCGCTGGTATGACAGTCAGATACGTTCCCGCCAAGGTTGGGGGAACACTCGATGTCGTTGTTATTGGCCGCCGTGGCGGCATTCGGTTTGCAGACCGACGCTGTGACGGTGCAGCCGAAGTTCTGGGACGGCACGCTGTCGGCCTGTGAGATCGTCTTCGACAACTACTTCGTTGATAGCAACTACCTCAACGGCACCCCGGTGCACGTCGCCGGGTCGTGGTCTTTGAGCCATTTCTCGGATAGCAACAGCCTATTCGGAGTGCTTAAGGTCGGAGTTATGCCGCAGGACGGTGACGCTATTGGACCGTCTGATGCCTACATCATCAGCGGCTACACCACGAACAAGGTCGATCAGAAATTTGCCATCGACAGCGAGGCCCAAGGGTTCAGGCTGTTCGGCTTCGACTCCACCGGCGAAGCCACGATGATGGCTCTGATGTCGCCGTCAGTCGAAGGGCACTTCAAGGTCGGCTACGTTCTCGGCGAGGGTCGGTCGCCTCAGACATTCGAAGTCGTCATGTCCGACGATCACACCCAGCAATATTCCGACTGCGTGTCCGCTCTGGTCCGAACCATCGAGCAATCTATCGCAGCCCATCAATGACAACGGCTCCGACTGACAATTTCGTCGCCGACGACATGAGCATCGACGGCTTCCTGTCGCCGCTGCTGCACGACTACATTCCGAACATCGTCGCCGCCCATCCAGAGTGGTTTGACTACGCCCGGCGGCTGAACACCGTGGCCATGACGATGTGGAAGGAGCATCCCATCACCACGGCAGGTCAGCTTCCTATGGAGCAAGAGCCGCTTGCGGTGCGCCTTCTGGCGCGGGCGTTGAGCAGCTTCCAAGGCGCGATGCTCATGCTCGAAAGGGGCATGGTGATCGAAGCCGGGACGCTCGCGCGATCCAACTACGAAACCGGGTTCTGGCTCTCGTATCTGCGCGACCATCCCGTGGCCGCGATCAAGCATTTCGAGATCGACGAAATCCACTCGGCTATCGGCCGACACGAAGGATACCTGAAACTCTACGCCGACAATCCCGAGCGGATCGCGTCGGTGAACGCTGCGCTGACGAAGCTCCGGGCGACCAAGAATAAGACCACGGTGAAGAAGCTGGGTATGGAGGCTTTAGCCAAGGCTGGCGACTGTGGGGACTTCTATACCTTCTACCGCGTCCTCTGCGGAACGTCGGCCCATGCGTCAGTGAGATCGACCGACTACTATCTCAAGCTCTTCCCCGATCAGACCCTCGGTCACGAGTTCGGACCGGACATCGACGGGATTCCGCAACAAGCGGCCTTCAACTGTCACGCCATGCTCCTGTGCGCTTTGTCGTTCGCTCACATCACGGAGGCCGGTGACGCACAGGTTCTCCACGGTCTCACCGTAGAGTTCGACAAGCGTAGTCAGGCCATGCCCTTCGGGGCGCTGGACTAACTACCCGCAACGGTCGCAGCGTCGGCTCTAATCGACAAACCGATATGATCCGCTGTCGATGGCGACCGTGAAGTCGGAAGCTCCTGCGCGGCGAGCGGCGGATGTTACGCAGCGGATTGAATCTTCGCCATGAGCCAAACGGCCTTCGATTGTCGTCGGATGGTCGCGGATGATCTCGCCGTCCGCCGTCTTCCCCGTGATGGTGATTTGAAGCTCACCGAAGTCTGCGGCCGGGACATTGGTCCGAGCGCCTCCGCTGACGTTAAAGGTTTGGACCGCAATCTCGTCATCACCTGTGCAGAGCATCGGCGAGACGTAAGCAATGATGTGGAGCGACCGTAACATCTGAACTCTCCCCATCTCGGGAGCGGTCTGAGCGCTGGTGATCAGCAGGGCGGCGGCGAGCATGTGCATCATCAGGCGACGGTCGCACAGCGTTCCGCGACCGTGAAGACCTCGGATAGATTTTGGGTCGCGTATCCGAAGCAGGTATTAGCGTGTGCCGCAACTGCCGACCCCCCCGGTGGGGGTATGCCGCCATGGTCGAGAGGGTCGAGGCCCGCCAGCGCTGGCCCTTCCATGCGATGCGCCGGGGCGCCCTGACTGATTCTCACGCGATGGTCGCGCCTAACGTGCTGATGTTGCGAGAGAACATTCCCACCATAACCGGCAATCGAGGCTGACGACGGATCGTCGGGCCTGACGCTCCAGCGCTTGGGCGGACGATCACGCTCGCGCGCGTGTTTGGCCGTGAGATTTAGACCCTGCCTTTTTGGAGAAAGATGCTTTGACGCGAAGAATGCGCTTGACACCGCTTCGAATAGGGATTCTAAGCAGGGTCATTAGAGGCGCTGACGCAAAGGATAGCTTCAATGACCGCAATCGAACTGAACGCCGCCGCCAAGGGCTTCACGCGGTTTGTCGAACTGACAAGCTCGCAAGTCGATCTGAACGTGTGGATCGCGCCTGAAACTGACTTGGACTCCAGCTTCGTCGGGGTCTGCGACGACACCGGCGAAACCCTCACCGTCCACGGCTGGAACTTCGAAGTCGCCTAACCCCTGAAATATGCTTTGACGCAAAGGATGCTGACAATGACGACTGCCGCCAAAACTGACATCTACCAAACCGTCACCGACTCGGTCATCAACATGCTGGAGGCCGGGGTGAAGCCTTGGGCGCCGCAATGGGAGGCGGGCGCTTGCGGCCTTCCGGCAATCCCAACCCGTGCGAACGGCGAAGCCTATCGCGGCCTGAACGTGGCGCTGCTTTGGGGCGCGGCCGAAATGAAAGGCTATCGTCACCACACTTGGATGACGTTCAAGCAAGCCAAAGAGTTAGGCGGATGCGTCCGCAAGGGCGAGAAATCGACGCCTGTCATCTATTGGGGAAGCTACGCCAAAGAGGGTGACGACGGCGAAGAGGAAACCCGCCTGTTTGCCAAGGGCTATGCGGTTTTCAACGTCGAGCAAATCGACCATCTGCCCGCCCGGTTCTTTGAGGCGCCGCCGGTTGGCGAGACGGCCGAACGCATCAAAGCGGCTGACGCTTGGGCGGTTGGGACTGGCGCCGACATCCGCCACGGCGGCGCTAAGGCGTTCTTCTCGCCCAAATCCGATCACGTCCAAATGCCGCCGCTGGAAGCCTTCTATGAGCCGGAAGCCTATTACGGGACGCTCGCCCATGAACTGACGCATTGGAGCGGCGCCAAGGCCCGGCTTGACCGCCAGTTTGGCAAGCGGTTCGGCGACAAGGCTTATGCCTTTGAGGAACTGATCGCGGAAATGGGCGCGGCCTTCGCCATGGCGCGCTTGGGTATCGCGGCCGAACCGCGCGAGGATCACGCCAGCTATCTGGCGTCATGGCTCAAGGTGCTGAAAGCCGACAAGCGCGCGATCTTCACGGCCGCGAGCAAGGCTCAAGCTGCTTGTGACTTCCTCTTTGACCTCGCCGCTAAGGCCGAAATTAAGCCCGTGGAGCGGCCTTCCGTTCCGGCTGGCGTCATCTGCCTTCCCGACCTGTCTGGCCTACCCAGCGCGCCCGTTGCGGCCGATGTCGAGAATGATGACGACACAGACCCGACGCCTCCCGTTGCGCCTTCGCCCGGTCCCGTTCCGGCTGGCGTTGCGGCCGGGTTCCTGTCGAGGCTCACGGCATTCAAGGGAGGGCGCATCCGCGCCCGTTCCGGCGCCGTCAGGAAGGCCGTTTTCCGGGCCGTGGAGCGGCAAGAGCCTGTCGCGGCTCCAGTGACGCCAGAACCGGCCATCACTGTCACCGTGCGCGAGTTTCAGCCCGCGCCCAAGCCTCCGATGACATTGCTGGAGTTCCTGTCTCGCGCGGGCGGTCTGCGCGACGACGGCGGCGAGCTTCGCGCGATGGATGCTCACCTATGGCACCGCGACAAGCCGTTCCGGCGCCGCCTCGTGGCCGTGACCGGCATGGCGCTGGATTACGCTTGCGATCTCGCTTGGGAACGCGGGTTCTTCGACGACGTGCCCAATCCGGCTTGGGATAGCGACGAGAACGCGCATCCCGTCACGCATGGCCTGATGTTCGAAGCAATCCGGCGCGAACTGGCGGGCAAGCCTCGCTATGCGGACGGCCTCTATGTCGAGCCGGAAGCCGACGACTATTCCGAGCGCTGGGAAGAGGCTTATCCCGAAGAGGCCGCGTTCAGCGCGGTTCCGTTCTGATGTCGCGGCGGATCAAGAGGGCGGCCAATTGGTCGCCCCTCTCGGATGAGGCGCGAGCCTTGTTCGACCGTGATCCGGGCGCTTGGGATTACGTCGAGCTATGGGACGGCGCGGCGGCTCAAGCCTGTGCGTTCGGTGTCGGCAATCGTCCTCCCGATCTCTTCACGATCTCCCACGGCGTTGAGCCTCCCGCATCGTCGCCGGATCGTTCCCAAGGCGATCTCTTCGGCCCGTCCCATTAGGGGCGGGCTTCGCCCTGTCATCAGCGCATTTACTCCACGCTCCCGCGTGACACTTGGGGGCTGATCTTTCCGACGAGGATGGGTTTTGATGACATCCCTATGGATGGATGCCGAAGCCTTGCGGCTCCGGCTGCGTCTGCGAGATCGACGACGGCTTCGCCGGAGCTACGCCTGTCGATCTCTTGCCGCGTGGCTTTGCCTGATTGGTTCACGGGGAGAGCCGGTTTCCCTCGTGATCTCCAGTCCGAAGGGACGCGCCGCCAGTTCGATAGCCGTAGCTCCGGCGAAGGCGTGATCGAACTGGCAAGCCGTCGCGCTTTAGCGCGGCGCAAGTTGTGTCATCAAAACCTTCTTATAAGTAAGTGCGCTGATGACAAGATGACATCGAGTCGTGTCATCAAAACCTTCTATAAGTAAGTGCGCTGATGACAGGCCCGAAATAAATGGACTTAACCTCGCCTGTCGAGGGATAACTAAGTCAACGAGAGGGACGCCGGGAGTAGCTATCCGGCGGAAGGGAAGTCACCACCCGCCCTCTCGCATAGCTTTTGGTGACGGTGATTTGCTTTGGACATTTTGTATTCGGCCGACCAATGCGGGGCCGGTAAAACTACATGGGCGCTGGATCGTATGACGGCGCCGGGGCGCTACGTCTTCGTCGTGGATCGTATGGAGATGGCTCGCCAGCGTCGCGCTGAACTGCTGGCGCTTTGCGAACAGTTGGGGCGGACGCTCCACATCGAGACCATCACGGGCGACGATGACCCCAAGGGCGTCGGCAACGTCGGGCGCCGCATCCAAGAGGCGGGCGCCGAACTCTCGGGCAACCTGCATTGCGTGGTGATCGTCACTCACGCCGGGATGATCCGATGTCGCGACTGGAGCGGCTACGCACTCTGGGATGCGATCATCGTCGATGAAGTCCCGAACATCTTGGATCGCGAGGACCATCCGGGCGGACGCTTCTGGAGCCATGCGCTGGAGAGGTTCTACACCCTCACGCAGACCGGCGTGGACGGGGTGTCTGTTGTCGGGTTCGCTGGCGGATTGTCGCCCCATGAACTGCCCGACGATCTGCGAACCTTTCATCAAAGGGTGATCGCTGGCGAGGCGCATGTCAGCGTGGCCGCATGGTCTGACCTCGACGCGGGGCCGTGGTCATCGTGGCGCTTGTGGGACGTGACCAAGCTGGCCGGATTGTTCGGCGAGATCGTCTTCCTTGCCGACGCCTTCGACCAATCGGAAGCCTATCACCTGATGTCGTTGAACCCTGCCGTCCGCTTCCAGCGGTTTCGGGTTAGGGAGCCGCGCCCTTGGGCCGACAGGCCGGTGACAGTCCGCTACGTCAGCGAGGATCGCGTCGCCGCGTCATCCAGATTCAAGAGCGAGGTTCACGCCGCCGACATGGCGAAGGTCTGGGACTGGCTGGCGCTGGAGACGGACCCGCTGCACCTTTGGACGGTCAACGCCGGAGCGAGGGTCAGCGCAGACATCACGGGCAAGCGGGTCACGCCCAAGCAAGCCGGGTCGAACGCCTATCGGTCTTGGCACAAGGCGTCTGCGATTTACGCGGCCAAGCCATCGCCGATGGAACGGAAGTTCTACGCCATGCTCGGGATTGAGGCTGATGTCATCGTGGCGAGCCGCGAAGCCTACGACCTCAACCAGTTTTTCATGCGGACTTCGCTTCGTGATCCGGCCAGCACGGCGCCGGTCGAACTGCGATGTTTCGACCGGGTTCAAGCCCAGACGTTCGCCGACAAACTGGCCAGCGACTACGGCCTGACGGCTGACCTCGTGCATGACGACATCGGTCTGACGCTGGCGCCGGTGAACCGGGGCGGACGCCCGCCGAAGAATGGAGCGGCGAGGATGTCAGTTGAGGAAAGACGTGAGGCCAATCGTCTGGCTCAACAAAGGCGTCGTCAAAAGAATAATGCAGCGCCAAGCAAGGCCGCGTAGAATACGCGCATATTTGAAGGATTATCTCATGACATATTATCGCCGGGTCAGACTGACTTCCGAAGCCATCAATGATGAACTTTATCAGCTTCGTCTCTGGGAACTTGAACTTCGTGAACGCCTCGCATTGATCGAGGAAAATGACCGCCTCAAGAAGCCTTGCCTTCGTTGTCTCGTGCAACGGAAGGTCGAGGCGGTCATTTAAGTCCGCACACAACTCTCAGGGCTGGGAGTCTAAATACAAGCATCAACCGTTCCGGCGAGAGCAAGTCGCGGGTCGGGTCAATGCTTGAAACGCACTCCATGCCTGAACAGCTTGTTCGTTTCCAGAAAGAGGCCCTGCCGATCTTGCTCATCGGCGGGGCCTTTTTTGGATTAGACAATGGAGACTGAAATCTGGAAGCCGATTCCCGGCTCATCTTATGAGGCGTCAAGCCTCGGGCGCATCCGCAGCCCGCGAGGCAACGTCCTCAAACCTTACGACCACCCTCTGGGCTACCACCTCGTGACCGTGCCGGTGAACGGCCCTGCGATCTCGCGGACGGTTCATAGCTTGGTCGCCGCAGCCTTCCACGGGCCGCGCCCGGAAGGCTTGGATATAGCTCACGGCAACTGCGTGAAGACGGACAACCGCCCGTCGAACCTTCGCTACACCACGCGCTCCGACAACATCCTCGACAGCATCGTCCTCGGGACGACGTTCGGGAACACACGGGCCTATCCCTTCCGCAGCTTGGATGTAGGCGAGACGTTCCAGTCCAACCCGGTCAGCCGAGCCAGCATCCTGCACACCCTGTCGGCCGCCCGTCGCCGCATGGGCCACGCCTACAGCATCCCGAAGGCCGCCAACGACGATGGTTCTTGGACCGTCACGAGGGTGGCGTGATGTCGCCGCTCGAAATGGAACTCGCCACCGCTCGGGTCGCCCTCTTCAACGACAAACACACCGTCTACATAGCGCAGATGATGGGCCATTGCCTGACCTACAAAGGTCAGCCGGTCACGTCGCTACAGGCGTTCGACCAAGCACGCGCCGACTTCGACGCTCGCGTTGCATCGGCCAATGCCCGCCACCGCCGCGACAAGCTGGAGCGCCTTCGCGATTGGGATGCTCAGCGCTCCGAGCTGCTGCACCAACTCTGGGCGATGATCCGGGGGCGCCTGTGAAGGAAGCTCTGATCTATCTCGGCCTCGGGATGCTGACCCTCTTCCTGTCCGTGGTCCAAGCCATCCGTCAGGGACAGGCCGGGCAACCTATCGCCGACGAGAGTGTCGGGCCGGTCCTGACTGCCGCGTTTTTCCTGTGGCCGTTGGTTCTGCCTATTGCGGTGGCCTACCTATGGCTCTGGAAGCCTTCGGTGAAAGCCGGTGTCTGACCGTCCGCCCTGCCACTACAGCGGCAAGCTTTCCTACGCTTCCGAGCGTGACGCGAACCGCGCCCGAACGGCGATCAGCAACGCTCGCCGGAGCGTTCACGGCGGACCCAAACGTCACGCCGGAACCCTCAACACCTTCAAATGCCGGGAGTGCGGAAACTGGCACCTCGGCCGTCCTCGGACGGTTCAAAACACCTATCAACGAAAGGGCGCATGAAATGAACGCCCGTATCTACCCCGATCCGATTACCTACCGTGTGAATGGGACCATGGCCGAGACTGCGCCGATCCTCGCGTGGATTGCAGACCAAGCCCCGTCCGCCCGCGTCGTTTACCCGAACGACGAATACGAGCAGCACTACACGCCGAGCAGCTACATGAGCTTCAAGGTCTGGTTCGAGAATGAAACCGACGAAGTGAACTTCAAGATGTTCCAGTCGGAGGCGTTCGAAGCTGGCGCACAGGAATCCGAGTTCCAGATCAGCGCCAAGCCCGCTCTCATCATCAACGGCGGCGACTTCATCACCGGCTACACGTCGCGAGGTGGCAAATGACAGCCGATCTCAAGACCGTGCTGGTGGACGCTCTGAACGCCTCCGCTATTCGGGGCATCCGCCACCGTGAACTGAACCCTTCGACCATCACCGCCGAAGGATCGGACCACGCCTATTACACCGACTATGACGCTGACCGTCTGGCCACCGCCCTCCGCGACCATTTCCTTGATCGGGAGAAGGTGCGCGCGGCTCTGAAGGTCGTTCTCGACCACCACCATTCGGAAGAGTTCGCCTACTCGCTTCGCGGTCATAACGACCAACTGGTGGACCGTCTGATCGAGTGTCTGGCCGGGAAGGCTTCGGGATGATCGCCCTGACCACACCCATCGTTGATGCGACTATGCTGGCGATTTGGAAGGCGGCAATCTCTGAATGCGGCGGCGCGGCCTCTCATGATCCGCACCGGGTCATCGGCATGTTTGACGATCCTCTCAAGGCCGCGATCTTCCTCGCCACGATCTCGGCCGATCCCGAACGCGCGACCCTCTTCAAACTGTTCTGGCAGGAGGGGGCGTGATGTTCGGCTGTGACCACAACCCACAACGGAAAGCCTACATCGAGAGATACCTCGCGGACCAAGGTCTCGAAAGCGATCTGTCGTTCTATCTCGAATACGCCGAGGACGCTTTTGAGGCGCGGGACAAGTTCGGTCGCCTCGCTGGACCTATCCTCATCGTGCCGAGGCGGACCTCAGACGGCATCGCCCGGAGCGGCGTCATCACGTTCGCCGACGAGCATGACGCCGTGGTCTACCGCATGTTCTACGACGAGTTCGGAGGTGAGGAATGAAGCCCGCCTACACCCCCGAGGAACTGACGCCGCGCCGCCTCGCGATCATGATGGACTTGTTCAAGCGAGCCGATGCCGAGGCCATGAAGACTCGCAACGAGATCAGCCTCGCGCGGACACGGCTGCACGAACTGGAGAACCATCTGGCCAAGATGGAACAGGACGGCGACGACGCGGCGCTGTTCTTGGAAGCCTATTTCCTGACCCATGGCCCACCAGTTTGACAGAAAGAGTCATCGGCGCCATCATTGCGTGAACACATCTGTTAGGACTGATCCATGTCTCTCCAACTCATGGCGCAATGCGCCTTCGTCTTCGTCGTGTTCTGGCTCATCGGCGACTGGAAGTGGCCGGGCAAGCTGATCGGCGCCGCGCTGCGACCGTTCGGGTTCGAGCGCGTCACCGATCTCGAACGGCTGCGTCTGGAGAATGAGCGGAGGTCCAAGCCGTGACCGACACGCTCGATATGTTCATTGAAGCGAAGGCTTATCCGACGCATCCTTTGCGCGCAGTTGCGCCGAAGGAATCAGCCATGCCCTCCCTCAAGACCGAAGCTTGGACGTTCTGCCAGTTCTCGGCGGCTCTCCAGATGCTCGCCTATGAACTTCCGAACCGCATCACGATCCGCCAACTGCTCGTATTCGCCATGATCGCGGAGGCGGTCAGCCTCGGAAACGATGTCACCATCGCCGAAGTCCGGGCCAAGGTCGGCAAGGACAAGAGCGGCGACGATCTGCTCGGCCAGTCCATCGGGCGCAGCTACCAAATCTTCCTCAAGCCCACGAAGAAAGAGCCGGATAATCTCGGTTGGTGCGAGGTCGAAGAGAACGAGGACGACCGGCGCCAGAAGTTCCTGCGCCTGACGCCCGAGGGCGTTGAGGTCGCGTTGCGCCTCGCCCGACACCTGAAAGACAAGCCGTGAAGGTCCGCGAACTTCTCCGCTACTGCGAACTGCACGAGTGGCGCGGGCTGCGAGCCAAGGCGACGCTCCGCACCAACATCAAGCACCTGAACGCGCTGATCGGCGACGAGGACATCGACGCGCTGCACTATACGCGGCTCAAGACGCTCGCCGGTGATCTGGAAACTTACGGCAAGCGCCCCTCGGCGCCCGCGACCGTCAAGCGCAAGCTGGACACCCTGTCCAACGCCCTGACCATCGCGACCAAGATGACCAAGGACGACGGTTCGCCGGTCCTGATCGCCAAGCCCACCTTTCCCACATTCGACATCGACAACATCCAAGAGCGCGTGATCTCGGACGAGGAAGTCGCGGCCCTGTTCGAGGTCATCGCCGCCCGGCGCGAGGCCGAACCGGCGCGGGACTGGACCCGCTACGACGCCTTGATCCGCTTCCTGCTGGCCACCGCCTGTCGCCGGGGCGAAGCGTTGCGGGTCTGGCCGAGCCATATCGAACGGAGGATCGTCGATGGTGTCGCCCGGCACTTCGTGATCTTCGAACGCTACACCACCAAGACCAAGAAACCCCGAATCGTCCCGCTCACGGCCGAGATCGTCGCTATGCTCCCGTCGCTGCGCCTACAGGCGGGCAACGGCCCGCTGTTTCCGTTCGAGCCTTGGACGCTCTGGGCGATGTGGAAAGCCGTTCGCGATGACATGGCAGCGCGCGGCTACGATTTCTCGCTCGTGCGCTACCACACCACCCGCCACACCACTCTGACCAAGGCCATGAAGCGCTATCCAATCGCCATGGTGTCGAAGCTGGCGGGTCATGCCTCGATCCAGATCACGGCGGATCGATACGGCCACCTGTCGGCCGACGATCTGGTCGAAATGGTGGACGGGATCGCCGCTTAAGCCGCGAACTCCAGCGGCCCTCGATACTCGGCCAATTCCTTGCCGGTGATCGTCTCGGCTTCGGGCATCGGTAGATCGAAGGTCATCATGTCCTCACCGATCCAGCGGAACTTGTCGCCCATGCCGATGTAGATTCCCCCATCGGCTGGCATCACGAAATCGAGCAGGTCGTTGAGCATGGCGTTGGCCTTGGCGCGGGCCATGTAGACCTCCGCGTCGGGCGCCTCGCCTTCGACCACCTTCAACCACTCGATGGTGTTGCGGATCGCCTCGTCGCCCCGTGTCTTGGTCCGCCGCTCAATCGACATGCGGAGGTCAGCCGCCTCCTGTTCGAGGGCGGTCAACTCCACGCGACGCTCCTTGAGGCGTTCCGCGACGCCCGGAACTCTCTCTTCAAGCTGATCGAGCAGCGTTTCCATGCGACGCTTCACGTCATCGATCTGGGCGAGTTTGACCGTCAGCGCCGCAGCGTCGGGAGCCGACTGGTTTTCGTTCATCCTCGCTCGCATGAGGAAGAACATCAGGCGTTCTTCCACTTCGGTCGCGAGGTATCGGGTGGCGTTGTCACAGCGGTGCTTGCGGCTCTGGTGATAGCAGCGGAAGTGCCGCACCGCCGACGAGTTCGCCCGCGAACCAAGGATGAGGGTTCCGCCGCACGACTCGCACCGACCTAAGCCGATCAGCAGATTGGCGAATGTCTTGCCCCGACGACCTTTGCCCCCGCCGCGCTTGTTGCGCCGGGCGATCATGTCCTGAGCCTTGTAGAAAGTCGCGTCCTCAATGACGCGCGGGTAGTAGTCCTCGATCACGTCGCCATCGGCCTCACGACCCATACGCTGGCCCGGCCGGTTTGTGGTGAGCGTCGGTTGATAGTAGCCGCAGACGGACGGCGAGCGCAGGATCGTCAGGACGTAGCCCTGATGCCAGCCATCCGACCCTTTGACGAACGGCGCTACCTTGTCGGCGTTGAGGCGGCTGGCGATAGCCGTGATCCCCAAACCCTCGTTGCACTCTTCAAAGATGCGGCGAACGATCTCGGCCCGCTCCCCAATCAACTTGAACCGCTTGGTCCGGTCGTCGAACTTGGTCCACGCCGGGCCGCGCCGGGACAGAACTTCGCCTGTCTCGCGCGCCCTCTTTTTCTTGTCGGCCCACGCCTCGCGGAGTTTCTGAGCGCGCGCCTTGTTCTCGTTGTGCGCCCGACTCATGACGATGACCGCGCGCATGATGTCCATGGCGTCCGATCCGGCATGATACTCGTGACCATCGGTCAGGGTGACGACCCTGATCCCCGCCAAGGTGATGCTGGTGAGCAGGTTGACCGCCACCATTTCGGTTTCGCGAGAGAGGCGGTCGAAGCTTTCAACGAGAAGGTAGGAGCCGGGCGCGATGTCGCCTTGCTCGATCCGTTTCAGGAAGCTGGAGAGCGCGCCTCGGACACGGTGTTCGCCTTTGTAGGCGCTGACGCCCAAGTCCCGCGTCGTGGTGTCCAGTTCGACATCCGGTCGCGTCGCCGCCCAATCCTTGGCTGCCTGTAGCTGACGCCGCAGCGAGTCTCCCTCGCGCTGGGCCGCGCTGGAAAAGCGTAGGTAGGAATAGGCTTTGACCGTCATGAGAGACCATATAGCCGAGGCTGTTTAATAGTCTCCCAAAGTATGAACTGCCAGTTGATCGGCCCCAGCTTGTCGCCCAGCAGGGTCAGCCCCTGCGACAGGAATCGGTCGAAGCTCTCAGCCCCCTCGGACAGGATCTTGCGGTTGGTGCAGTAACGGCTGGCCTTGACCGCAAAGACGAAGTCGTCGGGCGTCTCGTCGCGCCACTTCATCCAGCTGTCGGGCTTGAAGGTGGAATAATAGGTGCCGTTGATCTCGATCGAGGTCAGGGCCCGGCTGGCGAACTCCAGCTCGCGTTTCTGCGTCAGTCCCTCGGGATAGAAGACGCCGCGCCAGGGCTCGAAGGTCCAACCGCCGACGCCTATCCTGATCTCACCGGTCATGATGTCCTCCTGCGCTGTCTCTGATCGCAGGGAACGACTGTCGTGGAAAGCCTATTCCCTGTGGAACGGCGGCGGCCAAGCTCGGGGCTCTCAGGCGGGGACCAGCATGGCCAGGGCGGTGAGCAGATCGCGGGCGGTGACGGGCTTGGCCAGATGCAGGTCAGCGCCGGCCGCGCGGGCGTCGTCGCGATGCTCGGCCATGGCGTTGGCGCTCAGCATCAGGATCGGCGTGCGGGCGATCGTCGGGCGAGCCGCCTCGATCGTCCGCAGGGCGCGGGTGGCCGACAGTCCGTCCATTCCCGGCATCTGCATGTCCATCAGCACCACGTCGAAGGACCGGGTTTCAAAAGCGGCCACGGCCTGGGCCCCATCGTCCACGATCACCAGGTCGGTGACATGGTCGGCCAGGATCAATTGGACCAGGCGCTGGTTGATCGGATGGTCTTCGGCCAGCAGAACCCGAAGCCGGCGCGACAAGCTCGGCGCGATGGAAACCTCGTTCCGCGTGGCGACCTCCGACCGGGGCAGGGGCAGTTCGACCCGGAACCGGCTGCCGACGCCAGGCGTGGATGCGCCCTCGATCCGGCCTCCCATCATCTCGGTCAGGGATCGGCAGATCGACAGGCCCAGGCCCGTGCCGCCGAAGCGCCGGGTGATGCTGCTGTCGGCCTGACTGAAGCGCTGGAACAGTTGCGCGGCGTGGTCGGCGGCGAAGCCTACGCCGGTGTCCTCGATTTCGAACGAAAGCAGGGTCGGCGCGCCGTCGTCCTCGCTCAGGGCGAAGCGGACGGAGACCGAGCCCTCAGCGGTGAACTTGACGGCGTTGGACACCAGGTTGCCCAGAATCTGGCCGATGCGGACGCTGTCGCCGATAAAGGCCCCGTTCACATGGGGCGGGCGCTCGATGTGGAAGGCCAGGCCCTTGGCCTCGGCCCTTATCCGCAGGGTTTCCAGCGTCGCGGCCACGGCTTCGTCCAGTTCGAAGGGCCGCAGTTCCAGCTCCAGCCTGCCCGCCTCGATCCGCGACACGTCCAGCATGTCCGACACCAGCCGCTCCAGCGTCACGCCGGACGTGGCGATCAAGCCGACCATCTCGGCCTGATCCGGCGACAGCGGCGTACGGGACAGGGCGTCGACAATCCCGATCACCCCGTTCAGCGGGGTGCGGATTTCGTGGCTCATGTTGGCCAGGAAGTCGGACTTGGCGCGGTTGGCGGCTTCGGCGGCGGCCTTGGCTTCGACCAGGGCCTGTTCGGCGGCGATCTTGGCGGTCACGTCGCGGGCCACGGCGTAGATGCGGTCGCCAAACCTCTGGGCGCGCCATTCCAGGGTGACGTAGTGGCCGTCGCGGTGGCGATAGCGGTTGATGTGGCCCTTGACCGGGGCGTCGGGGCGTCGGGTCTCCACCTCGACCACGCTGCCCAGCGTGTCTGGCAGATCGTCGGGATGGACCAGGGTCAGTATGGCCAGGCCGACCAGATCGTCGGGATCGTAACCCAGGGTCGCCGCCCAGGATGCGCTGACCCGCACGATCGATCCGTCCAGATCGCGGATGACGAGAAGGTCCAGCGACACGTCGAAGAAGGTCGTCAGATCGGCCGTCATGTCGCGCGCCGGAAGCGGCTGTCCCGTCTTGGCTGGGGCGGCGGCAGGGGCGAATGTCATGAGCGATCCTTGTGAACAGGCCTCGTTTCTAAAGGGGGCCGGTTAAGGTCGCATTGCCGGGCCGTGACAGCGGCTGGATCTCTAGTAGGCGAAGTCGCGATAGATGCGGCTGACGTCGCCCTTCCACTCGCCGTGATAGAGTTCCAGCAGGCGGTCGGCGGGGGTCACGCCGCTGTCGGCGATGTCTTCCAGTTCCGACAGGTAGCCGCGCTCGTCGACCATGCCGCCGCTGAACCGGGCGCGGTTCTTCAAGCCCTGCTTGGCGATGTCCACCAGGTCGACGGCGATGTCGCGGACGCTGCGGCCCGCCACCTCGGCCTTCAGGCCCAGGCGGGTCACGTCGCGGCGCAGGCGCTCGTGGTCGGCGATGTCCCAGTCCTTGCACAGGTCCCAGGCCGCCGCCAGCGACGGCGCGTCGTACAGGACGCCGGCCCACAGGGCGGGCAGGGCGCAGATGCGGCTCCACGGCCCGCCGTCGGCGCCGCGCATCTCCAGATACTGTTTCAGGCGCACTTCGGGGAAGAGGGTGGTCAGGTGGTCGGCCCAGTCCTTCTCCGTGGCGCGCTCGCCGGGCAGGGCGTCCAGACCCTCGGTCATGAAGGTGCGGAACGACTGGCCGGACAGGTCGACATAGGTCTCGCCGCGCTTGGCGAAATACATCGGCGTGTCCAGGGCATAGTCGGCGTAGCGTTCATAGCCGAAGCCGTCGGCGAAGACGAAGTCCAGCATGCCCGTGCGATCGGGATCGGTGTCGGTCCAGACGTTGGCGCGCGCCGACAGGAAGCCGGTCGGCTTGCCTTCGATAAAGGGCGAACAGGCGAACAGGGCCGTGGCGATGGGCTGAAGCGCCAGCGAGGTGCGGAACTTCATCACCATGTCGGCTTCGGAATCGAAGTCGAGATTGGCCTGGATGGTGCAGGTGCGCAGCATCATATCGAGGCCCAGCGAACCCTTCTTGGGCATGTAGGCGCGCATGATGCCGTAACGGCCCTTGGGCATGACGGGGATGTCCTCGCGTCGCCACAGGGGGTCGAACCCGGCGCCGAGGAAGCCGAGGTTCAGCTGGTCCGCGACCTGCTTGACCTCCATCAGGTGCTGGCCGGTTTCCGAACAGATGTCGTGGATGGTCTGCAGCGGGGCACCCGACAGCTCGAACTGACCGCCCGGCTCCAGGCTGATCGAGGCGGCGTAGCCTTCGCTGTTCTTGCGCTCCAGGGCGATGACATGGCCGGCTTCCTCGACCGGAGACCAGCCGAAGCGCTGCAGGCCCGTCAGCATGGCCAGGATGCCGTTGTCGCCCTCATAGGCGGGGCGGCGCAGGGTGGACTTGTCGAAGCCGAACTTCTCGTGCTCGGCGCCGATGCGCCACTGGTCCTTGGGCTTCTCGCCCTTCGACATGGCGTGGATCAGTTGATCTCTGGAAAGCGGCGCCGTGTCGGACATCTGTAACCCCTGCTGTCGCGGCTAGATGGGCGAGGATACGGCCTCGCTCAAGAGGGGGCTCGCAACTTCTATCTTTCCCAGTCACCCGCCGCGGCCTGCCAAAGGGTCATGGCGGCGATGGCGGCGGTGTCGGCGCGCAGGATACGCGGGCCCAGGGAGACGGCGGTGGTGAAGGGCAGGGCCCGCAGACGCTCGCCTTCCTCGGGCGAGAAACCGCCCTCGGGACCGATCAGGATGGCCCATTTATCCCCGCCCGCCGCCGTCAGGGCCGGCACGGCGGGCGCGCCGCCGGTCTCGTCGCAGAACATCAGGCGGCGTGAAGCGTCCCAGCCGTCCAGCAGGGCGTCCAGCTTGACCGGATCATCGACCAGGGGCACGTCCAGCCGTCCGGTCTGTTCGGCCGCTTCCTCGGCGATGGCGTCCAGCCGGTCCAGCCGCAGGCGGTCGGCGTTGGTGCGATGGGTCAGGGCCAGCCGCACGCGGCTTGCCCCCAGCTCGGTCGCCTTCTCGACGATGGTTTCGATCCGCGCCTTCTTCACCACGGCGACGATCAGTTCCAGATCAGGGCCGCGGGTCTGTTCACGCACCTGTTCCTCGGCGCGCAGGACGACGCCCTTCTTCAGCACCTCGGCGACGCAGGCGCGCCACTCGCCATGGCGGCCGTTGAAGACCAGCAGGTCGTCGCCCGCCTTCAGCCGCATCACCTGGGTCAGGTAGCGCGACTGGTCGAGGGTGGGCGCGACTGCGAGGCCGGCGGCGAGGTCGCCCTGAACATGCAAACGGATCATCGGTCGTAATGGTATCGGCACTGAGCAATCAGCAAGGTGTCTTCCGTGGCTCGATAGACGAGCCGGTGTTCCTGGTCGATCCGGCGGGACCACCATCCTGAAAACTCACCCTTCAAGGGTTCCGGCTTGCCTGTGCCTGCGAAGGGCGTGCGCAGGCATTCCCGGATCAGGGTGTTGATCTTTTTGAGCTGCTTTCGATCCATGGATTGCCAATGGAGATAATCCTCCCAGCCCTCCTCCTGAAACGTCAGCTTCATTCAATCAGGTCGCGTGCCTGGCCGCCGCCAGCGTCCAGTTCGGCGACGGCTTTGCGCAGGCGTTCCGCATTGGCCGGGCTGCGCAGCAGGTATTCCGTCTCCTGCCAGGAGGCGAAATCCTCAAGCGACATCAGCACGGCCGCCGGCTTGCCGCCTTCGCGGGTGATGATGGTGTAGTCGTGATCCGCCGTCACCCGGTCGATGGTCGCGGCCAGGTTCTTGCGGAGTTCGGTGACGGACATGGCGTTCATGGCGACAATGTACGGATTTCCGTACGTTGTCGCAAGGGGCGGTTACAGCGTGCGCGCGATCAGCAGCTTCATGATCTCGTTCGTCCCGCCGTAGATGCGCTGGACGCGGGCGTCCTTGTAGAGCTGGGCGATGGGATACTCGTTCATGTAGCCGTAGCCGCCGAAGAGCTGCAGCATCTCGTCGATGGTCTCGCCCTGGATGTCGGTGACCCAGTATTTGGCCATGGAGGCCGTGGCGGCGTCCAACTGGCCCTTGAGGTGCAGGCCGATGCAGTGGTCGACGAAGACCTTGGCGACCGTCAGCTTGGTTTTGACCTCGGCGAGCTTGAACTGGGTGTTCTGGAAGTCGATCACTCGTTTCCCAAACGCCTTGCGCTGCTTGACGTAGTCCAGTGTCGCCTCAAGGCCCCGTTCGGCGGCGGCCACGCCCTGGACGGCGATGTTCAGGCGTTCCTGCGGCAGCTGCTGCATCAGCTGGACGAAGCCCTGGCCCTCGCCGCCGCCGATGATGTTCTCGAGCGGCACCTTGACGTCGTTGAAGAAGAGCTCGGAGGTGTCGTTGGCCTCCATGCCGATCTTGTGCAGGTTGCGGCCGCGTTCGAAGCCCTCGGCCCCGTCCGTCTCGAGCACGATCAGGCTGGTGCCCTTGGCGCCCTCGGCCGGGTCGGTCTTGGCGACGACGATGATGAAGTTGGCCAGCTGGCCATTGGTGATGAAGGTCTTGGAGCCGTTCAGGACATAGTGGTCGCCGTGCGGCACGGCGGTGGTCTTGACGCCCTGCAGGTCGGAGCCGGCGCCCGGCTCGGTCATGGCGATGGCGCCGACCAGTTCGCCCGAGGCCAGACGCGGCAGCCAGCGCGCCTTCTGCTCCTCGGTGCCGTAGTGCCAGATGTAGGGCATGACGATGGCGTTGTGCAGGCTGATGCCGAAGTGGTCCACGCCCTTCCAGCCCAGCTGGCGCATCAGCACGACCTCATGACGATAGTCGCCTCCGAAGCCGCCGTCTTCCTCGGGCAAGCTCAGGCCCAGCAGGCCGGCGTCGCCCGCGTCCTTCCACAGCTGTCGCGGCACCGACGAGTCGGCGATCCATTGCTGGAACTTCTCGGGCGGGGCGTGCTCGTCGATCCATTTGCCGACGCTGTCGGAGAAGAGGACGATCTCCTCGTCCTGCATGAAGTCGGGTTCGGGGACGTTGAGCACGTTCATGAGCGGTTCTTCCCTGTCATCCCGGCCGTAGCGCAGCGGAGAGCCGGGACCGCCGCAGAAATCGACCGTTGTTGTTTTGAGCGGCCCCGGATCACGGCTTTCGCCGTGTCCGGGGTGACGTCTATGCGAGGCTTAGAAGGCCTCGGCGGGCATCTGCATCAGCACCTCGGCGCCGGTCTTCATCTTGGTCAGATGAGCCTGGGCGTCGGGCAGGATGCGCTCGACGAAGTAGCGGCCGGTCTGCAGCTTGGTGACGTAGTAGGGATCGGCGTCGCCGGCGGCGATCTTGGCCTGGGCCGACTTGGCCATCTGCGCCCACATATAGGCCAGGGCGGTCAGGCCGAAGATGTGCAGGTAGTCGGTCGAGGCGGCCCCGGCGTTGTCCGGGTTGGCCATGCCGTTCTGCATCAGCCACATGGTGCCGTCCTGCAGCTTCTTCTTGGTGTCGGCCAGGCCGTCGACGAAGGGCTTGATGGCCTCGTCGTCGCCGTTCTCGGCCACGAAGGCGTCGATGTCGGCGAACCAGCTCATGATGGCGCGGCCGCCGTTGGACGGCAGCTTGCGGCCCACCAGGTCCAGGGCCTGAATGCCGTTGGTGCCCTCATAGATCATGGTGATGCGCGCATCGCGCAGATACTGCGAGGCGGGGAAGTGCTCGGTATAGCCCGAGCCGCCGTGGACCTGCATGGCCAGCGAGGCGACGTGGAAGCCCTTGTCGGTCAGATAGGCTTTCAGCACGGGCGTGATCAGACCCATGTAGTCCTTGGCCTTGGTCGCCGTGGCCTCGTCCGAGGACTTCTGCAGGTCGGCTTGCAGGGCGGTCCACAGGATGAAGGCGCGCCCGCCTTCGACGAAGGCCTTGGACTCCAGCAGCATCCGGCGCACGTCGGGGTGAACCATGATCGGGTCGGCCGGGCCGTCCGGGTTCTTGGGCCCGGTCAGGGCGCGGCCCTGCAGGCGATCGTTGGCGAACTCGACGGCGGCCTGATAGGCGGCGTCGCCGATGGCCAGACCTTGCAGGCCGGTGCCGAGGCGGGCCTCGTTCATGACTACGAACATGTTGTTCATGCCGCGGCCTTCTTCGCCGATCAGCCAGCCCTTGGCGTTCTCATAGGCCATGACGCAGGTGGCGTTGCCATGGATGCCCATCTTGTGCTCGAGGCCGGCGCACTGGACGCCGTTGCGCTCGCCGATGGAGCCGTCTTCGTTCACCAGGAACTTCGGCACCACGAAGAGCGACAGGCCCTTGATGCCCGGAACCGCGCCTTCGACGCGGGCCAGGACGGTGTGGATGATGTTGTCGGCGAAGTCGTGCTCGCCCGCCGAGATCCAGATCTTCTGGCCGGTGATCGAATAGGAGCCGTCACCGTTCGGCACGGCCTTGGTGCGGACCATGCCCAGGTCGGTGCCGCATTGCGGCTCGGTCAGGTTCATGGTGCCGGTCCATTCGCCGGTCGCCATCTTGGGGAGGTATTTCTGCTTCAGTTCGGCCGAGGCGGAGGCCTCGATGCCGTGATAGGCGCCGCCCGTCAGGCCCGGATACATGGAGAAGGCCGCCGAGGCCGCCGCCGTGAACTGGCCGACCGCCATGGAGACGATAGACGGCAGGCCCTGGCCGCCGTACTCCGTGCCGAAGGCCAGGCTGGTCCAGCCGGCCTCGACCATCTGATGATAGGCCTCCTTCCAGCCCTTGGGCGTGGTGACGACGTCGCCTTCGATGGTGCAGCCTTCCTGATCGCCCGGACGGTTGATCGGGGCGATGACTTCCTCGGCGAACTTGCCGCCTTCCTCGATGATCTGGTCGATCAGGTCGCGCGACAGGTCGGCGTCGGCGAAGTGGTTGGCGTAGCGTTCGACCTCCAGCACGTCGTGCAGGACGAAGGACAGGTCGCGGACGGGCGCCTTGTAGGCCATGTTTAAGCTCTCGCTTTGAAAGGCTGGAAATGGGTGTCGGGGTTGAGCCGTTCGCTCAGCAGGCTGGCGTATTCGTCCGCCCCCGGCAGAAGGTCGGGGCGGTGTTCGCCCAGCTTGGACTCCATCCAGGCGCAGGCGTCTTCCGCCGTCTGGATGGCGCCCTCGATGTCTTCGAGTTGCTGTTTCAGCGCTTCGACCTGGGCGCGGTGACGACGCAGGGCCACGGCCATCTGATGGACGTTGTGATCCTTGCGGTCATACAGATCCAGCATCTCCTGGATCTCCTGCAGGGTGAAGCCGATCCGGCGACCCCGCAGGATCAGCTTCAGCCGGGCGCGGTCGCGGCTGTCATAGACCCGCGTCTGTCCCTTGCGGGCCGGGGTCAGCAGACCCTTGTCCTCATAGAAGCGCAGGGCGCGCGCGGTCGCCCCGAACTCGCGGCACAGGTGCCGGATGGAATAGGTGCGGTGATCGTCAGCGGTCGCCATCCGTCACACATAACTTGACGCGGACGTAAAGGGAAGCTTCTCGCTCGCCCCCTCGACAAGTTGTGAACGGCAGGGCCTCAAACGCAAATCGGCCGCGGAGAGCTTGCGCGCGCCGCGGCCGATCCGGGGAGGAAACTTGTGTCAGGCGCCTAGTGGCGACGGAACCAGAGCACCGGCGCCGTGATGGCGATCAGGAAGAGGTTGGTCAGGGCCAGGCCGATATCCAACTCCATGGCGTGCAGGATCAGCATGATGCTTTGCAGCGCCAGCAGGCCGACGCTGGCCGTCAGCAGCAGGGGACGGCCGACGCGCCAGGACACCAGCGGGGCCAGAACCATCAGGGCCAGCACGATCTCGACCACGCCCAGGCCGCGCACGAAGTTGACGCTGGCCATGGCGGGCCAGTGCATCAGCACGGTCAGGTTCTCCATCGACTCCGTCAGCTTGGCGTAGCCGGCCGCGACGAAGAACATCGCGATCCAGCCCTGGAAGGTCCAGAGCGTCAGGTTCAGGTAGTCGGATTTTGCGCGGGAGCGGGGCGTCAAGGTCGTCGAGGTCATGGCCGAAACCGGAGGTTTAATTAGTAACAGTTGCTAGATCAGATCGCCGAAGCCGACAGTCAAGGAAATGTAACAATCTGTGAACGGGGGTAGGCGCGACCTGCGGCGACGGCGTGGCTGAAACCACAATTCCCGGTAACCCGACGCGGATCGTCAAACGGCAATAGGCCGCTCGAAACGGGCTGTCAACGCCCGATGACATCAGTTGATGACATAGGCTGAAAGTGTAGCAAATACCGCTCAGCTTGGGGATGAATCCGGGCTGTTTTAAAGCGCCCAGGCGCTCCGGGCCGCGTCCAGGCGGGCCAGCTTGGCGTGCAGAGGGCCCCAGTCGTCCCCCTGTTCGATGGCTGACCAGAGGGCCTCGACCTCGTCGATCAGCATCTCTTCGGGTTCGGCGACGGCGAACATCGGAAGCTCCAGCCGCTCGGGCCGGTCGGGCTCATGCTCCAGCAGGGCGAAGCGGAAGGCGTCGAAGGCCTCGCCCTGATAGGTCTTGCCGCGCACGCCGCCCAGGGCGCGTGCCGAGGAGCTGAAGCCGCCGAACCAGTCGAAGAACAGCGGCTCCCAGCGCAGGGCCTCGCCCTTGTCACGCAGCAGGGCCAGGGTTGCGTCCAGCAGCCGCTGATCGGCCGCCTCGCTCAGGCTCTTGACGCCCAGCCGGTTCAAAAAGGCGGCGCGCAGGTGGCGGATATAGGCGGGCCCAAAGCCGTTCAGCGCCTCGGTCAGGGCGGCGACCTGCGGCTCGGCGATCAGCTTCAGGCATCCAGCCAACTGGGTCAGATTCCAGAACACCGCCTCGGGCTGACGCGCAAAGGCATAGAGGCCCTCGCTGTCGAAATAGGCGGCGGTGAAACCGGGTTCGTAGTGGGGCAGGAAACGCCAAGGGCCGTAGTCGAAGCTCTCGCCCGTGACGTTCAGATTGTCGGTGTTCAGCACGCCGTGGACGAAACCTGCGGATATCCACTTCGCCATCAGCCGCGCCGAGGCCTCGACCACGGCGGCGAGGAAGCCGGGGGCGTCGCCCGGCGCGACCGTCGGATGATAGAGGCTGCGGGCGTGTTCCAGCAGGGTCTCGATCTGATCCTTGCGGCCGTAATAGGCGGCGCGCTGGAAGGTCCCGAACCGGATATGGCTGTGCGACAGCCGCACCATGACCGCCGAACGGGTAGGCGACGGCTCGTCGTGACGGTCCAGCGCCTCGCCGGTCTCGACCAGCGACAGGATGCGGCAGGTCGGAACGCCCAGGCTTTCCAGCATGGCGGCGGCCAGAACCTCGCGCACGCCGCCCTTCAGCGTCAGCCGCCCGTCGGCGTGCCGCGACCAGGGGGTTTGACCTGAGCCCTTGGTGCCGAGGTCGAGAAGTCGAACACTCTTGTTTTCCCTATCGCCTCCCCCACGGAGGGAGACTGCTTGAGGGGTTTCTCTAAGCTGCGCCGCCAGAAACCCGCGCCCGTCGCCGATGTCGGGGTTGTAGGTGCGGAACTGATGGCCGTGATAGCGCATGGCGATCGGGCCGGGCTGGCCGGGCAGGGGAGCGAACCGCCCGAAATGGGCCAGCCATTCGTCGTCGCTCAGCGTCTCCAGCCCCACGCTTGCCGCTGCCCGGTCGTTGCGCACGCGCAGGATCGTCTGGGGAAAGTCCGCCGCCTGCACCGGATCGCCGTAGTCGGGGCCAAGGTCGATGAAGCGCGGATCGGGGCGATAGGCGGGGGAGACGGGCATGGGGGCCAGATGCGCGCTCGCCTCGTCTTTCGCAACCGCGAAGCCGGGGTTGAACCTGCGGCTGGGTAGGGTATTTTCATCGACAGAGATCAGGTCCCGCCTCGCTGATGTGCGACGGGGCCAGGCTGGCGCTCCATCCGATGCGAATCCAGTCCGGCGTCCGTCGATAACCTGACGCCACGACAGTCCTTTTGATTTCGGAGACCGCCGTGGCTACAAAATTAACTCTCGCCTTCCTCAAGACCGAGGCCGGCTCAGGCGCCGCCCTGGGCCTGGCCGCCGTCGCGGCCCTGATCGTCGCCAACTCGCCATGGGCCGGCGACTATTTCGCCTGGCTGAAGAGCGTGCATGTGCTTCAGGTCGGCCCCCTGCGGCTGGAGGAGACGATCTCCAACTGGATCAAGGAAGGCCTGATGGCGGTCTTCTTCCTCGTGGTCGGGCTGGAGATCAAATACGAGGTCCTCAAGGGCGAACTGAGCAACCCGAAGAAGCTGGCCCTGCCCATCATCGCCGCCGTGGGCGGGATGGCGGTTCCGGGCGTCATCTATCTGGCGGTGGCGGGCCTGCTGGGCGGGCCGTCGCAAGGCTGGCCCATACCGCTGGCCACCGACATCGCCTTCGCCCTGGCCGTCTTCGCGGTGGTGGGCAAGGGGCTGCCCAGTTCGCTGCGGGTCTTCCTGCTGACCCTGGCCATCGTCGATGATCTGGGCGCCATCGCCCTGATCGCCGTCCTGTTCAGCCAGGGCGTACAGTGGCTGCCGCTGCTGGGCGTGGCCGGACTGCTGGCCGCTTTCGCGTTTCTGGGGCGCCGACGCATGGCCGGGCCCTTCTGGGTGCTGGGCTTTGCGGCGGTCTGGTATCTGACGGTCCTGTCGGGCCTGTCGACGTCGCTGACGGCGGTGGCCTTCGCCATGATCGTGCCGGTCGAGCCGCGCCGTGAGACCTCGCAGAGCCCGCTGAAGGAGGCCATGCACGATCTGCACCCTTACGTCGCCTTCCTGGTCCTGCCGCTGTTCGCCTTCGCCAAGGCCGGCGTCTCGTTCGCGGGCCTTTCGCTGGAGCAGGCCTTCGCCCCCCTGGTCATCGCCGTGGCCCTGGGTCTCTTCATCGGCAAGCAGGTCGGGGTCTTCGGGGCCGCCTGGCTGGCCGCCAAACTGAGGATCGGCGACAAGCCCTCGGGCGCCAGCTGGCTGCAGCTCTACGGCGTCAGCCTGCTGTGCGGCATCGGTTTCACCATGAGTCTGTTCATCGGCGTGCTGGCCTTCCCCGGGGCGGTGGATTCGCCCGAGCAGATCGAGGTCAAGTTGGGCGTAATAGGCGGATCCCTGCTTTCAGCACTGGCGGCGGCTGTGATTCTGCACCTCGCCGCGCGACATCAGAAGCAAAGGGAAGAGATGTCGTCTGCCCCGATGTTGAAGTAAACGCTGATAATATTGACCTTGCGTCATCGAATTTTGTCGCTTTCACGCCACATATAGAGCGACGTGGGCTGAAATCGCCGTTCGCAGCTTGGCGGCTTCTTGTCGCTGTCCCGGCGCTGGCTTACGCCTGTCAATGGAGAATTCACGCCGTTCAATGAGCGTGGATCGACAGGGACAGGAATCGCCACGGTCGCCGCGGGCGGCCGGGCCACAGAGCCGGGGAGCCGCTTCATGCGTTTCAACACTATCCTTCGCTGCACCGCGTCGGCCGCCGTCGTCGGCGCCGTCGCCTTCGGTTTCGCCGGCGCCGCCTCGGCCCAGGACGGGCCGACCACGGTCGACGACATCATCGTCACCGCCCAGAAACGCGAACAGAACCTGCAGGACGTGCCGATCGTGGTCACGACCCTGTCGCAGGAAGCGCTGAACGGCGCCGGGGTTCGCGACATCAAGGATCTGCAGATCCTGACGCCGGGCATGACCGTCACCTCGACCCAGTCGGAAGCCTCGACCACCGCCCGTATCCGCGGCGTCGGCACGGTCGGCGACAACCCCGGCCTGGAAAGCTCGGTCGGCGTGGTCATCGACGGCGTCTATCGCTCGCGCAACGGCGTCGGCTTCGGCGACCTGGGCGAACTGAGCCGCATCGAGGTTCTGAAGGGGCCGCAGGGCACCCTGTTCGGCAAGAACACCTCGGCCGGCGTGATCAACATCATCTCCGAGGCGCCCTCCTTCACTCCCGGCTTCAACGCCGAGGCCACCTACGGCAACTTCAACGCCTGGGGGATCGCCGGCTCGGTCACCGGTCCGATCACCGACCAGATCGCCGGTCGCCTCTATGTCGCCAAGCGCGAGCGTGACGGCTTCTATGACGTTGTGACCGGCGCCGGACCGCGCACCGAGACCGACGATCAGAACCAGAACTTCTGGACCGCGCGCGGCCAGTTGCTGATCCTGCCGTCGGATGAGGTGTCGATCCGCCTGATCGCCGACTATTCCAAGCGCGACGAGTACTGCTGCGTCTCCACCCAGATCCGAACCGGTCCGACCTATGGGGCCGTGGTGGCCGTGGGCGGCCAGCAGACGCCCCCCGCCGCCGGTTTCGGTCCTCTGCCCTTCTCGCGCACGGCCTACGCCAACCGCAGCACGGCGCAGCAGATGGAAGACATGGGCTTCTCGGCTGAAGCCAATATCGACATCCCCTCGTGGGACGCGACCCTGACCTCGATCACTTCCTGGCGGAACTGGGAGGGGATCAACGGCATGGACCTCGACTACAACACCGCCGACACCCTCTACCGCAAGGATGACGGCAACTACGGCTTCGAGCTGGAGAACCTGACCCAGGAGTTCCGCCTGGCCGGTTCCAATGAACGTCTGGACTGGCTGTTCGGTGCCTTCTTCACCAAGGAGGACATCAGCCGGGCCGACAGCTACTGGTACGGGGCCGCCTACACCCCCTTCCTGTCCTTGCTGCTGTCGTCGCAGTTGAACGCCGCCAACCCGGCACTGCCGGTCAGCCCGAACGTCATCGGCTGCTTCAGCCGTCCGGGCCAGTCCGCCGCAGGTCTCGGCGGCTGCCTCGCCACCGGCGGGATGAGCCCTTCGGGTCCGACCGCCGCGACCGGTCCGGGCTTCGGCCTCGGCGAAGGCGTCCGCGACCACTACAGCCAGAGCACCGAATCCTTCGCCTTCTTCACCAACAACACCGTGCATCTGACCGACAAGTTCGATCTGACGCTCGGCCTGCGCTACACGCAGGATCACAAGCGCCTGCTGGGGGTCCAGGACAATGTCGGGACGAACGGCGCCGCCTGCGGCGGGACCCTGGCCAATGCTGCGGCCATCCAGGGCGTGTTCGGCACGACGGTCGGTCCGCGCCTGATCGGCAACATCTGTCTGCCTTGGGCCAACCCTCTCTATGACAATCGCCGTCTGTCGGAAGAGAACACGGGCGGCGAGTTTACCGGCACGATCAAGGCCAGCTATCGCCTCAACGACAGCGTCATGGCCTACGGGTCCTACGCCCACGGCTACAAGTCGTTCGGCTATAATCTGGACCGGGTGCAGAACGGGATCACGCCGACGGCCTCGCTCTACTTCCCGGCTGAAACCGTCGACAGCTATGAGCTGGGCCTGAAGAACACCCTGTTCGACCGCACCGTCCTGCTGAACATCACCTACTTCCATCAGACGTTCGACGACTTCCAGCTCAACACCTTCCTGGGCACGGCCTTTGTGGTCGAATCCATTCCCGAGCTGAAGTCGCAGGGCTTCGACGCCGACTTCGTCTGGTTCACCCCGATCGAGGGCCTGTCGTTCACCAGCGGCCTGACCTACACCGACACCAAGTACGGCGACTTCACCGCGGCCGACATGACCAACCCCGGCAACTTCCCGCAGCTGTCCCTGCTGCCGGGGGCGCGGGCGTCCTTCGCCCCGGAATGGTCGGCGACGGGCTCGGTGGCCTTCAACCGTTCGATCGGGGCGGGCCTGAAGGTCGGCTTCAACCTGTCGGCCAAGTATTCGACGGAATACAACACCGGCTCGGACCTGCTGCCCTACAAGATGCAGGACGCCTTCACCCTGGTGAACGGCCGCGTCACCCTGGGTGCCGAAGACGACCGCTGGAACCTGGACCTCTGGGCCCAGAACCTGACGGACGAGGAATACAAGCAGGTGGCCATCAACGCGCCGCTGCAAGGCTCCGCCTTCCAGACGACGATTCAGCCGAACGGGACCTTCTACAACCCGGCGCTGGACACCCAGACCTACAACGCCTTCCTGGGCCAGCCGCGCACCTATGGCGCCACCCTGCGCGTCAAATACTGATCGACCTTCGCCTTTAAGGGCGAAAAGAGAAGGCGGTCCGGAGCCATCCGGGCCGCCTTTTTCTTTGGTCGAATGTCAATCGCCAAGAGATCGGGCGGTTAGGCGGCCGAGACGGCGGCGGCCACGAAAAAGCCCCCGGAGATCGCTCCCCGGGGGCCAGGATATGAAGGCTTGCGCTGTTCTAGTCGGGAAGGGCGGCGGGTTCGGCGGGACGGCTGCCGTCGGCCAGCTTGCGTTGCCCTGCAAACATCCGGCCGAGTTGGCGACGGCCGAAACCGGCGATGTCGTCGACGATGGTGAAGATGGCCGGAATGTAGAGCAGCGACAGGAAGGTCGAGGAGATCAGACCGCCCAGCACGGCGATGGCCATGGGGGAACGGAACTCGACGTCGGCGCCGATGCCCATGGCGATGGGCACCATGCCGGCCCCCATGGCGAAGGTGGTCATCAGGATGGGGCGCGCCCGCTTGTGGGCGGCGTCCATGATGGCCTCGCGACGGCTCATGCCGCCCTCCTTCTCGGCGATGATGATGTAGTCCACCAGCAGGATGGAGTTCTTGGCCGCGATCCCCATCAGCATCAGCACCCCGATCAGGGCCGACATCGAGAAGCTCTTGCCGCCGATCACCAGGCCGATGAAGGCGCCGCCGATGGCCAGGGGCAGGGCGGCCATGATGGTGACCGGATAGGCGAAGCTTTTGAACAGCAGGGTCAGAACCGCATACATCAGCAGGATGCCGGAGATGAAGGCGATCCCGAAGCCGACCAGCATTTCCTGGATGAACTCGGCGTCGCCAGCCGGCACCTGACGCACGCCGGCAGGCAGGTTCTTGACCGAGGGCAGGCGATTGACGGCCTGACCTGCCGCGCCCGTGGTGATGCCGTCCAGCTCGGCCGTGATCGAGGCGATGCGCGAGCGATCCTGACGACTGACGGTGGCCGGACCGGCGCCGAACTCGATGTCGGCCACGGCGCTGAGCGGCACCGAGGCGCCGGAGGCGGTCGGGACGCGCAGGTTTTCCAGCACGTTCAGGTCTTCGCGGGCGGCTTCGGTCAGTTGCAGCCGGATCGGAATCTGGCGGTCGCCCAGGTTGTACTTGGGCAGGTTCTGCTCGATGTCGCCGATAGTGGCGACGCGCACGGCCTGCGAGATCGAACCGGCTGAGACGCCCAGCAGGGCGGCCTCGTCCGGGCGCGGGCTGACCAGGATTTCCGGACGGGCGATGGCGGCGGTGTTGACCACATTGGCCAGACCCGGCACGCCGCGCATCTCTTCCTCGACCTTGCGGGCTGCGGCTTCCAGGGCCACGGGATCGTCGCCGAGGATGGAGAAGGTGTAGCTGGTGCCGTCGCTGGGTCCGCCGCCCTGCTGGGCGATGCCGGCCCTGATGCGCGCGCCCGGGATCTGTTTCATTTCATCGACCAGGACCCGCGCAAAGGCTTGCTGGCTGAGCGCGCGCTCGCCCTTGGGAACCAGATCGGCATAGACGTTGGCCTGACCCACGTCCTGACCGCCGATGGCGGCGTAGACGGAGGTGACTTCTGGCCGAGCGTTGAGCTTCTGCGTCACCTGCTGCACCACGGCGTCGGTCTGGCGCAGGGTCGAACCCGGCGGCAGTTCGATCTGGAAGGCGGCGCGGCTCTCGTCGCCGGGCGACATGAACTCGAACGACATCTTGGAGACGACCGACAGGCCGACCGAGCCGACCAGGAAGAGCGCGCCCATGACGAACACCTTCCAGCGGTTGCCCAGGCACCAGTGCAGGGCGCGCAGATAGCCCTTCATCCAGAAGGGGTCCTTGTCCTCGTGCTTGGTGTGCTTCAGCAGATAGGCCGCCATCAGCGGTGTCAGCGTCCGCGCCACCACCAGCGAGAAGAAGACGCTGATGCAGGCGGCCAGGGCGAAGGCCTTGAAGAACTGGCCGATGATGCCGGGCATGAAGCCGACCGGCGCGAAGACGGCGATGATGGTGCCGGTCGTCGCCACGACGGCCAGACCGATCTCGTCCGCAGCCTCGAAGGCGGCGTCATAGGGTGGTTTGCCGTCGCGCATGTGGCGGACGATGTTCTCGATCTCGACGATGGCGTCATCGACCAGGATGCCGATGGTCAGGGACAGGGCCAGCAGGGTCACGACATTCAGCGACTGATCCATCGGCCCGAGCAGGGCGAAGGTCGGGATCAGCGACATCGGCATGGCCGTGGCCGCGATCAGGGTCGCGCGCCAGTCGCGCAGGAAGATGAAGACGACGATGACCGCGAGCACGGCGCCCAGCAGCAGGGCTTCCAGCGAGGCCAGATAGCTTTCCTCGATATACTGGACGCTGGAGGTGACCTGTTCGATGGTCAGTTCCGGGTGGGCTTCATCGATCTTGGCGACTTCCTCGCGGACCTTTTCCGCGACCTTGACCTCGCTGGCCTCACGCGAGCGCAGGAAGTTGAAGGTGACCGCTTCCTGCCCGTTGTAGCGGGCCAGACGGCGCGGTTCGCCCCACTTGTCGACGACGGCGCCCAGGTCGCCCAGGCGGACGCTCTTGCCGCCGCCCAAGGGGATGAGGGTCGCGCGGAGCTGGTCGACCGAGCCGGCGGCGCCCAGGGTTCGGACGGCGCGTTCCGATCCGGCCACGGTGACGCGGCCGCCGGGCAGGTTGTTGTTGACGTTGTTCAGGGCCTGGCTGACCTCGGCGGCGGTGACGCCGTAGGCGGACAGGCGCTGGGGGTCCAGTTCGACCCGGATTTCGCGATCGACGCCGCCTGAACGGTTGACCTCGCCGACGCCGCCCAGCGCCAGCAGGGCCCGGCTCATTTCGTTGTCGATGAACCAGCTGATCTGTTCCGGCGTCATCGTGGGCGAGCGCACGACATAGGTGATCAGGGCGTCGCCGGTGATGTCGATGCGCTGAACCGTCGGTTCCTGCATGTCCTGAGGCAGCGAGCCGCGCACGCCGCTCATGGCGTTGCGGACGTCGTTGGTGGCGCGCTCCGTGTCGGTGCCCAGCTCGAACTCTATGGTGGTCGAGGACACGCCGTCGGTGACGTTGGAATAGATGTGGCGCACGCCCGACAGACCCGCGATCGAGTCCTCGATGACCCGGGTGACCTGGACTTCCATTTCGGCGGGCGCCGCGCCGGGGCGGGCGGCGCTGACGGCGACGATGGGGAAGTCGATGTCGGGGTTGTTGTTGATCCGCATCCCCATGAAACCGGTCACGCCGCCGAGGGTCAGCAGCACGAACAGCAGGATGATGGGAATGGGATTCTTGATGGCCCAGGAGGAGATGTTGTTCATGGCCGGGCCTTACTTCGCGGCCGGCCTGACCGCCGCAGGTGCGGCGGCGGAGGAGGCGGCGGGCGCGGCGGCGATGGTCACCTTGTCACCCTCGTTCAGGAAGCCGGCGCCCTGGACCACGACACGGACGCCGGGCTCGATCCCGCTGACCGAGGTCTGGTCGTCCTGACGCGACAGCACCGTCACGGGCCGGAAATGGGCGGCGGACTGGGCGTCCAGCACGAAGACGCCAGACTTGTTGTTGCGATAGAGAACCGCGCCGGTCGGCACGACGGTCGTCGGCTGGGCCCCGGCGGTGATGGAGGCGCGAGCGAACATGCCTGGCTTGAGGCCGCTGCCCGGCGACAGGCTGATGCGGGCCAGGCCGAGGCGGGTCTCGGCGTCGACCTCAGGCGTGACGATGCGGATCGTACCGCTGGTGGCGACGCCTTCGGTCGAGGTGATGGTGGCGGTCTGGCCGGCGCGCAGTGCGGGCAGGTCGGTCTCCGGCACCTGGGCGTCCAGCTCCAGACGGCCGTCGCGGACCATGCGGAACAGCTGGGTCCCGGCTTCCACGATCTGACCGCGCGTGACGTTGCGGCTGATGATCAGGCCCGAAACCGGCGCCTTGATCTCGCTCTGGGCCAGGCGGGTGCGCGTCTCGGACAAGGCGGCGCGGGCGGAGGCGAGATTGGCCTGGGAGGCGCGCTGGTTCGCCAGGGCGGTGTCCAGCGAGGCCTGGCTGAGGAAGCCGCGTTCCTTCAACTCCTGGGCGCGACCCAGGGCGGCGTCGTCGCGGGCGGCGTTGGCCTCGGCGGTCTGCACGCCGGCCTGCTGCTGGCGCAGCTGGGCCTGCAACAGGGCGTCGTTCAGCTTGACCAGGACCTGGCCCTGGCGAACGTAGGACCCTTCGTCGACAAAGACGCCGACGGCCGTCAGGCCCCCAGTCTCGGCGCCGACCGGCACCTCTTCCCATGCTGACACCGTGCCCGAGGCGACGATGACGCGCGGGAGAGCCTGTTCGATCGCCGTGGCGGCGCTGACGGTCTGACGCGACACGCCCGCAGCCTTGTTCCCGGCCTTGGACTTGTCGTCCCCATGGCTGCCGCAGGCGGAAAGCGTCAGGGCCGCGGCTGCAGCCAGAAGCAGGGCCGGGACGGCGCTCGGGAAAGGCAGGGAATTCGCCACGTGCGGAGATCCTTGAAAGGGTCGGTGCAGGGAGGGCGCGAACCTTCTGTCCGGCGCCGGACACGAGTTGGATAGCCAGGCTTCTTAGCGTTTCAGCGAGGCGTTCTCAAACCTAGCCTGCCAGCATTACCGCGAAGTAATACGGTCGAATTTTCTTCCCGGATGGCCGTCAGGGGCGGTCGCGTTCCGGCAAGGCGGCGATCTCGGCGTCGCTCAGGCGCTTGACGACGCGGACACGGCACGGCGTGACCGGGGGCGTCGTTCCGGACGGCACGATCATGGTCCAGTCGCCCGTACACATCCGGCTCAAACCGTCCTGGGGCAGGAAGGCCAGGCCCATGGCGTTCTCAAGGTCGCGGCAATAGCCAGCCGCTTGCAACTGGAACACGCTCTTGCCCGAGCCGCGCAGGTAGATGGTGTCGTTGCGGACCCGGAAACTCGAGACTTGATCCTGGAAGAGGCATTGTCGCGCCGAACTGGCGCCCTCTGCCGGCGGGCTCGAGGTTGTCGGCGCGCATCCCGAAAGGACGGCGACGCCAGCTGCGATGAGGGCGAGGGGGGAGAAGAGGCGCGACATTGAGGGCTCCGTGCAGGCTCTGCGGCGCAGCTTATCTCCGGGATAATGAACCGCGCCTGTCTAAGAGATGGAAGCCGATGTTGGTTGCGGCGCGAAACGCAGGGCGTCCAGCCTTTGCGCAAAGACCATGGGAAGCGGCGACGGCTGGTCCAGGATGAGAGCCGCCAGATGGTCGCCAAGCAGGGGAGCCACGCAGAAGCCGCGCGATCCCAGACCGGTCAAGACGTAGAGGCCGGTCTGGCTCAGGCGGCCGGCCAAGGGCAGGCGATCGGGCGTGGTGGCGCGCACGGCTGTGCGACTCTGCGACGGTCCGGCAGCCTCGACACGGGCGGCCAGACACGGCAGCGCGGACGTCAGGGTGTCGCGGTTGCGGGCAGAAGCCTGATCGTCCGGCGTGACGTCGGTCTTGCCCCGGTCGTGGGTGGCGCCGAACAGCAGGCCGCTGCCTGTGGGCACGGCATATCCGCCCCAGGCCACAGGCGAGGTCGTCGGTCCGTCGATCCAGTCAGCCTGGCCTGAGACAGGCGACAGCGCCAGTTCGCGGTGCAACGTCGCGGCGCCCCAGCCGGCGGTCACAACGACGACGTCGGCCTCCAGCAGGTCTCGACCCGAAGCATGGCCCAGGCGCCAGCCTCCCCCCTCTCGCGGCTGGATCGAGGCGACGCTGGCGGTCACACGTTCAGCGCCGACCAGCCAGGATTCCAGCACCGCCGCGGGACGCAGGGCCAGCGCCCCGCCCATGTGCAGGGCGCCGGCCATGACCGGCTCGTCCAGATGGCGCGAGGCGGTCTCGCGGTCGAGCCGGCTCATGGCGCCCGCAGGCCAGAGGGTCTGGCCGGCGATCTTGTCGAAGCGCGCCGCATCGCGCGGGGCCTGTTCCAGTTGCAGCACGCCCTCGGCTATCACCGCGCCGGGCAGGACGGCATAGAGGTCGCGGGCGCGTTCCAGAGCCTGGGCGTGGAAGCCGGCGATCATGGCGTCGCCGGCGTCGAGGCGGGGCGTGACCAGAGCGGCGGGAAAGCCCGATCCGCCGGCGCCGGATTTCTCGGCCTCGACCACGGTGACGCGGGCGCCGCCGGCGATGAGGGCGCGGGCCACCGAGGCTCCGGCGATCCCGGCGCCGATGACGGCGACGTGGGGCGGCCTGGCGACAGCGGGGGGCGGCGAGGGCAGGTGCGCCTCCAGGCGTTCTCGCTTGCGCCCGTGGCCGGGTTTCTTCTCGACGACGAAGCCCTGATCCGCCAATCCGCGCCGCACGGCGCCAGCGACGGTGAAGGTGGCGACCCTCGCCCCCGGGGACGACCGGGCGGCGATCAGCGCCATGACGTGCGGCGTCCACATGCCGGGGTTGAGCGCGGGCGAGAAGCCGTCGAGGAACCAGGCGTCGGCGGGGCCGGACCATTGGCTCAGCGCCCATTCGGCGTCGCCGACGGCCAGGTCGATGCTGGCGTTCCACTGCGGCAGGTCGAGCCGGTGGAAGCCGGGCGTGCCCTGTGGCCAGGCGGACAGCAGGGCGTTCGCCGTCTCGGCCAGTTCGGGCCAGGCTGCAACGGCGCGGGCGGCCTCGTCGCGGGTCAGGGGAAAGCCCTCTATGGTGAAGACGTGCAGGCGGCCGTCAACGGGCCGGGAGCGCCGCCACAGGTCCAGCAGGGCCACGATGTTCAGCCCGGTGCCGAAGCCCAGTTCAGCCACGGTGAAGTCGGCGCGGTCGGCCCAGGCGTCCGGCAGGCCGCAGCCTTCGAGGAAGACGGCGCGGGTCTCGGCCAGGCCGTCGTCCTTGGAGAAATAGACGTCGCCGAATCGGCCGGAACGGGGCGAGCCGTCCTCGGCCCAGAACAACTGGGGGGAGGCGGTGTCGTTTACGTTGGCGGGGGCTTCATCGGACATGGCGGGGCTTTAGCGGCCTCGCGCGTGGCGGGATAGCGTGCACGAAAAAAGGGGCCGTCCGAAGACGACCCCTTTCCGCATCGCGACCCGTAGGGCCGCGATCCAAGACGTAAGTCTTAGTGAGCGGCAGCCGGAGCGGCCGGAGCAGCGGCGGCGTCAGCAGCCGGAGCAGCAGCAGCGGCTTCAGCAGCGGCGGCCGGAGCAGCGGCGGCAGCTTCGCCAGCGGCGGCAGCGGCGTCGGTGGCAGCGGCGTCGGCGGTCGCAGCAGCGTCCGTGGCGGTTGCAGCGGCGTCGGTGGCGTCGGCAGCGGCGTCTTCAACCTTGTCGGTGGCGGCGGGTTGGCAAGCGGCCAGAGCCAGAGCAGCGGCCGAAGCGGCGATCAGAGCGGTGATGCGCATAGTTTTTTATCCTTCAGAAGGGAAACGCGAGATCATGAATCCTCGCTGAGAGGAGATAACGGGATCGTGAGC